>JAFDZA010000015.1 GCA_018267135.1 Bacteroidota bacterium
ACAAATATAAACAAAGTTTAAGACGTCAATGTCGAGTTGCGAAAAATAATTAACAAGACCAACGAAGTGTTAGTTTTTTTGTCGGGCGTTTAATGCTTGTACATTTACAATGACCGCTAACGTTTGGGTTTGTGATGTTGGCGGCATTTGAAAACTAAATTATCCACCGTGAATAAAATTAAATATGAAAAAGAAAACTAAAATTAACTCTAAACCAGCCAATGGCACAAACCTACTGTTGTGTGCTGTTAACTATCACGAACTTTTTAAAAATAATGTATGGAAACTCATAGCTGAAAGTCGTCAAAGGTTAGGTTCATTGTCAGGAGGTAACAGTCCTATTAAATCTGGTATTTCTTCTTGAAAAGCTTTTACTGTCAGTTCGGTTATTTCTGCTGGTCCTTCGTCTAATGTTTTAAAGTCCATTATTCTCAGTCGTTAATTTTTTGAAATCCAATCTGTCCAAAGTTAATAGCACACAACGTTTTGTGTTTAAGACGGCTTGGGTATTGCGAAGCCGTGTTGTCCTACGTTACAAAAACTAAATTAATAAACTAAAATGAAAATACTACACATCACCTCAAGCTGGCTTAAACACGGTGTTGTACGCTGGCCGCGCTTACTCAAATCTATTTTCATAGGTAAATGCAAATCCAATGATTCAAAATCTCAAGTAGATAGTAAATCGCTGCAACAAAAGTCCCAATCGCAATTATCCACGTCAGACGAGTTGTCCAACTTGTTAGCTTTAAGGTCTTCTCGTCCAAGATTCTCAGTCTCTCCCTTTCCATTTGGAGTGTCTGTTGTTCGGAGACATAACCGTTAAATGTTAGTCCTTTGAACGTTACATGATATGTCGGTTGGCTACCAAGATTATTTATTTCAGTCAGAAGTCCGTCTTCTTTTAATTTTAAAATTATCTCGTCAAATAAAGTCTGATTAATCTTTGTCTCAGGAGTCTTTTGAACATGAGTCCATATATTAAAATAACCCCAATGTCCACCGATACTTATTTTCTCTCTGATATAGAAAAATACAAAGTCAATTTGTTGTAATGGTGTCATTGTCGTTTTTTGTTAGAAGTCCAAATTGTCCGCGCGGCTTGCGTACAACGTCTGTGCTGGCGCATATTGCGTGTATATATATTTTCGTTTTTAATGACACAATATACCTAGAAACCTCATTCAAACCTTAAAATCGAAAGATATATTTTTTAGGCAATACCCTATTCGCCACCCTTGTTTTTTAAAAACTTGGTGCCCGCCAGGTCGTCTAGCGGGCTTCTGATTTTGTCTAATGCAAAACGGCTAACGTGCGTATAAATTTCAGTGGTTTTAGATGACTCGTGCCCCAGCAGCACCTGTATGTACCGGGTAGATGTACCGCTTTCCAGCAAGTGCGTGGCAAACGAGTGCCGCAGGGTGTGCAGTGTGGCTTCTTTCTTAATCCCCGCTTTTTTCTTGGCCGCCACAAGCACTTGCTGTATGCTGCGCTCGCTATACTGCCCACCCTTTTCGCCTTCAAATAACCAGTAGGCAGGTTTGTATTCGCTCAGGTATTTTTTTAAGTAAGGTACCAGCATCTGGGCCAGTATGCTCTGCCTGTCTTTGCGACCTTTGCTCGCTTTTACCAACACCGTGCCCCGGTTAAAATCAATATCTCCCACACGCAGGCGCAACATCTCGCCTCGCCTCAGCCCGGCCGAATAAATCAGCATCAGCATGGTCTTGTGTTTCAGATTTTGAGTTACTTTAAAAAGAGACAGCACCTCCTCCTGGCTTAATACAGACGGCAACCGAAATTCCCTCATCGGGCGCTCCAGATAATATACTTTGCGTTCTTGCTTCAGCACCACTTCATAAAAAAACTTAATGGCATTAATAGCCTGATTCTGAGCCGAGCGGCTTACCTTCTTTTTTTCTACCAGGTAGAGCAGGTAGTTTCGTATCTCCGCTTCTGATAATTCGCTGGGCCGATGCTGCCGGTAAAAAAGCAAAAAACGTTTAAACTGATCAAGGTAGGTTTTAGCCGTAGACGGAGAGTAGCCCTTCAGGTGCATTTTTTGTTCCATTAGCCGTAGTATCGTGCGGGCTTCTTCTTCGGCCGCCAGTGGTACACTGGGAGGTTTGTTATTTTGTTTTTCGATCTCTTTCTGTTCGGTATCATGAACCATAGCCCGGCCGTGCACAGCTCCAGTAATTTCGGCCAGCAGGTGCGGGCGCATGGGGGCATACCAGCATTGATGGGTTTTGGAAAATGTAACGTGCGAAATTTTTTTTATGCATTCGATCAATTCTTTATTGTACTTAAAATAGAAAGCCAGACAATCTTGGTTACGGTGAAAAATTCTTTTCACTTCGATAGTGGGGAGCGATAGACCGGATGCCATAACGTATTAAATTTAATTAAAAATTTTGGCAAGGAATGCAGAAAGCCCGAAGCGGGAGTAAGACGAACCTGGCGCGTACAACCCCCAGAACGAACACACCGGCATGCCGCCAGAAGGATATGAACTTTCGTACAAAAAATTTGTTGGTATATTTGATTGTAGAAAAATAAAAATCACTCATTTAAAATTATAAACCAAAATTTGTATGGCCTTTACCCTTCCCGCGCTTCCGTATGCATTTAATGCACTGGAGCCACACATTGATGCACGCACGATGGAGATACACCATGGCAAACATCACAATGCGTATGTAACCAACCTTAACAATGCCGTTGCCGGCAAGCCCGAAGAACATCTGAGCATTGAAGAAATTTGCCAACACATTTCTAAATACCCGGCCGCGGTGCGCAACAACGGAGGCGGACATTATAACCATAGTTTGTTCTGGACGATCATGGGCCCGCAGGCAGGCGGAGCACCTGCAGGTGCACTGGCAGATGCCATCAATGCTGCCTTTGGCACGTTGGATGAATTTAAAACCAAGTTTAATGCAGCCGCCACCGGCCGCTTTGGCTCGGGCTGGGCTTGGCTGGTAAAAACGGCTGATGGCAAACTGGCGGTTACTTCTACTCCTAACCAGGATAACCCACTAATGGATGTGGCCGAAGTAAAAGGTGCCCCTCTTTTAGGATTAGATGTGTGGGAGCACGCCTACTACCTGCATTACCAAAACCGCAGGCCCGATTACTGTGCGGCCTTTTGGAATGTGGTAAACTGGAATGAAGTGGCCAAACGGTTTGCGGCTCGGTAAAAATAGTTGTAAATAAATGGAGAGGCTGGGCGAAGTTTTTTCGTTGCCAGCCTCTTTGTTTTAGTTCTGTTTGCCATTAGATAGACCGACTTTGTCCGGCTTAAGAATAAGCTGTTTCATAAAAAAACAGTTGATGCATTAGAGAAGCCACATCTGCCCGGAGGGGGTACAAATGCTGGCCAATGCGTTAGCCTTCGTTAATCATACCATTAGTTTTCTATTGTATTATTTAGAGCCAACCGAACTATTGCGGCATCCGATGCAAAAAGTATTTTGGGTAGCCAAAGTTGTTTTTATTTCCGTGTTAGTTTGTATCGTATATGGGTTGTCTGGCGGGCGGGTATTACTTCTGCTATTTGTAGCACATATTTATCTTTATCCAAGCCCTCAAACAGGCGGATACCGCTTCCTAAAAAAACGGGAGCGATGTGGATGAAAAATTCGTCTATCAGCCCGGCATTCAGAAATTGCTGAATGGTGTTGGCCCCGCCTTGTATTCGTATGTCTTTTCCATTTGCTGATTTCTTTGCTTTCTCCAAGGCGCTTTCAATTCCGTCTTGGATGAAATAGAAAGTGGTTGTTCCTTTTTGGATCCAGGGTTTCCGTTTTTCGTGTGTTAGTACATACACATCGGCTTCGTATAAGTCTTCGGCCCATACAGCTTCGCCTTCTTCAAACATTCGTTTTCCCATAATGTAAGCGCCTGTTCGGGCAAACACATCGTCAATTAATTTACTGTCGGCACCGTACTCCTCACCACCTTCCATTTTAATGTGTTTCCAAAACGCTTTTTGTTTAAACATCCACTGGTGTATTTTTCCTGAAACGCCCCCCATAGGGTTATCGGGGCCTCGGTTGTCGCCTGCAAAAAAGCCATCGAGCGAAAGGCCGCTGTCAAAAATTATTTTGCTCATTGTTTTTTTATTTAGGTGGTTAGGGTGAGCGCAGGTCTTTTACAACTCGATCGTTTTTCTCATGTTGGCCACCAGCGCAGCCCAATTTCCTTCAGAATGTTTGGCTTGCTCTTCGTTATAGTTGCTTTGGCGTATGGTTAATTCGGTGGTTGTTCCGCGGGAGGTTACCTCATAATAAACCCATAAATAATTTTCGGGCAAATCTTCTTTCCCGCTCCAACTGCTTAAATAGGAGTATGAAAGTTTTTTGTTGTGTTCGTATTCCAGCACTTCGCCCTTGTCTTGGTAAGGCTTCCCTTCCCATACGCCTTGGAATAGAATAGGGTTTCCCACTTTCCAATCGGTTATCATCTCGGTTCCGAAAAAATATTGTTTTAAAATTTCCGGGTTGGTCAAGGCCTCCCAAACTTTTTCGAGGGGCGCATGAATTGTTGCTTGGTATTGAATTTTGAAATGGGTTACCATATTTATTTTAATTTCATTTTTAAACCGCAGGCTTGAAAGATAGGATCACGAAATGAATGGATTTATCTATTTCAACACTTCTTTTCCCCGATGTCTGTTCGTCATTTTTTTACTTGTCGTTTTATGCTCGCTGCGAACCGGTTAATACCTACCGCAAAATATAGCCTATGCCCATGCGCAAGGCAAAAGCCCCGCCTCCAAAATAATAATCGCCCAGCCCTTCCAGCCGCACATCTTTAGTAAGGGGGTGCGCAAAACCAAGACCAAGCGAAGCATCATTGGCACCTATCAATCCGCGAAAGCGTAAAAAAACTTTGTCGTTGGCATACCAGCGGGCACCCATTACAAACGAACTCTTCTGCCCCGTGGTCCAGATCTCGCCCCCTACACCCACCGAAAAATGACGCACCACAAAGTAATTGGCCTCCAATCCAATCTGTGCTTTCTTCAGCAATGCGCGGTTGTCGGTTTTCAATAAATCCAATCCACCGCCTATCATTAAATCGTGCATACTTTGTGCCTGGGCGGCAGAGGCCGCCAGAAGGAAAAGAAGATAAACAAAAAATTTATTCATGTCGGTCAATTATACAATCAAAGATACGATGGCTATTTTATTTTAGGGGTAATCAAAGCTATTTTTCCGTTGCCGGCCGCTACCACCAGCGAGCCGTTGCGTGCTTTGCGCACGACATGAAAACTTTTTTCATCCGATAGGGCATACCAGTTAAACCCGCCATCGTTCGAAACATCGCACCCGGCCGGGCCGATGGCAATCAGGTTATCGTTTCCTAAAAACTCCACACACTCGCGCAGCCCGCGGGTGGGGCGTAATGGCAGCACCCATGTTTTGCCGTTGTCTTCGGTACTAAATACATGCTTGCCGGTTTGTTCATCGTTTTTAAAATCGCCTCCCACTACGGCTCCCTTTTTTCCCCAGAAAACAGCCGAGAAAGCACCTCCGGTTTCCACATTTTGTAAAATGGGTAAATCGGAAACACTCCACGAGGCTCCCGCGTCTTTTGATGTCCACAGGCGCGACACCTTTCCGCCCGTGGTAATCCTGATTTTCTTTTTATCGTAACACCGAAGCCCGGTGCCGCTGGCAGCAAAAGATGCTTCGCCCGGTTTTAATTCCGGCCGTTGGCTCTCGGGCAATTCTTGCCAGGTGCTGCCGCCATCGGTGGTGGCGATCAGCAACATTTTGCCGGATAGCGGATCTCCGTAGGCTATGCCTTTTTGTTCGTTCCAGAAATCGAGCCCGTCTATAAATGCTTCTTTGTGTTCGTTCTGATAAACGGTTCTCCAGTTTTTGCCACCATCGGTGGTAGAAAAAATATAGGCAGGCGACCCCGCATTGGCCACCACACAATGCAGCGAATCAAAAGCATAAATGGAACGGAAATCGAGCGACTCAAAATTTTTAATAGTACCGAACGACCAGTGCTTGCCGCCATCGAGCGTGCGGCCAATCTGCCCCTGGCTGCCTCCGGCCCAGACCACCTGATCGGTAACTACCGACAACGCCCGGAAGGAAGACTTTACATGGATATCACCATTTTTCCAAACTAAATCTTGTGCCCGCAGTCGGACCGAAAAACAAAGGATGGCAAGAGCCGCCAAAAATAATTTCATAAACTTATTTTTTATCTTCTATTCGTTTTTGCAAAGCTAAGTATTCATCGCGCAGACGGGCGGCTTCCATAAACTCTAATTCTTTCGCTGCTTTCTCCATGGCCTTTTTGGTGCGGCCCATCATCTTAATCAGTTCTTCCTTCGACATGTAGGCCGTAACCGGATCTGCTGCCAACGATTTTTCTTCTTCTTCGATATAATATTTCTTTAGTGATTTTTTTGAATCAGCCACTTTGGTTTGTCCGAGAATGGCGTCTTTCGATTTTAACACCGTGCGGGGAGTAATGCCATGCGCCAGATTATAATCCATTTGCACCTGGCGCCTGCGGTTCGTTTCGTCAATGGCCACACGCATTGATTCGGTAACGGTGTCGGCATACATAATTACCCGGCCATTTTCATTCCGGGCCGCGCGGCCAATGGTTTGTACCAGCGAGCGGTGGTTACGCAAAAAGCCTTCTTTGTCGGCATCCATAATGGCCACTAACGATACTTCGGGCAGATCGAGGCCTTCGCGCAGCAGGTTTACGCCCACCAGCACATCAAACACACCGAGCCTGAGTTCGCGCAGAATTTCCACGCGATCCAGTGTTTGCACCTCGCTGTGTATGTAGCGACACTTGACGGCTGCCCGTTCCAAAAATTTAGTCAGTTCTTCGGCCATCCGCTTGGTAAGAGTTGTTACCAACACCCGTTCTTTTCTTTTTACACGCTCGTCAATTTCTTCCAGTAAATCATCAATTTGGTTTTCACTGGGGCGCACATCAATGACCGGATCGAGCAAGCCCGTGGGGCGGATCAGTTGTTCTACCACAATGCCTTCCGATTTACGGAGTTCATACTCGGCCGGGGTGGCACTTACATAGATTACCTGGTTGAGCATGGCCTCAAATTCATTGAACGTAAGCGGGCGGTTATCCAAGGCAGAGGGCAAACGAAAACCATAGTCCACCAGATTTACTTTACGCGAGCGATCGCCTCCCCACATAGCCCGTATTTGCGGCAAGGTAACATGGCTCTCGTCAATCACCATCAGGTAGTCGTCAGGAAAATAATCGAGCAGGCAAAACGGGCGGCCTCCGGCCTGGCGTCTGTCAAAATAACGCGAGTAGTTTTCTATGCCGCTGCAGTAGCCCAGTTCGCGCATCATTTCTAAATCAAACTCCGTTCGTTCTTTTAAACGTTTGGCTTCGGAGTATTTTTTTTCCTGTTCAAACATATTTATTTGCAGCATCAGGTCGTCCTGAATTTCCCGAATCGCCTGGTGAAGCTGCTCTTTTCCGGTTACAAAGAGATTAGCCGGAAAAATGGTTACCCGTTGCTCATTCGAAATTCTTTTCCCACTAACCGGCTCAATCGCCTGAATAGACTCAATCGCATCTCCATAAAAATAAAACCGCAGGGCATAATCGGCATACGCCAAATACACATCTACGGTATCCCCTTTTACACGAAAGGTGCCCCGCTTAAATTCGGCTTCTGTGCGGCTATACAAAATATCAACTAAAGAAAATAAAAATTGATTGCGAGGTACGGTTTGATTTAAGCTGAGTTCAATTCTGTTTTTGCCAAATTCTTCGGGATTCCCTATGCCGTAGATACAGCTGACGGACGCCACGACCAGCACATCTCTTCGCCCGGTTAATAAAGAAGAGGTGGCGCTCAATCTCAGTTTTTCAATTTCTTCATTAATAGATAAATCTTTTTCAATATACAGGTTAGAGGAAGGAATAAATGCTTCCGGCTGGTAGTAATCGTAGTAGGAAATAAAATACTCTACCGCATGGTCGGGAAAAAATTGTTTAAACTCTCCGTACAATTGAGCCGCCAGAGTCTTATTATGGCTCAGCACCAGGGTGGGCCGGTTAATTTTAGAGATGACGTTAGCAACCGTAAATGTTTTTCCTGATCCGGTTACGCCTAACAAGGTTTGGTGCGGCTCGCCTGCTTCAATTCCTTTTACCAACTGCGCAATGGCAGCCGGCTGATCGCCCGTAGGCGAGTACTCACTGCTGAGTTTAAAATCCATTCAGGAAAGTTAATAGTTAATGATGAAAATATTAACCACTAACGGATATTGATTCGTTAATTGTTCCAGATGGCCCAGGCTTTTTCGGCCTGTATCTGTAACATCTCCAGCCCGTTTTTTATTTTCGCTCCGCGCATTTCCGATTTTTGCAAAAACAAAGTACGGGCCGGGTTGTAAATCAGATCATAGATATAATGATGCGGGGTAATGAGGTCGTAATCAATAGACGGAAAATCATTTGTATTGGGCGCCATACCCAGCGGAGTAGTATTAATAATCAGGTGTGCCGATGAAATAACATTTGGATTGGCCGCTAACGATTCGTACGTGTGGGCTGCTTTTCCTTTTTTTCTCGATACGACTTCAAAAGAGACGGCCAATTTTTTTAATGCTTGCTGCACCGCTTTGGAGGAGCCTCCGGTACCCAAAATTATGGCGTGAGCATTTTCAATTTTCGGAAACCATTTTTCAATCGTTTCATAAAAGGCATCGCTGTCGGTATTAAATCCTTTCAGTTTTCCGTTTTGAATTTTGATTACGTTTACCGCCCCGATATTTTTAGCTTCCGAGTCAATGTCGGTAAGAAACTTCATTACTTTTTCTTTGTAGGGAACGGTAACATTCAAGCCTTCTAATTCGGGGTTCTCAGCCAACAAGGTATTTAGATCGTCAACACTTTTTAGAGGATACAGTTCATAGTGATAGTCGCGCAGACCTTCGCGAAAAAATTTTTCATCAAAATAAGATTTTGAAAATGAATGACTGAGAGTGGAACCGATTAAGCCAAATTTTTTTTCCATGTTTTCAGGTGTAAAGGAGGTGCGTTAAAACGCGTCTGGGGTTTATGAGGTCAGCAAAGCTAACGGCTCTTTGCCGGAGTGTTTGAAGTATGTAATAAATTATTTAAACAATAACCGAAATCGCTGTTAATCAGCATGAAACGGAGGTGCCGTATTGTCTTTTTTGCGTGTTATCCCTAAAAAATGGAGAAAAGTATCTCCGCGCAGCCCCAGCCGTATGGTTTCGAGTGGGATTACTTCGTTAGGGGCAATGTTGCCCAAATTTACATTTGAACCAAGCAGTTGAATAAACCACACCTGCTGTGCTTTTTGCGGGGCCTCCCAAATAATTTTTTCAAAAGGAATTTTGGTTAGTATTTCTTGCACCAGGCCCGAGCGCACTTCGCCTGTAGAGCGAAACAGCCCTACATTTCCGCCTTCACGGGCTTCGCCTATTACTTTCCAGGCTCCGGCATCCAGTTCTTTTTGCATCAAATCTATCCACTGGTAAGGAGGAATAATTTTATCAGCATCTTTTGAACCGACTTCGCTCAGCACGGTTACTTGTTTGGCCAGCTGAGAAATGTAATTTAGTTTTTTATCGTGATCCAGGTCGATCGATCCGTCTGATACTTCAGCGTAGCCAAGGCCGTACTCATCCAACACTTTGCGGTAGTCGTCAAACTGGTTGCGAATAACAAAGGCTTCAAACAATGTTCCGCCAAAGTAGCAAGGCACACCGGCATCGTGATATGCTTTTATTTTTTCTTTTAAGTTAGGCGTAACATACGAAGTGGCCCAGCCGAGTTTCACGATATCCACATGAGGGGAGGCAATACTCATAAAGTCTTCGGCTTCGCGTACGCTGAGGCCTTTGTCCATTGCCATAGTAAAGCCGGCCTGCCGGGGTTTGGCCGTGCGCTCGGGGAGCTTAGAAAGATGATAGTTCATGGATTCTCTTTTCGATATTGATCAATGATTTTGAAAAGTGCTTTTTGGGTAGCGAGTTTCGGAAAAAAGTCGAACAGTGCCTGGTGTCCTTCAAAGTTGAAGATTAATCCTAACTCCAGGTAGATCAGAGCTTCTTTAAATTCTCCGGCTTCAATTAAGTAGGCCGTCAGGCGGTACATAAAATCAGGTTCTTCGGGCAGCTCGTGTATGCCCTGACGCAATACCTCTACAGCTTTTTGAGGCTCACCTTGTTCAAAGTAAATAAAGGACCAGTTCAACCAGATCTCTTTGTCTTCGGGGGCGAGGTGGGCGGCTTCTTCGTATGCACTGATGCTGGAAATGGCATTTCCTATTTTGTATTCGGCATGAGCCGCGGCTTTCCAGTATTCGGCATTATCGCAGTCAATCTTGATGGCCTTATTAAAAAAATGCAAGGCCTGATACCATTTCTCCTGTTTTTCCAGACAGTTGCCGGCTCCAAAAAGAGCTTCGTCATACAACGGATCGAGCTTGGCTGATTTCTGAAAATATTTTAACCCCAACTCATATTGCTCAAGGCCTTCGTAGGCTGCCCCCAGGCAGCAATAGACTTCGGGGCTGGGGCCTTCCAGTTCCATTGTTTTTTTAAATTCATCCAGTGCTTCGTTATATTTTCCTAAGTTCATAAACGAATTGCCCAGATTAAAACGGGCGGAAGCAAAATTCTCGTCTATGGCCAAAGCGTATCCGTAGGCTTCGATGGCTTCTGTGTATTGCTCCAGCTTGTTGTGAATAATACCCAAATTATACCAGGCCGCAGTAGAGTAGGGGTCTTCGTCTATAAATTTTTTATAGTAAGCTAAACTGTTTTCAAGTTGCCCCACAATATCGAGGCAAAAAGCCAATTCGTAGAGCGAGCCCTCATGAGCAAGGTTCAACTCAATAGATTTTTTATAATGGGCGATGGCTTTGTCGTAATCTTCCAGGCTCTGGTAAGCCAGCCCGATGTTGTAATACAATTCATCGTGGCTTTCTTCGGCAAACAATAAAGCTTCTTCATACAGGGCAATGGCTTCATGGTGTTTTCCCTGCAATGAACGAACGGAGCCGATGGTAAAATAAATTTCCAGATCATTGGGGTGCAATTGCCGGGCGGTTTCAAGCAGCTCAATCGCTTCATCGTATTGCTTGAGGTGTGAGAGTACCTGGGCTTTTACCGAAAGCAAATCAGTAGAAAAAGGGAACAGACTGATAGCCGCATTTACTGCGATCAACGCTTTTTTAAATTTGGCATTGGCCATATAATGGTCAATGATAATTTCGTACGAGTCGATGTCATAAAATTCGCTGGTGTTTTTGCGGAGACTCTCTTCGTAGCGTTTGATCAACTCGTCTTCTTCTTCACGTTTTCTATATCCCTGAGGCATCGGTGCGAATTCGTTTGCCTAAATTAATTAAAAATCAATTCACAAAAAATTCTCTTTTTTGTGAGGGCAAAATTGAGAGATATAAAAAAAACCTGCAAGTTGCTATTCTGGATTGTTTATTGTAAATGTCGGTAGTAGGCACAGCACCAATCCAGCGTTTCTTCTAATGCCGTGTAGCGGAATGCGAGTTGCTCAATCGTTTTCCGGTTAGAGTAAATAAATTTTTCCTGTGCCGATTTTACCGATTGGCGGCTAATGAGCATCGGCTGCCCCGTAAGGCGGCAACGCAGTTCTTCCAACCAGGCCGCCAGGTAAAGAATTTTTTTGTTGATTTTTAGGGTTGGTTCTTTCTTGCCTAACCGGGTAGCGATTTGACTCAGTAATTCTTTAATTGAAATGGTTCCGGCATTGGCAATGTATTTTTCTGTGAGTTGTTCTTTGTAAATCCGCCAAACTATTTCGGCCACATCGCGGGCATCTACAAAATTAAGAGTGGCTTCGCTATAAAATCTTCGTTCGTTCAGTACGTAATTAAAGAGTTGTGCGCTGCTTTGATGTACATCTGCCGGGGCCAAAATAACCGAAGGGCTGATGATGGCAACGGATAATCCTTCTTCGCGCCCGCGGTAAATTTCGAGTTCGGCCAGGTATTTAGATTGTGCGTAGTCAGAATTTATTTCGCTCTCTTCCCACCGGCTCGTTTCATCGAGTTGAAGTACTCCCTTTTTTCTTCCGAGCGCGGCCACGGAACTGATGTAGATGAGCCGCCTAATGCCCACACTAAGGCAGGCGTTTACAACGTGGCGAGTTCCCTCCACGTTGGTCTGCATGATTTTGTCTTTGTCGCGCGGATCGAAGGAAACCGTAGCGGCTGCATGAATAACCGTGGTGGCTCCCTGAAAGGCATCGCGTAGCGAATGACTGTCGGTAATGTCTGCCTCGCGCCAATCTATTGTGTGCGAAATTTCTTTTAACAAGGTAAGATCACTGTTGTGCCGTTTCATGCCGATTAAGGGCTCGCCCGCAGAAAGAAATTTCCGGACGATAAAATTTCCCAGTAGTCCGTTGGCTCCGGTAATGGCGATCATGTGGTTAGAGTTGGTAGTTTAGGAGAGGCAGATTTAATGCTTTTTTAAAATATGGCGAACGAAAAGCCTCAGAAAGAGAGGGCAACTGTCGTTGATGATGGCAATCGGTTCCTAAAAAATTGATCCAGCCTTGGTCTACCATTTGCGAAACAAGTTTCCGCACCGGGCGGGTGTAGTAGTTGGTAAACGACATGATATTGGCTTGTAATAATACTCCCCGCGAATGCAAGTCTTCAGCTTTGCTCATCGTCATAAACGAATACCGTTCGGGATGTGCCAGCACCGGTTTGTAGCCCAGGGTAATAAGTTTAAAAATAAAATCGTTTAGTTGGTAGGGTTCGGTAATGTAGTTCATTTCAAAAAGCAAATAGGAATCACCAAAGGTCATGAGCGGGTATCCCTGCTCTACTTGGTTGATGAGCCAGGTATCCAGATAATATTCTGCGGCTACGTCTATCTCTACCGGCATACGATGGCGGTTCAATTCTTCTTTTAGTTCGGTTAGTTTTTGCCGGATCATTTCGGGTGTGTTGCGATAGGTGTCGCTCATAATATGTGGGGTGGTAATGAATTTTTGATATCCCCAATCGTGCAACTGCCGGATTACCCGGATAGCTTCATCCATATCGGCTACCCCATCATCTAAGCCGGGCAGCAGGTGCGAGTGCAGGTCTACTCGTAAAGAGAGCGGAAACGTATTTTTTTTAAAAAAGGAGAACAACAAACTATTTTTTTTTGCCAGGCTTGTCAATGTAGTAACCGTAGCCATACGCTTTGCCTGCCGGGGGCAGTGCATTTAGTACAACCGCTACATTGTTTATTTTATTAACGGATTTTATCCGTTCAATATTTTTTACATATTCTTTTTTGGAATAATTAGCCCGCACCACATAGATAGAAAAATCGGATTTGTTCATGGCCATAATGCCATCGGTAACCAAACCCACCGGGGGGGTATCCATAATGATAAAATCATACTCGTGCTGCATCTCTTCAATCAAGGAGGAAAATTCGCCATTCAATAATAACTCTGAAGGATTGGGCGGATGAGGCCCTGCGGGGAGGAAAGAAAGGTTTTCGATGCTGGTAGAACGAATACATTCTTGCCACTTATTTTTCTTAATTAAAATAGTGCTTAAACCTTGGCGGCTGTCTTCTTCTTTTGCAAAAACGGCTGTCTTCAGTTTTCGCATGTCGAGATCAATCAAAGCTACTTTCTTTTTCGATAGCGCCAGTACGCCACCGAGGTTAACCGCCAAAAACGATTTTCCTTCTCCGGAAACAGAAGAAGTGATCGTGATAATTTTCTTATTGCCGCCCGATGTAAAAAAATCCAGATTGGTGCGCAACGACCGGATGGATTCGCTTACCATAGACTTGGGGTTTTCCTGGATATGCACAGCCGAACCGGAAGAGTTTCTGGAAGCCGGGATTACCCCCAACAACGGAACATTGATGAGCCGTTCTACTTCTTTTGAACTGGTAATGGTGTGGTCGAGCAGGTAAACTAATCCGATAAAGAAAAAATTGAGCACAAGGCCAGCTACAAAACCAATGGCTAAGAAAATTAATTTTCGCGGCCAGATGGGGGCGGAAGGAAAACTGGCTGAAGATAAAATTTTAAAATCGGGGGTGGTGCCGGCTTGTGCAATTTCGAACTGGGCTTTTGATTGCATCATGGACAAATAAAAATCGGAATACAAACTATAAAAGCGCTGGTTTTTTGTGAACCGGGTATTTTTATCGGGCATGGTGTTAAACTCCCGCTCCAGTTTTTGTTTGGCGTTGGTTAAGTCGGCTGCTGTTTTAGACCAATTTTCTTTTAACAAATTCAGGTTATTGAAAATTTCGTCTTTTAATTGATTTAATTCTTTCTCTTTTTGCCGGAAGGCAAAAGTGTTTTCATTGTACGACAACGAAAGCCGATTTCGCTCTTTGGTGAGCAGCACCAAAGCATCCATTTTTTTATTGAGATAGTCAGGCAGAAATAAGTAATGAGTAGAAGAGGTTAATTGATTTTTTCCGGACTCCAATCCCTCAATTAAGGTATTAACCTCTATCATTTTTTTGCTGAGCGAATACCGCTGCGAGTCCACCCGGTTGATCTGCATAATAGTGCGCTTCATGTCTTCACCCAGATTACTGCTTTTATTTTGCAGTGTAAACGACTCAAAGTAGTCTTCGTATGCCTCCATGCGTTTTTCTACCTGATTCAATTCTTTATTAAGCCAGTCTATTTTTTGTTTGTTGGCCAGGCTTTGCAATTCATTGCTGTAAATAATGTAAAGCGAATCTATTTTATTTACGATGTCGCGTGCTTTGAGGGCATTATAATCTTTAAAGGAAATACGGATGGTGTGCGCATTAAAATTAAGAGGTTCTACCGACAGGTTGTGAGTTAAGTAGTTTAATAAATTTGTTTTGCTGTTGATGATGAAGTAAAAATCATTCGTATTTTTTTCATTTAACCGTCCGGTATTCAACAGCACCCACTCAGCTTCTTCTAAATGGATGGACTCGCCATATTTTCCCTGAGTTTTTTTATCTTTTTTTCCGAAACTGAATTCAAACGTGGTTTCGTTAATTGGAAAAAAATAAATGGGAGTATTTTGAATTTTTTCCGAAGTCTTGATCACCTTTACCCGAAAAGGAGAAACTTTGTACAACTCGTTGTAAAGTACATTCCCCTCACTGAAATACCCCACACTCAGATCCAGCGAGTCTATAACGCGGCTGAGAAATAGTTTTGATTTGATTTGTTCAATTTCACCCGAAATGATATCGAGGTTTTGGTCTTGCACAATCTTATTGATGCCCAGATCAGCAGCATCCTGCTTCACGTCCAGTTTTAGTTCGGAATCAGATTCAAAAAAATCTTTTGTCCAGCGGGTGGCCAGGTAAGCCGACAGATTACAAATCAATAGAATGGCAATAACCCATCCTAGTTTTTTTCTGAAAACAGACTTCAGTTTTTCGAAATCGAAATCATCAGGCTGCCCGGGCGATGGAGTTATTCTATCGGCCATGATTTTATTTTATTCGGTAAATTACTAATACCGTTATGAGCGAAAGCAAGAGCGAGCCTAATACATAATTATCGCGCAGGCCTTCGGTAAAGGGTTTGCGCACGGGCTCTACATATACAATATCGCCCGGCTGCACCGTAATGTTGCCCTCCTGGAAACCCTGCACCGTACTAAAATCGATAGCGTACACATGGTTATTTCGGATCAGCTTAATCCGGTTGGCATGGGCTTCGTTATTAATTCCTTTGGCAGAGGCCAATATCTCGGCCACCGTAACACTTTGGTTGGTTAACGGAACGACTAATCCGCCCGGAGCGCCCAACACAATGACGCGTTTATTAGCAAAAGTTAATTGCACATAAGCTTCCGTAAAAAATTTTGAATATTCTTTTTGGGCTATCTCTTCTGCCTGCCGCAAGGTTAGCCCCTCCAGTTTTAGTTCTCCGATCAGCGGAAGTTTTACCAACCCTGATTGATCCACCATATAATTGATTTCGTCTTCTGCTTTGGTGGCTTTCGTAGCCGTGGGGTTGGTGTTAGAGAGATCGGGGTTGGGGTCAATGAAACGTTCGCCTTTGTTAGAATACACGGCCAGCCTCAGCAAATCATTTCTCTGTATAGTATAATCTTGCTGTACATTCATCGCTTCCCGGTTTAGTGCTTCTACCGGATGCTCCTTGGTAGGTTTAAACATAATGTTCTGTTTATACGAAGAACAAGCACTCATAACCAAGCCAATAAATAATGATATGTTTCGCATGATGGAATTAACAGATAGGCGCGAAATTACGATTTTTTCAACATCTGCCGATGAGCCCCGGAACCATAAGCGAACTACAAAGCCTTCGCTTGCTGTATCGCACGAAAATATTTGGTAATTACAATTCGTTCGTCAAATTCGGTTTCGGCTTTTAGCCGTCCGTTTTTTCCCATCTGCTGAAGAGTAAAATCATCAAAATGCGCCATGGTTTCCATTTTCAGGGCCAGGTCGTCAGCATCTTTTAGTTTACAAAGCAAGCCGTTAAATCCGTTTTTCACTACTTGGTGGCAACCGGGCACATCGGTGGTAATAATGGGCTTGGCACTGCTGGCGGCTTCCAGCAACGTGCGCGGAGTGCCCTCGCGGTAAGAAGGCAACACGATACAATCTGCTTGCTGAATAAACGGACGAACGTCTTGGGTAGTGCCCAGGTATTCTATGGTTCCGGATTGAATCCACTCGTCAATCGTTTCCAGTTTTATCCCGCGCGCATGCACCGGGTCTTTCGCTCCAAGAATCTGAAATTTGGCTTGCAATCCTTTGGCCTTTAGTTTTTTAATGGCCTCGATAAACTCAAGAATACCTTTATCGGTAATCAGCCTTGATACCAAAAGAAAAGTGAATGGTTTGTTTCGCGAAAATGCAACGGGTAAAAATCGGTCTAAGTCTATTCCCGATCCCGGTAAAAGATCGGTCTTGGTAGGCTTTATTAACTTTTTACCGACAAACAGATTGAGGTCATCAGGGTTTTGAAAAAATACCTTTTTTGGAAAAAGAAAGGCCAGCCGATATAACGAAATAGCTACTTGCGAAACCAAATTTTTCTTTAAGAAGATAGTGCCCAACCCGCACACATTGTTAACGGAAGGAATACGTAATGAGGCTGCGGCCAGCGTGCCGTACACATTGGGTTTGATGGTATAATGTAAAATAACATCAGGTCTTACTTCTTTATATATCGTCCGTAGTTCAAAGATCAGTAGAAAGTCTTTTAATGGATTGGCTCCGCGGCTGTCCATCTTCACATCGTGATGGTGGCAACCGGCACTAACTAAATAAGGAGTATAATCATCGTTGGGGGCGATGGTGTGCACTTCGTGCCCTTCGGCCATCAATGCCTTCACAAAATTCATCCTGAAATTGTAAATATTCCAAGATGTATTTAATACAATCGCAATTTTCATGTTCCGTGCCAACTATGTTTGCAAACCCAGTAAAAGACATCGTTTTTTGTTAAAAAATGCCTTTTCTGATTGCTCAATTCTGCAAAGCTATAAAAAAGTAACCGTTGTGTGAATTGATTTCCGAAAACTACTTTTGCAAAACGGATATGGAAAAGAACGACAAAAAAGCGGTATTAATCGCATTGATAGGCCAATCTCCCGAAGAAACCGTAGAGCACCTGGACGAGTTAGCTTTTTTAGCTGAAACGATAGGTATTTATGCCGCAGGCCGGTTTACCCAGAAACTGCCTCATCCGGATGTGCGCACGTTTGTGGGGAAAGGCAAACTTGATGAAATAAAAAATTTTGCACAGGCTCAGAAAATACAATTTGTATTGGTGGATGATGACCTGAGTGCCTCTCAGCTAAAAAATTTAGAAAAACATTTTAATGCAGATGAAAAAGAATATAAGGTGCGCATTTACGATCGCTCGCTGCTTATCCTCGATATTTTTCTGATGCGCGCCCAAACCGCCCAAGCCCGCACACAGGTGGAGTTGGCGATGAACCAATACTTATTGCCTCGCCTCACGCGTATGTGGACTCACCTGGAACGCCAGCGCGGAGGCACGGGCACGCGCGGGGGAGCCGGTGAAAAAGAAATTGAAACCGACCGCAGGGTAATACGCGACCAAATCGCCAAACTGAAAGAAGAACTAAAAAAAATAGATAAGCAAAGGCAAACCCAACGCAAATCGCGCGAGGGAACCGTACGTGTGGCACTGGTAGGATATACCAACGTAGGGAAAAGCACCCTCATGAATTTACTGGCCAAAGCAGAGGTAAAGGCAGAAAACAAACTCTTTGCCACCGTAGATGCCACCGTACGCAAGGTGGTGATCGGAAACGTACCCTTTTTACTTTCCGATACGGTAGGGTTTATCCGGAAATTACCTCATCATTTAATTGAGTCGTTTAAATCCACATTAGATGAAGTACGCGAAGCCGATCTGCTCCTTCATGTGGTAGATGTTTCGCATCCGTTTCACGATAACCAGATTACCGTGGTAAAAAAAACCTTGGCTGAAATTGGAGCAGGCACTATTCCGGTTATTTTAGTACTCAATAAAATAGACCAGCTTAAACAGGAAGAACCCCCCATTGAATTTGAAAATTTAAAAGGCTACTACCGCCAGCAAGGTTTTGAACACACAGTCTTTGTGTCGGCAGCTCGAAAAGAAAATATAGAAGAACTGCGCAAACTTATTTTTGATGAAGTGAGAAAAAAACATCTGATGATCTATCCTCACTATATCGTTTCGGAGAATTATTGACTATTTCGGTAAAAGAATCTCTACCTCACAGACAAAAAAAGACCGCAAGCAACAAAACCAAACCCATTGATTTTTGCTTGCGGCCGAACTAAACGCTGTTATAATTTTTCCCGTTTTGCATTTACCGGGAACGAACCAAACTGGCCAATGTTCATATTGCCGTTCAGTTCATCGCCCTGAATGGTACCCACTAAAGTAAACAACATCGTGTTGCCACCGAATGATACTTCGTAGGTCAGGGTTACTTCATTTCCTTTTACCTCAACGGATTTTAAAGGTGTTTCATTGTTGTTGCGTGTGCTGGTAATGGTGCCGGTATAGCTATCGCCATTCTTGGTCAGTACAATTTTTCCTGCTCCGCCCTGAGGCGATTCTACTGTATAATTCCACGAACCGGTGGCATCTATTTGTGCGCTGGCATCGGCCTTGGCCATTTTCAAATTAGGCTGAGGAGATGCACTCATCGCATTGCGTTGGCCACCACCATTGCGTTGGCCGCCACCTCCGCCACCGTTCATACCCCCGCCACTGTCATTCTGGTCGCCCCCGCTGTCCATCATATCATCATTGTTAATGGATTTCTTTTTCTTCGGCTGGCTGGTGGTGAGTTTACCAATGCGGTAGTTAAAGGTAACCTTAAAGTTAAAATAGTGTATAGTGTTATATCCTTGCTGATTTAAGAGCGGAGATACAGACGATGTTCGGATGGTAAGGGTGGGCGAGGCAAAATTCTCGGCACCAAAACCAATGCTTCCCCGCTTTTCATTAAATGATTTTTGCAGGCTTAGGCTGTACACCCGAAAACCGGTTTGGTATCCCTGCAGCTGCACCTGCGTGCCGCGGAAGAAACCAAAGAATTGAAGCCCCCAATTGTTGCCAAGCGTATAGTTACCAAAAGCACGCCCGCTAAATACCCAGCCGCTGTTGCTGGCAGCATAAGCCGGAATGCTGGGGCTGGGGTTTTTCAGTACGGCATAATACATATCGGTTCCTCCGCTTAAAGAAAATTTGTTAGAGAAAGAGATGTTACCAAAAACACTGCCACCGTAGGCGTTTTGCACACCTATGTTTTGGTATGAAGTTAAAATTACCCCGGGCCGGTTGCGCACCGAATCCCGCACTTGCTGTATGGCATTGTCGGTATTGCGCATGAAAGCTGAAAAATTGAGTGACGTAGCTTTAATGTTTAAGCTATACCCCAACTCAAAATTGTTGGTGTATTCTGGGCTCAATTGCGGATTTCCGGTGGAGATGCTGAACGGGTTGGAAGCTACCGTGTTGGGGTTCAGGCTTTGAATGGACGGGCGTTGAATCCTCCGGTTGTACGAGGCCTTAATCATATTGCCATTGTCAAGCCTCCGGGAAAGGTTTATGCTGGGCACCAATACTGCATACGAAGGAATGGAAATAGAACCGGCATCCGTTTTGGCAGCTATGCTGGTATATTCATAACGTGCGCCTGCCTTTAATGAATACTTGCTCATCGTATTTAAAGTGTAGGATAAATATCCGGCCGAAATGTTCTGGGTATAATCCAGTAAGTTAGACTGGTAAAGAGAAGATCCGCTTAGAGGCGAATAAATTCCATCGCTGGCGGCACTATAATAATTGTAGTTACTGGTTGCTTTGCGCATAATTTGTTTACCCCCCATCTCCAGCAACTGATTATCGGTAAGCGGAGTTTGGTAATCGGCCTGAACGGTCGCTTCCGAATTTTGAGTGGGGTTAATGTTTTTAATGTATGAAAGATCGTTAGCGCCATTTACCTGGGTGGTCTGGGTAATGAAATTGTTATTGCCATCGCTCTGGCTGTACATCGAAAGTAAATTAAACTCGCGGTTTTGCTTATCGAACAAGTGGGTGTAAGTAAGGCTGGCATCTACCGAGTGACTTAAGTTTAGCTGGTTAACGTTTTTTACCAGATTAGCTGTTTGTGTTTCGTTAATGCCCACGATTCGGGAAGAAATAGTGGTAAGGTTATCCTGGTAGTTGTGGCCATCGCGAATACCCAAACGAACAGAACCGGTAAGCGAATTTTTTTTGTCAATGTCATAATCTAACCCAAACGTATAGTTGCCGAATAAATTCTGGGTGCGGGTATCGGCAGTTTGAATATTTTGGTTAATGGTGTCTCCTTTAAAGGTACGCTGGTTGTTGTAAAAATTTCCGGGTGTGTTGTAGCTAGATCTTCCAAATCCGCCCAGCGAAATACCCAGTTTTCCTTTTCGGAAGCCGCCATTCAACCCCAGGTTGCTGCCCCGGTATCCGGCACTGCTGTTGATATTCAGGGTGAGTCCTTCCAGAGTATTTTTCTTCAAAATAATATTAATGATACCGGCCGAACCTTCGGCATCGTACTTGGCGGATGGCGAAGTAATTACCTC
Organism: Bacteroidota bacterium; assembly: GCA_018267135.1. Classification (GTDB taxonomy): domain Bacteria; phylum Bacteroidota; class Bacteroidia; order Cytophagales; family Cyclobacteriaceae; genus ELB16-189. The sequence continues at coordinate 21,132 of JAFDZA010000015.1, forward strand.
CACGGTTTTGATCTGATCGGCAGGAATTTGTTTGAGCGCGTCTGAAACGCTGCTGGCCGTAATGGTAGAAGGTTTGTTATTGATTAATACTTTGAGGTTAGAACTTCCGCGCAACGAAGGGTTTCCATCCATATCCACCGTAAGAAGAGGCACACGTCTGAGCACATCGGTGGCATCTCCGCCCTTGGTGGTGGCATCGCTTTCGGCATTGTATATCATACGATCTACTTTCTCTTCAATCAGCGGTTTTTGAGCTACAATCTCTACTTCTTTAAGCATTTTTACAGACTGCCCCAAAATGATGTTTCCCAAATTGATGTCTTTGTGTTTATCCGTTACCTGAATGGCCACTGTTTTCGTGGTGTACCCAATGAAAGACACCGACACCAAATAATTGCCCGGTGTTATTTTGGAAAGTGTAAACTTTCCGGTTTCATCGCACATTTCTCCATTTAGCGGTTTTTTGGTGGCCGCATCAAGCAGGGCCACGTTGGCAAACTCCACCCCTTTGTTTGTGGTAGAATCAATAACAATTCCTGATATTTTGATGGTAGCCACACCTTCGTTAGGATAAGCGAAAACGAATGCGCTTGCCGTAACAAGAAAGAAAAATGTTAAAAGGGTTCTCATTGAAGTTTAATTGAATTAAAAAAAGTTTTCTGAAATTTTGCCTGTTTGACAACCTCAAACCGTAAAATCATCCAAAAGGTTGGCGATTTGCACACAAAAAATTAACTACCCTGTAAGATTTACAGGAACGGTGTCTTTTAGCAGGTTGAAGTATTACTTTCGCTCCGTGGCCAGCACCACTTTTATTTTATTCTTCACCCCGATTTTCAGCACATCAACCAGGTCTTGTATCTCCAGATCGCGTGGAATATACAATACTACGGTAGGTTCTTCCAGCCCTCGTGTGGCGGCTATCAGGTCTTGCTCTAAGTTGTCTTTTCCTACTGGTTTATTATTGATGTAATATTCTTTGGCTTTGGTTACGGTAAGCGTAATTGTTTTTTTATTCAGCGATTGGGTTTCGCTGGCCTTGGGCACCAATACTTTAATAATGTTGGGGTTGGCCACTGTAGAAATAATCAAGAAAAACAACAGTAAAAAAAACATGATGTCGTTCAGCGAAGAGGTGGCTACCTCAGCCGCAAAATGATGTCTGCGTTTTAGTTTCATTTAGAAGGGGTTTGAAGGGCGCGCATAAAATCAAACACATCTTTCTGAATTTGCAACGTAAACCGGTCTATGCGCAGTTGTAATAAATGGTAGCATAGATAAGCCATGATGCCTACAGCCAGGCCCGATCCGCTCGTAATCATTTTTTCATACAACCCTCCGGCTATGATGCCAATGCTGATATTGTCAGACAAAGAAATGTTATAAAAAATATGGATGATGCCTACAATCGTTCCGATGAAGCCGAGCATGGGCGCAATGCCGGCTATGATGCCGAGGTAGCCGGTGTTACGTTCCATTAACGATACTTCAATATTTGTAGCCGACTCCATCAAAGATTCAATTTCACGCATGGGCCGACCAATGCTATCCAACCCGGTAGAAATGATGCGGCCGGTAGAAGAATTTTCGCTTTCGGCATACCGCTTAGCATCGGCTATATTTCCGGAAGAAAGAGACCGGGTAATTTTAGATAGAAAATTATTGTCTTTGCTTAGGGTAGAGCGCAGGTAAAGAAAACGCTCGACAGCCACATAGATAGCGGCCACCGACAATATCAAAATGGGGATCATAACAACCCCGCCTTTCAGTATCAGTTCAATAAATGATAACTCATCGTGGGGTGGGGTAGCAATCTGTAAAAGCATGCGCAGTATTTTTTGGTTTAACGCAAAAATCGGAAAAGGATTGCAAATGGCAATACAACAAAAAAGGCCAGGGTTTCTCCTGACCTTCTCTTTTCAATTCCATTTACTTTTCTATGAAGGCTTCTTTTTGTGTTTATGTTGGGGTGATGGTTGTTCCAACTCTTTCAGCGTTTCTTTTACTTTCACATCGTCCGGGTTCAATTCTAAAATTTTCTTTAACACTTCTTTGGCCTTGGGGTATTCCTGCTTCGACATGAAGTAGCCTACCTGGTATTCGTAGGCTTCCGATAATTCTTTTTTGTTATTGGCTTTGTCTGGCTCGCCCATCTCTACCAATTTGTCGTAGATGGGTTTGGCCAGCCACTCGTATTTGGAATTTTTATCATTAAAATCTCCGTCTTGGGCAATTTTGGATTTAGCCGCCCAAGAATAAGCAGACAAGAAGTTGGGTTTGAGTTCAATTACTTTGGCAAAAGCGCTGTCAGCTTGCTGATATTGACGCGAAGCGATGAACGAACGGCCCATGGTAAAGTAATCGTTCGGGTTAGGGTATTTACGGGTTTTAATCAACCCTTTGCATGCTTTAGCGCACTCGGCAAACCTGCGCTTTTTAAAATAATAAGAAACTAAATTTTCGTACACATTCATCTGGTTGTTATCTACCAAAACACTTTTTTCTAGGGCATTGGCCCACAGCGAATCTTCTCCTTGTTTCTGTAGTAAACTGGCGTAGTTCAAGTAGTCAACGGCTTTTAAACTGTCTTTGCGGGTAGTCATATAGTGTTCAAATACTTTTTGGGCTTCGGCCAGTTCTCCCGCTTCGGTAAGCGACTTAGCATAAAACCGAAGGGTCTGCGGGGTAACATCGGGCTGCTTGCTCAATTGTTTAAAAGTAGCGTTGGCATCGGCATAGTCTTTGGCCATAAACAAAAAGAAGGCATACTGAAACAAATCATCTTTTTCGGGGCTATCAGTCAGGTCAAGATAGATTTTGTGGTGTTTGGCTGCATTTACTCCATCTTTTTTCAGGTAATAAAGTTCGGCCAATTTTTTATGAGCCAGCGCAAATTCAGGGTCGGCCTCAATGGCCTTTTTTAAATTTTCTTCGGCCACCGGTACTTGCTTGGCACGCAGGTAAACCATGCCTACGTGATACCAGGGGGCTCCGTTTTTGGAATCGGTTTCCCCGGCTCGTTCGAAGGAACTTACAGCCGAGCCGCCATTATTTTCAAGGATATAGTATTCGCCCAATAACAAGTGAGTTTGAGGATTGTCTGGGTTAATGCCTTTGGCTTTTTCTAATAAGGCAAGGGCTTCTTTGCGGGTGGCTTTATCTTCCATTTTTGCTTTCGCTATGGCCTGAAGCACGGCTACATTTTTTTTGCCCATGCTCAATGCCTTATCTAACAGCGGCTTGGCTTCAGCCACTTTTTTAGACAAAATAAGGATGTGGCCTTGGCCGGCTATATTCAGCGGTTCTTTGGGATCAACCTGCGCACCCTTGTCGAACGAGGCGCTGGCTGCCTTCTGATCTCCGGCTAAAAGTTGAGTTTCGCCTAAATAGTAGTAAAGTTCGGTAGCGTCTGGGTTGGTGGTGATGGCTTTTTGAAGGACTTCAATAGCTCCTTTTATTTTGCCGTGGTTTACTAACCGTTGGGCGTTCTTAATTTCTGCATTTTGCTCTTGTGAAAAGCAAAAAACATGAATGAAGACCAGACTACCCAATGTAAGAATGTACTTTTTCATAGATTTTTCTGAGGATTATGGAAATAAGGGGTTAAATAAAATACACGGCTGCCGATTTTCCAAAATGAATCAGAGTATCGGTTGAAATACGTGTTCATTTTGTTAGAAAAGGTATTGTCTAATTCTTAATTGATTCTAAACTTTCGAGGTAGATCTAACAATTTTTTTGCCAATCTCGCTTGTTAATTATTAGCGGGCACGTTTTTGGTTATGGTTTCCAGTGGCCTTCGCTGTATTTCTACTAACCGAACCGGTGCTTTGGCCGGCACCAAGCCTGATTTTAGCACAATTAATTGGCCTTTATCGCTAACAGCATAGGCAATGAGGCCGCTTCCTAATCCGGCCCGTGCTTCGCGGCTGATGATGAACACTTCCCGCGAAAGCGGGTATTTCTTCATGAAAATGTAAGCTTTGTAGGGTTTCAGAAAATCTTCGTCTGCCTGAATGCTTACCACCTTGATGGTGTTTAAAAAACTGTTGGCTTTGGGGTCGTTGTTGTTGGCTATCCAGCTTAACCCGATCAGGCCAATGGCATTTTTGGTTTTGGCCACATGGCTTACCACAGCTTCATTGCTGGATACGGCATAACAATTAGAGGGGAGGCCGTTTAGTTTTAGTGTATCGGTTAAGTACCGGATAATGCCCGACTGCGGATGATCGAAAACAATCTGTAAATCGCCCAAAGTAGAGGCGGGGAAGAGTTGGTTCCAGGTTTTTATTTTACCTAAAAACATATCTTCAATTTGTTTGCGGGTTAGCAGGCTGTCGGGGTTTTCTTTATGGGTGATCAGGGCAATTCCTTCTTTGGCAAAAGCTATCTGGGTGGGGAATATCTTCAGGGCTTCTATTTGTTGTTTTTCGGCCGGGTAGAGTTTACGGGTAACGATAGCCAGGCGCACACTATCTTTTAATAAATCGCTGATGGCTTGTTGCTCGGATGTGTAAACTGCATTAAAATGAGCCAACGGATAAATCCCCTCAAAGCCTTCTATTTCTGCCTGAACTAACGGCTTAAGAGATTCGTCCACGGCAATTTTAATGGTGCCAGACGTGGGGGTGTCTAACAGATTCCCTTTTTTGTCGCGCTCAGAGCAGGAGAGCAGCAGCAAACCCCATGATAATACCCACAATATCTTTCTCATATTAACTGAAATATTTTTGATAAATACGATAAGCCCTGAACAGGCCATAAATAATTAACGTTAAGCCGATCGGCACCGAATAAACAGAAGTAACTTCAAACGCACCATTCCCCCAGATGAGGCCTGCCCCCACTAAAATATAGATCAGGCACATAAAGACGGCAAAATATTTTACAAATGAATCCATGTCATTAAAAAAGCCCCTTTAAAGGGGCTTTTATTTTTTTATTGATCAGCAATTTTAAATGTTATCGGTAAGTTGTAAGCCTGCCTTACGGCACGGCCGCTTTGTTTTCCGGGCTTCCATTTGGGAGCCATGGAAAGTACGCGTACGGCTTCGCGGTCGCACTCGGTGTTGAAGCCCCTTAATACTTCAACATTCGAAATAACGCCCGTTGGCTCGATTACAAACTTTAAAAACACTTTTCCTTCCAACCCCATCCGTCTGGCGGAGGCCGGATAGCGCAAATTTTTACTTACCCAGGCATAAAACGCAGCCATCCCACCGATGGGCTCGGCCGACTGTTCTACGGCCAAAAATACTTTGTTAGCATCGTCTTCGTTTTTCACTACCTCCTGCACGGGCTCTTCAAATTTTACCTCGGCATCGCCTTCCACATTTTCAGAGCCGGTTTCATTTTTCTTGATCTCTTCAATGGTGGGCATTTTTTCTTCTTCCACCACTTCCTTATCCGTTACCTTCGGAGGCAAAAACTTGATGATGGTTTTTACCGGGGGCGGAGGAATGCTGGGGGGCGGTGGCTGATCGGGATTGATAGGCGGGGGTTGCTCCAGCGAAACAACCTTGCTCAGTTTGGGTTTTTTTACCGCTTCATCATCGCCCTTAAAAAGTTCGGCTATTTTAGGATAAGCCAACCCAATGGTGATGGTGCAAAAGGCCAACAAACAAGCCACCAGTACATTTTTGGAATATACCTGGCGAATGAAATAAGCTCCATAGGTTTTGTTCCTATTTTCAAAAACCATGTCGTCCCAGCTTTCGGGATTTACGTTTTGCTTGCTCATAGTTTTACTTGTTTTACAATTTCCTTATCGGCCGATGTAATATCGACAATCGCATATCGCTGGATATTGCAAATCGTCATTTCATCGAGAATATCCACCATGTTTCGGTATTTCGATTCGTCCATGGCTTTGATCAGCACGATCATATCTCGGATCTGGCTTTTCTTTTCCAGCAATACTTTTCGTATTCCGTTTTTAGAGAAGTCTTCGCGTTTGGCTTCCGGTTCGGTAATGCCTACATACCAATACACTTTGTCATTGGCGCCCAGCACCACGGTAAGCACTTTCTTTTCATTTACTTCCGGTGGTTTATCGCCCTCCTTCGGTTTTTCGGGAAGGGTAATTTCCATCGTTTTGGGCTTGGAGAGGGTAGAGGTAAGTACGAAGAAAGTTAACAGCAAGAAAGCTAAATCCACCATCGGGGTCATATCAATCCGGGTAGATGTTTTTTTACTTCTTACTTTGCCGCCCTTCTTACCGCCTTCACCGCCACCGCCTTGTATTTCTGCCATACTGTTTTTATTTACACGTTAAACATTAAGAAGGTTTTTTCGCAGTTGTCTGAATGGCCTTCAATTCGGCAGGTGCCTCTTCGGTGCCGGTAATCAGGTTAAAGCGGTTTACCTTGCGGTCCACTAGCGTATTGATTACCTTTTTCAGCACCGGGTAGCCTGCATCGCCATCGCCTTTGATGGCGATACGCACTTTGGGGTTGGCCAAACGTGTTTGCAGCACCCAGTCTTTCAGTTGGTTGTTCAGCGAATCTACCGGAATACCGGGTTGCTTTACCTCTTTTCGGTCGTCCCGGCTCAAATCCAAAAATTGGTTTAAGGTCTGTATCGGCATGCCGAAGGTGGTCAGAACTTTAAACACATCGGTTTGCTCCTGGGTAAACGAAACATTGTAGAGCTTCCCCATTTCAGACAAGAGTCTTTCGCGGGTGGGCTGTCCATCTACGTTAAAAAACACCCGGTTGTCTTTCGAAATGGTAATGGTAATGACATCCCGTTCGGGGATGGGCATTTCCGATACCGAACTGGGGGTGGATACTTCTACCGGTTCGTCTGGCCTTGCCGTTGCCGTAAGCATAAAAAAGGTAACGAGCAAGAATGCCAAGTCCACCATCGGGGTCATATCGATGGAGGGTGAACTTCGGTGCATCTTTACTTTCGACATATCAAAATATATTTAATAAGCTATGCAGATTAAACTTTTGCCTGAGCAGTAAAATTCTGAACAATGCTGAAACCGGCTTCATCAATGCCGTAAGTCAGAGCATCAATTTTGCTGGTAAAGGTGTTATACAATATAATGGCTAAAGCAGATGTACCAATACCCAACGCGGTGTTGATCAACGCCTCAGAAATACCGTTTGCCAACGCAACTGAGTCGGGGGCACCGGCCGTGGCCAACGCGGCAAATGATTTAATCATACCCAATACCGTTCCTAGCAGACCCATCAGGGTAGCGATGGAAGCAATGGTAGCAATGATCACCAGGTTTTTTTGAAGCATGGGCATTTCTAATTGGGTAGTTTCTTCAATGTCTTTTTGAATTAACTGAATGCGTTTATCTACTTCAATAGAGGTGTTTTTGGTCAGTTCATTGTATTTGTGAAGACCTGCCTTTACTACGTTGGCTACCGAGCCTTTTTGTTTGTCGCATTCTGAAATGGCCTGTTCTACGTTATTGGCTTCTACCAAACTTTTAATTTTGCGGATGAATCCCTGGGTATTGCCTTTCCCGGAAGCCAAGCCGATGGTAATGAAACGCTCAATGCCAAAGGTTATAACCATAGCCAGAAGGGCAATTAGAACGGGTACCAATATCCCTCCTTTATAAATAATACCGAGGTAATCGCCCGGTACGGGGTGGTTGTGGTTATCACCGCCTTGAAAGTGGGATCCGTCTCCCAACACTAAATAATAAACTAAAAAGGCAAGGATGATTTCCACCAAGATCACCACAATGGTGAAAGTAGATTTTAAGCTTCCGCCCAGCGATGAAGATGACGACTTTGACTGAGTTTTCATAAGTTTTAAGTAAAGGTTAAGGGTTTAAAATTAAATTTTTCTTACTACATACACTATTTAAGGGGCTAAATATGCAAGCCTGAACTGAAATCCACAACTGCCTACAATTAAAAAATTGTATTTTTTTACAAATGGCTTGTAAGCGCCCCCGTAATACCCTTTACTTGTCCTCTTAATTCATGCTTCAGAAGAAAGTCACAACCGTGTTTAATTTTTTTATTGAAAGGGTACTGAGTTAGGAAGCGCGCTTTCTGTTGAAGATGGAAAAAATGACCGGTAGCGTGGAGATTACGATCATGATAAGGGCTATCAGGCCAATGTATTCGGTTAAATTAGGGAAAAGCCTGCCAAGCCAATAACCCGCCATCACTACAGAAAGCACCCATAAGGTAGCCCCCAGTAAGTTGTAAAGCCAAAACTTACGAACATCTATTTGGGCAATTCCGGCCAGAATAGGCAGGAAGGTTCTTACAATGGGTATAAAGCGCCCAAATACAAAAGCCATCATGCCATGTTTTTGAAAATATTCTTGGGTGAGGTCCACATATTTTTTTCGATAAAAAAAATTTTCTTTCCGGTGGCTGAAATAATTTCCAAACCACCGGCCGAAAAAATAACCGGTAGTGGTACCCAGCGTAGCGGCTATAATAAGTAAAATCATCAGCTCGGCTACAGGTAGTTTTATGAAATCGGTTTGGCAAAACAGACCGGCTGTAAACAAGAGGGAATCGCCCGGAAGGAAGAAGCCAAAAAAGAGGCCTGTTTCGACAAATACAATAATGAGCAGGAGGGCAACCCCGCCCAGACGAATGATGGTTTCAGGACTTAAAGATTCAGGCATCGTTCAGATTTTTTGCAAAATACAAATTTCGAAGTTGACACGGCTTCTTTTGATCGGGCCGCCATCAGTATGAATGAATTGAGTTTGGTACTAAAAAAATTAGAAGGCGAAGACTGTATGTTTAAATATAGGCACCTGCAATCGGTTGCTTTGCTTTTTTGGAATCGTTTGCGTAAAAAAATATGTAAATTTTTAAAGAAAATACACATTACAACCTTACCTTTAGTTGTAGTGGAGTAGTAGATTCTTTTTTTACTGCTCTGCTTAAGTAAACCCTAATTTTTAGTACTTATAATCAAAAACCCTAAATTCAATTCTATGATCAAATTGTATCTGAATGCGTGCAGGTACCTTTCGGTTTTGTTGTTGCTCATGGCTACTACGGCCTTTGCCCAGCAAACCGTAACAGGTAAAGTAACCTCAGCGGACGATGGCAGTGTCGTACCCGGAGCGAATATTCTCGAAAAAGGCACCGGCAATGGTGCGGTAACCGATGCCGATGGCAAGTTTACTATTTCGGTAGGAGCCAATGCTACTCTGGTGGTATCGTTTGTTGGGTACACTACAGCCGAAGTAGCCGTGGGAAGCCAAACTACCTTAAATATTGTGCTTAATCCCGATATTCAGGCATTGTCTGAAGTAGTTGTGGTAGGATATGGCACGACTAAGAGTAAAGACCTGACCGGTTCGGTAGCTGTGGTTGACAATGAGAATTTTAATAAAGGGGTTATTCAAACACCCGATCAACTATTTCAGGGAAGAACACCGGGTATTAACGTTCTTCCTTCCAGCGGGGAGCCCGGAGCAGCTTCTACTATTACCATTAGGGGTTCCTCTTCCGTTAGAGGAAATCAGGATCCATTGTATATTATAGATGGTGTTCCGTTAGATAACAGCAACGCCATGCTATCCAGCCAAAGCGGAGTAGAAGGTTCTACCACCCCTAAAAACCCGTTATTGTTTCTAAACCCGAACGATATAGAGAGTATTACGGTATTGAAAGATGCGTCTTCGGCTGCTATTTATGGTTCGCGTGCGGCCAATGGCGTTATTATCGTAACTACGAAAAGCGGAAAAGGAGCCGGTAAGAAAGGGTCGTTTTCTTTTAGTACCTATGTTGGTCTCTCAAATCCGTTAAAAACATATAACCTTCTCAATGCGCAAGATTTCTCCAAAGGTGTTGCCAAAGAGTTGGTATCGGTAGGGGTAAATGCCGACTCGGCAGCCGCTCAGGTAATGCGGGCACCCTTGTACAGAGGAAGTTCTACCGATTGGCAAAAACAAATTTATAGAACAGGCGGAGCCGTTTCTAAAGGCTATAACTTGGGATGGGCCATGTCTAACAAAGGAACCATGCTCCGGTTAAGTGGTGCTTACGATAACCAGGAGGGGATTGTAAAAAACAGCAACATGGAAAGGCTGACCGGAAGAATAAATTTTGCACAAAAGTTTTTGGATGACCGCCTCAAACTGGATGTGAGCGGTACCTATGCCAACATTAAAAACTCGTATGTGCCCAATTCAAACAATGCCGGTTACCAAGGCAGTTTAATAGGAGCGGCCATTATTTTTAACCCGACTGCCCCCATCCATAACCCTGATGGTACGTTCTTCGACCCGGGCGATGGAAACCGGAACCCGGTAGAAATGCTCTCTTACTTTACAGATAATGATGTAACCAAGCGGTTGGTTTCCAGCGTTCAGTTGAGCTACGAAATAGTAAAAGGCTTAACCGCGAAAGGCACGTTTGGTTATAACTTTGTTAATACCGAGCGCAAATCGTTTGCCGACCCGCGGCTGAGCAGCAATGCCTTTGGCGGATTTACTTCAGTAGCGGGCGTAAATTATCCCAACACCATTCAGGGAAATGGCCGCGCTGTTTACCAATACCTTACCAACAATTCGTTGCTGACGGAGTGGACACTAAACTATACTAAAAAGTTTGGTGAAAATACCATTGATGCCGTAGGCGGGTTTGCCTATCAATCTTTTGAAACGTATAACCATGCCGATGTAGCCTGGGGGCAGCAAATGACAGACCCGCTCACCCATACCATGCGCCCCATTACGTATGCCAGCGATCCGTTCATTAAAGATATTAACGCCTTCCGCTACAAAGGAGATGCCTACATTCCGTCATATACCAAATACACGTTGGCTTCTTATTTTGCCCGTGTAAATTATAACATCAGCGAGAAATACTACTTTACCGGTACGGTTCGGGCCGATGGGTCATCTAAATTCGGAAGCAATAATAAATATGGTATTTTCCCGGCCGGTGCGGTGAAGTGGAAATTTTTGAAAGAAGATTTTGGATCTGCGCTAACCGGTTTGTTCTCTGATTTTAGTTTGCGTGCCAACTATGGTAAAATGGGTAGCCAGGATGGATTGCCTCCCTATGCGGCTGTAAATCTTTACCAGAATTACACTCCTTACGGAAAGATTACACCTCAACAAATCTTTGTTAATCAGGCTAACAATAACCTGAAGTGGGAGTCGGCCACTACCTTAGGTGTAGGGTTAGACTGGGCCATTAAGAGCGGACGCTTGTCGGGTACGATTGATTACTTTAACACTCAACGCAAAGACATGATTTTCTATGGCCCTACTCCGGGTGGTTTTGGAGGCGGACCTAACGAGTGGCAAAACTTATCGGGTGTGGTAATTAACTCCGGGTTGGAGTTTAACATGAAATATGAAGTGATTCAGCGCAGTAAGTTCAACTGGAATATTGCTTACAATATGACCTTCTACCACAACACGTTAAAGCAATTTAACCAGCCTCCGTTGCAGACCGGGGCTGTAAGCGGCCAAGGTCTGTCGGGCGCTTATGCTCAGGTAATACAGAACGGGCAATCGTTATTTAGCTGGAATATGCCGGTTTACCAAGGGCTTGATGCCAATGGCTATGCGCAATATGCAGATGGTGCCGCCAATAAAATTGTGGGAAGTGCGTTGCCTAAATTTGGTGCCGGTTTAACTAACAATTTTAGCTATGGAAATTGGAGTTTATCCGTGTTCGTTAATTCATCAACCGGTTTCTATACCTATAACAATACAGCCAATGCCTATTTTCTGGCAGGAAGTTTAAAGACCGCCCACAACGTATCGTACTCCGTATATAACTCGAACGAGAACGGCATTAACCCCGGAGCGGTTTCTACCCGGTTCCTGGAAAAAGGCGATTTCATCCGGTTATCAAACGTTACGCTCAGTCATAATTTCAAAGTAGATGGCAAGTACATCAAATCTTTGTCGTTGAGTTTGTCTGGTCAGAACTTGTATTTGTGGACCAAATACACCGGGTTAGACCCGGAAGTGAACGTGGATAAAAACATGAACGGGGTGCCTTCTCGTGGCTTTGATTATGCGGGCTACCCGAAACCACGGACGTATACGCTTGGTTTGAACATTGGCTTCTAAAAAAATGAATAGAAATACTATGAAAACAACATATAGCTTAGTTTGGAAGAAAGGAATGGTGGTGCTGATGGTGGTTGCGCTGGTATCTTGTAATCTGGATGTTAAGATTAAAGACCCCAACGTAATATTGCCTGTATCGGCTTCGGGGGCTCCCCAGCCTCAAAGTATATCACAGATATATAACCAGTTGAGCGGCCTCACCACCGATCAGGGAGACTGGTTTGCCTTAGGCGAGCATACAACGGATGAAATGATGGGCCCCACCCGCGGAACGGACTGGGATGATTTTGGAACCTGGCGCAAGTTGCACCTCCATACCTGGGATGGAACCCATAATCAAATCGTAACAGCCTGGAACAATCTGCAAGCCGGCTTGTTTCAGACTACCCTGTTGGCCGAAAGCACAACGGCTGCTGCTTCAGATATTGCGGCTGCCAAATTTTTGCGGTCTTTCTGGAGATACATGTCCATGGATTTGTTTGGTGTAGTGCAACACCGCCCGGCTACGGCTGCATCATTAGATTTGCCACAAGTATATACCCGCTCGCAAGGGTGGAGTGCTACCGTGGGCGAACTGAGAGGAGCTATTGCCAACCTGCCCGCCTATAACGGAACCAACCGCGGGTTGGCCACCAAAGAAGCGGCCTATTTTCTGCTGGCTAAATTGTATTTAAACCGGGCCGTGTTTCAGGGCGACCCCACTAAACCGGCCGGGCCTTTTAATTTTGCCAAAACCGATATGGACTCGGTGGTTTACTATGTAGATCAGATTACAGCCAACGGTATGTTTTCCATTGCCAGCCACTACTGGGATAATTTCTCGTGGCAGAACGGAACCAACTCCACCGAAAATATTTTTGTAAGACGCGTGCAGGACGGGGGCAATATGCGCTGGCCTACCTACATGGGCAACCACTATAACATGGTGCCCAGCGGGTGGAACGGATTTGTTATCCTGTCAGACTTCTACAATAAATTTGATACGCTGAACGACTCGCGCGCTTTCGATACACTTAAAAACCACACCCGTTATTTATTCCGGAATGTGGGCTTCTTAACCGGGTTGCAATACGGCCCGACAGATCCTTCCACCGGTAAACACTATGTAGGCGCACCCAAAGCTGCTTTAACAGACCGAAGCGGAAGCCCGCTGGTATTTACTAAATCGGCCAGCCTTTTCTTCTCTACCGAGGCCAAAGGATATCGCTCAAATAAATACCCGTTAGATCCTAATTCTTTAACAGGCTCAGGCGATGGCAGCTCCAGCACCAACGATTATGTTTTTTACCGGTATGCCGATGCCAAATTGATGAAAGCCGAAGCGATTTTGAGAGGAAGTACTATTTCCAATACCGGCAGCGAAACAGCCACAACCATCGTTAATGCGATTCGTGCTAACCGAAGCAATTATAAAAATAATGCTTTGGCTACCGTTAGCAATGCCGCCCTGCAAGATGTGCTGGACGAACGCGGAAGAGAGTTGTATCTGGAAACCGTACGAAGAAATGATTTAGTTCGTTTCGGAATATTTAACCAACCGGTAACACAACGCAGTGTGGCATCAGACCCTACTCGTTGCTTGTTCCCTATTCCGTACGTAGCACTATCGTCAAACCCTAATTTAAAACAGAACCCCGGCTATTAAATCCGGATAGATTTTAACCGAAAAGGCCATTACATTTGATGGCCTTTTCTTTTTTCTTTTTTTTGATGAAATACATTTTTTTCTCTCTTGCATTTTTTTTGTTTTTCTCTTGCCAACAAGACAATAAAAAATCACTGTTTACACTGCTCAATCATACAGGGATTGAGTTTGCCAACACCCTGCACGAAAGCAACGAAGCCAACGTGTTTCGGTACCGCAATTTTTATAACGGTGGCGGAGTAGCCATAGGCGATCTAAACAACGATGGGCTAGCCGATGTATTCTTTACCGGCAATCAGGTGTCTAACCGGTTGTACCTCAATCTGGGGGAAATGAAATTTAAAGACATTTCCGCTTCGGCCGGCTTTGGCGAAAAAAAACAGTGGAGCACCGGAGTAACATTTGTCGATATTAATAACGATGGCTGGTTAGATATATACGTTTGCAATGCCGGCAATATGGCAGACAGTACGCTCCGAAAAAACCAACTCTTCATCAATCATCATGATTTAACTTTTACAGAAGAAGCCCGGCAATACGGACTGGACGAAAACGGCTATACCACACAAGCTTCGTTTTTTGATTACGACCTCGATGGCGATTTAGATTGCTTTCTGGTAGATAATTCGCCCATTCCGGTGAACTCATTAAACTATGCCAACAAGCGCGATATACCGGCCAAGCAGTGGAAAGTTCCTTCCATATTAAAAGGCGGAGGCGATCATTTATACCGAAATGATAACGGCCGGTTTAAAGAAGTAACCCAAGAAGCCGGCATCCACGGAAGTTTAATCAGCCTGGGGTTGGGCGTTATTGTGGGCGATGTTAATCAGGACGGCTATCCGGATATTTTTGTATCGAACGATTTTTTTGAGCGAGATTACCTCTACATCAACCAACAGAACGGAACTTTTAAAGACGAGCTGGAAACGTGGGTACAGCACATTAGCTTAGCCTCGATGGGTGCCGACATTCAGGATATTAACAACGATGGCTACCCTGATTTGTTTACCACCGATATGCTGCCCGATAATGATTACCGCTTAAAAACAACCGCCACGTTCGATAACTACGATACCTATCACCTTAAAGAAACATCGGGGTTCTATCATCAGTTTATGCAAAATACGTTGCAGTTAAACAACCAGAACGGAAAGTTTATGGAGATCGCCAATTACAGCAATGTTTTTGCGTCTGACTGGAGTTGGGGTGCACTGTTCTTCGATGCCGACAGCGATGGCCATAACGACCTCTACATCTGCAATGGAATTCGCTACGATTTAACGGATCAAGATTTTATCAATTTTTTTTCCAGCACCATTATTCAGCAACTGGCGGTAGCCGGCCGCAAAGAAGAAGTAAATGATATCATTACGAAAATGTCGTCCACCCCGTTGAAGAAAAAAGTATTTAAAAATAATGGCAACTTAACTTTTTCAGAAGTGGGCGATGCGTGGGGCCTTACCCAAACTTCTTTTTCAAATGGTGCGAGTTATGGCGATCTGGATAATGATGGCGATCTGGATCTGGTGGTAAACAACATCAACCAAAATGCGTTCGTCTATCAAAACAATAGCCGCGAATTAACCACTCATTCCTACATAGGATTTTCGTTGAAAGGAAAAGAAAAAAATACTTTCGCTTTGGGCAGTAAAGTAGCGGTTTATTTTGATGGACAAATTGCTACCCGCGAAATGATTCCCAGCCGCGGGTTTCAGTCGTCTATGGATTACAAAATCCTGATTGGTATAGGCAACCGAACCGCGATTGATTCCGTGAACATTACCTGGCCCGACCGGGCTGTTACTAAATTAATTTCTCCGGCTATTAACAAAGTGCATGAACTAACCCAGCCCGGCCATCAGGGCGAGGCGCTTAACCCTAATACAGCAAAACCCGAAGAGTCGCCTCTTTTTTCGATAGTTCGCTCGAACTTTAAAAAGCATGAAGAAGATGAGTATGTCGATTTTTATACAGAGCGGAATATTCCGCGCATGCTTTCTAAAGAAGGCCCGCGAGCAGCCGTGGGCGATGTAAATGGCGATGATCTGGAAGATATTTTTATTGGCGGAGCATTGGGGCAGGCGGGCACGTTATATCTCCAAACCCGATCGGGCGAATTTTTACCCACCAATCAAAGGGCGTTTAAAGATAACACCCAGGAGCAGGTAGTGAGTTTGTTTTTTGACAGCGATGGCGATGGCGATTTAGATTTGTATGTAGGAGCAGGGGGCAATAACCAGCCTCCTCGTTCGCCTAAGCTGGCACACCAGCTTTTTAAAAATGATGGCCACGGAAATTTTAGTTTAGAAACCGGTGCTTTTCCTGAAAACAATTCTAACGTAGGCACGGTTCAGGCTTTTGATTTTGATGCTGATGGCGACCTGGATTTATTTGTAGGCGGCCGCAATACTTCGTATTTATATGGCGTAGTGCCCGACAGCTACTTTTTTATAAACAATGGCCACGGCCGTTTTAGCGAATGGAAACAACCAAAAGAGAAGACTAAGTTAGGAATGTTAACCGGGTCTGTTTGGGCCGATGTAACCGGAGACAAAGCTAAAGAACTAATTGTAGTAGGGGAGTGGATGCCCCCCACCATACTGCAAGTAACAACTGCTGGTATTACCGAAATAAAATCGTCTCTCAGCAATCGGTGGGGCTGGTACCAAAGTGTAGCTGCCTCCGACCTGGATGGCGATGGCCGTACAGATTTAATTTTGGGAAACCTAGGCGAGAATTTTTACCTGAAACCCGACAGCCTGAAACCGGTAAAACTTTGGATTAATTTTTTTGGTGTGGACGGCAGCATTCAACAGTTTATGACCCGAACGGTGGACGGCAAAGATGTACCTGTTTTTATGAAGCGTACGATGGAAGAACAATTTGCTTACTTAAAAAAAGAAAACCTGAAATACACTTCGTATGCCACGAAATCGGCTGAAGAACTTTTTGGAGAAAAGCTAACACGCGAAGCCGTAAAAAAATATTTTAATTTTTGCCCTTCCGTCATAGCCTGGAATGAGGGAAATGGAAAATTCACAATTCAAAAATTGCCCCCGCAGGTTCAGTTTTCATCCGTTAATGCCATACAAGTGGCAGATATTACACACGATGGCAAACCCGATATTATTACAGGCGGAAATATTGTTGATTTTACCCCTCAGTTTGGAAGACTCGATTCTAATTTTGGAAGTGTATTGATAAATGAAGGCAGCCGATCTTTTAAAGCGCTCACCACCCGGCAAGCGGGCATTCAGGTTTCGGGCCCGGTGCGCGATCTAAAATACATCCAACAAAAAAATAATTACCGGTTATTGTTTCTCCGCAATAATGATTTTCCTGTGCTGTTTCAAAATAATTACCGGCCGCAGGGCAACTGATCAATGATAAAACCAACCCTTCTACATATTGTATGGCCGGGCATTTTGCTAACGGTTTTTCTTTTTTCTTGCGAAAAGAAAGAAGAGGATATACTTTTCAAAACGCTGTCATCCGACCGCACCGGCCTTACATTTGAAAACCGGCTAAAGCCCACGCCTGAATTTAACATGTTTAAGTACATGTATTTTTATAATGGAGCCGGCATAGGCGCAGGCGATTTTAATAACGATGGCCTCATAGATCTTTTCTTTTCGGCTAATCAGGGAGAAAATAAATTATACCTCAATGAGGGAGATCTGCGGTTTAAAGATGTAACAGCCCAGGCTGGTTTTGTAAACGATGGCGGCTGGTATTCGGGCGTGTCGGTGGTAGATATTAATGCGGATGGGTTATTGGATATTTATGTGTGCCGGGTAAGTGGAATAGAAACCTTGGCTGGCGAAAATGAACTGTGGATAAACCGGGGAAATAAAAATGGAATTCCGTTTTTTGAAAACCAGGCCAGCCAATATGGATTAAATTATTCCGGATACTGCACACAAGCTGCTTTTTTTGATTACGATCTGGATGGCGATCTCGATCTGTTTTTGCTTAACCATGCCATAGACCAAAACGGAACGTTTGCTCCACGTCATAAATTTGCCGGTACGTATGCCGAAAAAGCAGGCGACCGGATGTATCGCAATGAGGGCACTCACTTTACCGATGTTACAAAAGATTCTAAAATCAATAGTTCAGCCATCAGCTTTGGGCTAGGCGTGGTGGTTACCGATATCAACCTCGATGGCTGGCCCGATATATATGTGGCCAACGATTTTCATGAAAACGATTACCTGTACATCAACCAAAAAAACGGAACGTTTGCCGATGAATCTTCCGAAGCGTTTATGCACACCAGTATGTATTCAATGGGCGTAGATGCCGGTGATTTTAATAATGACGGACTTACCGATGTAGTAACGATGGATATGCTCCCGTCTGATCCGTACATGATCCGCAGGTCGTTGGCCGAAGATGATTATGATATTTATTACTATAAAATTAAAACCGGTTACTCGTATCAATATACACGCAACAACTTACAACTAAACCGCGGCCACGGAGTGTTTAGCGAGATGGGTACCTATGCCGGAATTTATGCTACTGACTGGAGTTGGAGCACCCTATGGATCGACTTTGATAACGATGGATGGAAAGATCTTTTTGTTTCGAACGGAATACCCAAGCGGATGAACGACATAGATTATGTCAATTATATTTCTAACCGTGCCATACAAGAAAAATTACGAGCCAATAAAATCGAGCAAAAAGATATGGCGCTGATCAATAAATTTCCGGAGATTAAATTGGCCAACCGTTTTTTTCTGAATACCCACAATTATCGCTTTGCCGATATTTCAGATCGCATTCAAAATAATGTACCTTCCTTTTCTAACGGAGCTATTTATGCCGACCTGGATAATGATGGCGATTTAGATGTGGTAGTAAACAATGTAGATGATCATGCCATGCTATATGAGAATGGCACCAACTCAAAAAAAACGAAATCACATTACTTAGATATCCGGCTAATCGGTGAACGGGGTAATGTGTGGGCGCTCGGAGCCAAAATTTTTGTGTTCAGCGGAAACGAAACACAAGTGGTAGAGAATTACCCCGTGCGGGGGTTTCAATCTAGTATGCAAATACCGATGCACTTCGGCTTAGGCCAAGGCAAGGTAGATTCTATTACCCTGGTATGGCCCGATAATACGTTTCAAAAAATTAATCCAATTGTTTCCGATACGGTTATTACGATCCGTAAAACGGCCAGTCCGAATTTCAATTACAACTTAGTAAACGGAAAAAGAAATAGATCGCCTCATCAATTTGCCGACATTACCCGCCAGTTGAATATTCAGGTTAAGCACGAAGAAAATTTTTTTCCCGAGTTTACCCGCGAACCGCTCATTCCCAAAATGATTTCTACCGAAGGCCCGGCTCTGGCCGTGGCCGATATTAACCACGATGGCCGCGAAGATATTTTTTTAGGATCGTCTAAAACAAGCGTGCCGGTTATTCTGCTGCAGCAAACATCGGGCGAATTTAAACTGTTGCCTCAACCCGAATTTGAAAACGACTTGATGAACGAAGAGGTAGATGCCTGCTGGGCCGATGTTAATAACGATGGCCACTTAGATTTAGTGGTAGCCAATGGCGGCAATGAATTTTTTGGAAAAAACAATCACTTGTCTCCGGTCATTTATCTGAATGATGGCAAAGGCGCATTGAAAAAAAAGACCGATGCCTTTGATGCTATTTTTGTAAATGCCTCAGCCGTTTGCCCGTATGATTTTGACGGAGACGGAGACCTCGATCTTTTTTTAGCCGGCAGGTCGGTGCCGTGGGAATACGGGGCATCTCCGTCATCATTCTTACTTCAAAACGATGGTTCGGGAAAATTTACTGATGTTACAAAGTCGGTGGCACCCGACTTGGCCCAAGCGGGCATGATAACAGGCGCTGCCTGGTGCGACCTGGATCAAGATGGATTGAAGGAACTGATTACGTGTGAAGATTGGGGCGGAATAAATCTCTACTCATACCATAACGGGAAGTTTATTCAAACAAAATTAACCGAGCGGAAAGGATGGTGGAATTTTGTGTTGCCCGTAGATATTGATAAAGATGGCGACCTAGACATTATAGCCGGCAACCAGGGGCTTAACAGCAAACTACAGGCAACCGAAAAGCAGCCCGTGCGACTGTATTACAACGACTTTGATGGTAATGGCAAGAAAGAGCAAATTGTTACGTACTATGTACAAGGCGAAGAGATTCCATTTATGGGCAAAGGCGATTTACAAAAACTAATACCCACGCTGAAGAAAAAATTTTTGTACGCGGAAGATTATGCCAAGGCTCCGTTGCGGGAAATTTTTCCGATTGATAAACTGGATCAGGCAAAACAACTTTCGGCCGGTTTTTTTGCGAATGCCATTTTATTGAATGACGGAAAAGGAAAATTTACCTTGAAGGAACTGCCTGCACAAAATCAATTCAGCAGCCTGAAAACAGGCGTGCCTGTTTCGCTCAGCTCGGATGAAGCAGGTGTTATGCTTTTTGGAAACTTCTATCAAAACAACATTCAAATAGGCCGCCATGATGCCGACTTTGGTTCATTGCTTAGGCTGAATGCCAAAGGCGAATTAGATACCGAATTGCTGAACGGCCTGATTCTGAAAGGGCAGGTAAGGCACATAACCCCCATAACCATCCTAGGGAAACGCAGTTATGTATTAGCCATGAACAACGACAGCCTTCGGGTAATCAGGCAGATACATTAAAAAAAATTATAAAATCGGAAAATAAATTTCCGTGATCCACTGGTTGGAGTCGGTCTGTTCGAGTCGGTTCGTCATCAGCGTTTCAAATGGAATGGCAACCGTTACTTTATGATGATCGAAGATATAGTTTTGCATTTGTTGTTTGGCCTGAGCTATTGAGGTAGGTCCGCCTTTCACTTTCGCCCTGAGAATATGCCCGCCTTTTAGCATCCATTTCGATTTTACTCCATCTTCTTCGGGAAGTTGCACATCGGTAGGAAGGGCAACTTGCACATAGTATTCTTGGGCTGAAAGAGGGGTAACATTCAGCATAGGGTATCCCTTTTCATTGGCTTTATTTTCTCGAATGTATTTTTTTACCCTGTCAATCATAGCATATTGTTCGGCCGCAGTGGGAGCGTGCCTAAAATTTTGGGTAAAGGTGGCATAGTATTGAAACTGAACGGTGGTTTCCTCGATGGCAATGCCGTACAGATTTTGGATAGATGAAAAATAGGTTGACTGACTGCGGAGGATTGTCTGAAAAGCTTTTTTTAAAGTGGACGATACCCATAGCATTTTAACTCGTTGAATCGGATTATGATCTAATTGAATGGTAGAACGCAACGTTAGTATAACACGATCGGCACTATCCTGAACAACCGTAAGGGTTGCCGGGGTAGAAAAAGAATCAGCGGAAACCTGAAGCTCTACTGTATTTAATAAATTTTTTTTTATATAAAACCGGAATCCTTCGAAATGAAGCACCATTTCCCTTTCTAATCGTTCTACTTTTCCCGGCCACCAGTTAAACCAAACACTGTCGGGCAGCAATTGCCGGTTTAGTGCACTGATGTTAGAATTAAACCTTACTTGTTCGTGCACATCCGACTGTAAGGGCAGGGCACACGCTAAAACCACCACCAGAAGGAGTACAAGCCCCACCAATAACCCTGTCTTTTTTAAACGAAATGTCATCATCTTTTTAGCTCATTGTGAAACAACGGAAAAATAATATGGAAATCAGTGAAAACCATAATAAATAATACCGGCCTCTACCAGGAGCTCCCTCAACGTTAATTTTTCTCCGGTTGTATCAGCTTGTATGGTCGAAACCATTCATTTTTCTAACGCCTACTTTTTTGCCTATAAATAGCTTCCTCAAGCGTTTGCGGGAGCGTTGTAGGCTGTTTTTTTATAGACTTACGATTTATAAAAACAGGTGAGGGAACAAATAAAAACTTTGTTTTTTTTGATGCGGAATGGAGAAATATTCTGCATTAACACATAATTTTAACAGTCAATACTATGTCAGTAAAACACACCGGATTAGTACTTGTATTCATCCTAATTATAGGGGGAACAATTCATGCCCAACCGGATGATGCCTGGCATATTTCGGCCAATAAAATAGATACTAAAAATTACTATGGTGTAACAGTAGCCAACGGAATGATTGGGTTGGTGTCGTCTTCCGAGCCCATGAAAGTGAAAGACGTAGTACTGAACGGAGCATACGACTACTACCAGCGCGGGCGAGTATCTAATATTCTGAAAATATTCAATCATGTAAACATGAATCTGGAAGTGGATGGGCAACGCATCAGCCGCTCGTCCATTTCTAATTATGCCCAATCGTTAGACATGAAGCAGGCATCCTTAACCACTACGTTTGAGGTAGCCGATAAAATAACCGTTACCCATACGCTCATAGCGTTGCGCCATCTTCCCTATACCGCTTTAACGTTGGTCGAGATCAAAGCCAGAAAAAATGTAATGATCACCCCAATGAGCGTAATTGAAGCGCCCGACCACCTGGCAGAGGTTCGTAATTTTTACAGTGAAATAGACCGGCCTCATGTGCTCATTCCACTGCTGACATCAGTAGCTAAAAGCCCTTCGGGGAAACTGACGGTGGCCGTAAGCAACAGTATTATTTTTGAGGAGCCGCACGGACAAGAACCTCGCCTGATTCACGAAGATTGGGATTACAATATGCACCTGATGAAATTTTCCCGGCCATTGAAAGCCGGAGAAACCTATCGGTTTGCCGTAGTTTCTTCGGCAACCTCGTCAGCTCAGTATAACGACCCAATGAATGAGGCCGAGCGGCTTACCATTTTTGCCAAATTAGAAGGAACACAACGTCTGCTTCAGCGACATGTGGAGGCGTGGAATGAATTATGGAAAAGCGATTTGGTAATAGAAGGCGATGAGCAGGTTCAACGCGATGTGCGCTTAGCATTGTATCATTTGTATTCCTTTGCCCGGGCGGGCACCGCACTCAGTTTATCGCCCATGGGGCTCTCCGGCCTGGGCTACAACGGCCATGTGTTTTGGGATACTGAACTGTGGATGTACCCACCCTTGTTGGTATTGCACCCCGAAATAGCCAAATCATTTTTAGAGTACCGGTTTCAGCGATTAGAGGCAGCCCGTAAAAACGCGTTCTCTCATGGCTACAAAGGAGCCATGTTTCCATGGGAATCTTCTGCCGAAGGAAGTGAAGATACCCCCGTGTGGGCACTGACGGGGCCCTTTCAGCAACACATTACCGCCTGTGTGGGGTGGGCATTCTGGAAATATTATCAGGTAACGAAAGATAAAGTTTGGTTGCAGGAGCGAGGCTACCCGGTGCTGAAAGAGGTAGCCGATTTTTGGGCGAGCCGGGTGGAGCGGAACGGCCCCGGAAAATTTGAAATTAATAATGTGATTGGCGCCAATGAGTGGCAAGAAAATATTGACAACAATGCTTTTACCAATGGTATTGTAAAACTGGTGCTGAAATATGCATCGCAGGCAGCCCGCGAACTGGGAATGACACCGGATTCTGATTGGGAAACCGTAGCGCAGAACATCCCGATTCTGAAATTCCCCGATGGCACCACGAAAGAAAATGCCACCTACGATGGCGTCATGATTAAACAAGCAGATGTAAATTTGCTGGCCTACCCGTTAGATGTAACTACCAACCAAGACCAGATAGAAAAAGATTTGAAATACTACGAAGGACGCATGTCGCCTGCAGGCCCGGCTATGGGTTACTCGGCTTTATCAACGTTGTATTCCAAACTGGGAAACCCGGAGAAGGCCTATGAGTTGTTTAATAAAAGTTATAAACTAAACCAGGTTCCGCCCTTTGGGGTGTTGGCCGAAACCCCCGGAGGAACAAACCCCTATTTTGCTACCGGGGCGGGCGGTTTTTTACAAGCCGTAATTTTCGGCTTTGGCGGATTACAACTTACCGATCAGGGAATTGTTCAAACAAAAAGTAAGCTGCCAAAAAATTGGAAAAGTTTAACGATGAAAGGAATGGGGCCGGCCCGCACAGATTACCGAGTTAAATAGCAATATGTAATATGAAAATGAACCGACTATTAATTTTTTTGATTGGCGTACTGTTGATGGCTTCTTGTAAGAAAGATTCCGGTCAGTACAAAGCACAGGTGCAAGACCCTGAATTTTTTCATCGTTCGATGAAGGAAGTTACAGACCGTATCGTGCACGATATTTTTTCTCCGCCTGTAGCCAGCCGTATATATGCCTATGCTTCAGTGGCCGGATATGAAGCAATTATCCATCAAGATAAAAAATTCAACAGCCTGGCCGGGCAGTTGAATGGACTGAAAAAATTTCCTCAGCCCGACACAACGCAGGAATACTGTTACCCGCTGGCGGCTACCGAAGCCATGCTGAAGGTAGGCAGGGCATTGGTGTTTTCGGAAGAAGAACTCGACAAGTTCTACCAGCACCAGATGGAGTTATTTAAAAAGACAGGCATTCCGGATGAAGTCTTCACCCGCTCCGTTGCCTTTGGCGACAGCGTGGCTAAACATGTGCTGGCCTGGGCCAACCAGGACAACTATAAGCAATCGCGCACCTTCCCCAAATACACCATCGAAAAAAACCCGGCTACCTGGCAGCCCACCCCCCCGGCCTACATGGATGCCGTAGAACCACATTGGAATAAAATTCGAACCTTCGTAACTGATTCGGCCTCTCAATATAAACCGGTACCGCCTCCGCCTTTTTCGAAAGACAAGAACAGCGAATTTTATAAGATGGCCGACTATGTGTATCAAACGGGTGTACACTTAACCGAAGAGCAGCGAGCCATTGCCAGCTTCTGGGATTGCAATCCGTTCGTGATGAACGTAAAAGGGCATGTGATGTTCGCCACCAAAAAAATTTCGCCCGGAGGCCATTGGATGAACATCACCCGCGTAGCCTGCACCAACATCAAATATAATATGGTGCAATTGGCCGAAGCCTATGTGCGCGTTTCATTGGCAGTGGCCGATGCGTTTATCAGTTGCTGGGATGAAAAATACCGCTCCAAATTAGTGCGCCCCGAAACGTATATTCATGACAATATAGATCCGGAGTGGACACCGTTATTGCAAACTCCGCCTTTCCCCGAATACACCAGTGGCCATAGTATTATTTCGGCCGCTGCCCAAGAACAACTTACCAAGCTGCTGGGCGATAACTATGCGTTTACCGATTCTACCGAAGTAGAGTATGGCATGCCTCCGCGCAGTTTTAAATCGTTTAGGTTAGCTTCAGAAGAAGCGGCCATCAGCCGGGTGTATGGGGGCATACATTATATGCCGGCTTGCGAAGTAGGCAAACAGCAGGGGATAGAGCTGGGAAAATTTGTTTGGGAACGGATAAAAACAAGAAAAGAATAACCAACTCTGATCTGTGAAACGAATTGCCATAGCAGGTCCCATTCCGCGAGATCATATTACTACCTATCAAGGTGAGTTGATCCAAAAATGGGGATGTGTTACCCACCCGGTCATAGCGTTATCTGTTATGGCAGGTGCCAAAATGGAAATCATTCCCGTTTCGCATTTGCGCCAAACTGATCTGGATCCCGTAAAAGAAATATTTAAAGGATACAAAGGGGTGAATCTAAACCACCTGACGGTAAAAAACGATCAGGGCGATATTATCAGTTTACGTTTTGTAGATGTAAACAACCGACTGGAAAGACAAACCGGATTTATGGATCCGATCGTGCCGGATGATTTTAAAAAATTAGTGTCGTGCCAGGTATTTGTGTTCATTCCCATCAGCGATTATGAAATCGCTCTTGATACGCTGAAATATCTGAAGAAAAAAAGCAAAGGAATTATTGTGTTTGATGCCCACGGCCCCACCACGGCTTGCCTGGTATCGGGCGAGCGACAACGTAAGTTTTGGATTGACCGCGATTTGTGGTTGCCCTATATTGATGTATTAAAAATGAATTTAGAAGAAGCCCAGTCTTCGTGGTTTAAAAAAGAATATCAGGCTTCTGATTTTTCTATTTCTGAAGAACCCGATCGTGCTTCGTTACGTGCTTTTGCCGACCATTGCCTCAACCACGGAGTGAAAGCCGTCTATATTACGGTAGACTCGCGGGGCTGTCTGGTATATTTCAGGCAGCGAAAAAAAACCACAGAAGAAATGGTGCCGGCTATAAAAGTGAAACAAGTAATAGATACCACCGGCTGCGGAGATTCGTTTGCCGGTGGCCTCGGCTTTAGCTTGCTACAAAAACCAACCGATTACATCCGTGCCGCACAATATGGAAATGCGTTGGGTGCTTTACGAACACAGGGGAAAACATTCGATGTGTTTAAGCCGGAAAAAGAAATTAATGAGATAGTTAAAAAAGGATATATCTGAGCCCCTTGTTGATGGGCTATTTTTTTAAAACAATTTCAGTTCCTGTGAAAATGATTCAAGCCGTAATTTTTGATTTAGATGGTGTGTTGGTAGATACAGCCCGTTATCATTTTATGGCATGGCAACGGTTGGCCCATGAGTTGGGCATTGAGTTTACCGAGAAGGAAAACGAGCAACTAAAAGGCGTAAGCCGCATGCGCTCGCTGGAAATTATTCTGGAGATGGGAAACCTTCAGTTGAGTTTTGATGAAATGAACAAACTGGCCGACAAAAAAAATAAATGGTTCGTGCAATACATTAGCCGCATACAGGCTACCGAAATATTTCCCGGAATAAAGGAATTAATGGGTGCCATCCGCCAAAGCGGATTAAAGATAGCACTGGCTTCCAGCAGTAAAAATGCCGACACGGTAATAACCTTACTTGGTATTAAAGATTTTTTTGATGTTATGATAGACGGCACTATGATTACCCACACCAAACCCGATCCGGAAATATTTCTTTTGGCCGCTCAAAAATTAGGCGTTCACCCATCGCATTGCCTGGTTTATGAAGATGCCGAAGCCGGTGTAGAGGCCGCTCACGCAGCCGGAATGAAATGTGTAGGCATCGGGCTGCCCGAGCAACTGCGCACAGCCGATTACCGGGTAACCCAGGCTCCTGAATTTTCCATCGAAAAAATTAAAAGCGTTCTTTAAACATCTACTATTAAAATGAAACAGTACCTGAAGCACCATGAGTGGCAAATAATAGAAGAAGGATTTGATCCACACCTCCACCGGGTCTCCGAAAGCATTTTTAGTTTAGGCAACGGAAGAATGGGGCAGCGGGCCAATTTTGAAGAAACCTACTCGGGCGATACCCACCAGGGAACGTATGTGGCCGGAATTTACTACCCCGACAAAACCCGTGTGGGCTGGTGGAAAAACGGATACCCTGAATATTTTGCCAAAGTGCTGAACGCCCCATCGTGGATAGGCATCGGTTTTAATTTTGAAGGCCAGGAACTGGATCTGGCTCACGCATCGGTAGAAAAATTTGTACGTGTGCTCGACATGAAACAAGGATTGCTGACACGTTCGTTTGAGGCCACCTTACCCGATGGAAAAAAAATAGCAGTGCAGGCGCAGCGGTTTTGCAGCATGGCCGATGGCGAAGTAGGAGCTATTCGTTATGCTCTTACGCCCATCAATTTTTCGGGCACAGTTAAAATCAAACTATCAATTGATGCAGACGTGGCCAACAAAGATTCTAACTACGATGAAAAATTTTGGGACCGGGTGTATGAAGAATCGCAGATGGGCTGGGCGGTGGTAAATGCCCAAACCAAAAAGACACAATTTCAGGTTTGCACCGGCATGGAATATAAAATAGAGATAGATGGCCAGCGGGTGGGCGGTAAAGTATTTACCCACAACAAAGAAAAATATGCCGATAACATAGTAGAAATCACCTTAGTTCAGGGAAAAGAGTTAGTGGTTTATAAATACGCAGCCGTGTTGTCGTCCGAAAATCATCCAAAAGAAAAATTAGTAAAACATTGTTTGGCTAAAGTAGATGAAGCGAGCAAAAAAGGATTTGCCACCCTGCTGCAAGACCATGTAGCCAAGTGGAATCGTACCTGGCAAGACTGCGATATTACGATAGAAGGAGATGTGGCCGCCCAGCAGGGTATCCGGTTTAATATTTTTCAGTTGATGCAAACCTATACCGGAGAAGACGAGCGCCTCAACATCGGGCCGAAAGGATTTACCGGAGAAAAATATGGCGGCTCTACTTATTGGGATACCGAAGCCTATTGCCTCCCATTTTATTTAGGCACAACCAACCCTGCCGTGGCGCGTAACTTATTAATCTACCGGTATAAGCATTTGCCCAAAGCGATTGAGAATGCCAAAAAACTGGGCTTTAAAAATGGCGCTGCTTTTTATCCGTTTGTAACAATGAACGGAGAAGAGTGCCACAATGAATGGGAGATTACTTTTGAAGAAATTCATCGCACCAGTGCCATGGCGTATGCTATGCGCGACTATATAGATTATACGGGCGATAAAAATTATTGGATTGACTACGGACTGGAAGTACTGATTGGCATTTCACGATTTTGGTCGCAGCGGGTAAACTGGTCGGGCGATAAAAACCGGTATGTTATTTTGGGAGTAACCGGCCCTAATGAATACGAAAACAATGTTAATAACAACTGGTACACCAATTACCTCTGCGCCTGGACGCTGCGGTTTACCATGGAAGCCATAGACTATGTAAAAAAGAATGCCTCCGACAAACTGGTTTCTCTCTTTTCGAAAATTACTTTTAACGAAGCTACTGAAGTAGCCCGATGGAAAGACATTGCCGAAAAGATGTATTACCCCGAAGATAAAACACGGGGTGTATTTCTGCAGCAAGATGGATTTTTAGATAAAGAATTAATACCAACAAAGGATTTGCCTGCCGAGGATCGCCCGCTCAATCAAAAGTGGTCGTGGGATCGAATCCTCCGTTCTTGTTTTATTAAGCAAGCCGATGTATTACAGTGTATGTATTTGTTTGAAGATGATTTTACACAAGATCAGATCAAGCGCAATTTCGATTTCTACGAACCCATGACAGTACATGAGTCTTCCCTGTCGCCCTGCGTACACGTTATTCTCGCCTCAAAACTCGGCTATGAAGACAAAGCCTATGAAATGTACCTGCGCACGTCTCGTCTCGATTTGGATGATTATAACAACGACACGGAAGATGGGTGCCACATTACCAGTATGGCGGGCACGTGGATGAGCGTAGTAAAAGGTTTTGGTGGGATGCGGGTACGCCAAGGTCAATTGCATTTTAATCCGTTCATCCCCGGCCAATGGAAATCGTATTCATTCCGGATCGAATTCAGAGGCCGAGTACTGAAAGTGAAAGTATCGCAAGCCCAAACGGAAGTGTTGCTGGAGTCGGGCGAGCCATTGGAAATAATCGTAAACAATAAGCCCGCAAAAATTAGTTAGCTATTTAAAATCCATGTTCATGAAAAAGATACTGTACACCTTTCTGTTGTCTTTTTTGGCGGCCGGGCTTTCTGCCCAGCAAAAAATAATTCGCCTTTACCCGGGCCCGGCACCCGGCTCTGAACGCTGGACTTGGGATGAAGCCGAGTTGGAACAAAATGCGTGGAACACCAAAATTGTTTACAACCTAAGTCAACCCACACTTACCGTTTTTCAGCCCGAGGCAGGAAAAGCCAATGGAACCGGAATTGTAATTTGCCCGGGCGGTGGGTTTCATGCGCTCTCGATCAACAGCGAAGGGTTTGATGTAGCCAAATGGCTGGTGCAAAAAGGAGTTACCTGTTTTGTATTAAAATACCGGTTGGTACACAGCCAAACCAACGACCCTATTGGCGAGATGAATGCCAAAATGGGGAAGGAAGAATGGGATAACGACATCAATGCGGTCATTCCATTAAGTATAGCCGATGGCCGGGCGGCCATTGCCTATGTGCGCCAACATGCAGACGAATATAACCTCGAAGCCGACCGCATCGGCATTATGGGATTTTCTGCAGGGGGCACCGTAGCTGCCGCATCTTTGTTTAATTATTCTCCTGAAAACAAACCCAATTTTGTGGCGCCCATTTACCCCTATTTTCCCTCGGCTATGATTGGCGCTATTGCCGATGATGCCCCCCCTTTGTTTATAACCGCGGCCACCGATGACGGACTGAATCTGGCACAACACAGCGTTAATTTGTATAACGCCTGGCTGAAAGAAAAGAATGATGCCGAATTGCACATGTACGCCCGTGGCAACCATGGGTTTGGCATGCGCAAACAAAACCTGCCCACCGATACGTGGATAGAACGGTTTGGCGAATGGCTCGGAGTGCAAGGATTGCTGGCGATGCCCGATCCGGTACTAAAACCTTTTCAGAAAAAATATTTTGAGTATGGTGGCCACACGTTGCCCTACCGCATTCTATATCCGGAAGGGTATGATAAATCCAAAAAATACCCACTGGTTTTATTTTTGCATGGAGCAGGCGAGCGCGGCAACGACAACCAAAAGCAACTGGTACACGGAGCTAAATTATTTGCTAAAGAAGAAAACCGAAAAGCATTTCCGGCCATCGTTGTGTTTCCACAATGCCCGGAGGACAGCTATTGGGCTTCGGCCAAAATCGAACGATCGAAACAGCCTCTTCAAATTGAACTTGATTACACAACAGCCCCTCCGTGGCCTTTAGTATCGGCCAATGAGTTGGTAAAAAAACTATTGACCGAAGAAGCCGTAGATAAAACGAAAGTATATATCAGCGGGCTTTCGATGGGAGGCATGGGCACCTTTGAAGCCGTGTACCGCTATCCCACACTGTATGCAGCTGCCCTGCCTATTTGTGGCGGGGGCGATACCCAACATTACGATAAGCGCGTAGCTAAAACAGCCTTCTGGATTTTTCACGGCTCGGCCGATGAAATTGTAGATCCTAAATTGTCGCAGGCCATGCAGACGAAGCTGAAGCTATTAAAAACAGAAAATAAATACACCGAATATCCGGGGGTAAACCACAACAGTTGGGACAGTGCCTTTGCCGAACCCGATTTCCTCGCCTGGATGTTTTCGCACAAAAGAAAGTGAACGACTGCCGTTAGCGTAGAAAAAGGAGTTACCCTATCTTTGGCCATGGTATTTATCAGGCAAGCATGAAGCGTGGGGTAACTTTTCTCTTTTTTTTAACCGCAATTATATTCCCGGGAATTCTGTTGGCTCAATACAGCAATGGCTGGATTAACTTTAGCCAACCGTATTACAAAATTCCTGTTGCTCAGAATGGTATTTACCGGCTTACCTATTCCAATTTGCAATCGTCCGGCTTTCCGGTGGGCTCAGTAGATCCTCGGTTTATACGGGTTTACCATCGCGGGCAAGAGCAATCTATTTATGTGCGGGGGCAAGCCGATGGGGTGTTTAATAGTTCTGATTATATTGAATTTTACGGCACTAAAAATGACGGTACATTAGATAGCTTGCTATACCGCCCTTCTTCTTTACAGCCGCACAAATACTACAATCTTTATTCTGATACCACGGCTTATTTTTTAACGTACGGAGCGGCTCCGCCTCGTGGTTTGCGCATGGACTCGGTTCAGTTTGTTAATGTTAGCGGTTTGCCGGCCGAGGCTTACCAGTATTCGCAGCGAAGGCTGATCAACCATGATCAATATTCTGCCGGGCTTACCTTAAACGATGTAACCCAGTCCACATATTTTGATCAGGGCGAAGGGTGGACAGGGGTTGCATTACAGCAATCACAATCTGCTTATTACACCATTGACTCCCTGTTTAATGGGGTGGCCGCAGGCGGAAATCCCAAATTAGAAATGATGTTGGTAGGCCGCGACTTTATGCCGCATGCCTTGCAAATAAGTGTAGGAGCTACTTTGGGTGGGCTGCGCACGCTGGTGTCTCCTAATTTTTCCGGATTTCAAACCTATCTGCTTACAGCCGATTTAAACTGGAGCGATATTGGTGCAGACGGAAAATTGGTAGTACAGATAACTGCTTTAAATGCCTCTACCAATCGGTATCAGGCCAGCGTATCATATATTAAGGTTACGTTTCCCCAGTCGTATAACTTTTCGGGGGTAAGCACTAAAAATTATGAGATGGCCATCAATGCCGGTGGGCAATCGTATGTATCCATTTCAAATGTACCGCCCG
The DNA here is from genome assembly GCA_018267135.1 of Bacteroidota bacterium. GTDB lineage: Bacteria > Bacteroidota > Bacteroidia > Cytophagales > Cyclobacteriaceae > ELB16-189. The sequence continues at coordinate 52,885 of JAFDZA010000015.1, forward strand.
GCTTGCGGATGTTCGATGTTACCAACCTGCAGGATATTGTGCGGATCCTTCCTTCTTCACCTCCTGTGTCTTCTTTTAATGCGATCGTGCCGGGCACATCGGCTACTAAAAATATACTGGTATCAAATCAATTTTTTACTCCCCCTGTTATTCCGGTTTCATTTCGGCTGATTAACCCGGCCGGTGCTAATTATATCATCATCACAAATAAAATTTTACAAGGCCCTGGACTCTCATATGCCAACCCGGTAAAAGCGTATGCAGCTTATCGTGCTTCAGCAGCCGGTGGCGCTTACGACACGCTGGTGGTAAATATAGATCAATTGTATAATCAGTTTAACTATGGAGAAACATCTCCGGCAGCGATTTATAGTTTTATGAAATTTATGGTAGGGCAGGGAAATATTAAATATCTTTTTTTAATAGGGAAGGGGCGAGACATTACTTACTCAGCGTATCAGCGTTTGCCGGTGCCGCCTACTGAATTGCGCGACCTGGTGCCTTCAGCCGGATACCCCGGAGGCGATGCCGCCTATACTGCTCACTTAGGGGTGGCAGGCGATGAAGAGGCTGTACCTACTGGCCGGCTGCCTGCGATTAGTGCCACGCAGGTAGCAGCTTACTTAAATAAAATAAAGGATCATGAATCCAAATCCATTCAGCCATGGATGAAAAATATTTTGCATTTGAGTGGAGGTGGCTATGATGCGGGGCAATCAGAATTAACTGCATTTCGTGCTGTTATGGATGGGTTTGCATCCATTGCACGCGGGCCTTATTTAGGTGGGCTGGTATCTACCATTTCAAAGCAGACTACCGATGTTCAGAAAATCAATGTATCTACCAGCGTGAACCAAGGCGTAAATCTGGTTACCTTCTTTGGCCACTCCTCGTCCAGTACGATCGATATAGATATTGGCAATGTGGATGACCCCACGCTGGGTTACAGCAATCAGGGAAAATACCCGGTATTTCTGATTAACGGCTGCAATGCCGGAACCATTTTTGCCAACGAAGTAACCTTTGGCGAAAACTGGTTGCTGGCTACGCAGTTGGGTTCGCGAAATTTTATAGGCAGTACTTCGTTTGGATATTCTAACGAACTTCAAATTTATTCTAACTTGTTTTATACGGTAGGCTTTGCCGATTCTACTTTTATAAAAAAAGGAATTGGCGACATTCAGCGCGAATTAGGAAAACGCTTTCTGGCACAAAATGGAGTTACCATGATCAGCATAGGGCAGGTGCAGCAGATGGTACTCTCGGGCGACCCGGCCGTAAAGCTCTTTGGCACAAACCTGCCCGACTATTCGGTGGATAATAGTTCACTGTTCATAGCTTCATTGGATGGGAAACCGGTAACGGCTATCAGTAATTCGTTTGCTTTAAAAATTATTATAAAAAACCTGGGGGCGACCCATGCTATCCCCATGAAAGTGCGTGTCATCAGAACATTTAACGACAACTCCACCCAATCCTACGATTCTACCTTTGCTCCGGTAACCAATCTGGATACACTTACTTTTATTCTTCATAAAGTAGCTACAAATGGATATGGCAATAATCTGTTTACCGTAATTGTAGATCCGTTAAATACCATCAAAGAAATTTCAAAAACCAACAATACCGCTTCGCTCAGTTATTTTATGCCATCTAATGGAACGCTGAATTTATTCCCACCCGATTTCGGAATTGTTAATTCAGGCTCTCTAAACGTAGTGTTTCAAGATGCCAACCTGCTGGGGCAGACGCGAAGTTTTACCGTACAAATAGATACGGTGAATACATTTAACAGCCCCTTTCTGCAGACACAAACGATTAATGGAAAAGTGCTGGTGAAATGCCCCGTTACTATCACTCCGAAAGACTCGTTAGTTTATTATTGGCGAACGAAACCCGTGCCGCTCAATACTTCGGACAATGCCAACTGGTCCACTTCTTCTTTTGTCGTTATTTTTGGCAGCCGCACAGGTTGGGCGCAAACTAAATTTGCTCAGCTAACGGAAAACACATTAACGAATGTCGGCCCCGACTACTCCAAACAAAAAATCAATTTTATAAAAAATGTTTCGCAGGTAAATGTTAAATCTATCGGCTCTACCAGCGCATCGCCTTTTACAGAGGCGTCTATAAAAATAAACGGAGTAGAGTACGATGTGGGCGTGCAGGTAGTTTGCCGACCTAATACAATTAACCTGGTGGCATTTAATAAAAAAACTGCGTTGCCGTATGCCGGGGTAGTTTTATATGATAACGATCCGCGCGGGTGCGGCCTTTTTCCTTCGGTTATCAACAGTTTTCTTTCTACCGAACTGCAAGCTCCGGATGGCATTAACTTAATGACGTATGTAGATAATGTAAGCCCCGGAGATTCGGTAATTTTATTTACGGAAGGCAATGCTGCTTTTTCTACGTGGTCATCCACGGTGTTAACAAAGCTGAATAACCTGGGCATAGCTTCTTCGCAAATTACTTCACTGCAGGATGGGGAGCCGGTTATTATTTTAGCCCGGAAAAACGCACCGGCCGGAACGGCAAAGGTGATCCGTTCGCCTTTAACACCCTCTACATCGGCCGACTTGGCCGTGACCACCACCATCACCGGAGGATTTTCTTCGGGCACGATCCGATCTCCTTTAATTGGCCCGGCACACAGTTGGGGCACATTTTCTTACAAGACGGCCACGCCCGATGCCACCGATCAAGTTACTTTTTCAATTTTTGGAGAATCGCTTACCGGACAGGAAACTCTCTTGCAGGCCAACGCTACATCCGGATTGGATTTGTCGTTTATTAACCCGGTGCAATACCCACAATTGAAAGTTCAGGTTTCGGTAGCTGATACGGTTAATTTTTCGGCCCCTCAACTTCGTCAGTGGTTTGTGTTTTATCAACCCGTGGCCGATGGGTTATTATATTTCAATGGCTCCACAACCCTCCAAACTCTTCACGAAGGGCAACTCTTTACCGGGCAATATGGGTTTGTAAATATTTCCTCACAAAATTTTACCGATTCACTGCTGGTGCAACGCGATGTAAAAAATTTGACGAAAGCATCGGATGAAATGCAACTCTTTAAGATTAAACAACCGGCTCCGGGCGATACCACAAAATTTTCTATACAGGTGAACACGGTAGGAAAAGCCGGGCTAAACGATGTTACGGTTTTTGTTAACCCCAAAATACAACCGGAGCAATACTATGAGAATAATATTATTTCGCTGAGCAGCTATCTGAATGTGTTGGCAGATAAGTCGGCTCCGGCATTAGAGGTAACGGTAGATGGCCGGTATCTTCAAAATGGAGATTTTGTTTCGCCCAGTCCCTTCATTAAAGCCAAACTGATAGATGGAAATCCGTTCTTACCCGTTCAGGATACAACCCATCTTAATTTATTTCTTACCTATCCATGCACGAACACCCCATGCCCTATACAACGCATTGCCTTTAGCCGCAGCGATGTAACCTGGACACCCGCCACGGCCAACTCTGATTTTTTCATTTCTTTTCACCCAGCTAATTTGCCGGAAGGAGAATATACTCTTTTGGCCACCGGGTCTGATGAAAGCGGCAACCGTAGTGGGGCACAACCTTATGCTGTCAGCTTTCAGGTAAAAGATGAAACTACGTTGTCTTTAAAATCGGTGTACCCCAATCCTTCAAATGATTTGTTCAATTTTAATTTTGTGCTTTCGGGCAATGTGCTGCCCGATGAGTTCTCGCTTCAACTGTTTTCAGCCGAAGGAAATCTGTTGAGTCAGTTTAATCAAAACGATATAGGTCGCTTTATTATAGGGAATAACATTTTGCCGTGGAGCGCGGGGCAGGCTAATGTGGCTGCCGGACTCATTATTTATAAAATGAGCATTCGTGCCAACGGAAAAATGGTTACCCAAACGGGTAAACTGATCGTTACCCGGTAGCTTAATGATGATGCCCCCCGGGACCGTGTACGTGGCCATGGTCTAATTCTTCCGGAGTAGCTTCGCGCACGCTCACGACCTCAACTGCAAAATTTAATTCTACACCCGCCAGCGGATGATTGGCATCTACTGTTACTTCGCTTAGCCCCACCTCGGTTACGGTTACCACCTGCCCGTGGTCGGTGTGAAACTGCATCCCCTTTTTTACTTCGGCATTGCCAAATGCTGAACGCGGCACTCGCTGTACCATGTTTGGGTCTTTAGCGCCATATCCTTTTTCAGGACTTACTTTTAGATTTAGTTTATCTCCTTTTTGTTTGCCTTCTAATCCTTCTTCCATTCCGGGGATGAGGTTGCCGATTCCCTGAATATAAATAAGGGGGTCGCGTCCTTCGCTGCTGTCCAATACTTTGCCCGAGTTATCGGTAAGGGTGTAATGAATGGAGGCTACTTTGTGTTTTGAAATTTGCATATTGATTTTTTTTTGTAAAACTACTTTTATTATTGAATAGATAATCAGGCCTGATGGAAATACAAGCTGACGGTGGTGCCTTCGCCTGGTTGGGATTCCATATTCATCTGGCCGCCATGTACATTTACAATTTGTTTGCATAAATAGAGCCCGATTCCATTCCCTGCTACCTGATCTTTGGATTTACTGCTTCGGTAAAAAGGCTTGAATATTTTACTTATTTCAGACTGGTCAATTCCTTGTCCCCGGTCTTTAATGGTTATTCTTACTTCACTACTGGTATAATCAATGAGCACATCTACCGGCTTATTGTCATCGCTGTATTTGAGGGCGTTTTCGATCAGGTTGATAAATAAGGCGCGCAGCAAATCGGCATTGCCCTCTACCATCAGCACGCTGTCGTCCACCGGGTCTTTGCTGTATTCAATATTTATTTTTCGGTTTCCCCGGGGAATACGTGTAATAGAATGAACGGCTTCAAAAACAATTTCGTCCATGCGCACTTTAGAGAAATAGATCTCATATTTATCGCGGGTAACTTGGGCCAGCCATAAAAGCTGTTCGCTTAACCGCACCAGCCGTTTTACTTCGGCCCGAAAAGAGGTAAGTTGTGTTTTTAGAGCTTCCTCATTTTTTTCCAACATGGCCACCTCCAGTTCGCCCAGAATAATGGATAGGGGGGTGCGGATTTCGTGCGATACGTTGGCAATAAAAACCTTTTGAGTTTGAAACGATCGTTCCAGCCGCGAGATCAGCCCGTTAATATTTTTTATTAACAACATTATTTCTTTGGCCTCATTTTCAGTAGCCAACCGTTTGCTGAGGTTGTGCTCCGATATTTCTTTCAGTCCCGTGTTAATGCGGGTAAAGGGCATCACCAGCCGGTAGGCAAACAACCACCCCACCAAAGCGGTTACGACCATAGAAACTAAAGCAGATATAATGAGTAAATATTTAAGGCTGGATGTTTTTTGCGCTCCTACCGTATCAGGAGCCTCAACAAAAATAATGTGGTTGCCTTCGTTATCGCGGTAAAGTATTCCTAGCGATTGGTGCTCACCCGAAACCGCCATCATGGTTTCCTTAAAGTGTACATCCGCTAAAACGGAAGCCGGTTTGGGTTTCCTTAACAGGGTAGCCGGCTCGGAAAAAATCCGTTCGTTTTTTGAGTTATAGACTTCAATGGTTTCACCGGGCAACCCGTTTGCAAAAATTTCCTCTGCTTTTTTAAAGGAAAGAGAATCCAGTTCGTCTTTTTCCAAAATCAGGTTGGCGGTGGTTTTGGCCCGCTCCTGAAGCCGTTCAAAAAAAAGATTCTGTTGTGTCTCTTTAGAAAAAAAATAAATGAACCAGGCAAAAAGTCCCAGCAGAAGAGAAACAATCAGGGTAAATACAATTGTTATCCGAAACTTGAGACTTATTCCGCTGGGCATAATGCTACCGGATTACATAGCCTACCCCCACTACGGTTTGAATCAACGGAATGTCATACCCCTTATCTACTTTTTTGCGGAGCATATTGATATATACATCTACATTGTTGTCGTTCAGGTCGTAAGGTCTTTCCCAGGCACGCTCTGAAATTTGAGAGCGGGAGAGCACCCGCCCCTGGTTGCGCATCAGGTATTCAAGCAGGGTAAATTCTTTCAGGGTGAGTTGAATTACTTTTCCTCCTCGTTTGGCCTGCCGCCCCGATAGGTCCAGTTCCAGATCATTACATTTTAGTATAGTATTTTGTTTCAGGTCGCTGCCTCTGCGCAGCAAAGCCCGGATGCGGGCAATGAGTTCGACCGACTCAAATGGCTTGGACATGTAGTCGTCTGCCCCAGCTTCCAGCCCGCGCACGGTGTCGTCAGTGGCATCTAATGCCGAAAGGATCAGGATCGGAATAGAGGCATCGGTTTCCCGAATTTTTTTACATAACGTGAGGCCGCTTTCGCCCGGAAGCATCACATCAATAATCAGTATGTCGTACTGGTTTTCGTTGAAGTGCTGCAAGCCTACTATTCCATTGCTGGCCAGGTCAACAATGTACCCGTGTTCGCTTAAAATGCGCTTAATTACTTGCGCCATTTTGTCTTCGTCTTCTACTGCTAAGATTCTCATAATTTGTTTTTTTATTTAGCTATGTTTTTAGAGCGGCCATAGACCCACTCTACAATAAGAGGAAATACGTGTAAGGCCAAGATCATGTCGGTAAATAAGCCACCGATCACGACAATAGCAAGCGGTTTTTGTGTTTCAGACCCGATGCCGGTACTGAGGGCAGCCGGACTTAATCCACAAATAGACATTAAAGCTGTCATAAATACGGGTCTTACTCTTCGCAAAGTTCCGTAAAATACCGCTTGCCGCAAGGTCATGCCTTCTTGCAGGTTTAGTTTAAATATAGAAATCAAGATTACCCCTGCTTGTACGGCAATTCCAAACAGACAAATGAAGCCAATGCCCGCAGCAATACTGAAGTTGGTACCGGTAAGGTGTAGAGCCAATATTCCCCCCATCAATGAAAAAGGAACATTTAAAAATATTAAGGCGGCATCTCGTATGTTACCAAAAGCAGTAAAAAGAAGAATAAAAATTATGGCCAAACTGATGGGGATTACTTGCTTTAGGCGGGCAGTGGCTCTTACTTGGTTTTCAAATTCACCTCTCCACTCAATACTCATACCTTTTGGTAGCGAAGGCAAAATTTTGTTTATTCTTTTTTGAGCTTCGGCTACGGTGCTGCCTAGATCGCGGCCACTTACCGAAAATTTTACAGCAATGAAGCGTCTGTTATTTTCCCGGTATAAAAAGGCATTTCCCGAAACGGCTTTAATGTCGGCAATGCTGCCCAGTTTTACCTGGGTGTTATTTACGGTTGGCACTAATAGGTTGCCCAAAGCGGAAGGAGAGTTTCTGTACTCGGGCAGGTAGCGCACGCGGATGTCGAACTTACGCTCCCCCTCAAATTTTTCGGTTACGGTTTTTCCGCCTACAGCCATTTCAATAACCGCGCTGGCATCAACGGTGGTTACTCCGTAAGCGGCCATCTTATCCTGATCGAGCAGGATTTGGATTTCAGGTTGCCCTTTGAGGTGAATAGTGCCCAAGTCGGCTACACCAGGCACTTTGCGTAGTTCATTGTTTACTATAGAAGCATAACTTTCCAGTTGCTCGGGGTCGTAGCCAAAAATTTTAACCGCCAGCGATCCTTTTACACCCGATACAGCTTCTTCCACATTGTCCATAATCGGCTGAGAGAAATTAAAAATGATACCGGGGTATTCTTCTAAACGAATTCTCATTTCGGCAATTAAATCATCCTTGCTAATAGGGCGTTTCCATTCTTTTTTTGGTAAAAGCTCTGCATGCAACTCAATATTAAAAAAACCGGTAGCATCTGTTCCGTCATTAGGTCGGCCGGTTTGCGAGAGTACGCGTTTCACTTCCGGGTATGAAGCCATAATGCTGCGCAGCTTTTCGCTGATGTCAATGCTTTGCTGTAAACTGGTGCTGTATGGCATTTGGGCGCGGATGTAGATGGCTCCTTCATTGAGATGGGGAAGAAATTCGGTTCCTAAGGTGAAGGCCGAAATGATGGCAATGATCCACGACAGAGCGGCTATTGAATAGCTAACTTTTCTATTTTTATCCACCCAGGTAAGGGTACGTTCAAAAACCCACGATAACCCCCGAGTCATAAAAGTATGCTTTTCAACTACATTTTTATCCAATAAAAAACTTACTAATACAGGCACGATAGTAAGTGCAGAAATAAGGGCTCCGATTAATGCAAAACCAAGTGTAAAGGCCAGCGGTGAAAACATTTTACCTTCTACACGCTGAAAAGCAAAAATAGGGATGAGAGCCGTGAGAATAATAAGAGCAGCAAAAAATACGGAACGAGATAAATTTCTGCCTGCTTTACGTAGTGTACCTAATTTTAATATTTTATTGTAACGCTCCATGCCAAGTTCATGAGCTTTTTTGTCAAGTACAATAAAAAGACCTTCCGTCATAACCACGGTTCCATCTACGATAATGCCAAAGTCTATGGCGCCCAGCGAGAGCAGGTTGGCCGACATGCCCATTAAACGCAAACAGAAGAATGCAAACAGTAATGCAAAGGGAATAGTGAATGAGGCTACCAGCGTAGCTCGCCAGTCGCCTAGAAACAGCATTACTACTAAACAGACTAAAAACATCCCCTCCAGCAAATTGTGGGTTACGGTTTCAACGGTGTAATTGATCAGGTTAGAGCGATCGTAAAACGGAACGATTTTTAAATCGCCCGGCAGTACATTCTCGTTCAGGTCTTTAATTTTTTCTTTCAGGGCGGCAATAACCGGGCTCGGGTTTTCGCCTTTGCGTAAGATAACAATTCCTTCTACCGTATTTTTTATGGAATCGCGCCCCACATACCCCAGCGGAGGCAGGTTAGATTCTTGCACTTTGCCCACATCTTTTAAAAATACGGGCGATCCTCCGTAGGTATCGATAATGACGTTGCGAATACTATTAATATCGGTTAGCAGCCCGATACCTCGCACTACATAGGCCTGCTGGCTGTGGGTAATGACATCGCCCCCTACGTTGATGTTGCTTTTAGAAACCGCATTGAACACATCGGATATGGTAATATCGTAACGAACGAGCAGAGCCGGATCAATTGATATCTCGTATGTTTTTACTTCTCCGCCAAAGCTCACGAGATCGGCCACCCCGGGTACGGATTTGATCCCCCGGTCAATGACCCAATCCATAACGGATTTCATATCGCGGGCATTGAACTGTTTAGACTCCAGCGTGAACCGGTAAATTTCGTCTGTTGGCCCTTGCGGTGGATTTAGAGTAGGCTGAACATTGTCTGGAAAATCTACATTGGCCAACCGGTTAATAACATATTGGCGGCCTTCAAAGTCTTGCACGTTGTCATCAAAAATGATATACACCACCGACAATCCAAATAAAGAAATAGATCGTACCTGGGTGCGCTTCGGCACGGTGTTCATTTCGATTTCAATCGGGATGGTGATAAACCGCTCAATCTCCTGTGCGCTTCGGCCCGGCCATTGCGTAATAACGGTAATGCGCGTGTTGGTTAGATCAGGAAATGCAACGATGGGGGTATTTAAGTAGGCAATGTAGCCGGCAATAATCAGGGCTACGGCCATCAGCAGTACATACACCCGGTTGTGTAAAGAAAATGTAATGATCCCTTTTAGTAGGCGAAGCATAATAAATTAATTGAGACCGCTTAGTTCGTTGTAAATTAAAAGTTGGTATTTAGACACGATTACCGTGCCGGGGGTAATCGTGTTGTTGAGGTACATGGTATTTCCAACGATCGATTGCGGGCTGATCGGCAACACTTCCAGATGGCATTTGTCTTTATAGGCCACCACAAAATAGCGGTTCTCATTGAAGATAGAAGCCTCTGCCGGGATTGCCGAAAGATCGCGCTCGATGGGGGCATGCACGGTAACGGTGGCATACATTTCCGGCTGCAGTTTAAAATCGGGGTTATCAATAATTACGCGCACTTTGTTGGCTTTAGTAGAGGGGTCTATCGTGCGCGAGATTTTGTTCACCTTGCCTTTATAGGTTTTTTCGTAAGCCAGTGTTTTTACATCTACGGGGTCGCCCACTTCAATGCCCTCCAGGTCGCGCTCAAAAGCGTTGCCCAGCACCCATACTTCTTTTAAATCGGAAATGGTAAGCGCATAGTCTGACGCATCCGGACGGATAATGGTGCCTTCAGTAATTTTTTTCTCTACAATAAATCCCGGAATGGGAGATTTTAAATAGTAAAATTCGGCACTTCCTCCGCCATAAAGAGACAATACTTGTTTAATGCGGTTTACTTCTGCTTCGGCTACTTTTGTGTTATCGCGCGCTACGGATAAGTCTTTTTCGGAGGCTGCTCCCGACTTAAAAAGTTCTTCGGTAAAATCCTGGGTGCGTTTGGCGATGGAGAGGTTGGCCAGGGAGGTGGCGTATTGCGAATTGTAGGCGGCAATATCCGAACTTTTAATCTTTGCTAAAACCTGACCGGGCTGAACATAATCGCCCAGCGAAACGGTTACGTCTTGTACAATACCCGATACCGGAGGAAACACGTGCACCACTTTGTCTTCATCAAAGGAAATTTTTCCCGTCATGCGCACTTCGCGAAACAGCGGCTTGGTTTTTACGGTATCAAACCGGATAATTTTGGCCAGCGAATCAGACAAGCAGTAGCCGGCTGTTTGGGTTTTGTTTTTATCGGGCTTGCCACAACCCACGGCCAGCAAGAGCAGGATAAAGAAAACCGAGAAAGAAAATCGTATCATAAGTTTATTTCGTGTTTATTACTTCCGTGCCAACTTTAAAATTTAACAGCTCCATGGCTTCAAAATAATCTTGCTCCAGATTGAAGGAAGAAAGTTTAGTGTCGCGATAGGTTTCAAAAAAATCAATGAACTCAATCAGGCCGATTACCCTTCGTTGGAAATTAATCAACAACTTTTTGAAATAGGTATCAAACTTACCAATGAAGGGGCGGTCAAAACTTTCGTAAGCACTTTTGCTGTTTTGCAACTGGCTATAGGCAGCTACCACTTCGTTGTTTACCTGCTTTTGATAATTAGAGTAACTCGACTGCTGCGATTTAACCGATTCTTTGGCATTGCGGATGTTGCCCTGGTTTTGGTTGAGCAAAGGCAAACTTACGCGCAATCCTAACCCGATGTAGTCAATAATATAGTTGGAATACCGGGTGTAGTTAACTGTAACATCGGCATCGGGTACGGCTAATGATTTTTGCAGGCGCACGTTCATTTCGGCTGCCCGGAACTGGCCTTCCATGGCTTTTAAGTCGGCCCGTTTTTCCTGTGCGGTTTCAAGCAAAGGCTCGACTACCGGTGGAATAGGCCGTGAGTAGATGGCGGTATCGCGAACAGCCACCAGATATACATTGGGTTTCACGCCCAGTAAGGTTTTCATTTCGGCTTGTGTGTCGGCTGATTGTTTCAAAAAATCGCGCTTCATCATTTGCAAAGAAAACTCTAACGCTTGCAGGCGGATTAAATCTTTTTCGGCAAAATTCCCTTTCAGCAATTGTTCTTGTGTAATGTTTACCAGCCGGTCGGCCGCTACAATTTCTTCGTTCAGCAGTTTGATGGATTGCTGAAACTGAATGAGCAACGAAAAATCATCGCGAAGAGTGTATTTTAAACTACGCAGGGCATCATAAAAAACGTATTCGGCAATTTCGGCATTGATCCGGTTTAATTTTACCAGGTTACTGCGTTTGCCAGCCGTTTTAATTACCTGATCAATAGATCCGATGGTTTCATTGCCCATGTATTGCCCGTTGGCATTTACCTGGTCGCTGGGGAAGTAAGCAAAGAACTTTCGGGTTTGCCCGTTATACGGGTTGGTTTCCAAATACATGGAAGGGTTATCCCACAATTTGGCCTGAAGTACCAAGGCCCGGGCAGCCGAGATATCGTATTGCCGGGCCAGCAAAATCAAATTTTGGCTGATCATGATTTTTTCGGCATCAGCTAATGCAAGCGTGAGCGTATCGGGCACGGAAGAAACATTGTTACCTTGTGCATAAACCGAACCCACTAAATGAATGAAAATAACAAACCCTAAGAGCCTTAAATACATTACCGGAAATTTTAGTGCAACAATCTAAAAGAATAATAAAACGGTGTTACAAAGAAAGTTAAAATTGAATTAAATACAGCGTACGGAGCCTGCCAAGAGGAGCTTACTGTAATTATTCAGGAGGGAAAGTGCCAACAGATACTTTTACCATATATTTGGTTTCATTGCCCTCAACGGCAGAAAGAGGTTGGTGTTGCCTGATTATAAAAAAAATATTTTTACCGAAATGAAATGTACTACACCGAGAGTATTAGCATAGCATCCCCCCCGGTTAATTTCTTTTGATTAGTACGCCCGGAAAGTGGGCTATTGCCTTCTGATCGTGGTACACCAGTTGGCCATTTACCCACACGTATTCGATACCGGCCGATAGTGCCGTGGGGTTTTCAATCGTAGCATGATCTATTACCGTATCCGGATTAAATAATACCAGATCGGCAAAATACCCGGGCGCAATTAATCCCCGGTTTTGCAGCCCTGCATTTTCGGCTGCCAGGCTTGTCATTTTTTGTATGGCTGTTTCTAGTGGCATCCGTTTTTGTTCGCGCACGTAACGGCCCAGCACCCGTGTAAACGATCCGTGCCCGCGCGGATGCCCGCGCATAGTTCCGTCTGAGCAAAAACTGGTATAGGGCCACTTCATAAAATTACTGATGTCGGATTCGCTCATACTTTTAGCTACGATGGTGCTGCCCAGCCCGGGGGCAGCGCTTTCGCGTATAATGCGCATCAATGCCTGGGCAGAAGTTTCTTGGTTGAGAGCGGCTATTTCGCTTACGGTTTTTCCCTGCCAGGCCGGCTGAGGCGGGTAGCGCACCATTACCGAAGCAGCTGGATCGAATAATTCCCGAGTGGCAAATTCGGCACTGGCCAGGTTTTCAAAATCTTTTTTAGGGAAAAGTACACGTGGGGTAGAGTTCCACATGGTGTAAGGGTAAACATCGGCCGTAATTTCTACACCCTGCTGCCGGGCCTGATTGAGTTGACGAAGAATTTTTTCCGCATTGCCCCACTTGCTGCGCATGGCAATTTTAATATGTGTAACCTGCACCGGTATTTTGGCTTCCCGGCCAATATGAATAATTTCTTCCAAGGCTTCTTCCAGATTCAGGTCTTCACTGCGCAGGTGGCTGATGTATCGCCCTCCATATTGGGCAGCTGTTTTTGCTAAGGCTACTACTTCCTCGCGGGTACTGTAAAAAGCCGCTTCGTATTCCAGGCCAGTGCTTAACCCTAACGAACCTCTTTTCATTTCGTGCGCTAATAGTACTTTCATTGAGTCTATTTCGGCCGGAGTTGCTTTGCGCAGCACATCGCCTTTCATTACTTTTTCGCGTAATGAAGCTTGCCCGGTAAAAGAGGCAAGATTGATACTTACCGGAGTTTTTTGAATTGCCAACTGAAGGGAGTCTATCAGATCGGAACTTCCATCTTGCCCCACCACAATTGTGGTAACTCCCTGACTGGTTACCGCCAGTGCCGAAGGATTTTGGCTGAGCCCTCCGTCATGGTGGCTGTGGTTATCAATAAAGCCCGGGGCTAAAATATTTCCATCTCCATTGGTAACTGATTCTCCTGTAAAGGGAGTTAATGCGCCTACTTGCCAAATCCGGTTGTTTAGTATGCGCACGCTTCCGGTGGTGGCCGGTAAACCGGTGCCATCTATAATTTTTACATGGGTAATCAGATGTGTCTGCGGTAGTGAATAAGATTTGTCTTCCCATATTTTTTTTATTAATTCATGCGCCTGCATGTTAGTCGAGTTATCCAACACAATAATCGTCTGATTCTTGTCGAGGTACCGGGTTATCTCGGTGCGAAACCCAACCCATCCACCGGTGTGTGAAACTATTTTTCCTCCTTCGCGGATAAACCACCCGAACCCATAGCCGGTACTTTTGCCATTGTTCAGTTTGCCCGGAGTAAGGGCAGCAGCAAATGTTTCTTTTGTAACCGGCTTTCCTGCATAAAGCGCCTGATCCCATTTATATAAATCTTCGGCTGATGTGTACACATTGCCATCGCCCGTTATACCGTCTAAGCGAATTAAATCGTTCAGTAGGAATTGATTGCCGTCATAGCTAAAACCCTTTACGCGCGATGCCGGGCTCGACTTCATTTTAATTGTATAAATGTAGGTGTTACTAAGGTGGAGCGGGGTTGCTATGTGCATCTTAAAATATTGATCAACGGGAATCCCGGAAATTTTTTCAATAACAGAGGCCAGTGTGGTGTAGTTGGTGTTGCAATATTGCCAGCGTTCGCCTGGCATAAATTCAAGTGCCGGTTTTTTAGTGACCAGTAATTCTAACAAGGATTGATTGGTAAGCGTATCTAGCGGGTTCATGGCTCCTTGCGCTATATCAAAATATTCGGGTAAGCCCGAAGTCTGGTTTAGAAGGTGGCGAAGGGTAATGTTGCCATAAGGAAATTCGGGTAGATATTTTTGTACAGCATCATCGTATTGTAGTTTTCCTTGTTCTTTCAACTTCATAATCTGGACAGCATAAAACTGTTTGCTAATGGAGGCAAGGTTAAAAGCCGAAGTAGCGGTAAGAGGTGCTTGGGTAGATGGCTCGGCTATACCCAATGCTTTTTTATAAAGTATTTTCCCTTTTTCACCAATTAATACAACCCCATTAAATAAGTGCCGCTGGTACAGGTAAGTAAGGACTGAATCAATGCGCACGATTTTAGATGGGTGTTGTGCGCAGGCCATACTAGGTATCCACAATAACAGAAGAAGAGTATATTTTTTCATAGCTCGAAAAGAAAAGAAATGTAACGCATAATTCAAAATTATTCAATGGCTAAACAGACAACAGAATAAGCGCAGGTAAACAAGAAATTTTACTTTGAAATGCGGGGTTAATGTCATATCTACGTATGACGAAAATCATGTTTATGTCTTTCTACCCCTACCTACTTTTATGATGTAAAATTTTGATGACAACAAGGTTTACGCTGAAACTCAAATGACCAATGAAAACACACTTTAAACTATAAACTAAACTATGAAACACGTGTTATTAATGGGATTGGCAGCACTACTGTTTGCGTGTGCTCCCGACCGATCTAAAAAAAATGCGGAAGATTATCCCGACCAACCGGCACAACCTACCACCAAGTCGGCTGTGGAAGAAGTGATTGCAAACCCCACAAAGGGTATTGGGGCAGTAAAGAGCGTAACACTTAAAACGCCATTGGAAAAAGAAAGAGTAGATCGGGGCTCGGCCATCTATGAAATGAAATGCCAGGCATGCCATAAACTAACTACCGAGCGGCTGGTGGGCCCGGGCTGGAAAGATGTTACCCAGAGAAGACACCCCGAGTGGATTATGAACATGATTACCAATGTGGATGTGATGCTTGAAAAAGATAATGAAGCCCAAAAAATGCTTGAGCTTTGTCTGGTAAGAATGCCCAATCAAAACATTTCCATTGGCGATGCCCGCGATGTGCTCGAGTTTATGCGCAATAACGATGGACAGAAATAAAAACCAAACTAAATATACCTACCATGAAAATCCACAATAAATTATTTTTACTCTTTGCGTATGCCCTGGCCTTGGCTATGCTCAATGGTTGTAAGCCTAAAGGGCCGCAAGAAGCCATTACCGGAAACGCGGCTGAAAAAGTATATGTAGCTCCGGGTAAATACGATGAATTTTATAACATCGTATCGGGTGGTTTCAATGGACAGATGTCTGTTTATGGCATTCCGTCTGGCCGGCTGTTCCGCATTATCCCGGTGTTCTCTCAGTTTCCTGAAAACGGATACGGGTATAGTGAAGAAACTAAACCCATGCTCAACACGTCTCACGGCTATGTGCCTTGGGACGACCTCCACCACATCTCATTGTCGGTTACAAATGGAGAGCACGATGGCCGGTGGGCTTTTGGCAATGCCAACAATACACCTCGTGTGGCCCGCGTAAACTTAAAAACGTTTAGAACGGAAGAAATCCTTGAGTTGCCCAACAGTGGTGGTAATCACTCCTCTCCGTTTATTACCGAAAACAGCGAGTACATTGTAGCCGGTACCCGGTTTAGCGTGCCGCTTGGCGACAAGCGCGATGTGCCCATCACTTCTTATAAAGAGAATTTTAAAGGCACAATCAGTTTCATAAAAATTGATCCGCAAAGTGGTAAGATGAACATTGGTTTCCAGTTGAAAACCCCCGGTGTTGATTTCGACCTTTCGAGAGCCGGCAAAGGCCCATCTCACGGTTGGTTCTTTTTCTCTTGTTATAACACCGAGCGTGCCTATACTTTGTTGGAAGTGAACGCATCGCAGAAAGACAAAGACTTTATCTTAGCCGTAAACTGGAAGAAAGCAGAGGAATATGTGGCGCAAGGAAAAGCTACCAAATCGAAAGTAAAGTATGCTCATAACGTGTTAGATGAGAAAACGCATACAGCTACTTCTGAGATGCTGACCGAAGTGTTGCAATTAGATCCTACCATTTTAAAAGATATTGCTTATTTTATTCCTTGCCCTAAATCCCCGCACGGTTGCGATACCGACCCTTCGGGCGAGTACATTGTAGCCTCCGGCAAGTTGGCGGCATTAATCCCTGTCTTTTCATTTACCAAAATGCAAAAAGCAATTGCCGACAAAGACTTTGAAGGTGAATACGATGGTATTCCGGTAATTAAATATGAATCGGCTCTGTATGGGGAAGTAAAGAAACCCGGCTTAGGCCCGTTGCATACCGAGTTTGATAATAATGGAAATGCGTACACTTCTTTCTTTGTGTCGTCAGAAATTGTAAAATGGAATGTTAAATCTCTTCAGGTATTAGACCGGGTTCCTACTTACTATTCCATTGGTCACTTAAGTGTGCCCGGAGGCCCCACCCGCAAGCCACATGGAAAGTATGTGATCGCCTACAACAAAATTACGAAAGACAGGTACTTGCCTACCGGCCCCGAAATGACACAGTCAGCGCAACTCTATGATATCTCAGGAGATAAAATGCAATTGTTGCTCGATTTTCCCACCACCGGAGAACCGCACTATGCCGAAGCCATACCGGCCAGTTTAGTGATGCCGAACTCAACCAAAATTTATAAGATTGAAGAAAATAATCACCCATACGTAACGAAGGGCGAGAAGATGGCTAAAGTAGAGCGGAAAGGAAATGAAGTACACGTGTACATGACAGCCATTCGCTCGCACTTAGTGCCTGATAATATTGAAGGAATTAAATTAGGTGATGTAGTGTACTTCCACGTTACCAACTTAGAGCAAGATTGGGATGTACCGCATGGGTTTGCTGTGAAAGGAGCATCGAACGCAGAGATATTGATTATGCCGGGCGAAACACAAACCTTGAAATGGGTGCCTGATGAAGTGGGCGTTTCCCCTTTCTATTGTACCGATTTTTGTTCGGCATTACACCAGGAAATGCAAGGGTATGCCCGTGTATCAGCACCGGGGAGCAATGTACCGTTGAAGTTTTCCACCGGGGTGATTGCAGACGAATCCAAAAGCTCACCTAAGTAATCGTTTCATAGTTGTACAGGTTGAGTGGGTGCCTCATCACAAAATGAGGCACCCTTAATAAAAAAACAAAAAACCATGAAAAAGTTAAGTTACATTACGAGAATAATCATAGCCGTAAGTTCGCTGAGCCTTGTAATTACTTACTTTGTTCCGCTCTGGCAAATTTTGATGTGGGCACCTCAATACCCCGAAGGGTTGGAAATGAAGATATGGCACAACACCCTGACCGGAGAAGTAAGAACCATCAGCGCCCTCAACCACTACATCGGGATGAGGCCCATTGAAGTAAGCATGTTCCCCGAACTCGGGTACATCAAATACATCATTGGCTTCTTAGTTACGTTTGGGCTGGCCACCGCACTCATAGGAAAACGATATATGTTGTTTTCATTTTTAGGATTGCTCTGCGCCACCGGAGTAAGTGCCTTGGTAGATTTCTATCTTTGGGGCTACGATTACGGCCACACTCTAAACCCCGAAGCACCCATACGGATTGAGGGGATGTCGTACCAGCCGCCATTGATCGGCACTAAACAGTTGCTTAATTTCACCGCTTTTTCAGGGCCGGACATAGGAGGATGGATTTTCATTGTTTCTGCTTCCGTACTATTTGCCTCCCTGTTTTATGAGTGGAAGAAGAATAAATAATTATGAATAAAGTATTTTGTTTAGCGTGTGCTTTAATTCTCTTTTCCTGCTCGGCCAATCCGGAAGCACTGAACTTCGGAAAAGACACTTGCCATTTTTGTAAAATGACATTAATGGACAATAAATTCGGGGCTGAATTAGTAACCAAAAAAGGAAAGGTTTTTAAGTTTGATGATGTGCGCTGTTTTCTGGATTTTTATAATGCCGCTGATAACACCATCACCGAATACGAACATATACTGGTAGTAGATTTTTCTAAACCCGGAAATTTAATAGATGCCCGAAACGCATTTTACCTGAAGTCGGGACAAATACAAAGCCCGATGAATGGACAAGTGGCAGCCTTTGAAACGAAAACGGAAATGACAAACCACCAAAAGCAATGGCAAGCTATGTACTTAACCTGGGGCGAGGCGGTTACCCAATTTAAGTAATGAAGATCACCACAGCGGCCTGCCTGCTTTTTATTACGTTTCTATCGCAAGCCAAAACATGGATAGTTGATCAACGTAAGAATATAACATCTATACAAAAAGCCATAGCATTGGCTTCTTCCGGAGATACCATCCGCGTAATGCCCGGCCTTTATCGTGAAGGGAATCTCATCGTAAAGAAAACACTCGCACTCATGGGAGTGGATTATCCGGTTTTAGACGGAGAAAACAAATACGAAATTTTTACCGTAACAGGTAAGAACATTTTAATATCCGGCTTTAAACTCATCAACACCGGCCGCGGAAGCTTAGAGGATATTTCAGGTATTAGTGCGGTGCAAACCAAAGGGCTTATTGTTCGCAACAATAAATTTGAAAATACATTTTTTGGAATTCACCTGGCTAATTCATCGAAAAGCCTGATTGAAAACAATACTCTCCGGGCCAATGCCGAAGCCGAATATCAGATTGGCAACGGCATACATGCCTGGAAATGCGATTCGCTCAACATTCGGGGTAATGATATTGCGGGCCACCGCGATGGAATATATTTTGAGTTTGTTACACACTCTCACATCGAAAAAAATTTTAGTCATGGCAATATGCGCTATGGGCTGCACTTTATGTTTTCGCACCACGATGCGTACGTAGCCAACACGTTTCACAACAACGGAGCGGGAGTGGCCGTAATGTACACCCAGGATGTGAATATGATAGCAAACCGGTTTGAAGATAACTGGGGTTCGTCTTCGTTTGGGCTTTTACTAAAAGATATTCGCGACAGCCGCATAGAAGGAAACTTATTCGCAAAAAATACGGTAAGCATTTTTATGGATGGATCGAGCCGATGCCATTTCGAGAAGAATGTTTTCAGAGAAAACGGATGGGCCGTAAAAATTCAAGCCAATTGCGATGAAAATATTTTTAAGGCAAACAGTTTCCTTTCGAACACTTTCGATATGGCCACCAATGGTTCTTTAGTATTGAACAAAGTAGATTATAACTATTGGGATAATTACCAGGGGTACGACTTAAACAAAGACGGAATTGGCGATTTACCTTTTCATCCTGTAAGTTTGTATTCGATGGTGGTAGAAAAAATGCCTTCTTCCATTGTGTTGTGGCGGAGTTTTTTGGTTTACTTGTTAGATCGTTCCGAAAAAGTAGTTCCTTCCATCACACCCGAAAGCTTAAAAGACAGCCATCCTGTTATGAAAAATTATGATTACCATTTCTAACCTCAACAAACAATTCGGTAAACTTCGCGTACTAAACTCTATTTCGGTTCAATTTAATTCGGGCATATCGTATGCGGTAATCGGCCCTAATGGATCGGGGAAAACTACGATGATTAAGTGCATCTTAGGAATGGTAGTGCCCGACCGGGGCGAGATAAAAGTAGGAGGCGAATCGATTGCCCAAAATTCTGGCTATCGTAAAAAAATTGGATATATGCCTCAGATTGGGCGATACCCCGAACAAATGAAAATTGGACAAGTTTTTGATATGATCCGCGACTTGCGCCACGATGAAAAAAATCTGGATGAAGATCTGATTCGTGAATTTAAACTAGATAAGTTAAAAGATAAACGAATGCATACCTTATCGGGCGGCACCCGGCAAAAGGTAAGTGCCTCGCTGGCCTTTTTGTTCAACCCACCCATTTTAATTTTAGATGAACCTACGGCCGGGCTCGACCCGGTATCGGTAGAAATACTCAAAACCAAAATCCATTCAGAAAAAAACAGAAATAAACTTTTTTTAATTACCTCGCACATCATGAGCGATTTAGACGAGCTTGCTTCGCACCTGGTTTATCTGGAAGAAGGAAAAATTTTGTTTAACGACACCATTGATTTGCTCAAAGAAGAAACCGGTGAACGAAAATTAGGACGCGCGGTAGCCACCATTATGCAGCGCAACCTGAAAGCCGAAACATTATGATGAAGATAGCTAAATATGTGGCGTACGATATTATACGAAACCGCTTCGTATTATTATATACACTTTTTTTACTGATTGTTACTGTCAGCATGTACAGCCTTGACAGCGATGCCGGCAAATCTACACTGAGCCTGCTCAATATTATTTTGCTGGTAGTGCCACTGGTTAGTGTCATTTTTACGACCATGCATTTTTTTAATTCGTATGAATTTATCGAATTGTTGCTTTCACAACCCGTTAATCGCGAGAAGGTATTTATTTCTGAGTTTCTTTCGGTAGCCTTAGCCTTGTCATTAGCTTTTATTATTGGAGTAGCTCTGCCTACGGTATTGCTGGCGAATAACGCGGCCGCAGTTTATCTTATTTTTTCAGGTGTGCTATTAACATTTGTTTTTGTTTCGTTGGCTTCGCTGGCTTCTGTTCTAACCCGCGATAAAGCAAAAGGCATTGGCATCGCCCTTTTGTTTTGGATTTATTTTACCCTGATTTATGATGGACTGATTTTATACGTAATCTATAGCTTTAGCGATTATCCATTAGAAAAAGTAACGCTGTTGCTGAGTTCTTTAAACCCGGTTGACTTAGCCCGGATTGTTATTCTATTAAAATTAGATATCTCTGCTTTGATGGGCTACACCGGTGCGTTTTATCAGAATTTTTTTGGTAGCAGCACAGGCGCCATCTATGCCTTTTTACTTTTGCTTGCCTGGATTATCATCCCGCTCTGGGTAGCGTTACGAAAATTCATTCGAAAAGACATCTGAGATTTTTTTTCAATCATTTTGAAAAGTGAACAAACCTCATTTTGGTTTATGATCAAAGTCATGGTTAGATACAAGATAAATGCAGAATCTTGTTTAAAGAAAATCTAACCCCAAACAAGATATGAAAGTATTAAAATCCATGTCAGTGGCAATGCTCGTTGTGTTGTCATTTATCTTTTTCTCTTGTGGTAATAAACCACAGCAAGCAGTTGAGGTCACCAGCACACCGGTAGCTGATGGCGGTGGCCAGTCATCCGTAAAAGATGATGAGTCGCAAAAAGATGTTGTTCGCGTAGCCGAATCATCTAAAGACCACACCACATTGGTAACGGCATTAAAGGCAGCAGCCTATGTAGATGCGTTATCTAACGCGGGGCCGTTTACAGTGTTTGCCCCCACCAACGAAGCTTTTGGTAAGTTGCCGGCCGGCACGGTTGATGGCTTGTTAAAACCAGAAAGCAAGGATGCCTTGCGTAATATATTGGAATACCATGTTTCAGTAGGGGTTTACAAAATGGAAAACATGAAAGACGGACAGAAGATTAATCAGGTAAACCTGGACGATATTGTTATTGGTATTAAAGATGGGAAATATACCGTAAACGGAGCGGCTGTCTTAGCTACCGTTAACGCATCAAATGGTATTGTTTATGTGCTCGATCAGGTATTACTTCCTCCAAAAAAGTAAACCAGAAATAAAATAGAAAACAGACCGGGTAATTTATCCGGCCTGTTTTTTTATTTATGAGAACATAAAAAATGCTGACGTTTCCATCAGCATTTTTTCTTTGAGTTTATTATTTTACTATTACACAATGGCGCAAGCTCCACCCGCACAGGCGGCCTCTGCTTGCAAGTCGGTAGCATCATCGGGCTCATACACCAAAGAAAGATCAATGTTCTTCAGTGATCTTTCCAGTTCTTCATAACGTTCTTCAGAGATATCTTCAAAGGGAGGCTGTTTATAGTTTCCACTATCAAACGGAAGTACACTCAAACCATTATACGAGGCTTTGTTTTCCCACATCCATTCGCCTACTAATTCCCATTCGTGATTTTTAATGGATACCGTAGCCGAAACGTTGTTTGCATTATATCCTAATCGATATCCGCTGCGTACCCATTCCAGATTAAACGCTTTAATTCGTTCCAGCAAGTCCATTACACTTTCTGTGCGCAGGGTACTGCCCGAAGGTGCTTTTTGAGGGATGCAAACTATACCTTGCTTACTGTTCAAGAGATCATCTTCTATTAATTCGGGATGCCGGATTTTTAAATATTCGTATAGGGCTTCATTTTTCCCAATACGCATACGCCTTAAATAAAAATCGTTGTGCCAGGCGTGGATACCCGATGAAGTTCCTAACACGAGCGAGCTGGTGCCCGATGGTTTGATGGTAGTGCAGCGGGCTGCAAATTCAATATTAATTTTTTTCGAGATTACCGTGTTAATGTGCTTTACTTCGGCTGCGGCCTCCAGCAGATCTAATTTTGATACGCGGTTGCTGGCTATGCCTGTCATCCCCACGCCAATGAGTGCATCTTGCTCGGTGGTTTGTTTCCATACATCGCGCAGGTAGTGAAAATCAGTAAAGCCTGCTTGTAAGGTTCCGAGAAAACTGGCGGCACGTGCCCGCGCATTTAGTTCTTCCTGCGTTTCAACATCGGAAACATTTATTTCGCATAGATTGCAAAACTGAAACGGCCTAAGGGCTATTTCACAGCAGGGATTCGTGCCCCAGTCAATGTGGTTGCTGAAATAGAACCCCGGCTCTCCGGCACCCGATAGTTCAATTTTTTTCCACAGGGATAAAAATTCTTCTTTGGTAGTGTGTTCCCTCGAAAGCACCGCTGAGTTATTGGCCCGGCCTCGTTGTTCGTTTAGTTCCCACCAGTTGCCAAACTTGCATGTAAGCATTTCTTCATCTCCCGGTGTGAATAACGAGATCATGGCAGATCTGCGTATGCCACCGGCCAGAACGGCATTGGCAATGTAGCACATGATGTCGTGGCACTCGAGGGGAGTAAGCCGTTCGCCATCTTTTTTTCGGTCTAACACGGCCACGAGGTGGGCGTGGCAAACCTTTAACGGTTCGGGGCCGGGAGCTTTCCCTCCGGCCGTTACTAAACGGGCCCCTTTGGGGCGGACATCCGAATAATCAAAATCGGGGTGTGCATCGCTTTGGCCAAAGTTTGCTTTCATAATCATTTTGATGGAGTCGGCCCATCCTTCCAGGCTATCACCAATTAAAAAGCGTCTATGTTTAGTAGCCTTTTTTATGAGAGGAAGTTTGGCCACATGATGTTGCTGAACGGAAAAACCAACACCGGTACCTCCCAGTAACAAGAACATGGCTTCAGAAAATGCCCGGATGTCATCTACCGGCATGTAGGCACAATTGTATATGCGGCTGTTGTTTTTTATGATGGGGGCTCCGGCAAATTGCATGGCACGCATGGAAGGGAGCACTTTTTTCTGATGAACAAATTGCATCACATCGTGTATCTCCTCGGTCATGTGTGGATATTTGGCCGCCATCATTGATTCGTAGCGGTCGCAGATTTCACTCCATAGCTCTCTGCGTTGTAATTCGGGTAGATAACGAGCGTATTTCATGTGGATGACAATGTCGCTCAGGATCTCTTGGTTTAGTTCCATGATGTAGTGGGTTTAGTTGAAGTTTAAAAAAATGATTACTCAGGTTGTTCATGTGCCGGGTATGAAAAGAGGTTATGTATATCTATTCTGCTTCGGTTACGGAAATCACAGTTTTGGCACTTCTAACGAAGGCATGGCTTTGGCCATTTCCATTTACAGTAGTTTTCTGTGGTTTTAAATTTTTTCTACGCGAAAGAATAAACCAAGTAAGTGGAATAACGCCCCCCAGCACAAAAATGGACCCGCCTACAATGCGCATCCACGTAAGCGTTTGAAATGCCTGGCTGTCAATAAACTCACTGCTGCGGGCAAACCATAATCCTTTTTTTATTACCACGCTGATTTGTAATAACCCGGCTGGAAATAGATCGAGTAATACCATTAACAGCAAGCCGATGTTAATACTCCAAAAAGCTATTGTAATTAATTTTGGATTCCACTTAGACGATGTAAACAGAAGTTGACAGCAAAACAGCACAGCGGCCAGCGACAAATTTCCATACACACCCATTAAGGCCGCATGGCCGTGGTTTACGGTTAAGTAGGTGCCGTGTTCATAGTAATTGGCAATCGGCAGGTTAATGATAAAACCTAACACACCGGCTCCAAAAAAATTCCAAAAATTGACGGCTACCAAAAAAAGAAACACCTGCGGAAATCCAAACGATTGGAGAGAGGAGGAAGGAACATTACCACTTAGCTGCTTGGGTAATTTTCTAAACCGCCAGGCCTCCAGCGTTAATAAAATCAAAGGCACTACCTGTAACGTAGAAAATACCGAACCAAGTGCCATGGTGAAAACCGGCTTGGCATTCCAATAGAAATTATGTGAAATGCCTAAGAGCCCCGATCCCAGAAAAAGAAGACAGGCAATATAGATTACTCGCGTGGCTGCCTGCACGCTGACTAAGCCCATCAGCACCATAAAATATCCGATCAGCACGGTGGTAAATACTTCAAAGAAAGCTTCAGCCCACATATGGATCACCATCCACCGCCAGAAGTCGGCAATGACAAAGTTGGTTTGAGGATTAAATAAAAATCCGGATACTAATAATAACAAGATACAAGCTGTGGTGTACACCAGCCAGTTGGGCAATGCCCATGGTTGTTTAAGGCTGATGACCGGCTTCAGGCCGCGATAGAGGATTATCACCCAGGTTAAAAACACACTATACAGAAGCACTTGCCAGATTTTACCAGGCTCAAGGTATTCCCACCCTTGGTGGCCCAACCAATACCACTTTTCACCGGCCAAACCTTTGGGGCCTATAAAAATTCCCACTAACCCACCGGCTACTAAAACAACGATCATAACAAACAGAGCATTTACCCATTTTACCTGATTTTTAGGCTGCGCCTGACAAAGCATAGGCATTACAAACAAAGAAGCTCCAATCCAACAGGCGGAGATCCACAACAATGAAAGTTGCACATGCCAACTTCGGGTAATGGTTATAGGGAGGGGCTCGGATATGTTAAATCCAAAGAAATTAACAAAGCCTACGAAATCGTGTACAGTTAATATGCCTGCCAATACCTGAACTGAAAACAGAATGATTGCGGCAAAGAAAAATTTGTAAGTAGCCCGCTGCAGCTGGCTGGGCTGAAAGGAGGAAACATCTTGCCGCGTCATAAGGGGTGCGGCATTTTTAGTAAAAGAGGAGTCATCCAGTTTTTCCAGTTTTCCGTGGTAATACAGCACCAGCCCCAGAACAAGAACAAGACCCAATGATCCGATAATACTCCAGGTTATTACGGCTGTGCTGGGTGTGTTTCCGGCTGTGGGGTCATAAGGCCAATTGTGTGTGTAGCTGTAATCTTCACCGGGCCGTTCTACTCCGCACACCCAGCTCCCCCAAAAGAAAAATGCAGTAAGCGATCTTATTTCATCAGCTCCTTTCATATACCGGCCCGGCTTACCCGAATTTTTCCCTTCTGCACTCAGGTATTCTTGCTGATAGTATTTCTCTAATTCTTTTCCTGCAAAAGATTGGGCATCGGTTAAAGTTACGGTATTGTTGCCCGATTGGTAAGTGTTTGATTTTATTTCACGCTTTACCATTTCAGCTATGCCGTAGCGTTGCAAGGTTTGGTCGCCTGCATCGGTAGCGATTGATTTCAGGTAATAGTCTTTCATGAAAAAGGTTACCTGGTGCAGGGCTTCAGCGGTGTAGTCTGGCCCCCGATTGGCGCCATCGCCAAACATAGAGCCATATTCCATCAGCCCATATTTTTGAAATACCTGTTGCCCGCTCATGATGTCAGCCTGCGAGAACAAGGTAACTCCATCTGCACTTTTAAAATCAGGAATAGGGGGGGCTTCCGTATAGGTATGCAGGCCTATCTGGGTTACCCCCATCAGGCTGACTACAAAAATTACAGAGAGGGAGATCCACCAATTGCGCGGCTTCAATAAGGAAGCCACAAAATCTTGCTTTGCCATTACTTTAATATTGTCTAACAAACTTAATAAAAGATAAATTAGTCCTGTACTAAATCAAGCTATTTTTTTATTTTGACAGGATTATTTCAGCCAGCCGTTTTGTTTATACCAGGCAGCTGTTTCGCGAATGGCATCCGCTAAATGGTAGCGAGGCTGAAGGCGGGTTTCTTCCCATACGGGGCGGCTGTTGCAAGCCCAATTAACGGCCGAGATTTCAGTCAGTTTTTCAGAGTTGAGGAACCGTGTGTTCCCCGAGTGTGCCAGCCATTTTTCATGAGTCTTAACAATAGCCTGCAAAGGTTTTAAGGGTACTGAAAGTCGTATTGTTCTTTTGTTTAGAGCCGATCGGATGATGCCGTTCAATTCTTCGTTGGTGTAGTGCTGCCCGTCCGAAACCAGAAATGTTTGGTTGGCTGCCGGCTCTTTAAGCAAGGTAATGGCGATGTGCGAAAAATCTTTTACATAAATGAGAGAGAGTATTTGCCGGTGGCTCCCCAGGGTAATCTCAAATCCATGGTTAATCATTTTAAACAATCGTAAAAAATCTTTATCACGCGGGCCAAAAACAGCGGTAGGTTTTAGAATGGTAGTAGGAAAATATCCGGATGATTTCACAAATTCTTCTGCCATTTTTTTACTCCGGGCATAAGCCGATACCGGGCACTCGTCATCCGTTACGTCAATCGGCTTAAGTGTAATAGGGCAGCCCGGCCCATACGTAGCCAGCGAACTGATCAGCATGAAGCGGGTAAGCGGCATGGCCGTGCGATGCAGGGCCTTCATCAGGTTTTTTGTGTACAGACAATTTACCTCATAAAATTCATTTGGATGATGAGCAGAAGTAATGCCTGCATTATGAATGACATAGTCGAAAGAACCATGTTGGATTTGAAAATCGGAAAGGGCTTTCGTCAACTCATCGGGTGCGGAGAGGTTCAGTTCAAGTAACTGAATATTGTATAGATTTAAAAATTCTAAACGGCTTGATTTCCGGATGCCGGCATAAACCTCAAGCCCCTGCCGGATAGCTTCTTCCACTAAAAAACTACCTATAAAACCGCTGGCTCCTGTGATAAGGATTTTCCGGCTCATCGAATTGACTTAAAATAACACCGCCTGCGTTTGTGCTGTTCTGTTTCAAAGTAATCCCACATGGCTTGCACTTTTGTATTTTTTTCCAACTCGGGATTGGTTTCGGCATATTCTACTCCGTGTTTAATGCACGATTTGGTTAGTTCATCAATAAGAATGGCGTTAACGCCTTTCCCCTGTAGATCGGGCCGTATGGCTACGATATACAAATCAATAATATTATTTTTTCGCAAGGCTTTAAGCAAATGAAAAATGCCAAACGGAAAAAGTTGGCCATTGGCTTTTTGCAGGGCTTTTGATAGGGAGGGCATGGTAATGCCAAAGGCAGCTAATTTTCCGTCATGGTCAGTAATGAGCGATACAAAATCTGTTTTGATGAATGAAAAGTATTGCTGTGTATAGTAATCGATTTGCTTATCGGTTAAGGGCACTACCCCAAACAGATCGGCATAGGTAATATTAATTAGTTGAAAGACATCTTTTGCGTAGGGTAAAACATCTTTGGCTCTGCGTAATTTTACCACTTGCAACTGGCATCGTTTTTTTACCAATGAAGCAATACGCTCTAAGTTTTCGGGTGGTTGTTTAGGAAGATGAATCAGGTACTCTACCCAGTCGGCCTCTTTTTGGTAGCCCATTTCTTCCATGTATTTTGGGTAGTAGGGATGGTTATAAATGGTAGCCAGTGTACCTACCCGGTCATACCCCTCTACCAGCATACCTTCGTGGTCTAAGTCGGTAAACCCCATGGGGCCGTGCACGGCTTCCATATTCATTTCGCGTGCCCACGATTCTACTTTGGCTAACAGTTCTTCAGCTACACCCCGGTCATCTACAAAATCAAACCATCCAAACCGCAAGTAATTTTTTTTCCATTTTTCAATAAAAGCATGGTTTAAGATGCCTGCTATACGCCCGGCTACCCGGCCGTTTTTATAAGCAAGCCAATACCGGGCTTCACAATAGTCAAATGCCGGGTTTTTTTCTTTGCGCAATGTATTGAGTTCGTCAAACTGCAAAGGAGGTACGTAATAAGGATTTCCCTTATACAAGTGGTATGGAAAATTAACAAAGTCTTTAAGTTCTTTAGAGGATGATACTTCTTTTACCAGTAAACTCATAGCTACGGTTAGATGATTTCCAGTTTTCGGGAGATGGAATAGATTTTTGAAAGAGCACGGTCTATTTGCTCAAAAGTGTGCGTGGCCATCAAACTGAACCGGATCAACGAACTATCGGAAGGCACCCCGGGCGAGCAAACCGGATTTACGAAAACACCTTCATTTAGCAACCGGATGGCTAACTGAAAAGTTTTTAAATCATCGCGCACATAGATGGGTATAATGGGAGTACAAGAGTGGCCCAGATCAAACCCCATTTGTTTTAAATTTTGTAAAGCATAGTGGGTGTTATCCCACAAACGCTCGATGCGTTCCGGTTCTCGTTTTATAATGTTCAGGGCTGCCCGGGCACTGGCTGCGGCAGGGGGCGATATACTGGCGCTAAACATGAGCGACCGGGCATGATGTTTCAAAAAATTGATAACTGATTTATCGGCCGCAATAAACCCTCCGATGGAAGCCAATGATTTGCTGAAGGTGCCCATGATTAGATCTGTCTTTCCGGTCAGGCCAAAATGCGAAGCTGTGCCGCGGCCGCCTTGCCCGATTACGCCCAGTGCATGGGCATCGTCTACCATGATGTTTGCCCCGTACTGCTCGGCCAGCTTTGCTATTTCCGGCAGATTGGCAATATCGCCATCCATGCTGAAAATCCCATCCACTACGATCAATTTAATTCGATCGTCATCGTGCGATTGCAAAATTTTTTCGAGCGAAGCCATGTCGTTATGCTTAAACTTCAGCGTTTTACTGAAACTCAGACGGCTCCCTTCAATAATGGATGCATGGTCTAACTCATCCAGAATTAAACAATCGTGGCGGTTCAGTAGTGCGGGAATCACCCCAATGTTTACCTGAAAGCCCGTGCTAAAAACTAAAGCAGCCTCTTTACCCACAAACTCGGCCAGTTGCTCCTCCAAATCAAGATGAATGTCTAAAGTACCGTTTAAAAAGCGTGAGCCGGCACAGCCTGTGCCATATAGACGAACCGCTTCATTGGCAGCCCACTTTACTTCCGGATGGTTGGTAAGCCCCAAATAACTGTTAGAACCGAACATAAGAACCGGTTTTCCGTCAATCATCACTTCCGTGTCCTGATCCGACTCAATCACCCGAAAATAGGGGTAAAGCCCAAGCCGTTTCAGATTATCGGGCAAATCAAAATCGGTGGCTCGCTGCACCAGCCGGTTCTTCCGGGTAGCCGGGCTTTTCAATAAAGTGTTCATGAATTTATTTTTTTATGTAAAAAACAGTCAAAAATAAATAATAAAAGACTAATTTATCTTTTAAATATTAGAATTTAATTTGCACCTGAATTAGGCTTAATTTTTTAGGCAGGATAGTATGAAAATTTTTGCTGGTTGTTTAATTGTTTCGTTTTCTGTTTACTCGGCCGTGATCTATTGGCTGCCGAATACGGAAGCAGCTATGCTCCCTAAGGCGGTTGCCGGAAAAATGGTATGGCAACAAAAAAACTGTGTGGCATGCCATCAGATTTACGGATTAGGCGGCTTCTTGGGGCCGGATTTAACGAACGTATATTCGGGTAAAGGGCCTGATTATATAAAAGCTTTTGTGCAGGCAGGCACTATTACGATGCCCGCCTTTAATCTGACAGACGAGGAATTGGAAAACCTAACATCTTTTTTGCAACAGGTGGATGCCTCAGGATACTCTGATCCCCGAAAACACAAAATAAATTTTGATGGAACAATTGAAAGAAAATAAACTGCCCCCCCCCAAACGCCTGATTATTACCGGTATGGTAATGTTGGTAGTGGGTATGTTTTTTGGTGTGATAGGAAGTTTGCAATATGTTAGCCCGGGCTTATGGAAGAGTATTTTATCCTTTGATAAAGTAAGACCGCTCCATGTTTCGTCTATTGTATTTTGGATATTGCTGACGGCCTCGGGAGGGGTGCTCACTTATGCCGGTGAATATGCAGGACGCCTTTTTTCTACGCGCTTATCCCAATTTCAATGGCTCTTTTTTTTAGTGGCTATAGTAGCCATCGGTATTAGTTATGTAAACGGAGTTTTTGGCGGCCGGGAGTATTGGGAGTGCCCGCCCATACTGGCTCTCTTTGTTGTTGCCGGTTGGCTGCTGTTTGCCATCAATATTATTGGCACCCTCCGCACATTAAAAAATCAACCGGTATATGTCTGGATGTGGCTTACGGGAGCTGTTGGATTTTTACTTATTTTTTTAGAATCCTATTTATGGCTGCTGCCGTATTTTCAGCAAACTATTGTGCGTGATATGACGGTGCAGTGGAAATCGTATGGCTCGATGGTAGGTTGTTGGAATATGCTGATTTACGGATCGGGTATATTTCTTATGGAAAAAATCAGTTGCGATCAATCGTATGCTCGTTCGCGCATTGCTTTTGTCCTTTTTTTTCTTGGACTGATAAATCTGATGTTTAACTGGAGCCATCACATTTATATATTGCCTATTCAGCCTGTAATTAAGCATATCGGCTATTTAATCAGCATGACCGAGCTGTATATTTTAGGGCGTATTATTTATAAATGGAAAGAATCGTTGAGCTCTGTTCAAAAGTATAAACACTTACTTGCTTTTCGTTTTTTATCGACAGCCGATGTATGGGTTTTTATTAATCTTGGGTTGGCTATCCTTATGTCGGTACCGGCCGTAAATCTATACACGCATGGCACGCACATTACAGTGGCACATGTTATGGGCACTACCATTGGCATTAATTCTATGATTTTGATGGCCGTTGTTGTAGATGTGTTGGAGGGCACGTGCCTTAGCTTAGCCGCGATGCGCAATCGTATTTCAACTTGGCTGCTGGTGGCCAACGTTGCGCTCGTTGTTTTTTTTGGTTCGTTAATTACAGCCGGGGTATTGCGGGCACGCTGGCAGATGAGTAACCAAACCATTCCGTTCGGAGAAATGATGAAAGGACTTGCTCCCTATTTTGTTATTTTTTCTATTTCAGGCATTATTCTGTTTGTCTGTTTTTTTGCTATGGTTTTCCTTGTATTGAAAAGTACACTAAGTTGTTATTTTTACCGATCCTCCGTTCAGGAAGTGCGCCTAAAATCGCAGTGGCAATTAAAATGATATCGGTTACTAAAATATTCCGTTTTGAAGCGGCTCATGCCATCTATGCTTACCCGGGGCCGTGTGGCCATATTCATGGCCATTCGTATGAGTTACACGTTACCGTTAGTCATCGGCATTATGAAAATAAATACTTGGAAGGGCAGGGGATGATTATTGATTTTAAGGAATTGAAAAAACGGGTGATGGTGAATGCCATTGATATGCTGGATCACAAACTGATTTTGTCAGACACCTTTCTGAGTCATTCTACTCAAACTTTCGATACAAATCAATTGGTAATTTTTCCGGTTGAGCCTACGGCCGAGAATATGCTGATTTTTTTGCGCGACCGAATTTCGGCAGTATTACCCGATGAAATTTTATTAGATTCACTGAAGTTGTGGGAAACACGAGATTCCTATGCCACCTGGACAACCGATGTGTGAAGTTCGCTTCATCTTATCATCCCTTTCATGTTTCCAAGTTTGTAGTTTTTTAAATAGGTTTTCCCTTTTACAAACTCGTCTCTCAATTCCTGAATTGTCTTTTTAAGCAGAATATCGCGCAACCGGGTTTTGCTTTCTTTTACTTGCCAATGTACCGGGCACGGAAAGGTATCGGAACACTCCTTTAATCCTAACACACAAGATTTTAATATATCGGTGCCATCAATGGCTTTCACGATAGAATTCAGCATAATAGGTTTGGCTTTGGGTTTGACATAAAAGCCGCCATTGGGACCTTTTGAGGAAGAGATAATTTTCTCGCGTACCAGAGTTTGAAGAATTTTGGCAGTAAACGATTGGGGCGAATCAGCCTCTCTCGCAATTTCTTTTACACTTAGCTTGGCACCATCGGCACTGCGTATAACAATGTATAATACTGCCCGAATAGCATACTCGCATGCTCTTGAAAACATAGACCGTTGGATTAAGAATAGATGGGTTCTCCCCGAAAGATAAAAATAACTTCCAAGAATATTCCCATACCGCAAAAGGTTAAGATACTTCTACTTTGGGCATCATTATTTCATACTCTTGGTGCAGTCGCTTTTCAGCCAGATCTATTCCATTTCTGATTCGGTTTTTAAGCTCATTTTTAAAGTCAACCCCAGCTATAAGTTCCCGGTAATAAAGTATGCCGTTCGAAATGTTTTGATATACATTTTGCACATATTTTACAGCCTTTTCATCGAAAGTTTTGTGTGTCTTTTCAATAAGCTCTACGAGGTAGTCAATGTAGAGTGAAAGTTCCTTCACAAACATATTGGGACGCTTAGGGTCAGTAGGAATGCCTACTTTCCCATAGATATGGTCGAGCATTTCCTTTAGTGAAACAATTTTTGAGAAGTAAGCAATATTAGGCCCCGGGCAAATATCTACCGATTCCAGTTTTTTAATGGGCTTCAGTTCATATTTTTTAATGGCTGCGTTGCTCAAACCGATGCAGAGACACTCTTTATCCAGTACGTCCTTTTTTTGCCGCTGAAATTCTTCTTCGGGCAGGTTGAGCGAATGAAGCTGCTCCAATTTTTTCTTTTGATAGGTATGCGATGCCGTGCAAATAGGCTCGGTGGTAAATTCTGTGTTAGACACTAAATATTTTTCGGTGCAAGGGCTTCCCGGTTTTCCTTTTTTTATACGTTCAAATTTTTCCAATTCGCCCGAGGTCCCTTTCAGGTAATGGAACCGAATACCCAGCGGTGAGTTTTTACTTAAAAAAACATCTTGTTCGGTAGCCCGGCTCAGCAGATTCAGAGTTGAGTCGTCAACGGTGGTTGCCTCGGGCACCAGTAAAAAGGGGGTTCCCCAGCCGGTGCTGTTTACCCCATAGTAGCTTCTCAGAAACTGATCTTCATCAGCTGTGCCTATGCCTCCCTGAACAGAGATATGAATAGATGGGGCATAGGGCAATTGCCTTTTACCTTTTGTATGTAGTGCCTGATTGTACAGATTAAATAATTCACGGATTAACTCCTGACGTTTCAATTTGAATTCTTCCAAAATAGGCCCTATTAGATACCCATCGGTAGCAAAGGCATGCCCCCCGCAGTTTAAGCCGGATTCTATTCTAAACTCACTAACCCAAAGACCCTTTTTGGCCAGCATTTTACCCTGCACATAGGCCGAACGGAAATCAGAAACTTTAATGATAATTTTTTTATCGAATACCCCGTTCGTGTCGGCATCAAATGCCGAAAGTGTTTCCATGTAGTTGAACAGCCGAAGGTTTAGCCCGGCCGAGAGAACCACTGAAGAGTGGGAGAGGGTACTTTTAGCATATCCCCTAAGAGCGGTTACGGCATCGGACCCGTTTTCGATAACGTTTCCGTTGACATCTTTTGTATTCCGGTCCAGTTTAGTCATAATATTTACATCAATACTTCCGGCTACGATTTGTCTGCGCAGCCACTGACTCAACTGTTCTTTTTTTTGGGGTTCAGTGGTGGTAGTCATTTGCCGGTAAACCCGATAAAGCCAACTGCTGCCCGGCTGCATTTCAAAATATTTATCTATTTCTAAACTTTCTCCGAACGGTTGTTTTTTAAGTTGCTCTATTTGCTCGGATACCATTCGCTGCACCAGATTTAAGTAATCCGTTATGCGTTTGGCCCGGTAATCTGCTTCTTTTGAAGAGATGGGGTAATAGTTTTCCTTTTTTAAGTGGTAATAATACCCTCTCATTTTTTCAATAAGATTATCTTCGATAATTGACATTACCGATGAAATACCAAATCGAGCCACCTTTACGGGAGTGTCAATAGTGTAAGCCAGCCCCATTACCGGAATATGAAACGAATGCATTTTTTTATTTTTTTGAACATGCAAAGATACAATAAAAGATAATTTTATCCTTTATTTTTGCAAAAACAAAAACAGATTAAGATAAAGGAGATGGAGAACAAACAAAATGGAGAGGTACTACAAACTACGAAAGAAGAGATAGCCAATACTGTAACTCATGGTTTGGCCATTGCTTTGAGCCTGGTAGGGGCCGTTTTTATCTATCATTGGCTAGCCGCTGATCCGGGTTCTGGTTGGCGAAAATGGTTTTCGGGCAGCGTTTACCTGTTATCGCTTATTATTTTATATACAGCTTCTACTCTATACCATGCTGTAAATAACCTTAAATGGAAGCAATTCTTGCGCATAGGCGACCACAGTGCTATTTATATTAAAATAGCCGGTACCTACACTCCTTTCCTTCTTTTGGCATTTCCGTTAAGTAAAGGCTTGCCGTGGCTTGTGTTTTTATGGGTATTGGCCGGAGCCGGAATTGCCTTTAAAGTTTTTTTCACAAAGCGCTTTAGTGCCATTTCCGTGCTATTGTATTTGTTTATGGGCTGGACGGCCTTGTTTATGATTCACTCGCTGTACACGGCTGTTTCTTCTCCTGTATTTTGGTGCATCTTGGTGGGTGGACTTTTTTTCACATCCGGCTTACTTTTCTTTTTTGCTAAAAAAATACCTTATCATCATTCCATCTGGCACCTATTCGTTATGACCGGCAGTGCGTTTCATTATGCCGGAATCTTTATGCTTTTTTTTAACTGATCGCACTCGATTGCAAAACTGATTTCTGTAAATTTTTTTACTTTATTTTCATCTTCGCCCTTTAAACAAAAATAAAAGTATGTAAATACTTTTATTAAAGACAATCGCTGTATATTTGTGCTGTTAAATAAAACACTATGAATACCGCACAAGAAAATATTCTGAATGTAACCTTGCTGGAGCCCCGGATGAAGCATCCTACTATTTTCGCCTATTTCGACCGGCTAAACGGAAGCGAAACCCTAACCATTTTAAACGACCACGACCCCAAACCGTTGTATTATCAATTACTGGGTGAGAGGGGAAATATATTTAGCTGGGAATATGCCGAGCAGGGCCCCGAACAATGGCGTGTGCGAATTAGCAAACATAAAACAGGTGGCTCCGAAGAAACCCTGGGCCAATTGGCTACACACGATTTGCGCAAAGCGCAGGTTTTTAAAAAATACGGACTCGATTTTTGCTGCGGTGGAAAGAAAACTGTAAAACAAGCCTGTGCTGAAAAAGGCATTGATGTATCGGTAGTAGAAACCGAACTGCAGCAAGCCGAACGGCAGGCAGCTCCCTCCACGCGTCCACTGGCTTACCATGAATGGAAGTTAGATTTTTTAGCCGACTACATCGTGCAGGTGCACCATAGTTACATCAAAAAAAATTTACCTATTATTATAGACTTAACGCATAAAGTAATGGCACGACACGGCCATGCGCACACTGAGTTAGGCCGGGTGCATGAGTTGGTAGAAGCAATACGAGCCGAATTGCTTGAACATCTGCAAAAGGAAGAACAAATTATCTTCCCATTTATTAAGTCGCTCGCTTTGGCCTCCGGCTCTTCTAAGGAATTTTCGGCTCCGGCCGGTACGGTGCACACCCCGGTAAAGACGATGGAAAAAGAACATGAAAGGATAGGAAAATATTTAGAAGAGCTTCGTGCAGCAACTGATCAATACACCGCTCCGGCTGATGCTTGTGCTTCGTACAATATGCTGTATCGCTTGTTGGCAGAGTTTGAAGAAGATATGTTACAGCACATTCATCTGGAAAACAATATTCTTTTTCCTAAAGCGATAGAGATGGAGCAGACTGTTTAACTTTGATGTATGGCTACCATTAATGCGCGCACCAAAATAGCCGCGATACTCAAAGCAAACCCCGAAGCGCTGGAGGCAATCGTCAGTATTTCGCCTCACTTTAAAAAACTTCGCAATCCGGTGCTGAGAAAGATACTGGCTTCGCGTGCCACCCTGCAAATGGCCAGTAAGCTGGGAGGCTGCCGGGTAGAAGATTTTTTTGAAAAACTACGACCGCTCGGGTTTGAGATAGATGAGATGCCGTCCTCTCAGGAACACAAGAACGAAGGGCCACCTCCCGCTTTTATGAATGACCTGCGCCTAAAACAAATAACCGAACTGGACGTGCGCCCGGTAATGGAGGCCGGACAAGACCCCTTCAAAATAATTTCAGAAAAAATAAAACAACTGGAGCCGGGGCAGGTATTAAAACTTATCAATAGTTTTGAACCAGTGCCGTTGATTGAATTGCTGGCTAAACAAGGTATTGAGAGCCATGTAGAGTTTGCAGACGAAAACTGTGTAGTTACGTATTTTAATAAAACATCCCGGTCGGTTCCTCACAATGAAAAAGTGGCTATATCCAATCAATCAACCTGGAACGAGACACTTCACCGGTTTGAAGGAAAATTGCAATATGTGGATGTCCGCTCATTAGAAATGCCTTTGCCCATGTTCACTATTTTAGATGAACTAACAAAACTTCCCACGGGATATGCTTTGTTTGTTTATCATAAACGGGTGCCTGTATTTTTGCTGCCCGAACTCCAGCAGAGAGGATTTAAGTATTTGATTTTGGATATCAGCGAAGCAGAAGTTCACCTGTTGATATTCCATTCGATATGATCATGACCGATATTCCTGTTAAAACTACCCATGCACGAGTAATTATTCCTTTTTATGTATATGCCGGTATTAGTTTTTTAGCTGCATCCATCACCCTCCTGTTTTCTACCGAGGCTTTTCATAAACACTATTTTCATCCACATCTGTTGGCCATCACACATCTGATGGCTATTGGTTGGGGTACCATGATCATTATGGGAGCCAGCTACCAGTTGGTGCCGGTAGTGGCCGAGGGAAAACTGTATAGCGATAAACTGGCGTATGCTTCTTTTGTGTTGGCAGCCGTGGGGTTGCCTTTATTGGTTATTAGTTTTTTTGAATTTGATATGGGCTCACCGGCCAAGTGGGGTGGGCGTTTGCTGGCCCTCTCCGTTATCTGTTACCTCTTCAATATTGGCAAAACCATTGTGCGAGGAAAAAGTGAAAATGTGCATGCTACTTTTATTTTTACTGCGGTGGTTTGGCTTTTAATCACTTTCCTTTTTGGGTTGGCATTAGTTTATAATTTTACCTACCCGATATTCCCGCATGATTCCATACACTATCTTCCGCTGCACGCCCATGCCGGAGTAGTGGGGTGGTTTTTGTTGCTTGTTATGGGGGTAGGCTCGCGCCTTATTCCTATGTTTTTAATTTCGAAATACACTAATGCCCGTTTGTTATGGATCATTTATTATTGCCTTAACGGAGCATTGATCAGCTATATATTCATTTTTTATTTTGCCGAAACAAAAGTACTTATTTTCGGCCCCGGGGTATTGCTGCTGTTGTCCATAGTTTTATTTGTGGTGTATTGTTTACGTGCCTACCATGCGCGATTACGCAAACAAGTAGATGCCCAGATGAACGTTTCTATGCTTTCGGTGTGGATGATGGGCATTCCGGTTATCCTGTTATTTGCTATCATCGTATCGGTAATCGTTACCAAACAGGAGAACATCTCTCTAGTTTTAGCCTATGGGTTTATGATTTTTTTCGGATGGATTACGGCCATCATTCTTGGTATGACATTTAAAACCTTACCCTTTATAGTGTGGAACCAAATTCGTCATCGCTATACGCCCGAAAAATTACCCAGCCCCAAAGATCTGGTTCATTCATTTTTATTTCGAATGATGTCTGTCTGCTATCTGGCCGGATTTATTTTGTTTGCTGTCGGTATACTCTGGCCCTACTCATTACTGCTGCCGGGAGGAGCTTGCTTGTTAGTATTCGCAGCCGTTTTTTATAATTTAAACGTGTTGAAAATTGTTACGCATTAACAGAATGTAGGATGGTACAAACAAACAACGAAGTGGAGTGCGAGCGGGCATTGGCTCCGCTTTATCAAGTTAATGATCCGGAAATAGGATTGAACGTAGTGGACTTAGGACTTATATATGAAATACAATTTGAGGAAGCTATAAAAAAGATAACCTGCCGGATGACCGTAACTTCGCAGGCATGCCCCATGACGGAGGCCATTACCGATGGCGTGCACCAGGCACTGCATTCGGTTTTTCCCGATGATGAAATTGAAATCCGTCTTACCTTTGAGCCTCCCTGGAGCCAAGATATGATTACCGAACAAGGCCGTATTTTTTTAAGCCAATAAATTGATGTTAAGCCTGAGTTGTAAAGCTTCTATTAAAGCCGTTGTGTATTTAGGCTCGAAGCTGAAACCCGATGAGCGAGCCGGCATTAAATCGGTGGCCCGGTTCATTAATGAAAATGAACATACCGTAGGGAAGATACTACAAAAGATGGTAAAGGCTAATATTATCCACAGCACCAAAGGCCCCAACGGAGGATTTTATATTTCTGCCAAGCAAAAAAGAATACCGGTTATGGCCATCGTTCATGCCATTGATGGCCAAGGCGTATTTAATCAGTGCGGGCTGGGCTTTAGTAAATGCAGCGACTCGCACCCATGCCCGCTTCATACCGATTTTAAACCCGTGCGCGAACAGTTTAAAGAGATGTGCAGCAACAGCACGATAGAAACCCTTTGCTCTCGGGTAGATCAGGGAATCGCTATCTTAATGAGAAAGTAACGCAGGCTTAACCTTTACAATATTCAATATTTTTTGATCGCAAAATTTTGTGAATGAAGCTGGCGACCGGCTGAGCTCCACAAATGCATCAAGGCCATTAAAATTGCAATCCACTTTTCAGACAATATTTTCTGCCTCCTACGTGTCCCTTTTTACATCTCGGCTGGCTTTTTCTATTTTTGCAGGATGCAGTTCCATTTGCCACCGGGTAAAAAAATTTATTTTGCTTCCGATTTTCACCTGGGCGCGCCCGATGCGGCTTCAAGTTTAGAGCGAGAAAAAAAAGTAGTGGCTTGGCTGGATCAGATAAAGCAGGATGCACATGCTGTTTTTCTACTGGGCGATATTTTTGATTTTTGGTTTGAATACCGGCAGGCTGTTCCTAAAGGGTTTATCCGATTTCAGGGAAAACTGGCCGAGCTGCGCGATCGCCACATCCTTATTTATTTCTTTACCGGCAACCACGACATGTGGCTGTTTGATTATTTTACTAAAGAATTAGGTATTGAAATTTTTCGCCACCCCGTTACAATAACGGTTGATAACTTGAAACTATTGGTAGGCCATGGTGATGGTCTGGGCGACCCCAGCTTTTCGTATCATATTTTGAAGTGGTTCTTTAATAGTAAAATTTGCCAATGGCTATTTGCGCGGATACACCCCAACCTGGGCATTGGCATCGCTAAATTTTGGAGCCGCAGAAGCCGTGTGGCCAATACCCGTAAAGAAGAAAAATTCAGAGGAGAAGAAAAGGAATATCTATTGGTGTATTGTAAAAAATTAGAACAACAAACTCATCACGATTTTTATATTTTCGGTCACCGTCATCTGCCACTCGATCTGAAAGTAACTGACCACAGCCGGTATATTAATTTAGGCGAGTGGGTTCATTTCAGCCCCTATTTTGAAATAGCCGATGGCCAGGCTGAACTTAAATCGTTTTAACTCTATGCCCCGGTATTTTGCACTAATCCTTTCACTTTTATTTTTTCTAAACGCCCCGGCACAAGCCATAAAAAAGTTCGGTGAATTTAAAACCGATAAGATTGAAAACGCAACGGTTGACAGGCTGGGTAATTTATTCTTAGAATTTTCAAACGGACAAATCAAAAAGTATGATCCGAACGGAAAGGTACTGGCCCGGTTAAAATCTAAATCGCTGCCCACACTTTTAGAGCCTTGGTTTCACCCTAAAATTTTTGCTTACTATAAAGAAGGCCAGCGAATAGTTAATTTTAACCGCAATTTTGAGATAACAGACGAAGATAAACTCGATCCCTCGGTGGCCATTGAGCCTACCTTAATTTGCCCCACTAACGATAATAAATTTTTAGTGCTGGATGAGGCTGATTTTTCAATTAAAAAATTAGATCTATATAACCACCGGGTACTTAATGAGTTTTCGTTGGATACGCTCCAACTGGGCAAACATACAGACTTGGTTTTTATGCGCGAATACCTGCACCTTATTTTCTTCTCCGATAAAACCGGCAAACTTATAATGGCAAACGAACTAGGAAAAATTCTAAAACAATTTCCAGACCCGGTTCAGAATTTTGGCTTCTTTGGGGAAGAACTGTTTTACTTGCTGGGCGATCGTTTAGTTTTCTTCGATTTGTACACCGCTAAAACCCGCGAACTGAAATTATCGGCCGGCCGGTTTGGAATTGTAACCGATGAACGGATTTTTATTGTAAATGAAAAGAAAGTAACGATCTACGAATATAAACCCGATAAGCCAGACGACCCAAATTGAGATGACCATGCGTATAAAATTGTAAGCCGAGCACAATAGCATAACGAATTTAGCCGTAATTTAGCCACGCATCCTGAACCTCTTTTTTATTTTATTAAACCCCAATTTGTGAACGACTCCGGAAAAATTTTGATGATTGATGACGATGAAGACGTGCTGTTGGCCGCCAAAATCTTATTAAAAAAAAATAATCATCAGGTAATCATTGAAAAGAACCCTAACAAAATTCCCTTTCTGCTCAATAACGATAGTTACGATGTGATTTTGCTCGATATGAATTTCAGCAAAGACACCACCAGTGGAAAGGAAGGATTTGAATGGCTGAAACAAATTAAGGAACGCGACCCCCAAGCCGTGGTAATTATGATTACCGCCTTTGGAGATGTAGAGATGGCCGTGCGGGCATTGAAAGAAGGGGCTACCGATTTTATTTTAAAACCTTGGCAAAATGAAAAACTGATAGCCACCATTTCCACAGCCATTAAATTGAAAAAATCATATCTTGAAGTAGATAAACT
Source organism: Bacteroidota bacterium (assembly GCA_018267135.1). Classification (GTDB taxonomy): domain Bacteria; phylum Bacteroidota; class Bacteroidia; order Cytophagales; family Cyclobacteriaceae; genus ELB16-189. The sequence goes on from JAFDZA010000015.1 coordinate 94,391, forward strand.
ACGCAAGGCCAAACAATTGCTGGAGGAGCAGATCAGTCAGCCCTTTCGCGATTTGATTGGGAAGAGCCCGGCCTTGAAAGAAGTCTTTGCTTTGATAGACAAAGTAGCCAAGACCGATGCCAACGTATTGATTTTAGGCGAGAATGGAACCGGCAAGGAATTAGTGGCTCGTGCCATTCATCAAAGTTCGTTGCGCAAAGACAACTCATTTGTGTCGGTTGATATGGGGGCGATTACCGAAACCCTTTTCGAGAGCGAACTGTTCGGCCACAAAAAAGGAGCGTTTACCGATGCCCGTGAAGACCGGCCCGGCCGGTTTGAATTAGCCCACAAAGGCACCCTCTTCCTCGATGAAATAGGCAATCTAAGCATGAGCCTGCAAAGTAAATTACTGAGTGCACTGCAATCGAGGCAAATAACACGCGTAGGTTCAAACCAAACGACCGAGGTGGATATCCGGTTAATTTGTGCCACCAATATGCCGTTGCACCAAATGGTGAAAGATGGAAAATTCAGACAGGATTTGCTCTACCGTATCAATACAGTAGAAGTTAACATCCCGCCTTTGTGCGATCGGATAGACGATATTCCGCTGCTGGCACAACATTTTTTAAATTTCTACACACGTAAATACCACAAAGAAATTATTTCGGTTTCGCCCGAGGCTATTAATAAACTGAAAAAATATCCGTGGCCGGGCAATGTGCGCGAGTTGCAGCACGCCTTAGAAAGAGCCGTTATCATGGCGGACTCCAACACGCTTCAGGAAAGCGATTTCTTGTTTGGAAGAAAAGGAAATGAATTGTCTGCACCCGATTCGTTAAACCTGGATGACGTAGAAAAGCAAGCCGTAGTAAAAGCAATTCAATTACATGGAGGGAATATTTCAAAAGCGGCAGACGAATTAGGCCTGACCCGCGCCTCGCTGTATAGACGAATGGAAAAATATGGACTTTAATTGGCGGTCGCCATTATTTACCAGGTTGGTCATTTTAGCGGCCACGGTGTTTGTGCTCGGTTATTCGCTGGCCGATAAGTTTAATTTAGCACTTTTGATGGTCTTGCTGTTAGCCATTGCCTTTCAGATTGTTCAATTGATTCATTTAGTTGAGAATTACCCTGCGCCTCGCCCCAGCCAATACAGGCCGGCACCCGATGTGCAGAAGCAAAATGATATAGCCTTGTTTTTTAAAAATATTGTTCAACATATTGGCATTGGCATCATCACCTTTAATAAAGACGGAAAAATTCTAACAATTAATGCCGCGGCTAAACGTATGCTGCAGGTAGATAAAATTGAAAGAGTAGATGAGCTGGGGGAAATGGATAGCCACCTGGTTGATTCATTTCTAAAACTTAAAACCGGTGGCCGCGAGCTGATCAGGATAAAGCGGGGGGTTGAAACGCTGGATCTTTCTTTATACGCCATTGAACTGACCTTGCGCGGTGAGCCGATGAAGTTGATCTCGATGAGCAACATTCAAAGCGAATTAGAGGAAAAGGAAATGGAGGCCTGGCGCAACCTCGTGCGCGTGCTAACGCACGAAATCATGAACTCCATAACCCCCGTGTCGTCATTAGCGGGTTTGGTAGAAGATGAGTTGAAAACCAAAATCAAAAACCAGAATTTTATCCTGACCGATGAAGAACTGCAGGAGATGCACCTATCCGTGCAAACCATCGGCAAAAGAAGCGAAGGGCTTATCCGGTTTGTGAAAGAATTTAGAAACCTGGCCCACGTGCCACAGCCTAAGCTGAGCGAAGTGCGTGTGAAAGATTTATTGGAGGAGATAGTAGTGCTGCACAAAAAGGAACTGACCAGCAGCAGCATCGAAACGGAGGTGCGCTTACATCCCGATGACTTGGTTGTGCAGGCTGATAAAACAATGATTGAGCAAGTGCTGATAAACTTGCTGAAAAATGCCATTCAGGCTTTTGACGGGCATACTGATAAAAAAATTATTTTATCGGCATATAACAATGAAGGCCATGCCATAATATCGGTAAAAGATAATGGTCAGGGGATTGATGCCGATGCCATGGAAAGAATTTTTGTTCCCTTTTTTACAACCAAAAAAACGGGCTCGGGTATTGGGCTGAGTTTGTCGCGCCAAATTATGCGCCAGCATGGTGGGCAAATTACCGTACATTCTGCATTAGGAGAGGGTACTGAGTTTTTTCTCCGCTTTTGATATTGCTCTTTAAATGTTTTGAACTGTTGTGCAGGTCAGTTAGCTTTGGTAAATTATTCTGACTGAAAATGCAAGACGTAAACGCTAAGATCAACGCCATACTTACTGAAAAATTAGGAATTCCTGATTCGCAAATCACGTCTGATGCCAGTTTTGTGAAAGACTTAGGCATCGATTCATTAGATTATGCCGAATTGGTAATGGAGTTTGAGCAGACGTTTGATATAAAAATTCCGGATGATGATGCCGAGAAGATGCAAACGATTGGGCAAGCAGTGAGTTATATTCAATCGAAAATCAAGAAGTAAGTTTACGCCTTCCAAGGGTTTCTTCCGAGAGTTCAAAATAATTTCCAAACCGTTTCATTCGCTCGGCATCTTTAGACAGGAAGGGAGAAGGATTTTCACGGTTGGCGAGAGGGGAGAAGTACCATCCGTTTTTTGGCTCGTTCCAAAACACAATGTATTTATCCAGTGAAATAAGCAGCACATCCATGTCATAAATTTCTTCGCCTTCTTTATCGTGCAGCCCGGTAAACTGCAGTAACACATGTTCTTTTTTGCTAAGCTCGCCCTTGTGGCACTCGATGTGGTTGAGGCGCATTAAAAGTTGATGCTCCTTATCCCACGCTTTAAATTTTATTTTTCGAGGAACAAAATCGGCCATTATATTTTTATTGATAACCCCATACAAATTGGGTAGGTTTGATTTAAAATACAAATCTTGCGTCTATTATCCGGTACTGATGAATATTTTGTTAGATGAGCCAAAGTGTATTGTTTGTTATAAATAAATTTTCGGGAAGCGGGTTTAAACCGGAATTGGAAGGACGTATTATTGATAAATGCCGGCAGGCGGGTATTGAAACCCGCATTGAGTTTACACAAAAGCGTGGCCACGCCACCGCACTTGCCCGGTGGGCGGTTGATCAAAAAATGGATTATGTATTTGCCGTTGGGGGCGATGGCACGGTAAACGAAGTAGCACAAGGTCTGGTGCATACCCCCGTGGCCTTGGGCATTTTGCCCAAAGGATCCGGAAACGGATTGGCCCGGCACCTGCAAATTCCCATGGGCATCCAATCATTAAACCTGGTAGATAACCATCGTGTAGAATGGATTGATACGGTGTATGTCAACAAAAGGATGTCGGTTAATGTATCGGGTTTTGGATTTGACGCGCACATTGCTTCCCTTTTTGCGGACAGAGCCAGACGCGGTTTAGTAGGTTATACCCGGTTGGTAGTAAAAGAATTTTCTTCGTTCCCGTCTTTTGATGTTCAGGTAGATACCGAGGAGGCATCATTTCGCACCCGTTGCTTTATCGTAGCCATTGCTAATGCTTCGCAGTTTGGAAATAATGCCCGTGTGGCACCCTTAGCTTCGGTAAAAGATCAATTAATAGATATCAGCTTTATTCAGAAAATAACGCTGCTCCGCGCCCCGGCTTTTGCTCAAAAAATGTTTACCGGAAACTTAGATAAATCACCATTTGTAAAAATGAATAAATCGAAAAGCGTCAATTTTGAGTTAGCCGAGCCGTTGCCCTTTCATGTAGATGGGGAACCGCTTCCGCCCATACGCCATATAAATTGTACAATTAATTCCCGCTCGCTGAAGATATTATTGCCCGGTGATAATAGAGAGGCCGAAAAAAATATATACCACATCTAATTTGCTACATTAAAAAAGCCGACTCAAAATAAGCCGGCTTTTTTAAACTGTAAATTTTTTTAAGGTAATTCCTAGCTTACCTGTGCCTGAAGCTTAGAGGCCAGCACAGATTTAGGAACCGCGCCCACCTGTTTATCTACTACCTGCCCATTTTTAAACACCAGCAAGGTGGGTATATTTCGCACGCCAAAGCGAGCAGTGGCTTGCGGATTTTCGTCCACATTCAGTTTGGCAATGATGGCCTTTCCTTCATAGTCGTTGGCTAATTCTTCTACCAGCGGGCCTATCATTTTACAAGGCCCACACCATTCCGCCCAAAAATCAACCAGCACAGGCTTATCGCTTTTGATTACTTCGTCAAAATTTGAATCGGTGAGTTCCATTGTTTTTCCCATAGTTAAAAAGTTTTAAAGTTTAATGTCATTTTCCTGAACGTAAATATACCCGAAAATAGTTCCTGCCGGATTTAAAAAAGTAAACGAGGAACCTGGCTAATTGAGCGATAGTTTGGCAGAACACCAACAAAGGCAGAGTTTTTATTTCTGCTGATTACTCTCCGCTAATGTTTTTAGTTTGCTCATGCCACGTTCATAATCACCACCCATCATGCTGTCCATCATCAAATTCATGATTTTACCGAGAGAAACCATTATAAATCCTGAACCAGTTACATCACCATCATAAGTCCACGTTACTTTCGTTCCACCATCGGTTGGCTCAAGGTTAATGTCGCTTGTGTTGGTTCCACCAAAACCTTCAAATTGCATTTCCGATTTCAAGTGTTTGTTGGGCACGCTTTCAACAATCCATTGCGAACCATTGCCCAATTTTTCACTTTTCCAATTCATCTTCGCACCAACACCTGTTTCACTGCCTTCATAAGTAACTTGCGTGTTGGGGTCATGCTCTACCCAAGGCGACCATTTGTTTTGGTTTTTCAAGCTATTCACTTGTAAAAAAATAACAGAGTCGGGCGCATTGATAACTACCGACCTTTCGATGTGTGACTTGGGCGAAAGAAATAATGAAACAATGCCAATCAGCACCACAAAGCTAACCAATGTAATGCCAATGATTTTTAAAATTTTCTTTATCATAATAGTATAGGTTTAAATGGGCAATGAAGCTACGGTTTTAATAATAAATCCCAAGGTCAAATGACAAACTTCAAACCCCAACAACTAAAATCAAGACCTTTCTATCTGCCATTGTTGGTGTTCTTCACCAACAATTTTACCCTTCCAATACTTTAGCGCAGCATCATAATTGCGGAATGGGAGATCGTACAAACCGGTGGTGGTGTTGAGTTCACTCCCTTCGTTGTACAGGAAGTTGTTGCGGGTGTTATCGCGTGTCCAACTGTTTTGCGTTAG
>JAFDZA010000016.1 GCA_018267135.1 Bacteroidota bacterium
AAATCGAATTGGTGTATTGCGAAGGTTCTTTCCCAAGAAGACTGACTTTACTCTCGTAACGGCCAAACGTGTAAGCCAAGTAGAAAAAATGATCAACGAAAGACCTGTACGAAAATTTAACTATCTAACCCCAAATGCTGTATTTTTACGAAAACTAAAAGTTGCACTTATTACTTGAACACAGCTTTCCATTATCTCCATTAAAGTGTACTATTACCTGTACCTCCTGTTTAAAGAGCAAGGTAAAATCAATGAAGCACTTATCTATCTGGAAGGGTATCTCAATCTTAAGCAAAAATTGATTGATACTGAAACGCTCCACATCATGGTGAGTTATGAGGAAAAACTAAAGATGGAGAAGCTGGAATTAGAAGCGCGGGTACAGCGCGAGAAACGTGAAATTATTGAAGCCAAAAATGATGAGTTAGATTCTTTTTTCTACCGGGTGTCGCATGATCTGAAAGGGCCGATTGCCTCCCTGCAAGGCTTGTCGGCTCTGGTAAAGACAGATGTAACCGATCCGGTGGCGCTCCCCTACTTTGAAATGTATCGTGCGCAGATCAACCGGATCCACAACATTGTGATGGGGTTGATCAACCTCACCCAGATGAAACACCTGGAAGCTGCCAAAGAGAAAATAGATTTTGCTTCGCTGGTAAACGATTGCATCAACAGCTACCGTTACATAGACCGTTTCAAGGAAATTAATTTTATAGTAGAGGTGCAGGAAGACATTCAGTTTTTCTCGGAGTGGGCCATCATCAACACGGTTTTACAAAACCTGATAGAAAATGCTATTAAATATGGCCGGGTGGCCGATCCCTATGTGAAAGTACACGTCCGGCAAAGTGAAAAAGAAGTGTGTATTATCGTAGAAGATAATGGTGTAGGCATAGATGATGAGCACCAGGCCAAAGTATTTAATATGTTTTACCGGGCCAACATCAGCGCCAAAGGTTCGGGGCTGGGTCTCTATATATTAAAGAGAGCTGTGGAGCGGCTGAATGGGCAAATCAATTTATCGAGCAAGTTAAACGAAGGTTCTGTTTTTACAGTAACCTTACCCGGCTAACCAATCCCTAACGGTAGTGAGTTTCAAAAAAAATAAATTTTTTTTTGAAAAAGTTGCAAACTCTACTAAACAGCTATACATTTGTGTCATCATAGTCGGTGAAGCATTTAGCTCAACCGATTTATAAAGAAGCGCGGAGAGACAGGCTCTGAGAAGCGCTAGCAACCCTTCCCAAATAGGAAAAAGGTGCTAACTCCTGAAATATAAACCGGTAAAAGCCATGAAAAAAACAGTTCAGAACCTCCATCCGCTTCGCCCCTTCTTAAGTTACATCTTTGCCAGCCGCATGCAGGGTATCTGTATGTGTTGTTGTGAATTGGGTTGTTAGCTAAAGCGAAGCGCTCCTAACAACAAACTAACCTATGGTGCTGCCAGGTGACAGGCAGATGCTACGGTTAAATTCAAATTAATTAATCATCCATTCATTAAAAAAAATTATACCATGTCTAGCTTATTAAACTTTTCTATTGAATCTAAAAGTGAAACTGCGGCCCGAACCGAAGTAAAAACGCGCGGGTTTAAAATTGTAGTAGATGAACCAGCCGAACTGGGCGGCACAAACCTGGCTCCTAACCCCGTAGAATATATTCTCGCAGGCTATGCCGGATGTATCAATGTAGTGGCTCACCTCACGGCCAAAGAGTTGAACATTGATCCGAAAAATTTACACATCTCCATTGATGGCGACATTAACCCGGCTCGTTTATTTGGCACCTCGCACGAAGAGCGGGCCGGCTACCAGCACATTAATGTCAGAGTAAAAACCGATGCCCCGCTGAACGATGAACTGAAACAACGCTGGCTGGCAGAAATAGAGAACCGCTGCCCGGTAAACGACAATCTGCGCAATGCCACTCCGGTTCACTTTTCATTAAACTAAAAAAATTAAAAAATATAAATCTTACTAACCATGTCAACACAACGTTTTGAAACCCTCCAATTACATGCCGGCCAAGAAGTAGATCCCACTACAGGATCCAGAGCCGTACCGATTTATCAAACTACTTCGTATGTATTTAAAAACTCCGAGCATGGAGCCAATTTGTTTGCCTTAAAAGAATTTGGCAACATCTATACCCGCATCATGAACCCTACCACCGATGTGTTTGAAAAACGTGTGGCCGCCCTCGAAGGCGGAGTAGCCGCTTTAGCGGTAAGCTCAGGCCAGGCCGCACAGTTTATTGCCCTCAACAACATCTTGCAGGCAGGCGATAACTTTGTTTCTACCTCCTTTTTATATGGCGGAACCTACAATCAATTTAAAGTAGCCTTTAAACGACTGGGCATAGATGTGCGTTTTGCCGAAGGCGATACCGTAGAGGCTTTTGAAAAACTCATTGATAAAAACACCAAAGCGCTTTATCTCGAAACCATCGGCAACCCGGGGTTTAACATCCCGGATTTTGATGCCCTGGCTGCGTTGGCCAAAAAGCACGATTTACCCTTGGTGGTTGACAATACCTTTGGCGCGGCCGGGTATTTATTCCGTCCGTTTGAACATGGTGCCAGTGTTGTGGTGGCCTCGGCTACCAAGTGGATAGGCGGGCACGGCACTTCTATTGGCGGGGTCATTATTGATGGTGGAAATTACAACTGGGGCAATGGCAAGTTTCCTCAGTTTACCGAACCAAGCGAAGGATATCATGGGCTTAAATTCTGGGACGTATTTGGAGAAGGCAACCCCCTCGGCCTGCCCAACATTGCCTACATCATCCGGGCACGGGTAGAAGGCTTGCGCGATTTTGGTCCGGCCATTAGCCCATTCAATTCCTTCCTGTTACTGCAGGGGCTGGAAACTCTTTCGCTTCGGGTGCAGCGTTCGGTTGATAATGCCCTGGCGTTAGCACAATGGTTGGAGCAACACCCACAAATAGAAACCGTAAACTATCCGGGTTTGGCTTCCAGCACCTACCACAAGTTGGCCAAAAAATATCTGAAAAATGGATTTGGTGCTGTGTTGTCATTCACTATAAAAGGAACAAAAGAAAACACCACCGCCATTGTGGACAACCTGAAGCTGGCCAGCCATCTGGCCAACATGGGCGATGCCAAAACATTAATCATTCAACCCTCGGCTACCACCCACCAGCAGCTTACCGATGAAGAACAAATTTCTGCCGGGGTGCTGCCCACGTTGCTGCGTGTATCGGTCGGGTTAGAGCACATAGAAGACATCAAGGCTGATTTTGCGCAGGCATTTGAAAAAGTTTTTAAAAAGACGTTAGTTGCCTAAAAAAGTAGCGTGACGAAGCAAGACCATATTTTTCATTATTCCCATCCATTTGAGTTGGAAGCCGGCAGGAAACTGCCCGGCTTTCAGCTTAAATACACTACCCTTGGCCAATTAAACAGCGACCGCAGCAATGCGGTTTGGGTTATTCATGCCCTCACAGGCAGTTCCGATTTTACCGACTGGTGGAAAGATTTATTTACGGAAGACAGCCCGTTTGATCCGCGTCAGCACTTCATCATCTGTGCCAATACTTTAGGCGGTTGTTATGGATCTACCGGGCCGCTGTCGGTAAACCCCGAAACCGGAAAAAATTATTTCCATCATTTTCCGCAGTTCACCAACCGTGATGTAGTGGCTTCGTTTGATTTGCTTCGCCAACATCTCGGCTTAAAAAAAATCAATACCCTGATCGGCCCCTCGCTGGGTGGGCAGCAGGCATTGGAGTGGGCCATTGCCCAACCGGAAGTATTTGAACACTTGATTCTGATTGCCACCAATGCCCAACACTCGCCCTGGGGTATTGCTTTTAATGAAGCCCAGCGTATGGCCATTCAGGCAGATCAAACCTGGAAAGAAGACGATGCCCGTGCCGGGCTGGAAGGCATGAAGGCCGCCCGCGCCATCGGCATGATCTCTTACCGCGCCCACGATGGATTTGAGAAAACGCAAGCTGAAAAAACAAGTGATAAGCTTGACGGCTTTCGTGCAGCCTCTTATCAACAGTATCAAGGCCAGAAACTGGCTAATCGTTTTAATGCCTTTACCTACTGGCTCCTGTCTAAAGCAATGGACAGCCACCATGCCGGTCGGGGGAGGGCTTCCCTGCAGGAAGCTTTAAAACAAATCAAGGCTAAAACATTGGTAGTGGGAATTAAAACCGACTGCTTGTTTCCTCCGTCCGAGCAAAAATTTTTAGCCGATAACATTGCTCATGCTTCACTGAAAATTATTTCTTCCGATTTTGGGCACGATGGTTTTTTAGTGGAGTTCAGTGTATTTAAAAATATTGTAAACGAATTTTTAACCCGAGAGGCGGTATCCATTCCGTAACGATTATGGCAAAAGAATCAGAAAAAAAACAACATACCCCGCACAAAAAAATAAAACTTGGTGTTTTTGGTTTTGGCTGCGTAGGCCAGGGATTATATCATGTGCTGAATGAAACCCATGGCATCAAAGCAGAAATAAAAAAAATCTGCGTTAAAAACCGCGACAAAAAACGAATCTTAGATCAGACGATTTTTACGTACGATAAAAACGATATTTTGTCTGACCGCGAGATTGATGTAGTGGTTGAATTAATTGATGACGCTCGGGCTGCCTTTGAAATTGTGAAAACCGCTCTGCAAAACGGCAAGCACGTGGTAACAGCCAACAAGCGGATGATTGCCGAGCACCTGAATGAAATTTACGAACTGCAACAAAAGTACGATCGCTCGGTACTCTACGAAGGTTCGGTGTGCGGCAGTATTCCAATCTTACGAAACCTGGAAGAATATTACGACAATGATCTGATCACCAGCATTGAGGGGATATTCAATGGCTCTACTAACTACATCCTGACCAAAGTCTTTGAAGAACGCAAAAGTTACCTGGAGGCCCTGAAAGGCGCTCAAGATCTCGGCTTTGCCGAAAGCGACCCCTCGCTTGATGTACAAGCCTTTGATCCTAAATTTAAACTCACTATTGCTATCGCTCATACTTTTGGTGTATTCCTAAAACCGGAGCAAATCATCAACCTGGGTATTCAAAAGATTTCTTCCGTTGATTTGAAATACGCCCGCGAAAATAACCTCACCATAAAACTGGTGGCTCGCGCCTATAAAAGAGATGGAAAAATTTTTGCGTTGGTAGCTCCGCAGTTTATTCCAACCGACCACATGCTGGCGTCCGTGCGCAACGAATACAATGCCGTGTTGGTAGAAGGTGCTTTTGCCGAAAAACAAGTATTCATAGGCAAAGGAGCTGGCAGCTATCCTACCGGCTCGGCCGTACTTTCTGATATCTCCGCCTTAACATACGACTACCGTTACGAATACAAAAAATTTACACAAGGCGAAAGTTTGCCCTTTTCTAATCATGCCACCGTAGATGTCATCATCAGCTTCCCCAAAGGATCTCTCGTTTCGCCCAAAGATTTCGAGCATTTTAAAGGTGGCTACCAGGGCGACAAATATCAGTACATGACCGGCTCGGTAAAACTGGAGAAACTGAAAGAGTGGAATGCGTGGGATGAAGTAAGCGTTATTCTGGCACCCGAACCTAACCTGTTGCCCATCAAAGAAACGAATAAACAATTATTGTACGCCTAACTAAGCTACCTCTGTCAACTGAAAAAGCTTTGGTCTTCCGCCAAAGCTTTTTGTTTCTTCCCTCCATTCCCTTTTGTACCTTGCGGCATCTTTTTCCATGCCCGATCTTATCCAACTTCTTCCCGATTCTATTGCCAACCAGATAGCGGCAGGTGAAGTAGTGCAACGTCCGGCATCCGCTGTAAAAGAACTGATTGAAAACTCTATTGATGCCGGGGCCACCCACATCAAACTCATTGTAAAAGAAGCCGGCAAAAGTTTGCTGCAGGTAATTGACAATGGCCAAGGCATGAGCGAAACCGATGCCCGCATGAGTTTAGAGCGACACGCCACGTCAAAAATCAGAACAGCCGAAGATTTGTTCCGGTTGCGTACGATGGGCTTCCGGGGCGAAGCGCTGGCCTCTTTGGCGGCCGTATCGCAAATGGAAATAAAAACAAGGCTGGCTACGGAAGAATTGGGCACATGGTTGGTGGTGGAAGGGTCGGAAGTAAAAAAGCAAGAACCCGTAGCCACCGAAAAAGGAACGAGCATCAGCATTAAGAATCTGTTTTTCAATATTCCGGCCAGAAGAAATTTTTTAAAACCCAATGGTGTGGAGATGAGCCACATCACAGAAGAATTTACGAGGCTGGCCCTGGCACATCCGCACATTTCGTTTTCGCTCATTCAGCATGACGAGTTGTTGTTCGATCTTCCCTTCGCTAAACTAAGCCAGCGCATTGTTAATTTATTTGGAAAAAATTATCAAAGCCAATTGGCGCCCGTGCAGGAAGAAACGACTTTAATAAAAATTTCAGGCTACATAGGCCGGCCGGAATTGGCTAAGAAAAAAAGAGGTGAGCAATATATTTTTGTCAACCACCGGTTCATCCGCAACAATTATCTCGGGCATGCCATCGCCAGTGCCTATCAGGGGTTGCTGCCCGAAAACAGTTTTCCATTTTATGCTTTGTTTATTGAAATTGACCCCAAGCATATTGATGTAAATGTGCACCCTACTAAAACTGAAATAAAGTTTGATGACGAACGAACCGTGTATGGAATCGTGTGGAGCGCAGTGAAACAAGCATTGGGCAGCCACAACCTCTCGCCCGCCATTGATTTTGCCAATGATGTAAACCTGGTGAGCAAACTCAACACGCAACCACTTTCGCGCGATCAGTATTATGCGGAGCAGTTTAGTACATTAAACAAATCGAATCTCCAAAACTGGGAAAAAATGTTTGAGCAGGAATCGGGCACTACCCGCTTGATTGATTCCCGGCAGACGGAACCTAAAATAACATACCGCGTAGAAAGCTCCATCAACCAGCCGTTGGTTTCTTCCGGGCCGGAAGAGGATCAAGGTCTTTTTCAGTATCGAAAAAAATTTATTGTGCGTGCTACACGACAAGGTATTATGTTTATAGACCAGCAAGCAGCCCATGAGCGGATCTTGTTCGAAAAATATTTACTGCATCTGAAGGGCGTGCCGGGCCACAGCCAGCAAAGTTTGTTCCCTCAGACATTAACGTTGAGTGCTCCCGATTTCGCCCTTACCATGGAAATGGAAAAAGAAATCCTTGCTTTAGGTTTTCGGTTTGAACTATTTGGAAAAAATGCAATTTTAATATCCGGAATGCCGGCCGAGGTGTCGGGCAATGAAAAAGAATTATTTGAAGGACTGATTGAGCAATTTAAAAACCAGGCCGAATTGCATCTGCCTTTGCGCGAAAACTTAGCACAAGCGTTGGCCAAACGTACTTCCATAAAAAGCGGCCAGAAATTATCGGTAGAAGAAATGGAATCGCTGGCGGCCGGTCTTTTCTCCTGCCCCAATCCAAATTATTCGCCCGATGGAAAGCAAACCTTTTTCGTGCTCGACTCGTCTAAAATTGAAAATTATTTTTTACGCTAACTCATCTTCATGTTTAATTTTACACCCTTGGTTCGCACATTAGTTATTATTAATGTGGCCGTTTTTATTTTGCAAAACGTGGCTCCCATCACCACGGCTTATTTATCGCTTTGGCCAATGGCCACACCCTACTTCAAACCCTATCAGTTTTTTACTTACATGTTTGCCCATGGGGGGTTCGGCCATATCTTCTTCAATATGCTGGCGCTGGCTTCATTTGCTCCCATTCTTGAATCGTACTGGGGCGAAAAAAAATTCCTTCTCTTCTACATGGCTACAGGCATTGGGGCGGGGGTTATTTATGGTGTGGTTAATTACTTTTTCTTTCCCGGCCATGCCGGCCCCATGCTCGGGGCATCGGGAGCCTTGTACGGTGTACTCATGGCATTTGGTATGGTTTTCCCCAACCTGGAAATTATGTTGCTTTTTCCGCCTATTCCCATCAAAGCCAAGTATATGGTTTTTTTAATTGGAGGGCTAACTTACCTTACTGACAGCACCGGCACGGTGGCCCACTTAGCTCATTTTGGCGGAGCCTTTGTAGCGTTTATTATCATCCGCTATTGGAAACAAACCGGCCGATAAAATGGCATTAGCCAATGTGGCTATGATGCGCTAATTTTATCTTCATGTTTAACGAGTTTAAAAACACATTTAACCGAACTAACAACGGCCACGTACAGTTGATCATCGTGAACGTGGTAGTGTTTCTGCTATTAGAAATTTTGCGCGTGGGATTTTCCTGGTCAAACCAGGCCGAGATTTTTAGTGCGATCTATAAAAATTTTTCTATTCCAAATGCTTTTTCAGAATTCCTGAAAAGACCCTGGACTCTGCTTACTTATTCTTTTACTCACGATCTTAACCAGATATGGCATATTCTTTTCAATATGCTGGTGCTGTATTGGTTTGGCAAATTGTTTGTAGAATACCTGGGCAGCGACAAGCTCATTGCCTTGTATGTGCTGGGCGGGATGACGGGCGCCTTGATTTACCTGGCCGCCTACAACCTCATACCCAACCCACCCGAGTTCATTACTCAATCTTCCGGGGGCGGTATGGTAGGGGCTTCGGGAGCCATCTATGCTATTATGGTGGGAGCCGCCACTCTCTTGCCCGACTACACGTTTTTCTTATTGTTCTTTGGGCCGGTGCGTATTAAATACATTGCTGCCTTTTATATTATTATTTCGTTTATAGGTACTACCGGTTCTAATGCAGGCGGCAATCTGGCTCACTTGGGGGGCGCGCTGATGGGCTATGTTTACATTAAACAGTTGCAGGCAGGCTTTAACTGGGGCCGGTGGATTACCTCCCTTCTCGATTGGATACGGTCGCTGTTTAAAACAAATTCAAAAGTTAAAATAACGTACCGCAACTCCGAGACAAAAAAAACAAGTGCTTCCCGGTCGAAAGCAACGCAAGAAGAAATTGATACCATCCTCGACAAAATTTCTGATCGTGGTTATGAAAGTTTAACACGGGATGAAAAAGATAAATTGTTTAACGCCAGCAAAAAGTAGTTGTTCGGCTTTTACAATTTTTAACCGCCCAAACACTATCCCTGTTCTTTCCTTATCACTCAACACGAACAAATCTCTACTTTATGTTAATAGACCTCAGCCACCCAATCGAACATGGCATGATTACCTACAAAGGCTTGCCGGCTCCTCTTATATGCGATTACTTAAGCCGGGCGGAATCAAGGAAGCGGTATGCCGAAGGAACCGAATTTCAGATCGGGAAAATTGAGATGGTGGCCAATACCGGAACCTACCTCGATTGCCCGTTTCACCGATATGAAAATGGAAAAGACCTGTCGCAACTTGAATTGGAAAAATTAGTTGAGTTAGAAGGCGTTTTCATTGCTGCGGAAGGTGTTCAGGAAATAGGAATTAATTTTTTTGAAGGAAAGCCTTTGTGGGGCAAAGCCGTACTGGTTTATACCGGATGGAGCCAACACTGGCGCACCGATACTTATTTTGAGAACCATCCGTTTCTTACAAAAGAAGCAGCCGATTATTTAGTAGCGCAACGGGCAAAGCTGGTCGGCATCGACTCGCACAATATTGATGACACCCGCACTAATACCCGGCCGGTGCATAGTGCGTTGCTTAAAAATGAAATCCTTATTGTAGAACACATGACGAACCTACATTTATTAACCGGAAAAAAATTTACGTTCAGTGCCGTGCCTCCTAAGTTTGTGGGGGTAGGCACTTTTCCCGTGAGGGCATTTGCCAAAATCTCTTAACCTATAAAAGGTATCTTATAAAAAAGCCCCGACTGTAGTGTCAGGGCTTTTTAGTTTAAAAAAACTTTCGGTCAGCGCAGCAAAAAATTATAATACTGCATTTTTAAAATCTCTGACCGAGTAAGAAGGCACACCGGCACCGGCAAAAAATATTACTTCCAACAACCACTACGAATGGAGTAAAACCAGTCGCACCGGGTATGCCATATCTTCCGTTATCCGGCCTGTGCCGGCTCAATCCACGTTATCATGCAAAAATTTATTATTCCCTAATAAGTTGTTATCATCATTCAGGTTATAGCGCGAAATGAAAGGCTCGGATGAGTGATGCACGTTGTCATCTACTTTTACGCCCCGTCTCAGATAAGCCGGCAACACCCATTTTTCATTAAACTCTTCTTTGGTCATTTCCTGTTTCCGGTTGCTTTTCAGTTTCTCTCTTCGCTCTTTAGCTTGTTGCTCTAAGCGCTCTTTGGTTTTGCGTACCTCCATCAGACCCTCCTCATTCATAATCTGATCGGCTGCTATTTCGTTACCGGTTTTAAACTCATCGTCATCGGCAAAAAGACTTTCTTCACCCTCCTCTTCTTTAATCGAAGGGTTTTGAAATACGTACGTACGCTCTTCTACCGGGTGTTCAATTTCTTCGGGTGTGTTCAGCACGGGTTTATCAACCGGCTTTTGTACCGATGGTTTTTCTACGGATGGTTTTTCTACCGATGAATTATCCTTATCATTTAGTATCGGGCCATCTCCTTCTTTGATGCGCAGTTCAATTTCATGGATACGTTGATTAACGGAATTATCAACCGGCCCAAACAACGAAATTTGCGACCGATCAAGTTCATGCACTTTCTTTTCAGATGTCTTCCGGCTCATTTTTCCTTCCTGAAAAAATCCGGTAGCAATGACCGTTACACGGATGCGGTCGCCCAGTGTACTATCTACCCCATGGCCAAAAATAACTTCGGCTTCATCGCCCGCCTGTTGCTGAATGTACTCAGTAATGGTGGTGAGTTCATCCATCTGTAACTCGGCTTCTTCGCCCGAAATAATAGACAGCAAAATTTTCTTGGCGCCCATAATATCGCGGTTGTCGAGCAGCGGAGAGGCAAGCGCTTGTTGGGCGGCTTTTACGGCCCGGTTGTCGCCACGGGTTTCGGCCGAACCCATCACGGCAGCACCGGCATTGAGCATAACGGTGCGCACATCTTGAAAATCTACGTTTACATACCCGGCCAGCGTAATAATCTCAGCAATCCCTTTGGCGGCCGTAGTCAATACATTATCGGCTTCGCCAAAGGCCTGACCGATGGCCAGGTTGCCGTATATCTCGCGCAACTTGTCGTTCAAAATTACCAGCACTGTATCGCAACTGGCCCGAAGGGCTTCGATGCCCAACTCGGCTTGTGATAATTTTTTCTTACCCTCAAATCCAAACGGAACAGTTACAATGCCCACCGTAAGGATCTCCATGTCTTTGGCGATCTTGGCAATGACAGGAGCGGCTCCTGTGCCGGTGCCACCGCCCATACCGGCCGTTACAAAAATCATTTTGGTGCCGGTAAGCATTTCGCGTATTTGATCTTTACTCTCCAGCGCGGCAGCCCGCCCCACTTCGGGGTTAGCTCCACAACCAAGGCCTTCGGTAAGTGTAGCCCCCAATTGAAGCTTGTGCGGCACCGGGCTGCTGTTTAGTGCCTGCAAATCGGTATTGGCCACAACAAACTCTACATCCTTGATGCCGAGTTTATACATGTGGTTCACCGCATTGCTGCCTCCGCCCCCAATGCCTATCACTTTTATGATCGACTTGTGGTGCTTCGGCAGATCAAATTTGTATGATCCTGTTTCAAACATGATTTTATTGAGTTAAGTGGTTGATTTAAAAAATTTAGTTTGTGTTGTGTTTAAAAAATAGTTTTCATGGAATGTCTTAGTATTCATTTTTATCACCTAAGTCATCTATCAACAACCCTTTTGTTTTTTGTAAAATACTCGCAAAGAAATCAGACGTAGGGTTGGTCTTTTTCACTTTAACATGGGGTCTTGCCTCCGCCATTTTTTCGCGGTAGTTGTCTTCGCGTACATCGAGCGAGCGGAACCCGCCCAGTACTAGCCCTACGGCTGTAGCATACATCGGGCTTTTCACGGCTTCTAATTTGCTCTTACCCAAATGCTCGTTGGGGTAACCAATTCGTACGTCCATACCGGTCATGTATTCTACCAGCTGTTTCAGGCAAGCCAACTGGGCACCCCCACCTGTTATTACAATGCCGCCTGAGAGTTTGCTTTCAAAACCGGAGTTAATAATTTCCGTGTGTGCCATTTCAATTATTTCTTCCATGCGTGCCTGAATGATACTGCTCAATGTTTTAACTGAAATTTCTTTGGCAGTTCGGTTGCGTATGCCGGGAATAGAAACAATTTCGTTGGGGCTGGCTTCCTCTGCGATGGCTTTGCCAAACCGGGTTTTCAGTTGCTCGGCCTGTTTGGCCATGACCTTCAATCCATCCTGGATGTCTGAAGTAAGTATGTTTCCGCCAAACGGAATGACAGCGGTATGGCGGATGATGTTGTCGTGAAAGACGGCAATATCGGTGGTGCCCCCGCCAATGTCTATCAGGCAAACACCGGCCTCTTTTTCTTCTTCGCTGAGCACGGCTAAACTTGAGCTGAGTGGCTCTAAAATCAGGTCTTCAATTTCGAGCCCGGTGCGTCTTACACATTTATTAATATTATTGATGGCACTGGTGTGTGCCGTAATAATATGGAAGTCGGCTTCCAGTTTTATCCCACTCATGCCCACCGGGTCCTTAATACCTTCTTCGTAATCTACCGAATAATCTTGCGGCATGACATGAATAATTTCGCTGCCGGGTGGTATTACGATGCGATACATATCTTGTGTTAGCCGGTTTACATCTTCTATACTCACTTCCTCTTCATTAGAGGTACGAGTGATGCTTCCGTGATGAATAGAACTGCGGATATGCTGGCCGGCAATGCCTACGTTTACAACCCCAATATCAATACCGCTCATATCACTAGCCTCTTTAATAGCCTTGCTGATGGCGAAAACGGTTTTTTCAATATTAATAACTATGCCTTTGGTTACGCCTTCGCTTTCGGCTTTGCCCATACCTAGCACTTCCAGTTTTCCAAATTCATTTTTGCGGCCTACGATAGCACAGATTTTGGTTGTTCCGATGTCGAGGCCAACTATTATTTTTTCATTTTCCATATTAAGTGGTTTAGTGGTTGTCTATTGTTGTTTGTGCTTGTTTAAGTATTTATAAATCATTCGGCAATAATTTGTCCTTCATACTCTAAATTCACACGCGAGTATTTTGTCCAGCCGCGTTGAGGTATTATGCGTTTGTAAAACAACATCAGTTTTTCAAACTTGACCGTTACCTTTTCTGGTTTACCAAATTCAATTTTTTGTCCCGACACTTCAGGGTAGAGAACCGCTTTTCCTTCTCCATTAATATCTATTTGAGCGATCTGTGCTTTCCAAAACTTATCGCCATTAATAAATGCTATCATTTCCAGTATTGACTTGCCTTCCTCCGTTTTAGATAAATCCTGGCTTTCGAGTAGTTTTTTCATATAGGCGCCACTGAGCAGTAACACGCGCGAAGTATATTTTTCGCTCATTGGCATAATCACACCGTCTTCGGCTATGTACGCATCGGGCGCATCTTGCTGAACAATGCGGGCCACCGGCCTGCGCAGTTCTACATTCACTATCAAATTTCCTTTCAGGTCGCCAAACAACTGGGCCTCGGCTATATGTTTATCATACATCAGTTTGTTCTCTATTTCCTTCAGGTTTATTCGCTCCAGGCTGCTCCCCTTCACTGCCACTCCGGAACCTTCTACTAACTTGGATACATCGGCTTCGTCCAAAAAATGATTCTCCTGTATATTGTCTATCTCAATTACAATATTCCGGCACACATTGCCATCAAGCCTCCGTTCGCTAAAGGCTACCAAAAAAGAAACCCCGATCAGCACCACGGCCACGGTCATTTCTTTTCGTATGTTTATTTTCCATTTCATTTTTTCTTCAGCATTTCTTTGATCGGCTTTACCAGTGTATCAATATCTCCGGCTCCCACTGTGGCCAGTACTTCTATGTTCAGTGCTTCTAATTTTTGCACTACTTCATTTTTGGTGCAACGGATTTTTACCGGGCTTGTAATGTTTTCAAATAACATGTCGCTGGTAATTCCCGGAATAGGCAACTCCCGGGCCGGATAAATATCGAGCAGCAGCAACTGATCGGCCAGGCTCAGTGCTTTAGAGAAACCCTCGGCAAAATCGCGGGTGCGGGTAAATAAGTGCGGCTGAAACACAACGGTAATTTTTTTACCTGCATACATTGACTTTAGTGATTTTAAAAACGCTTCAATTTCAGTTGGGTGATGTGCATAGTCATCTATAAACACGAGGTTATCATTGCGTATAATAAATTCAAATCTTCTTTTCACCCCGCTGAAAGAAGCCAGCGCCTGACGGATTATCTTATCTTCTATGCCCAGCTTCATCGCTACCATCGTTGCTGCGATAGCATTTTCCATGTTATGAAAACCCGGAACCCCCAGTTGGATATTTTCCAGGCGTAGCCCCGGGCCATTCAGATCAAATTGAAAGAAGCCATGTTGTGCACGAACATTGCCGGCAAAAAACTGGCCACGTGTAGTTCCGTATGTTTCTTTGGTAATTTGTTTTTTGTCTTCGGCTAAGGGCGCAATTGATTCGTGAATAGCTAAGTACCCGCCCTTGTTTACCTGGCCAATAAACTCTTTGTAGGCAGACAGCATCTGTAGATGATCTCCGTAGATATCAAGATGATCGGCATCGGCCGAGGTAACCACTGCCATTTCAGGAAAGAGGCGCAAAAAAGAACGATCAAATTCATCGGCTTCGGCTACCATAATGGTATGCTCGTTTACCTTTCCGTGCATAACCAGGTTGGAATTATAATTGGCTGTAATGCCCCCGAGAAAGGCTACCATATCTTTGCCGGCCTCTTTTAAAATATGGGCGATAAGCGAAGAGGTGGTCGTCTTACCATGTGTTCCGGCCACCGCCACCGTTTTATAGTTTTTGGTGAGCATCCCCAACACCTCCGAACGTTTTACCATAGTAAATCCCTGCGACCGGAGGTACTGAGATTCTTTGTGATCTTTAGGGATAGCGGGAGTATATACAACTAATGTTTTTTCTTTCGTGAGGTAGCCGGGAATAAACTCTATTTTATCTTCAAAGTGAATTTCCATTCCTTCCTCCAGGAGTTCGTGCGTAAGCAAGGTGGCTGTGCGGTCGTACCCCGATACTTTTAAGCCGGCATGTTTAAACCAGCGAGCCAGTGCGCTCATGCCTATGCCACCGATGCCGAGAAAATAAATGCTATCGTAGTTTTTCAGGTTCAAGAGCAAGGGGTTAAGGGTTGGTTAGTATTTTTTCTATTTCTGTTACAATTTCTTCGGAAGCATGAGGCTTAGCTAAGCCGGCTATGTTATGGCTGAGTTCTTCGCAGCGCCTGGTATCAAACAAAAGTTGAAGTGCTTCTTTCACCAGCGTGTCTTTAGCTTCGTTGTCGCGCACGAGAACTGCCGCACTCAGTTTTACCAGCGACATTGCATTTTTGGTCTGATGATCTTCTGCCACGTTGGGAGAGGGCACTAAAATACTGGGCTTTTTAGCCAGGCATAATTCAGATATTGCCAATGCTCCGGCCCGCGAAATCACTACATCGGACGCGGCATACGCCATATCCATAATTTGTATAAAATCATAAATGCGGATGTTGTGCAGATCGCGCCCGTTGAGTTGGGTTTTTACCTGCTCGTAATAAAGTTTGCCGGTTTGCCAGATTACGTGCACACGGGCATCAATCAATTTATCAATATGACTTATAATACTTTCATTAATAGTGCGGGCCCCTAAACTTCCGCCCAGAATAAGTAATGTTTTTTCGCCCGAACAAAAAGAGAAGTGAGCCTGTGCACGTTCTTTTTTTGAATCGATGCTCAGCAAATCTTTTCGCACGGGATTCCCTGTAATAATTATTTTTTCTTTTGGAAAATATTTTTCCATGCCGGCATACGCTACACATACACGCTGTGCATTGCCAGCCAGCCTTTTGTTGGTTAGCCCGGCATACGAATTTTGTTCTTGTATCAAGGAAGGTATCCGGTGGCGGGCTGCCGCCAGCATAATGGGGCCGCTGGCATAACCTCCGGTGCCGATGACTGCGTGAGGCTTAAATTTTTTTATGATCGATCCGGCTTTCCAATAACTGCTGAGCAACTTAAAAGGAAATAACAAATTAGAGAGCGTTATCTTTCGCTGCAGTCCGCTGATCCATAAGCCGATTATTTTATAGCCGGCTTCGGGTACCCGCACCATTTCCATTTTCCCTTTGGCCCCAACAAAAAGGATGTCGGCATCGGGATGCCGCTCTTTAAATTTATTGGCAATGGAAATAGCCGGGAAAATGTGGCCACCGGTTCCGCCTCCACTGATAATTAAACGATATGGTGAATGTGCTCCCACGTGCTTATGCTGCTTTGGCTTCCATGTTTTTATTTTCGCCTTCACGAGCGGCCGTTTCCTGGCCCCAGTTTTCCTCCTGCTCGCCCCGGCTCACACTTAGAATAATGCCGATGGAAATACCGGTAAATATCATGGCCGTTCCTCCCATGCTTACCAGCGGCAACGGCTGGCCGGTAATCGGCCCCAAGCCAACTACTACCCCCATATTTACCATGGCCTGACAGACCAAATCGAAACTTAGGCCAGCCGAAAGCAATCCGCCAAAGGCGCGCTCGCTGTTATAGGCTGCTTTCATTCCTCGGTGCAACAGCACGAGGTAAAGTACTAACACCACAATGCCACCGGTCCATCCATATTCTTCAATCACAATAGCATAAATGAAATCTGAAAATGGTTCGGGCAAAATATTACGCTGTTCGCTATTGCCAGGGCCTTTGCCTATAATTCCGCCCGTAGCCACGGCTATCCTTCCCTGCTTGGCCTGAAACGGAAGTTCGGTTCCGTTTATAAAACTCATTACCCGGTGTTTGGCCGTTTCGCCACGTACGCCCAGTTTTAATGCAATGGCTCCGGCCAGCAGCCCCACTAACACCAGCATGGCTAAATATTTTACCGGCACCCGTCCAATGAACATAATGAGCATACACGTAGCAAATAACAATACAGCACTGGATAGGTTGGTTAAGGCAATCAGCCCGCAGATAGCTCCGCACCAAAGCAGCATCGGGATGAGCGTCTCTTTTATATCTTCAATATTCTGTTGCTTTTTAGAAAGCATACTTGCCAGATTAATGATTAGCGCCAGGCTGGCAAAATCTGAAGGCTGAAAGGAACCAAAGAGCGGTACTTTAATCCAACGCGAAGCATCGTTTATACTGACTCCAAACTTGAGTGTGTACAGCAACAATGGAACACTAAGCCACAACGCAAAACGAGAAAGTTTGGAATAATAACGGTAATCAATTTTATGAGCTACCCACATAGCCGCCAATCCGAGAAAAATCATAGACGTGTGCTTCAGCAAATACCACTCGGCCGTAGTGGTTTTGCGAAAGGCCAGCGTACCCACCGAGCTATACACCACCAACATGCTGATGAGCGACAGAATAAATACCACCACCCATATTACACGATCTCCCTGCAGGTTTTCGTCAAGCCATTGTTTAATCTTACTGAGACGCATATAATTCTATTTATACTTACTCTCCTATTTACTTGTTACCTCTTTGGCCAGCTCTACTACGGCTTCTCTGAATTGATTTCCCCGGTCTTCATAATTCTTAAATAAATCAAAACTGGCGCAGGCCGGTGAGAGCAACACCACATCTCCTTTTTGAGCCGATTGCGAAGCCATGCGTACCAACTCCTTTACACTTTGTGTTTCTTTTATTTCTTTCACTACCCGATCAAAAGCCTGATGTAGTTTAGTATTGTCTTTGCCCAAACAAATAAGTGTATGTACTTTTTTTCTGACAGCCTCTTCTATCTGTTTATAATCATTGCCTTTGTCGATGCCTCCGGCAATCCATACCAACGGGCCAGCGTAGCTACCCAGCGCATACACCACCGAATCTACGTTCGTAGCTTTTGAGTCGTTTATGTACTCCACTCCGTTAATTACACCTACCAACTCCAGCCGGTGTGGGGCGTTTTTAAAAGTCTTTAACCCTTGCCTGATGGTGGCAATGGGCACACCTGCCATGCGAGCTGCCGCCACGGCACACATCGTGTTAATTAAATTATGCGGTCCTTTCAGGGTAGTGTCTTTTTGTTCGATGTCAAATTTTTCATCTCCCCACACAAACTGCATTTCCCTTCCGTTGTAGTGTGCCTCGCACAAGGAATCGTTTAATGATACTTTAAAAATTTCGGGAGTCAGTTTCCGGTGAGCTATTTCGCGTGCTGTAATCGGATCATCTGCATAAAAGATGAAACGATCGGAAGCTTTCATATTTTGAATCAACTGAAATTTGGAGTGAACATAATTAGACAGTTGATACTCATACCGATCGAGGTGATCCGGTGTAATGTTTAGCAGAATGCCGATGTCCGGGCGAAAGGTTTTAGTTCCGTCCAATTGAAAGCTGCTCATCTCAACGACATACCAATCGTATTGCCCAGATAGTACTTTTTTAGCCAAACTCTCACCTACATTTCCGGCCAATGCTACACGGAAGCCTGCTTCCTTTAACAAGTGATGGGTAAGCAGTGTGGTGGTGGTTTTTCCGTTGGTGCCAGTAATGGCTATAATCTTCCCTTTTATAAACCGGAATGCAAATTCGATTTCATCCAGAATAGAAATATTTTTTTCCCTGGCTTTTTTAATGATCTCCGTTTTATCCGGGATGCCGGGGCTCTTAATAATCATCGTAGCCGAAAGTATTTTTTCGTACGTATGGCTTCCTTCTTCAAATGCAATGCCGTGCGAAATCAAATCGGATTTGTATTTTTCTTTGATGACTCCTTGGTCAGAAACAAATACATCATAGCCTTTGGCGTGGGCCAAAAGTGCGGCTCCGGTTCCGCTTTCGCCTGCTCCCAATATGACTATTCTTTCTTTCATCTTACTTTTAATGTAGCTAAGCTTACAATGGCCAGAAGGATACCTACAATCCAAAAACGGGTAACGATTTTAGCTTCATGAATATTTTTTTTCTGAAAATGATGATGCAGGGGCGACATTAAAAGAATACGCTTGCCTTCTCCATATTTTTTCTTGGTGTACTTGAAGTACGATACCTGCGCGATAACCGAAAGATTTTCGATCAGGAAAATTCCGCACACGGCCGGTATCATCAATTCTTTTCGCACCGCCAATGCAATCACTGCAATTACTCCGCCCAACGCCAAACTTCCTGTGTCGCCCATAAACACCTGAGCCGGGTACGCATTGTACCAGAGGAACCCGAGACACGCGCCTACAAAGGCCGTGCAAAAAATCACGAGTTCGCTCAGGTTGGGTATATACATAATGTGCAGGTACTGGCTAAAGTCAACCCGGCCGGAGAGGTAGGCAAAGATGGCCAGCGTAAGCCCGATAATTCCGGATGTGCCGGCCGCCAGTCCGTCTATGCCATCGGTAATGTTAGCTCCGTTTGATACCGCTGTGATAATGAGGATGACCATCAGTGTATAAATCATCCACGTAGCATTTTCGCTCAGCCACGGGGTAAGCTGGTGGTAATCAAATTCGTTGTTCTTAAAAAACGGAACCGTAGTTTTGGTGGACTTAATGTCTTTGTAATTCAACAACTCTTCCTCTTCTTTTACCACTTGGGCGCTCACTGTCTTGGCAGAAGTCACCTGCCGAACCACAACGTGTTCGCTAAAATAAAGAGTGAGCCCTACCACTAACCCAATGGTTATCTGCCCTACTATTTTAAAGCGACCGGCCAGCCCTTCTTTATTTTTCTTAAACACTTTAATGTAGTCGTCTAAAAAACCGATAAAGCCCAGCCACACCGTAGTGGCGATGAGCAAAATAACATACACATTATCCAGCTTCGCCATGAGCAGCGTAGGAATTAATATGGCCGCGATGATGATCAGCCCGCCCATGGTAGGCGTGCCTTTCTTTTTCAGTTGTCCCTCCAAGCCCAAATCTCTTATGTCTTCGCCTACCTGCTTCTTGCGCAAAAAAGAAATGAGTTTACTTCCGTACATAATGGTAATCAATAACGAAAGCACAGCCGCCACACCGGCCCGAAACGAGATGTACTGAAACAGCCCGGCACCCGGCAGGTTAAAATTTTTATCGAGGTAGGTAAACAGATAATACAACATTTTCCTAATTCGTTATCGTATCAGTTGGCAAACATTTTTAACATTCTTTCCAATACTTCCCGGTCATCAAAAGGGTATTTCACTCCTTTTATTTCCTGGTATGTTTCATGCCCTTTGCCGGCTACCAAAATGATGTCTTTCTCTTTTGCCAACATGCAGGCTGTTTTTATAGCTTCCTCGCGATCGGCCATGACCAATGTTTTTTTGGTTTCGCTCGGCCCCACTCCTTTTTGCATTTCGCGGATAATTTCCATAGGGTCTTCGCTGCGTGGGTTATCGGAAGTAAAAATCACTTTGGTGGAATATTTGCACGCGATGGCCGCCATCAGCGGGCGTTTGGTTTTATCACGGTCGCCACCGCAGCCCACAACTGAAATTACTTGTTCGTTGCCGGTGCGAAAATGTCCGATGGTTTCAAGTACATTTTTTAGTGCATCCGGGGTGTGGGCATAATCCACAATAGCCGTAAACTTGGCACCCGGCCTTACTAATTCAAATCGCCCTACGGCCCCCGAAAGGGAAGACAACTTCATCAGCACCAGTTCGGGGTCTTCGCCCAATAAACAAGCCGTGCCATAAACGGCCAGAAGATTATATGCATTAAAATCACCGATCAGTTTAAACCAAACGTTTTTATCGTTCACCTCCAGTTCAAGCCCTTCAATTGAGTTCGTAATAATTTTGGCTTTATAATCAGCCATCTTCTTTAAACTGTAGAATGATTTTTTTGCTTTACAATTTTGCAGCATCACAGCACCCCGCTTGTCGTCTGCATTGACCAGCGCAAATGAATCAGGCGACAGGCCATCAAAAAAACCTTTTTTTGCCCGGATGTAACTTTCAAACGTATGATGATAATCTAAATGATCGTGCGTAATGTTGGTAAAAACAGCTCCGGCAAAATGCAATCCTTCGATCCGGCTTTGATCTACTGCGATTGAACTTACTTCCATAAAACAATGCGTGCATCCTTCGCTAATCATTTGAACCAGCAGTTCATTAATCTGGATCGGATCGGGTGTTGTGAGCGTGGCAGGAATTTCCTTATCCACAATCTTATTCACAACTGTGGATAACAGTCCGACTTTATAATTGAGTGCGCCAAACAATTTATAAAGTAATGTGGCCGTTGTCGTTTTTCCGTTGGTGCCGGTAATGCCAACAAGTTTTATTTTCTGCGATGGGGTATCATAGAAATTAGAAGCGATGGTGCCCAGTGCTTTGGCGCTTGCCTTCACGGCAACATACGTTGCCTGATCGGAAATAGCCTCGGGCATTTTTTCGCAGATGATTACCTTCGCCCCTTGTTGTATGGCGCTGCCAATAAATTGATGCCCATCGGATGTGTGGCCTTTGACGGCCACAAATAGAAATCCGGATTTTACCTTGCGCGAGTCGAAAGCAATACCGTTTACCGCTACCTCCATACTTCCCGAAGTGGAGGTAATGTTTACTCTATATAATATGTCGCGCAGCGTTTTCAAATCAACTTAGTTTCAAATGAATTTTGCTTCCGTTTAAAATACGAGTGCCAGGGCGCAGCGATTGGGTAGCTACCCGGCCTTTGCCATCGAAGTAAACTCGTAGTCCCGATTTTTCTAATAAGTATATGGCATCGCGGAAGGTCATCCCGGTAACATCGGGCACCAGCCCCTGTACGATGGAAATTTTTTTCCAGTTTACCGAGTTATCGTTCTTAACAGCACGCACCCATTCGTCATCCGACTCGTGGTGGTGCGAAACTCCCAGCTCGTTGCTTAGCATGGCCAACTCTTCTTGCCGCCCGGCCCGCAATGTGGGCAGTGTGGCCGGCACTATTTTTTTCTCTTCCATCGGTGTGTGCAAATTCAGATCGCGCGAATAGATGTTATCGGCAATGTCTTTAAACACCGGGCCTGCCACGCTATTGCCATACTGATAAATGCCTTTCGGGTTTTTGATTAACACGATGGCCGAATACTTGGGTGCATGTGCGGGAAAATAGCCGACAAACGAAGTGATGTATTTTTTTTCGTAACGACCGTTGTTTAAAATAACGGCCGTACCGGTTTTACCTGCAATTTGGTAATAGGTATTTTTTAAGTTCTTGGCCGTGCCACGCTCTACTACGCCTTCGAGCAAGAGTTTTAATTGATTTAATGTTTTGGTGGAACAGATTTTTGAGTTGAGCGTTTCCGTTTCAAATTCTTTTATTACTTTATCGCCTTGGGTAATGGCGGTAACAAATACAGGCTTAATCATTTTGCCTTCATTGGCAACGGCATTGTATAAAGTGAGCGTATGCAAAGGTGAAATTTCAAACCCATAGCCATACGCCATCCACGGTAAGGTAATGCCGCTCCAGCCCTTGTCTTTAGGACGGGTAATTTTAGGATACAACTCACCGTTGATTTGCAACCCCAATGGCTTGGATAACTTCAGTACATCCAGGTAGTTTACAAATTTTTCAGGCCTCGTGCCGAAATGTTTATCCACCAATTTGGCCATGGCAATATTAGAAGAAACCAGAAAGGCATCGCGTATAGAAATTTTTCCATACCCGCCTTCTTCGTGGTCGCGCACTTTTTTATTATAGAATGTGTACTCGCCTTTGCCTGTATTAATGGTATCATTTAAACTGATGTTGGTTTCTTCCAGCAACGCCATGGTAGTTACCAGTTTAAAAGTAGATCCGGGTTCAAACAATCCGCCTACGGCATGATTTAATTTTTCGGTATAATCTCCATTTCCATCTGCACTCAGGTTGGAGATGGCTTTGATGTGTCCGGTCTTTACTTCCATCACCACTACGGTACCTTCATCGGCATCGTGGTTGCGCATGGCTTCATACAAGGAAGTTTCGGCCACATCTTGCAGGTTAATATCAATTGCTGTTTGAATATCCAACCCATCTACCGATTTAATTTCTTTTCCATCGTACACAGGTTTCCAGGTACCTCCGGCAATTTTTTGGAAGAGTGCTTCTCCATTTTTGCCGCCCAGCGATTCATCATAACTGTATTCTAAACCAGCTCCTTTTTCATCTTCATTGACAAAGCCTATTGTCCGGCGGGCCAGGTTGGCAAACGGATGATAGCGCACATCTATCTTTTCAAAAATAACGCCACCCTTGTAGCGTCCTTCGCGAAAGACCGGCCAGGTGGTCATTTCTTTTTTTGTCTGGTAATTAATTTGTTTCCGGTTTAGAGTGATATACTGCTTGTTAGCCGCCCGGGCATCTTTTAACATTTCTTTGTACTCTTTAGCCGGTTTGTCTTTATAAAACCGCGACAACATGAGGGCGAGCGAATCCAGCCCTTTCGAAAAAATTTCATTTCTTGCCAGCGTGGGGTCCATTGCCACTCTGTAAAAAGGCAGCGAGGTAGCCAGCAGGCTTCCGTTATCAGAATAGATGTTTCCTCGTGTGGCAGGCACCGGCAAATTTCTGAACATTACCTGCTCCGATTCTTTTTTCCACTTCTCTCCTTCGGCTATCTGTATGTGGCCAATCTTGGCCGCCACACATACGGCAAACACCAACACGCCCAAAAAGGCGATTCGCACTCTTATTAATATGGACCTTTTAATGTTCACTTATCGACCACAATTTTAAAAGGTGGATGCACACTTTCTTCCAGCCCGAGTGATTTTACCCGCCGGGCCACTTCGCTCTGTTTGCTGGCAAACATGACATCGGCCTTGAGGGTGGTGAAATCAGCTCGCATATCTTCTACTTCTGTTCTGGCCTTTTCAATGGCGCGGGTTGTTTTATCGGCATAGTGTGTATTGCTGATGTACACCAATGCCAGAAAAACCACAAAAAGAATTTTAGGTAAATACTGAACCGGAAATCCTTCTTCAAAATAAGTTTCGAGCTTAAACTTTTTTTCGAAACCCGAAAAAGCACTCTTTCCATCCTTCGCTGGCTTCACACGCATCTCGTTCGATTTGTCGGGCTCAATTCTGAATTTGTTTTCCATGTTCTTTATTCTTTCATTATTGGTAAGGGTATTACCCTCTATACATTGTTCTTTCGGCTACCCGCAACCGGGCGCTGCGGGCCCGGCTGTTTTGTTGTAGTTCCTCTTCCGAAGCTTCTATCGGTTTGCGATGCACTGCTTCAAAAGGTTTTAGTTTATTTCCATAAAAATCTTTCTCTACTTCACCATACATTTTGCCGGTATTGATGTAGTTCTTTACCAGCCGGTCTTCCAGTGAATGATAACTCATTACGACCAACCTTCCTCCGCTCTCAATCACATCGCCACATTGGTGCAAAAAATCTTCCAACGCCTGCATCTCGTGATTTACTTCGATGCGCAACGCCTGAAACACCTGGGCGAAATATTTGTTTTCTTTCCCTCGCGGAGCCACCGCCTGCAATGCCTCTTTTAAATCGAGCGTAGTGTGCAACGGTTTTTCGCCACGCCTCATTACTATGTGCCGGGCTGCCGTTCGGGCATTTTTTAATTCCCCATACATACCCAGTACTTTGTGCAACTGCTCTTCGCTATAACTGGCTACAATTTTGGCGGCCGTCAACTTTGCATTCCGATCCATGCGCATATCCAGTGGCCCTGCAAAGCGGGTAGAAAACCCGCGGGCGGCCTCATCTATCTGGTGCGATGAAATACCTAAGTCGGCCAAAATCCCACTTACTTGGTTTGCTCCGTGCAACTTCAGGTACTGTTTTATGAACCTGAAATTGGTGTAACAAAATGTGAAAGAACGATGTTGTATTTTTTCTGCCTCTCTTTTCGCATCTTCGTCCTGGTCAAACGCAATCAGCCGTCCGCCTTTCAGTTTTTCCAGTATGGCCAAACTATGCCCGCCTCCCCCAAACGTAACATCCACATAAGTGCCTTCCGGATTAATGTTTAATCCTTCCATACACTCGCGAAGCATCACTGGCTGGTGATATATTTTGGATTCGGGCGACTGCTGGCTGGGAATTTCTTCCATCTATTTTCCAGGTTTCAGTCTCCGGGGATCCGTCATGCTATCACTCATTAAGATACTTCGCGGCCAGTTTCGACAACTCTCCGGGGTCTTGAATCAGATGCTTCTCATAAATTGCCGGGTTCCATGCTTCCACCTTCGAGCCTGTGCCCACCAGCATTACTTCTTTGTCTATCTGGGCGTAGGCCAGCATATTTTTTGGCAACAGAAAACGGCCATTGCCGTCTAACTCTGCCGTAACCACGCCCGACAAAAAATTTCGCTGAAGCTGGCGGTACTCTTCATTGAATTCGCTAAGCCCTGAAATTTTTGAGAATACTTTTTTAAACTCCACCAGCGGATAAATGATCAGGCAAGGTTCAAAGCCCCGGCGAATCACCAACTCCTGGCTTTCGCCTTCGGGAAGCTGTGATTTGATCCGCGCAGGCAGCACCAATCTGCCTTTGGCATCGAGCTTACATTCGTATTCGCTGGTGAAGAAAGTCATAGACTGTAGTGGTTGTCTTTTTTCTCCTAAGCAAACGTAAGCATTTTTTACCACTTTCAACCACTTTCAACCACTTTTTTACATTTTTCTGATATTTTTAGTAAAAAAATGACTTTTTGTGTCGTTTCCCTTAGAGGATTAGACTCGACCGAACTAAACTAGACTGGCACCTAAGTAAATTAGACTGAACAGGGGCAAAACCGCGAAATCAGGAGATTTGAGAAGATTTCAGACCTATATATATAGTATGCTTGTTTATTGGTTAGCAGAGTTGCCAATTGAACGTTCTGAAATCCCTCCAAGAACCAAATTTAATTTTAGATCCATGATTGACGAAACTGGGCTTCTGGTAATAGGATTATCGGCTTATAGACTTGCAAAGGCCCAATAGATCGATCTAAACGTAGGACGAATTCGGATACGCTGGATTCAGATGAAACTTAAATTACCTAAATGTGTGTAACACAACTTTAGGTAAACCAAATTACCTAAACTTAGGTAATAACTTGGGTCGCTTTATAGTAATCAAATCAAGAAATAATCGATCATGGCAATTAATCCAAGCCCCAATAAAATAACACCCGGCAGCAACCTGATCACTTTGCTCTGCTGGAATTTGCTTGAAATCCGGTTAGCCAAGATCGAGATCAAAATGAGCAATATTAGTGAACCAATTGCTGTTCCTAAAAGATAACTGTGAAGTTGTAATGATGTCTCAAGTGAAATCCAACCTTCCGCTTTTAGATATGCAGTCATCCCTATCCACCAAGGGATAGCTTGCGGGTTGAGAATACTTAGTACCAAGCCTCTTCGAAATCCGCTATTCTGAAATCGGCCAGAAAACGTTGAGGGATTCCTTGAAGACCATAAACTAAAAATTCCAATGGCGGTCATAACCGTTGCCCCGAGTAGCTTAAAGTTTTGCTGTACAATAGTAGACGAAGTAATCATTTGTTCGAATTGTGTCGCTATCCAGACGTAAGGATATTCAACTAAGGCTACGGCCAGGGCAAACCGCAAGGCCGCGTAGAGTTTTTTTTCGAGACTAAGTTGCAGTACTAAAATATTAAGAGTCCCCGGTGGAATGGATCCCAAAAAACTGACTGCCGCAGCAACAATAAATACTTGAAACACCATCATAATGGCCACTATTTTTTCACAGTTTCAATTCGCAAAAGAACAGTCAAATTATCGGCCATACTTATGCTGCTGCCACCAACGCCAAAGTTTCTTCTGTTGATCTCAAACTCTCCTTTAAATGCGGGGGCTCCATTCATAACCTCATAAGTAAATGGAAAGGCTATCTCTTTTGTCACGTTCTTAATCGTCAGTGCACCGGTAATTACCCAACCTCCACTTTTACCTGGAGTAATTTTCGAAGAGGTAAAACGAATGCGGGAGTATTTTTTTACATCCAAGTACTCCTCTTTTCTTAGATGATTATCACGCATTTTTATTTCAGTATCTATCGTGTTTGCATTAACCGACACATCGAACTGACACTTTGAAATGTCATTGGCGTCAAACTCAATTTTTCCTTCCAACCCTTTAAAAGTTCCATTAACGACTAACCCAAAATTTTTTATTTTGAACTTAACGTCAGAGCCCTTGTCGGTCGGTACAAAGGATTGCGCCTTTACAAAGGTTTGGTGAAATAAAAGTGCCAGAACAAAAAAATACTTGCACGTCATTTAAATGTTCAATTATTTGAACTTCCGTGTTACCCCGATGCTCAGCAAAAAAGATTTGTTTCGAAAGCGATCATTAGCCTCAGGAAATTGCTGAACGTTGGTGCTGGTGGTGTACTCTGTAAACAAGTATTGTAGTCCCGCCTTCACGATCCACACATCGCTTAAAAAATACTGAGCATAAAAAAGTGAATTCAAACTTCCATGGTCATTATCTCCGATTCCAAGTATGTTGAAACTCGTAGGCTTGGCAGAAACCTGACTACTGATTGATCCATTGAGATAATTTCCGCTTTTACTTTGTCCGAAGGAGAAACCAACAACATCAATATTAAAACCGACCCGCACTTTATTTGAAAGGCGATACCCAAAATCGATCGCAAGGTTAAGTGCATTCACCTGTGGGGACTTAACCAACACAGAATCGATATTAGCCTTTATTGTTTCCTTGAACAGCACTCCTGGGCCAACGCTGCCGGTAGTGAGTTTTGCGGGCGCAGTTTCATAGTACTGTGAACTTCCAAAATAAGAAGTGAACCGACCTCCAAATCCAATTTCCAGCATTTGCTTTTCTCCCAGCTTCCAGTTGTGAAAATAATCTAATGCTATGCTGCCTTGCGAATTGCCGATGCCCGCACTGAGACTACCGTAATTTACAGTCTTCGATTCTTGTGCGTTGCTCAAATGTACGATGGCCAGCAGCCATAATGTGGTCATTAGTTTCATCGTATCAATAACAAAAAATTAGAGCGGGCTTGTGCTACTTCTCTCAGATTAATCCAAGGATATGTCAACGACAAGACAGTTGCCAACTTTGTATGCGATCAGTCAATTAAATTGGATTAAAATTTTCTTTCCGCGTTAGCTCGCGCAACAACTCAACTTAGAAACATCCTTTCCAAATGTGATCGCTGCAAGCTTGATACCTTCTCCAAGCGTCAGGTAGGGATATAAACTCTGAGCAAGGTCGGTTACGGTAATGCCGTATTTAATGGCCATGCTTAATTGCTGAATAAGTTCACCACCCTCAGGGGCTACCACTCTCGCGCCAATCAATTTGTCGGACTCTTTATTTCTGATAAGCTTGATGAAGCCTCTTGTATCGCGAGCTGCAATACTTCGCGGCACTTCACTTAAAGGCAACTTTGAAATCTCAAACGGAATGCCTTTCGATTCGGCCTGAACTTCATCAAGTCCGGCTCCGGCCACTTGTGGATCTGTGAAAACAACCCAAGGCAACGAGGTGTAATCCACTTTCTTTTCTGCTCCCGCGAATGCATTCTCTACGGCAACTTTGCCTTCTTGGGCGGCTGTGTAAACAAATGCCGGGGTGTTATTAACATCTCCCGCAGCGTATATGTTAGACACATTCGTTTCCAGTTTTTCATTTACGACAATGTGATTTTTTTCAGTGAGGTTGAGACCAATATTTTGTAATCCCAGTCTCTTTGTGTTAGGTATTATTCCAGAGACAACAACAACGCGGCCTTGCTCTACAAGTTTGGTTATCGATCCATCCGCGCATTTGCAATAGATAATAGTATCGGCACCTGATTTTTCAAACTTAATTGCCCTGAAGTTGGGAAGTATTTCTATACCCTCACTTCTCATTTGCTTCTCAAGCTCCTCACTAATATCTGGTGTTTGTGTACGCAGTACTCGATCCGTAAATTCAATGATTCGCACTTTAACGCCTAAGCGATTGTATGCCATCGCTATTTCCAAGCCGATATAGCCCGCCCCCATGATGGTAATGCTTTCTGGTTTTTCTTCCAGGTCAAACAAAGTGGCATTTGTCAGATAACCCACCTCTTGCAAACCTTCAATTTCTGGAACATTGGTTGTCGCGCCTGTGGCGATGATAAACTTGAGGGCGGTGTATTTATCCTTCCCGTTTACTAAAATGGTTTTGTTATCTAAAAATTCTGCCCATCCTTCAATCATTTGCAGGTTCTCAAAATCACCCACAACATCCAAATATTTTTTTTGCTGTAATGTCGCAACGAGATTTTTTTTGTCTTTAATGACTTGAGCAAAATCAATATCAACTCCTTTAGGTTTGATACCTGCAAAATTGGAATGCGTGGAATGATAAACTGTTTCAGCCGCTCTTATTAATGTTTTGGAAGGAACGCAACCCACGTTCACGCAAGTGCCACCAAAAGGTAATCCAGCATTAACCATCAGTGTTGATAGTGCCAATTCTTCGGCTTTGATGGCGGCAGAGAACGCAGCAGACCCACCACCGATGATTATCAAATCGAAATGATTCTTACCCGGTCCGTTTTCACTTCCATTGCCGGCTACGCGATAACTTTTTGAAGCATTGATCGTATCGATGATTTCCTGTTTTGAAATCAGGTGCAAAATCCGGTGTAATTGACCACCTGTTTCCGGAGCAAACTGACCACCCTTAGTTGATGTCAAAATTGTGCTGCCAAAATCAGTGCTATAAAGTTAGTTAATCTGGGATTTCTTCAACTGTT
>JAFDZA010000017.1 GCA_018267135.1 Bacteroidota bacterium
AAATCGAATTGGTGTATTGCGAAGGTTCTTTCCCAAGAAGACTGACTTTACTCTCGTAACGGCCAAACGTGTAAGCCAAGTAGAAAAAATGATCAACGAAAGACCTGTACGAAAATTTAACTATCAAACCCCAAATGCTGTATTTTTACGAAAACTAAAAGTTGCACTTATTACTTGAACACAGCTAGAAATTTATTCTCCTCATCTTTACTCCGTTATGTCAAAAACAAAAACTGTTTTCTTTTGTCAATCATGCGGATATGAATCGGCCAAGTGGCTGGGCAAATGCCCTTCGTGCAGTTCGTGGAATACGTTTGCCGAAGAACTCGTAACTAAAGCTGAATCGAATAAAAATGAATGGAGAACATCGGGCGATTCAAAATCAAAAATCATTTCTCCTAAAACGCTTAATGAAATTGAAACGGCAACCGAAGTTCGCTTTCCCACTCCCGATGCTGAATTAAACAGGGTACTTGGTGGTGGCATTGTGCCCGGCTCGTTGATTTTAATTGGTGGCGAACCCGGCATTGGCAAATCCACCTTGATGTTGCAGATTGGTTTGGCGTTGAAAAAAATAAAAATACTTTATGTTTCGGGCGAAGAAAGCGAGCAACAAATTAAGATGCGTGCTGCGCGACTTTCATCAGAAAAATTTTCTGATAGCTTTTTCACACTTACCGAAACGAATACTAAAAACATTTTCGCTGCCATTGAATCTATTCAACCTCAACTCGTCATCATCGACTCCATTCAAACGTTGTTTTCTTCCATGTTAGATTCTGTTGCGGGAACAATCGGGCAAGTGCGTCAATGTGCGGGTGAACTGATGAAGTTTGCCAAGGAAACCAACACACCTGTTTTTCTCGTTGGCCACATTACCAAAGATGGTTTGCTTGCCGGCCCCAAAGTATTAGAGCACATGGTGGATACGGTTTTACAATTTGAGGGCGACCGCCATTTGGCTTATCGCATTTTGCGCACTACCAAAAACCGTTTCGGTTCTACTTCTGAAATTGGCATTTACGAAATGCTCGGCAATGGCTTGCGTGAAGTTTCCAATCCCTCTGAAATTTTGATTTCGCAAAAAGACGGGTTGCTCAGTGGCGCAACCATTGGTGCAACCATTGAGGGCAATCGTCCTTTGTTGATAGAGATTCAATCCCTCGTGAGTCCTGCATCTTATGGAACTCCTCAACGCACTCCCAATGGGTTCGACCAAAAACGGCTGAACATGCTGCTGGCGGTATTAGAAAAACGATGTGGATTTCGCCTGGGTACACAAGATGTTTTTATCAATATGGCCGGAGGAATTTATGTGGAAGATCCGGCCATCGATCTGGCCTTGTGTGCCTCTATTATTTCATCAATGGAAGAAATTCCGGTTTCAGAGAAAATATGTTTTGCGGCCGAGGTGGGGTTAGGCGGAGAACTTCGTGCCGTAAACCGGATTGAGCAACGAATAGCCGAAGCGGAAAAACTCGGATTTGAAAAAATTTATATCTCGAAGTTTAGTCAGAAAATAGTGGCCTCCACAAAATCCAGAATAGAAGTAATTTCGTTTAGCAAACTGGCCGAAGTCTTTACCGGTTTGTTTGGGTAATTTCTGCCGCCCTCGGCTATTAGTATTGTCCCGTAATTTGGCATAACAAAAATTCTATAAGCCTGTAACATCATTGGGTTGTCTGCGTCATGCTTCTGTAAAAGCATTTCAACTTAACGTATGGTACCTTTTTGTTTAGAAACAAAAAACCTCACCCACCGGTTTTCAAAACAAGAAATCATTCTCGATTCAGTAAACCTGAAGATAGGCGAAGGTTCAATCTACGGTTTTCTGGGGCCCAATGGCGCGGGCAAAACAACTACGCTCAGGTTAGTGTTGGGGTTATTGAAAAAACAACAAGGCGATATTTATTTTTTTGGAATCCCGTTTATTCAAAACCGCCTCTCCATTTTAAAAAGAGTGGGGTCTCTCATTGAAAGCCCTTCGTTGTATGCACACCTTACTGCTCAAGAAAATCTGCTGCTCCTGCAAAAAATTTACAAATGCCCCCGCCAACGCATTCGCGAAGTACTGAACCAAGTTGGTTTGGCTCATACCGGAAATAAAAAGATAAGTCAATTTTCGCTGGGCATGAAACAAAGGTTAAGTATTGCCATCGCCCTGTTGCACACCCCTTCGCTCCTAATCTTAGATGAACCCACCAATGGCCTTGATCCAAACGGAATCATTGAAATACGAGAATTATTGACAACGCTAAATCATCAGCAAGGGATCACTATTATTATCTCCAGTCATTTACTTTCCGAGATTGAAAAACTCGTTACCCATGTTGGTATTATCAATAAGGGGCGAATGATGTTTCAAGGAACCCTGCAAGAGCTAAAAGACAAACAACAACAAGCGTCTGTTTGGATGCTTGAAACGAGCAACCCGGATAAAGTACTTCAAATTATCAGTAGCAACAATTGGTCAGCACAATTGGTCAGCGGAAAAATGGTAATCTCCCACATCTCGAAAGACAAAATTGCTTTGATAAACCGGCAATTGGTAGCCCACGGTATAGAGGTCTATGAAATAAGCATGGTTAAAAATGATCTCGAAACTATTTTTATGGATTTCATTAACGACCCAATATTATGACTTCGTCATTTCTAAACAGTTTTAGCAGCGAGTGGATTAAAAAAAGACGAACCCTTGCCTCGTGGCTCGTTATTGTCGGTGGCTTTTTCACTCCGTGTATGATTATCCTGGCCAGAATATTGCGTGCCGAAAAATTACCTGCCTACTACTCTTCGCCTCATTTTTGGGAAACCTTGTGGAGAAACGCATGGGAGTCGATGGCTCTATTTCTCTTACCGGTAGGCGTAATCTTGGCCACCAGCCTCATTACCCAGCTTGAATACAGAAACAATACATGGAAACAGTTGCACATCGTTCCGCTGAGTTTTACTACTCTCTTTTTTTCCAAACTTGCCGTTATCGTGGTTATGTTGCTGCAGTTTTTTATATTCTTCAACTTCGGGTTGTATTTATCCGCAGTCGTTCCTTCCCTGATCTTTAGCAGCCGGGGGGTGCCTTATCCGCAGGAGCCCATTCCATTCATCAATTTTTTAAAAGAAAACGTTTATTATTTTGTGGACTGCCTTCCCATCGTTGCCCTTCAG
>JAFDZA010000018.1 GCA_018267135.1 Bacteroidota bacterium
GGCTCCATGCAGTATTCCTGGGTTACTTTGTGGGATTCCCTCGGCACACAACTTGCCTGCTCGCCTTACGCAGGCCTCAACCAAGGTACTATGGAAGCCGATTACCTCGGCCTGACACCCGGAAACTACTACTACATTTCAGTGGACAATTATACCGGGTCCGGGTACCGGGGTACGTTCTCATTGTGTCTTTCCGATGTGCCCGGTTACAATTATTATCAAGGGGCTTTACCCATTACTGATTTAAACAATTGGTGTTCTGCAAACGCATCCTATTCTACTATTGGAGCTTCGCCCGATAAAGTGATAGGCTCATGCTGGAGTAACGGGCCCAATTATAATGTTTGGTTTAAGTTCACAGCCATTACGCCCAATGCCACCATACAACTTAAAACCGGGGGTGGGTTTGGCACCTTGCAATATCCTTTTATGGCATTGTGGCAAGCTAACGGAACCACTCCGGTAGCTTGCAGCACTTATACCGGAGCTACCACCATTCCTTCTATTACCGTGGGCTCCTTGGTAGTGGGTAATACCTACTACATTTCCGTAGATAATTATATCGGAACAGGCTATCGGGGAACATTCTCTTTGTGTGTTACCAATGTAAGCCCTACTGTTTTTTATTCACGTCAGAATGGCGATTGGAACACTGTGGGTACGTGGTCGAATGTAGGGTATGGCGGAGCCAATTCCGGTACTGTTCCGGGGGCCGGAAATGTGGTAAACATTCGTGATAACAACATTACCGTTACCTCTGCGGCACAAGGAGCACAGGTTAACATATCAACCAGTGGCGCTAATACTTCGCTCACTATTACCAATGCTACACTAACCGTAAACGGGCAATATGTAGTAACTAACGCCACAAACAATACCAACACGACTACGGTTCAAACCAGCGGAACCTTAGCTGTGGCAAATAATTTCTCTGCCACTACCAGCGGGGGCTCAGCCGGAATCCAAATGAATGTACCTACCGGAACCGTTACAGTTGGGCAAGACATGAATTGGACAAGCACCGGAGGAACTACTACCGCTAACATTCTTACCCTGAGCAATACATCGGGTCTATCTGTAGGGCGCGATGTAAATTTGAATTACTCGGGAGGCATGAAGTTAAGTCTGAATTTCAACAACAGTTCTTCTTTAACTGTAGGCCGCGATCTAACTTACACCTCCTCGGCCGCAGCTCAAACCGAAGCCATATTTAATGGTTCGACTACCATGAGTATTATCCGAAATATAGTACGAGGCGGAACTCCTTACGGAAATCTTACTTTCAACAATACCTCTACCTTAACATTTAATGGAACCGGCAACCAACAAACTATTCCCGGTTCGGCCGGAGCCGGTGGGGATGCTATTTATTACAACAATGTAATTCTCAATAACACCAGCGGCTTCCCTTATGCTTTCCTGATGGGTGGAGTAGCCACCATCAATGCTACGCTGACGTTAACACGGGGCATCATTCAAGCTACGGGTGCTAACTACATGGCCCTGCTGAACGGTAGCACTACTACCATAGGTAATACAAACTGCTACATTGATGGCCCGATGACCTACGAAGTA
Source organism: Bacteroidota bacterium (assembly GCA_018267135.1). Taxonomy (GTDB): domain Bacteria; phylum Bacteroidota; class Bacteroidia; order Cytophagales; family Cyclobacteriaceae; genus ELB16-189. The sequence continues at coordinate 1,576 of JAFDZA010000018.1, forward strand.
GCCACCAGCGTGGCCAATACCGTCAGAAATTTTCCACTTGGAAATAACGGTGCTTACCGGCCGGCCATACTAACCGTAACCCATACCACGCCTGCTTCTGTTATTTATACTGCCCAGCATTATTCTTCCTCAGCCGGTGCTTTAGGGTACACCTTGGCCCCCACAATAGAAAGAGTTTCTGGGGCTCGCTACTGGACGATTAACAGTTCTAACCAATCGAATTTATCTACTGCTTCCGTAACCCTGTATTATGGTTATGGCACCACCGATGGCGTAACTGATCCGGCTCATCTTACAGTAGTAAAAAATGTAGGCATCGGCACCACCTGGGTAGATATTGGAAAGGTTTCGGCCACGGCCGAACCGGGCAATATTGTATCGGGGCCTTTCAGCTCGTTCTCTACCTTTACTTTGGCAAACCTAAACGGAGGCACCAACCCGTTGCCCATACAGTTGATATCGTTTACCGGAAAGTTTTTGGATAATGCCGTACATCTGAATTGGACTACCGCCTCCGAACTCAATAATAATTTCTTTACCGTAGAAAAATCGCTCGACACCAAACATTTTGTGGAAGTAGCTAATGTGCCGGGAGCCGGAACTAAAAATACACCTACCGATTATCAGGCAGTAGATAACCTGCCCTACAACGGATGGTCGTATTACCGGCTTCGTCAAACCGATTTTGACGGAAACACAACTGTATCCGAAATTATTTCAGTATATGCCGAGGTCGCTACCATGACTGTGTACCCCAACCCCACGCATGGCAAACCCATTCAGCTCAAAGCATCCGTTAACATGGAGTCCGATGCTACCGTAGAGCTAATCGACACTTTCGGTAAAATCCTTCTTCGCGAAACTTGGTCTTCGTTGCCGGTTTCAGAGGGTGTTCATTCCATTCAAACACAAGGATTAGCGGCCGGGCTTTATATTGTGCGTATCAGAAATAATTCAAAAACATTTTTGTACAAAGTGATTGTATCCGACTAAGGCCAATCTACATCAGTTGAAACCCGTTGCTGCCCATCACTAAAAGGCGGACTCCGAACCCGATCAGGCAAATGCCCACAATAATGTTCATGATGGTAAGAAACCGGTTGGTTACCAGCCTGCGCAAACGATCGGCCAAAAATGCTTTGAGAATGTCGGTGGAGAGCACAGTAATAAGGAGTGACATAAAGAAAATAAAAAACTGAAAGCCTTCGGTATACTCAAAGTTAACGGTGGCATAACTGATAGTGCCGATCCAAAAAATCAATACCATGGGGGTTACTCCGTTAATAATAAATCCTTTTAAAAGATATTTTAAGGGTTTGGTTTCGGCAGCCGCATGAAAAGAAACCGAACCGCTCCGTGCTTTTATCAGCAGATGGTAGAGCCCGAATACAATCAGGATAGCCCCCCCAATGTAGGCCATATTTTTTCTGGATGAAGGATCATTTAAAAACTGAAAAAGCCCGAAGTAGCAGATCGTTACATAGAGAATATCACTCAACGAAACACCTGCTGCCACCAAGGCTCCATTCCAAAAACCTTTTTCTACGCTGGTTTGGATAATGGTAAAAAAAACAGGGCCCACCAAAAAGGCGAGAACAATTCCAAATTGAATTCCATTTAAAATGATTGACATCGGAGATCAGGAATTAGCAGATGATAGTTTTGCAGACGGAACCCATGGGCAGTTATTGATTATTAATGAATTTTACCCATTCTTCCAGTTGGGCGTTTTTCATCACACGCGGAAATTTATTTTGCCCGCCTACTTTTCCTTTTAAGCCCAGGTAATCATGAAATTTTTGTAAGGGCAGTACATCCACGATCACTTCTTTCAGAGCGGCACTGCGCTCTACGGCATAGTCGTCATTTAATTCTTTCAGCGAGTGATCAATTTTTTCTTTCAGCACGTTCGCATCTACTTTATCATTTGTGCCAATAAACCAGTGGTGAGCAAAAAGGGTTTGGTGCGGAATACCGGAAACGGTAAACTCCGGAATAGAAATATTCAGTTCGTTTGAAACCAGCTCGATGGCTTTGTTCATATTGTCTACCGACAGGTGCTCGCCACACAAGCTCAAAAAATGTTTGGTGCGCCCGGTAATTTGTATTTCGGCTTCTTCCAATGATGTAAACTTAATTACATCTCCGAGCAAGTAACGCCACGCTCCGGCACAAGTAGATAACAACAGGGCATATTCTTTTCCTTCCTCCACTTCATCAATCAGCAATGTTTCAGCATCGGGTTTAATCTCTCCGGAGGGAAGAAAACTTTTATCTTCAAAGGGTACAAACTCATAAAACAAACCATTGTTCAGCACCAACCGCATGGTTTTGCTTTTAGGCACAGCCTGGTAAGCAATGAAGCCTTCAGAAGCTAAGTACGTTTCAATATAATAGATAGGGCGCCCCAGCAGTTTTTCAAAACTTTTTCGGTATGGATCCATCGAAACCCCGCCATGTACATAAACCCGTAAGTTGGGCCACACTTCATGGATATTTTTTATTTTGTGGTAAGCTATAATTTTCTCGATCAGGATTTGTATCCAGGCCGGCACCCCCACAATAATGCCGATATCCCAATCGGCTGCCTTGCGTACAATCTGATTTAGTTTGCTATCCCAATTCCGGCTCTTAGCTATTTTTTTTCCGGGTTTATAAAAATGTTGGAACCAAAAAGGCAGGCGCGCAGCTTGTATCCCGCTCAGGTCGCCCTCAAAATAACTTCCCTTTTTATGAAGGTGCGTACTCCCCCCTATCATTAAAATGCCCGCCTCAAAAAAGGAAGCGGGCAAATCGTACTTAGACAGCGACAAAATCTGCCGGATGCTGGTGCGCTGAATGGCCTTGGTCATTTCCTTCGTAACCGGTATGTGTTTTGAGGCCGCTTCGGATGTGCCCGAACTAAGCGCAAAATATTTTATGCGACCCGGCCAGCAAATATTTTTTGCCCCTTTTAAAGTGAGCTGCCACCAGTCTTTATATATTTTGTTGTAATCGTGAATGGGAATCGATTCCTTATAGGTTTGATAAAATTCTTTTCCTCCTTTTCTGAATTTTTTCAGTATTTTATCAAAATCGTAAAACTTACCAAATTCCGTATGGCTGGCACTAATCATCAGCTCTTTTAGTTCCGCCTTTTGCAACTCAAACGGAGCGGAGTACTCTTGATGAAGATTCTCGCGAAGTTTAATTCCTTTTTTAAGTAATGTACCGATGATAGCCATACCTTTGCTAACGTAATTTTGGCCAAGTTAACCAATGGACATCAGAAATAACATAACCTTAATTAAAAATCGGCTGGCCACGGAAAAATGCGAATTAGTGGCTGTAAGCAAAAAACAACCCATCGAAAAAATGAAAGAAGCCTACGATGCCGGTCAGCGGATTTTTGGTGAAAATAAAGTGCAGGAACTCTGTATGAAACAACCTCTGCTGCCGGCCGATATTCTCTGGCATCTGATTGGCCACCTGCAAACCAACAAAGTAAAACAGATAGTGCCTTTTGTTTCGCTCATCCATTCGGTGGATAGTTATAAGTTGTTGGAAGAAATAAACAAACAGGCAAAAAAAATTAACCGCATTGTAAACTGCCTGCTGCAAATACACATCGCCCAAGAAGAAACCAAATTCGGTTTTGACGAAAAGGAAGTAATTGATTTAATTCAATCTGATAAAATAGTTTCGCTTGATTCAATTCGGATAATCGGGTTGATGGGCATGGCTACCTTTACCGAAAACCAAGACCGGGTACGTACCGAATTTAAGAAACTGAAAAATCTGTTTAACCACCTCGGCCAAATAAAATTACCTGCTCAAGTTATAATGAAAGAACTCTCTATGGGCATGAGCCAAGATTATGAAATTGCACTGGAAGAAGGAAGCACCCTGATTCGGGTTGGTACGGCTGTTTTTGGAAGCCGCCCCACACCTGTCTAAAAAATTCTCTATTCCATTTCTGAATCTCTACCTTTGACATATTTTACAACAGAACATGACGGAAGAAAAGAGCTTAAATTTTATTGAAGAAATTATTGAAGCGGATCTGGCAGCCGGAAACTACCCCTCTATCACCACGCGTTTTCCGCCTGAGCCCAACGGCTACCTGCACTTGGGGCATGCCAAAAGCATCTGCCTTAATTTCGGGCTGGCCTTAAAATATGGAGGAAAAACCAACCTCCGCTTTGACGACACCAACCCGGTAACCGAAGAGGTGGAATTTGTTGAAAACATTAAACAAGATGTGCAATGGTTGGGGTTTCAATGGGCACATGAATTGTATGCCAGTGATTATTTTTCGCAACTTTATGAACTGGCCGTGAAGCTGATTAGAAAAGGATTAGCATACGTGGACGACAGCACCAGCGAAGAAATAGCCGAACAAAAGGGAACACCCACTGCACCCGGAAAACCCAACCCCTATCGCCAGCGCAGCGTGGAAGAAAACCTGAAACTCTTTGCAGAAATGAAGGCCGGCCGCTACCTGGATGGAGCAAAAGTATTGCGGGCCAAAATTGACATGGCTCACGTAAACATGCTCATGCGCGATCCGGTGCTGTATCGCATCAAGCATGCCCACCATCACCGCACGGGCGATGCCTGGTGCATTTACCCAATGTATGACTTTGCCCACGGCCAAAGCGACTCCATCGAACAAATTACACACAGCATCTGCACGTTAGAGTTTGTGCCTCATCGCGAACTGTATAATTGGTTAATTGAAAATTTAGAAATTTATCCCTCCAAACAATACGAGTTTGCACGTCTCAACATGACGTACACGCTGATGAGCAAGCGCAAACTGCTTCAATTAGTGAACGAAAAAGTAGTAAACGGCTGGGATGATCCCCGTATGCCTACCCTGAGTGGTGCCCGCAGAAGAGGTTATCCTCCCGAAAGCCTGCGCGAGTTTTGCGATAAAATTGGTGTGGCCAAACGCGATAACCTCATTGACATGGGGCTGCTGGAGTTTTGTGTGCGTGAGCACCTTAACAAAAAAGCTTCGCGGAGAATGGTCGTATTCGATCCGCTGAAAGTAATTATTACCAATTTCCCGGAAGGAAAAACAGAAATGCTTCCATCAGAAAATAATACCGAAGCAGAAAATGGAGGAACAAGGCAAATGCCCTTTAGCCGCGAGTTGTGGGTTGAGCGGGAAGACTTTATGGAAAATCCGCCTAAAAAATATTTTCGTTTATCGCCCGGAGGAATGGTACGTTTAAAAAGCGCCTACATTATCCGGTGCGAATCGGTAATAAAAGACGCCACCGGAAAAGTGGTAGAATTACACGCCACCTATGTGCCGGAAAGCAAGAGCGGGCACGACACTTCCGGACTGCATGTAAAAGGAGTTATTCATTGGGTCAGTGCCCCTCAGGCTGTACCGGTAGAAGTACGGTTGTATGACCGGCTGTTTCTTACTGAAGACATGAGCACCATTGAAGATGATTTTAAAAATCATTTGAATCCTCATTCGTTAAATGTAGTAACGGCTTATGCCGAACCTGAATTAGCAAAGGCCAAACCGGGCGAACAGTTTCAGTTTTTGCGAATGGGTTATTTTTGCCAAGATGCCGACTCAACCGATAGAAAACCGGTATTTAACCGGACAGTAACTCTAAGAGAGAGCAAATAAAATATGGAATACCAACCCAACAACCCGCTACATGGCGTTACCTTAGAAATGATTGTACGGAAGTTGGTAGAAATTTATGGTTGGGACGATTTGGGCAACATTATTCCAATTAATTGTTTCCGATTTGACCCGAGCATCAAATCGAGTTTGGCATTTCTGCGAAAAACGGCATGGGCTAGAAAAAAAGTAGAACAACTTTACCTCGATTCGCTGCGATAACTTCTTTCATCAGTTGTTGACATATTTCTTCCACCACCACTGAAATACGACCAGTGCCCAGATACGGGCATGCCCATCACCGGGGTTAGAAGAAAATAATTTTTTCTTCAACCGGTTAATTTCTTCGTAATTAAAAATATTCTGTTGTTCAATAAAGTTCTTCGACAACAAGTCGTCTTCTATAAGCGATTTCATTTCCGTACGCAACCATTTCAACATCGGCACTTCAAACCCTTTTTTGGGTCGGTTGTAGAGTGAGGCTGGCAGCATATCGCGAAAGGCATCTTGCACCAATCGCTTTCGCATGGTTGAATTAATTTTAAATTCACCGGGGAGTGTGAAGGCAAAGTTAACCAATTCAAAATCCAAAAAAGGCGTGCGCACTTCCAGCCCATTCGCCATGCTCATCCAATCTACTTTGGTAAGCATATCGTTGGGTAGTACCAGGTTCATATCGGTAAGTAAAATATCGTTGATGCTTTCCTTTTCAGGGAGGGCATGAAGTAAGTCTTTTTTAAATAAATCAAATTCAGTTGGGTTAAAATGACGGGAACTTTCGGGTGAAAAAAGTTTTAAGGCTTGATCGGTATTTGCATACGCAGCCCATCGCCAGTACCGCTCTCTTGAAGAAAGTTTCATACCCTCGGCAAAACGATTAAGTTGTCGTATTTTATTACCAATAAAATTATTCCGCGACTGCGGCAACATCTTCCACACAGGATGCAAGGAAGTAATGAACGATACTCTCCAGTCAGGGTAAATGGTTTTTCGAAATGCTTCGTGTTTATTATAGCCGGCCATTAGCTCATCTGCACCATCTCCGCTGAGTGCCACCGTAGCATGGGCACGGGTTTCTTTACTTAAAATATAAACATTGATGGCAGACGAATCGGCAAAGGGCTCATCCAGGTAATCAAGAATCGAATGAATATGTTGATAGAGATCGTTGTTGGTTAAGGAGAAAATAGTGTGCTCCGTCTTAAAATGTTTTGATACCAGCCGCGCATAATCTGTTTCATCAAAAAATTTCTCATCGCGGAAACCGATGGAGAACGTATGCAAATCGGGCTTATGGCGGGCGGCTAATCCAGTTACAATGGAAGAATCAATTCCTCCGCTTAAAAAGCAACCCAATGGCACATCAGAAATCAGTCTTCGCTGAACCGAGGCTTCGAGAAGAGTTTTAAATTTTTCTTTTGCTTCTTGGTAGTTGTAGGGTATCTGTCTGGCGTGATTGGCTTCTTCCCGCTGATATGGGATGGAATAGTAGCAGCCGGTTTCTATCTGCCTTTTGCTTACTTTTAAAAAGCAGCCGGGCATCAGCTTCTTCACTTTTTTAAAAATAGTTCGCGGAGCCGGGATATAATTCAGCTGAAGGTAAGTGTGCAAGGACGTGTAATCAATTTCTTTTTCGATGCCGTACTTCAAAATGGATTTCATCTCGGAAGAAAAAAGAAATTTGTCTTCATCGAAAAGATATAACAGCGGTTTAACTCCAAAACGATCGCGGGCTAAAAAAAATGTTTGTTCTTGTTTATCGTAGATGCAAAAGGCAAAAAAACCATTTAATTGGCTCAGGCATTTTTCTTTTTCGAGAATAAAAAGCTTGAGCAGTATTTCGGTATCGGAGTGGGAAAAGAAAGAGATTCCTTTTTTTTCAAGCTCTGTTTTCAATTCGGGGAAATTGAAAATCTCTCCATTAAACACAATGGCATAACGCCCGGATTCATCCCACATGGGCTGGTGAGCTGCTGTACTGGTGTCGATAATGCTCAACCTGCGGTGGCCCAGCCCCACAAACTCATCATGATAAACATCCTGATAGTCGGGACCGCGTTTGTGCAGCGATTGGGTAGCCGCTGTAACATTAACTAAGTTAAATTTACCTACCAGATTAAACGCAAAAATTCCGGTAATGCCGCACATGCTGTTAGCTCAATCGGATAGCTTGTTGTTAATGAATAATTTTTTAAAAAAAGTTATAGTTTTTTAATCATCAGGTTTCTATACCATACCTCATCTCCATGGTCTTGCAAATCAATGTGGCCTTGGGCGGCCATACCATAGCCTTTTTTATCTTTCCACTTGCTGCCATCTTTTCTTTTTTGCCAGTCGGCCGAGCCCAGTTCATACGCCACTACTTTCTGTCCGTTCAGCCAATGTTCTACGTTTTTTCCATTCACTACAATTTTGGTTTCATTCCACTCGCCTGCCGGCTTAGCGGCTTTAACGGATGGGGCCATCATATCATAATTGGCACCCGACAGGTGCACATCACTTTGCTTGGGTTGGTATCCTTCGTCATCAATTACCTGATATTCGGGGCCTGTAAAATAAGGCTGTTCATATTCTTCGGTAACCCGGTAAATAATACCGCTGTTGCCTGCGTGCGAAATTTTCCATTCGCAGGTAAATTCAAAATTTCCAAATTCATCGTTGGTCATAATATCCGAGCGCTCATCGCCATCGCCTTTTGCCTGTTCGTTTAGCGGTTTACAATGGAGCATTCCATCTTTTACTTCCCACGTGTTGTTTTTCCAGTTTTTAAATATGCGCCAGCCCTCCAGCGATTTTCCATCAAACAATAATTTCCAGCCATCTGCTTTTTGTTGATCGGAAAGAGAAGGAAGGGCGATATCCGGTACGGCCGGTGTGGTGGCAGCCGGGCTTTCTTTTTTGCCCGTGCAGGCCGCCAAAATAGAAAGAAGGAATACAATTTTTTTCATGGAATTATATTTTAAGTAAAATTGAGAATTTCGGCATCGACATCAAAATGATCTCGCTGATGAAAGGAGTGTGGAGGTAATTATCTACAACTGAGGGTTTGTTCAACTGAGGGTAAATTGTTTTGGTATTCAACAAAGATCAACTTCAATATTCCACTACATTATAATTTTCGAATGACTGCCTATTTTCATGTGTTCTGAATCTATTTTATTTTTACTTATAAAGTGGCGATTTTCCTGTGCTAAAAAATCTTTCCCGGATTTAAAATGCCATTCGGGTCGAACACTTTTTTAATGCCGCGCATCAGGTTTAGGTTTATTTCGCTCATGGCCAATGGCATGTAGGGACGTTTCGCAATGCCGATGCCATGCTCACCAGAAAGTGTTCCACCCAGGCTCACAGTCAGTTTGAAGATTTCGCCAATGCCTTCCGGTATTTCTTTTTCCCAGCGCGCTTCGCTGATATTTTCTTTTAAAATATTTACATGCAGGTTTCCATCCCCCAAATGACCAAAGCATACAGTATTAAACCCATACCGCTGGCCAATTTCTTTTATGCCCGTAATCAGTTTGGGTAAATTGGCGCGTGGCACCACCACATCATCCGACTTGGTAAGGGTGTACCAGTTTACGGCCGGAGAAATATTTTTTCTGATTTTCCAAAGTTCTTCTTTCTGTGCTGTGCTGTCGGCAAAGAGAACTTCACCACTCTGAAATTGTTCTACCACACTCATAACTCGCTCAGCATCGCGCATTAGCACTTCTTCATCGTTGCCATCGAGCTCGCACAGAAGGTAAGCATTCATGCCTTCTATTAATTTAGTAGTTACGGGGCTGTTAAGTACTTTCTCACAATAATCGAATGTTTTGGCAGCTGCTTCTTTCTCAAAAAATTCCATTCCGGAGGGTGTAATGCCAGCTGTGAAAATCGCAGCAATAGCGCGGCATGCTTCTTCGTTCGTTATAAACGGAATCATCATCAGCACCGTTTTCTGTGGAAGCCCCCGGAGTTTAAAGACAATTTTCGTAATAATACCCAACGTGCCTTCGCTGCCGCACATCAGTTGCGTAAGGTTGTAGCCGGTAGAATTTTTCAGCACATTGGCGGCCGTCCAAATAATTTCACCAGTGGGCAATACTACTTCCATATTAATAACGTAGTCGCGGGTAACACCATACTTCACAGCCTTGGGGCCGCCTGAGTTATTGGCCAGGTTTCCGCCCAGAAAACAAGAACCGCGGCTGGCGGGGTCGGGTGGATAAAAAAGATTTTTTGCCTTTACCGCATTTTGAAAAACTTCTGTAATGACACCCGGCTCTACGGTAGCCTGCAAATTCAGTTCATCAATTTCAATAATTTTATTGAAGCGCTCCATGGAAATGACCACTCCGTTTTTTACAGGTAGGGCTCCCCCACTTAAACCCGTGCCGGCTCCGCGGGGGGTGGTCGCTATTTTATAGCGATGGCATATTTTCAAAATCTCACTTACCTCATAGCTGGTGCCGGGCTTCACTACTATATCCGGCATGAAATGATAATCTTCTGTTTTATCGCTGCCATATTCCGATTTCTTCTCTTTGTCTGACAGCACATATTCTTCGCCCACTATTTTTTTAAATCGCTCTATTACTCCCTCCGTTACAGTATGGATTGGGGTTGTTTCTGTTTCTTTTGCCGACATCATCTTATAAATTTGTAAACATGTTGAAGCCGGGTAAAATTACGCAATTAATTTCCTACGGACTTATTTTGTGCATCGCCATTTTGCTGGCTGGTTGTGGCTCCTCGCGCCATGCAAAAACCAGAGATAAACAGGTAGGCACGGTTATACAAACTGCCCGAAGTTATATGGGTACCCCTTATAAATGGGGGGGCACCACGCGCTCGGGCATAGATTGTTCAGCTCTTACCGGGCATGCCTTTCAGGTTATAAAAATAGAGCTACCCCGAACGGCCGATGCCCAGGCACAGCTGGGCGATAAAATAAAAATAAGCGAACTGCTGCCTGGCGACTTACTATTTTTTGCCACCGGAAAAAAGAAAAAAGAAATTACCCACGTGGGCCTTGTTACCGAAATAAAGAGTAAAGACAACATCAAATTTATCCATGCTTCCACTTCGCTGGGAGTGATCGAGAGCAACCTGTACTCTGAATATTACATCAAGCGGTTTCGCCTGGCCAGACGCGTACTAAAAAACTGACCAGTTTCTTATTATAAACGGTAAAAAAATCAATTCCATGAAGCATAAAAATATCATTGATAATGACGAATATTGTATAGATCAAATACAATACCCGCTATGAAAGAAGTTACCGTTCAGGAATTAAAAAAAATGATTGATTCGAAAGCCGACTTTCAATTGATTGATGTGCGCGAGCCGCACGAATACGACATTAGTAATATCGGAGGCGAATTAATTCCGCAAGCCGATGTTCCCCACAGTGTAGAAAAAATTTCTAAAAACAAACAGGTAGTGGTGCACTGCCGAAGTGGCAAACGGAGCAGCAACATGATAGACTGGCTCGAAAAAAATGCCGGCTTTACCAACCTATACAATTTAAAAGGAGGCATTTTAGAATGGATTAAAGAGATTGACCCCAGTTTACCTACCTCTTAATTTTCCCATCATGGCTCTGGCAACGATGCGTACAGTTAAGTTTATTTTCATCATCGGGTATTTGGTTTTACATACCGCTTGTGCCTCGCATAGCACCGGGTATAAACCCAAATACAAAAAGCCAAATCCCAATAAACCTATGCCTTGCCCACTGAAAGATTGCTGATATGAAAAAAATCGTTATCGCCATTGATGGATACTCTGCCTGCGGAAAAAGCACCACCGCCCGGGAGGTGGCCTCTATTTTGGGCTACCGATATGTTGACTCCGGAGCGATGTACCGGGCGGTAACTCTTTACTTTTTGGATCATCACATTGCCCTTACTAACCCAAAAGAAATAAGCCGGGCGTTGTCGCAAATCCATCTGAGTTTTCATATTAATAAACATGGCCTCAACGAGCTTTTTATGAATGGCATCAACGTAGAAAAAAGCATACGAAAAATGCGCATCTCTGAAAACGTAAGCCCGGTAAGTGTTCTTAAAGAAGTGCGCAGCGCCATGGTAGAACAACAACGCAAATTCGGAAAAGACAAAGGGATTGTAATGGATGGTCGCGATATTGGCACCGTTGTTTTTCCGAATGCCGAATTAAAACTTTTTCTTACGGCCGATATACAAGTGCGTGCCTTCCGTAGGCAACAAGAATTGCTGGAAAGAGATAAGTTGGTAGATTTAAACACCATTATGGCCAACCTAACGGCCCGCGACCGCATCGACAGCCAGCGCAAAGAAAGCCCACTGGTAAAAGCAGCCGATGCTATCGAAATCAATACCACCCACATTACCCTAGATGAACAAGTAGATGAAACGGTGAGGCTTGCCCTTTGGAAAATGATTACAAAGAAAGGCTAAGGCGTACTTTAAAACACGCGCATAACCAGACCTGCCTGTAATCCCCAAACCGAAACCGTTTGGTAATAGCGCTGGTAAATACCTCCCAGCGAGGCGTAGCCCCGCCAATGACCCGACCTGAAAATCTGTTTATCTACACTCAAATTAATTTCGCGCCTGGGTATGGCGTTGGTAACAAAATCTTTTGCCACACGGTACTCTATCTGGCCATTGAGCTGTTGCGAATTTGACATGATTGTAAGGCCGGCTGTCCACTCGAAAAAAGATTTTTTGTTCCCAAAATTTTCATACATGTTACCCCCGCCCATCCGCCCGATTACGTTGCGGGTAGTAATTAAATTTAGCTGAAGAATTTGCCAATCGAAGGTAGAGAGGTCGGCTGCTTTGCCGTTGGCCTGCGCATCTTCCACCAAATAATTAAACCGGAAGTCAGTAGAAAACAACCCCCAGTTTCCACGCACCCTCGGTAGTGCCAAATAATAATTAGACGGCTGCACCGCTCCTTGCCAGTAGGTTTCAAAAGAAACAAGCCGTTTAACGGAGTCGGCCCGTGCCAGCTTTTGAACCTGCCAGGAGCCTATCAGACGAAACATATCAAAGAAGAAAAAGACATTTCCATACCCGGACGAAGATCGCTGATTACCTTCCGTACGACTGCTATTTGCTTCTGAGTTGCGTTTAATTTCATTTACCTGTGCCTTTCCTGCTAAGGAAAGGAACATACAGAAACCAATTATCAGGATGAGCCTCATGGTAAATAGTTATCGTGTTCAGGCAAACGACAAATTTTATACCAATGCAAACGACTGCGATCGGTATCCCTCAAAAATATTCAAAAATTTTACCTTATTCTGTCACAAACAGCCCGTTTTCTTGTCTTACCAAGAAATAAAACTACTTAAATTCCTAAAAACCCACCTATCCCTATGACGGCCATCCTCATTTTTTTCATCGCACATTGGTATTTATCCCTCTTCTTCCAAACTTTCTTTTTGCATCGTTATGCAGCTCATAAGGCATTTACCATGAGTCCTTTTACGGAAAAAGTTTTCTTTGTACTGACCTGGATATTTCAAGGCTCTAATTACCTAAGTGCTTTTGGGTACGGCACCATGCACCGCATGCACCATGCTTTTGCCGACACGGAAAACGACCCGCACTCGCCCACCTACGATGAAACCATCTGGAACATGATGTGGAAAACCAAAACGATCTACTCGGGCATTGCCAACGGCCGTATGGCGGTAGAGAAAAGATTTACGGAAGGTGTACCCCGCTGGGATGCGTTTGATAAAATAGCACGCTCCTGGCCTTCGCGCATTTTTTGGGGTGCTTTGTATGTGCTCTTCTACTGGCACTTTGCCACCGCTTGGTGGTTATGGTTGTTGCTGCCTATTCAGTTTCTAATGAGCCCTGTACATGGAGCTATTATCAATTGGTTTGCACATAAATACGGCTACCGCAACTACGAAGTGGGTGATACATCTAAAAACTTTTTGCCCGTAGATTTCCTGATGATGGGCGAAAGCTACCACAACAACCACCACAAGCACGGCACACGTGCCAACTTTGGCGGGATACGCTGGCATGAGATTGACCCTACGTATCTGATCATACGAATACTGAATGCCGTAGGTGTTATTCAATTGGCTAAACAAAAAGAAATAGACCTGAGCAAGGTAAGGAAAGCAGCGTAGTAGGTTTTATTCCGGCTAAACCGGATCCACATCAAAAACCACTTTCACGTTTCTAAATTCTTTTTGATGTAACAATAAATCAGTCAATTCAGTCAGGATTATTTTAATCTCGGCCAATTGACCCTGATCGCGGGGAATTTTCAATAGTACGTGGAGCAAGAATTCATTCCGGATTTTTGAAATTACCGGTTCGGATGGGCCCAGCATAGCAATTCCTTTCAGTTTGGTTCGCCACGATTCTGTGATTTTTTCGGCTGCCTGATGTACCACCTTTTTATCCGTATGTTTAAAAGTAATTTCAAGTAACCGGGCAAAAGGCGGATAAAAAAATTTTTTTCGATCGCTCAGTTGATCTTGTAGGAAACCTACCACGTCATGCTCACTAATATATTTAAATAAAGGATGGCGGGGATTAGCGGTTTGAATTACTACTCGTCCTTTTTTTTCTCTGCGGCCCGCTCGCCCACTTACTTGTGTCATCAGATGAAATGCCCGTTCGTGCGAACGGAAATCCGGAAAGTGCATCAATCGGTCGGCATTAAAAATGCCCACTAAACTTACCCGGTCAAAATCAAGCCCTTTGGTTACCATCTGTGTGCCTACCAAAATATCCGTTTCTCCTGTTTCAAAACGGCTGATAATTTCTTCGTAGCCGGATTTAGATCGGGTCGTGTCCAGATCCATACGCTGGGTGCGGGCTTCTGGAAAATATAGATTAAGTTCTTCTTCTAATCTTTCGGTGCCATACCCCAGGGTAATAATCCGTTTAGAAGAACATTGTGGGCAGGCTCGTGGAAGTTCTTCACGGTATCCGCAATAGTGGCATACTAAGGTATGGCGGTATTGGTGATAGGTAAGCCCCACATCGCAATTAATACACCGGGGTGCCCAGCCACAATCTTGGCATTGCACCAGCGGAGAATACCCGCGCCTGTTTTGAAATAAAATGATTTGCTCTTTTTTTTGAATTGTTTCTCCAATGCGGCTGAGCAGATATTGTGTAAACTCGCCTTTATTGGTTTTATTTTTTCGTTCGAGGGTAAGATCGGCAAAATCTGTTTCGGGCAATACAGCCGAGCCAAAACGTTCGCTGAGTTTTACATATCCAAACTTGTTGATCGTGGTTTGATAATAGGATTCTACAGATGGGGTAGCACTTCCTAATATTATTTTAGCCTGATGCAGTTGAGCCATGACCAAGGCCACATCGCGCGCCTGGTATCGTGGAGCCGGGTCTTGCTGTTTATAGGATGGGTCGTGCTCTTCATCTACAATAATTAAACCCAGGTTATCAAACGGCAGAAATATTGAAGAGCGAACTCCTACCACAAACTTAAATTTACCGGTACGCACCCCGTTCCACACTTCTACACGCTCGTTGTCTGAAAAGCGAGAATGGTAAACTCCCATGGTGTTACCAAAAATTTTTTTTAACCGCAATACAATTTGAGTAGTGAGTGCAATTTCGGGCAAGAGATATAAAACCTGATTTCCCCCCTCCAGGGCGCGCCTGATCAGGTCTATATATATTTCGGTTTTGCCGCTGCCTGTTACTCCGTGAAAAAGAAGAGCCTGCTTTTCTTCTATTTGCTTCAGTATGGTATTCCTCGCTTCTTCCTGGGGGCCGCTCAGCAATAAGGGAGATTCGAGCACAGGCGATTCAAAACCAAAACGTGGCACCGTTACCGCAAACTCTTCTAAAATATTTTTTTTCAGCAAAGTCTGGATAATTGAATCGGTCGTTTCTTCATCTATTAAAACGGCTTTAGCCACTCCTTTTTCATTCAAAGAGGTATCGGTAAAGACCGGCACATGCTGAAGGTATTTTAACAGCAACGCCTCGTGGCGGGGTTTTCCGGAAATAGTTTCAAATAAATGTTCAAGCGATTTTTTGTCGGTGTAAGTTTCCCGCAGGCGAATCCGTTTTTCTGTTTTGGGTTTATATTTTTCGCGCACTTGTTCATACACAATGACTGCTTCTTTAGAAGTAAGCGATTTCAATAAATTAAGGATTGATTTGGTGCCCGTGATTTTAACAATCTCCGAATAGTTCAGCGACTCTTGCTTCAGGCGTTGTAACAACATCCGCTCGGTTTCAGAAAAATCGAAAGAAGTAGATTCTACATCAAAAGACGGGTGGAGTTGCACCCTGGATTCGCTGGATAGTTTCAAACCCGAGGGCAAAGCTGCATTTATTACTTCGCCCAGGCTGCACATATAGTAAGAGGCTATCCACTGATACAGACGAAACTGCGGCTCGAAAATAACTTCGTGGTCATCGAGCAGTTCCAGAATATACTTTGCTTCGTAGTCTTTGGGCGGGTTGTTGTGAATGGAAAAAATAATTCCGGTTAGTATTTTTTTATTCCCAAACTGAACAATGGCACGCTGGCCTTTCGTAACATATTTATTTAGCGCAGCCGGCACTCGGTACGTAAACAATTTATCTACCGGCACGGGAAGCACCAGTTCGGCAAAGAGTGTTTCGCTGAGATTAAATTCTATAGAGAGAGCCATAGCTGCTGTGGCCAAAGCTAACTATTTCGGTGCGGAAGGAAAATAATCGGCAAAGCTGTTCCCATACTGCCTTTCGGCTCTGTCTTTTAGATTAACATGTGCACCAACCGAACTCATTCAGCTATACTCTTTCTTTTATTGCTCAAAAAAATCATACCAATTACAAAGCAACCTCCCGCCACAATAATGGGGTACCACAACCCGGCAATCGGGTCGCCTGCCGGGTTAGCGGGAGTTTTGCTCAACTCATATAAGCTGGTGGCAATGAAGGGCACTAAACCGCCAAAAACTCCATTGCCAATATGGTATGGTAAAGACATAGAGGTGTACCTGATTTTTGTAGGGAACAGTTCTACCAAAAAAGCAGCAATCGGCCCGTACACCATGGTTACAAAAACCACCTGGATAGCAATTAGAAAAATCATCCACCCAAAATTACCTCCGGCCAAACTGGTTTCTTTTTTTACTTCTTCGGAAACCGAGTGGTCTTTTTGGGTAATGCGTTTTTTGGTTTCGCTCACAAGCGTCTCATCCGAATAAAACCTTTTTACTGAAGTGGTAACAACTGTATCTCCAGCGGAAGTGTAGGTGGTAGATCGTTCAATAGTGCGGTTTTGTTCGGTTTCCGTTTTGGTGGAAATATCGGAGATGGCAAACATTTTTTGATAAATGGGCCGGTAACAAACTACGGCCAGAAGAAGCCCGGCCATCATAATGTATTTCCGGCCTATGCGGTCGCTCCACCAGCCGAAGAAAATAAACAATGGTGTGGCGATCATCAGCGCGATGGCAATGATGTAGTTTGATTGGGCAAATTCGATATGGCAGTTTTTTTGAATGAAGGTGAGTGCATAAAACTGGCCGGTGTACCATACCACGCCCTGCCCGGCAGCCGCACCAAACAAGGCCAGCAGTACCAATTTTAAATTTTCTTTTTTACCAAAACTCTCCTTCAATGGATTTTTAGAAAGCTTCCCCTCCGATTTGATTTTGGAGAAAAGTGGTGATTCCTGCATACGCAGTCGGATGTATATAGAAATGGCTACTAAAATGGCCGATACCAAAAAAGGAATACGCCAACCCCAGGCATTAAATAGCTCCGAGTCCATAGATTGGCGCACAACCAAAATAACACCCAGCGAAACAAATAAACCCAATGTGGCGGTAGTCTGAATGAAGCTAGTATAAAAGCCCCGTTGGTGTGTGGGCGAATGTTCGGCCACGTAGGTAGCCGCCCCACCATACTCTCCGCCTAAAGCCAACCCCTGCACAATGCGCAGCAATAAAACAAGGATGGGGGCTGCCATGCCAATAGTATCATAGCCCGGTACAAGACCAATTAAAAATGTAGAGCCTCCCATCAAAATGAGGGTTACTAAAAAAGTGTACTTGCGGCCTACTAAGTCGCCCAACCTGCCAAATACCAGGGCACCAAAAGGCCTCACTACAAAACCAACGGCAAACGTAAGCAGCGTAGAGAGAAAAGCGGCTGTTGGATTATCTTTTGGAAAAAATTGAAGCGAAAGAACCGTTGACAAACTTCCGAAAATGTAGAAGTCGTACCACTCAATCAGCGTGCCGGCCGATGACGCGCCAATAACTGCCCACAGTGTTTTTTTTGATACCGGATGAGACATGGAATAGAATTATTGAATTTGGTTTGTATTGGTTTGGGTATTGCCGAAGGGGTGGATTTTTAGCATTGAAATTCAATTGAAGCACAAAGTTGAACCCTGTACAAATATCCAATCGAAGCCGTTCAGCTTTGCTATTAGCATACCTTTTTAGTGGCTGTTATTCTTTAATTTCTATTGAAGCATAACATAATAAATCAAAATCCAGATCCCTGTAAAGGTCAGTCCGATATAGAGTGTATTTAGATTTTGTCTTAGGTCTTTTTTTATTAAAGCACGATACAAAATCCAACCTATAAAAACCACAAAAAACAGTAGGGGCATAATTATTCTTAGCATAAGAGTTTATTTTAAATTTGTTTTTTCGTTCTTATTAATTGTTAGCTATTACAATTTCGTATTGTAATTTTCATCAAGTTTCCAAAACGGATTATAAATTATCAAGTTCAGTTTTTGTCGCATAGTCCTGTCGTTTCCGGTGTGTCGGTGTAACAGCCGCGGTTACCCACAAAAAAAGCCCTTCAGATGCTGAAGGGCTTTTTGATATACTTTGTCTTTTACGAAGTAGCCCATGTTTTGCCGTTTCCGGCTTGCGAGAGAGGGATACATCCTTTATAGGAGCCGGGTACAGCCTCGTATTGCAACACTTTTGTTGCCCCGGGTTCAGAATGAAAATACCCTAACATGGTAAGTTCTTTCATTTTCAAAATAAAAGGGCGTGGCTTAGAGGGGTCGCTCTTTACTGTTTTTACGGCATCGTCATGCACTTGCTGCACGTATTTTAAACGCTCGTCTGCATCGCCATCTACAAACTTATCGCCAAAGGCTTTGATGGCATTATCATCAAATTCTTTCAGACCTTCTAAAAAGTGTTTCTGATCTTCTTCTTGGTAGCAGTCTTTCAAAAATTGATCTATAAAGCCGGGTACGCCCGCTTCTTTGGCTCCGGGCGTATCGGTTTTAGGCAGGATGATCTCGGCCAGCTCACTGACTAACGTAGCCTGATTTTCATTAAAAAAAGATGGTTTATAACCCAAATCGGGGGCCGGTTTGCAACTATGCAAAAAAGCCGCCACCGTAGAGGCCGATACAGCCGCCCCCATCATCAGCGCTGTTTTGCGCAGGGCTTCTCTTCTATCTATTAACGTATTCATAATGGCTTGTTCTAGTTATAGAATTACAGGTTTTGTTTTTTAAGTTCGCTGATGGCATAATCTACTGCCCGGGCAGTAAAAGCCATATAGGTAAGTGACGGATTGACGCAAGAGGATGATACCATAAACGAGCCATCGGTAACAAACACATTTTTGCAGGCATGCACTTGGTTGTATTTGTTAAGAACAGATGTTTTAGGGTCTTTGCCCATACGTGCCGTACCCATTTCATGAATACCTAACCCCGGCCCGCCAATGCTGTCCCACTTACGTATGTTTTTTACACCGGTAGCCTCCAGCATTTCGGCCGCATCGTTGGCCATATCAATGCGCATTTTCATTTCGTTTTCTTTGAACTCGGCATCGAATGTAATAGTGGGCATTCCATGTTTGTCTTTCTTTTCATGGTTGATATACATTTTGTTTTCATGCGCGGGCAAAAACTCGCCAAAGCCCGTCATACCGATGGTCCAGGCACCGGGCTGAGAAGCCATTTTTTTAAGATCGGCTCCCAAAGAAAGTTCGGCTACGGCCCGGCTCCAACCCTGGCGGCCACCTCCGCCCTGATACCCGAAGCCTCGCAAATAGTTACGTTTGTCTTTCTCTATGTTTCGGTAACGAGGGATGTAAAATCCATTAGCCCTGCGGCCTGAATAATATTTGTCTTCAAATCCTTCAATGCTTCCTCCGGCTCCTACCCCCAAGTGATGATCCATAATATTGCAGCCAAGTTCGCCACTATCGTTGCCAAACCCATTTGGAAATCTTTTGGACGTGGAGTTGAGCATAATGTAAGCGGAGGCAAACGTAGAGGCACACAGAAAAATTACTTTGGCATAAAATTCTACTTGCTCGCCTGTTTCAGCATCTTGCACTTTTACACCGGTAGCCTTCCCTTTTTGCTCATCATAAATAATTTCATACACGATTGAGTTAGGGCGCAAGGTCATGTTATTGGTTTTTTCGGCCGCGGGAAGTGTGCAGGAGTTGCTGCTGAAATACCCGCCATAAGGACAACCGCGTATGCACAAGTTTCTAAACTGGCAGGTGCCACGCCATGGCGTGTGTGGCAGCGGGGCGGTGGCATGAGCCGTGCGGCCGATGGTAAGCAGCCTTCCAAATCTGTCTTTCACAGCTTTTTTTAATTCCAGTTCGGCACAATTCAAATCCATGGGGGGAAGAAATTTGCCATCGGGCAGGTAAGGATAATTTTCTGCCTGGCCGCTCACCCCAATGTACGATTCCACCAAATCATACCACGGTTCTATTTCTTTGTAGCGCACCGGCCAATCTACGGCCACGCCCTCTTTGGCATTGGCTTCAAAATCGAAATCGCTCCAGCGGTAGCTTTGTCTGCCCCACATAATGGAGCGCCCCCCTACATGGTAGCCACGCATCCAGTCCATCCGTTTTACTTCAGTATAAGGATGGTCTAAGTCATTTACAAACCAGTGTTTAGAGCTTTGGCGAATGGTGTAGCCGGTTCGGTTTTGCACCCCTTGCTGTTTTAAATCTTCCTGCGTAGGCATATCAGCATTGGCAAGTTGCCACGGGTCAAGCGTGGCGGTGGGGTAATCCGGATGCTTTACATTGCGGCCCCGTTCGAGCACCAGTGTTTTTAGTCCTTTCTCGGTTAGTTCTTTCACCGCCCACCCACCGGAAATGCCCGAACCCACCACGATGGCATCGTAGGTGTTTTTCTTTTCTGCTTCGCCATTTAAGTTCATAATGTATTTATTTTAGAATCGTTTGAAAAGGTAATGTAATTTTTGAAAGAATGAAATTGTCCCATCAAAAATCCTGTTATTACCATTTGATCTTGTCAAAAACTGACAATTGAAGATAATTTTGAACTTCAATAAAATTTAGTCTGCCAATCATTTATTTGATTTTCGCAACATCATTTGGTAGTTAAAAAAATATTTTGAACTTCATGAGTTCTGCCGGATCAACTCTTAGGTTTTTTGCCAATTCCAAAATAGTGCATAAGGTTGGATTAGTTCTGCCGGTTTCTATCCGTGCGATTTGAGATAGACTAATGTTCGATTTATAGGCTAACTCTTCTTGTGTAATTTCTTTTCCCCTTCTGATCTTTTGAAGGTTTCTCCCAAAAGCTAAAAGTGCTTTTTTATCCCTGAAATTCACAGGGACAAGAAGGCTTCTTTAATGGTGAATTATTATAGCATATATGCTATAATATAAAATAATTTATTACCTTATTGACAAAATAAAAAAACCATTTATGAAAAAAGAGCTTCCAAAAAAAATTGTACTATTGCTTATAGTAATAAGCACATTTACAAAATGTCAAAATCCTGAAGTTAAAAAATCACATGATGTGATTGACTTTAACCAAATAGGTATTGAACACAATAAGGGCTTGGATTATATCTTTAACGAATTGAAGAGTGCTAAGTCAAATAACACGAGTGGGCGTATATCAACGGTAGAAAATCTAAACGTAGTAACGAGTAGTGGAACAAAATTTATACTTACAAACCACCTTGATTTTCCTGCTTCATCAATTGCTTACTTAAAAAAGCGTGCAGCGAAATCAAATACTTTCTTTAAAAATTACTTATCTAATAAATCTATAAATTCACGTGATGCTTATCAAATAATGATGGACAGCATGAATGCCTTCTAACAGCAAATCAAAAGTTCTATATTGGAAAAGTTTTTACTACTATAACTTCCGGTACAGACATTAGCCAAATGAAGAATGATTTTAATAGTATTGAAAATGACGCAAGAACTAATTGCAGAGATAATGAGCTTCCAGTCATTTTAGCATCCCTCTCTGTCGCGAAAAGCTCTGCTCAATATTGGCACGACAATTACGATAAGTGGGTTGCTGAATTCGGTAACAATCAAAGTGGAAGCAGAGCTGTAAATTGGGGGGTTGTTGGTGCAACGGATGTAGCAGAGGCTACTAGCATGGCAGGCGGCCTGTGGGGCTTAGCACTTGTTCCTGGAATCGGTTGGGGCTTTGCTGCAGGTCTTACTGCAGGTGCTTCCCTGATAGCTTCAGGCGGGTCCGCATTAATCTATGCTGCAGCAGATTAAAGTATATGAAAACAAAATACAAATATCAGCTTTTTATTGGCTTTAGTTTGTCTGGCCTAATCATTGCAATGATATGTACAAAATTAATAATACTATATCCTAATGCCATAGCAGGAATAGCAATGATGGGTATGGGGGTCAATATACTCGCAATTACTATTATTGGGAAAATCATTATTCAAAAATCAAAAGCAGATCCTCCACCAACAAAAAGTTAAACAAAAGAGACTGTCTCAAAAGGGCAGTCTCTTTTGTTTTAAAGCAAAAAAAAAGGAGAAGTCGAAGCATCCCCTCCTTTAATGCAAGTCGTTAAAAAAGAGTCTATCTCTACTTTTGAGGCAACCCTTTTTATTGATCAAAAATTTTCCATATTACCAAGACTGAAAAGGGCGAAATCATATTTTACCGGGTCATTTGGATCAAGTTTTTTTAGGTTGTTGGTCAACTCAACGGCAGTAAACCAGTCCATCGGTTTGCGCTTAATTAATTTTAATTTCCGGGCTACGCGCTCTACATGCAGATCGCACGGGCAAATTAACTGGGCGGGTAAAATAGATTTCCAAATACCGAGATCTACCCCCCGGCCATCGTTGCGCACCATCCACCGCAAAAACATATTTAAGCGCTTGCAGGCCGATTTCCGTTCGGGTGTGGCAATATGTTTGCGTGTGCGCAAGGGAGGATTTTCTAAACTGAAAAAAGAACGGTGAAAGGCGATCAGCGCCTGCTCCACATTTTCGTTTTGTTTGTCAACGGCAAATGCTTTTTCGAGTGAATCGTTGTGCTTATAAAAACGACTTAAAAATTCTACAAAATAAAGTGCATCGGTTTCATTAAAGGTGCGGTGCTTGAAGCCTTTAAATTTTTTCAGATCAGACGATCGGTGGTTTAATAAGAAATCGTGCGGGCTGTTATCCATTCGGTTCAGCCAATCGTTTGCTTTATTAATAATGGTTTTGCGCTGACCCCAGGCCAGTACGGCTGCTATCAGCCCGGCCATTTCAATGTCTTGCTTTTTTTTGAACCGATGCGGAATGGAAACCGGATCGTCTTGAATAAACCCGGGGTGATTGTATTGGGCTGCCTTTTCATCGAGAAAATTTTTTAAATCTAACCGGGAAAAAAGGTGAGAGCTCAACCGATTTACTGTTTTCTTTTGTTGTCCATAAACTTAGCCTCCACCCGGCGGTTAATTGAGCGGGCATCTTCGTTGGTACTTTCAATAACCGGATATTTTTTGCCGAATCCGTAAATATGGATGCGGCCATTATTAATTCCTTTTTGAACGAGGTATTCGCCTACGCTGGTAGCCCGGCTCTGCGAGAGCTGCAGGTTATAAGCATCAGTACCCTGATCGTCTGTGTGGCCGGAAAGTTCCACGTTCCACAGGGGGTTGTTTTGCATAATTATTACCAGGCGATCTAACTCGGCAAAGGACGAGGGCAGCAGTTCGTAGCTGTCGTGCGAAAAGCGGATATGCTTTAAGGTGTAGGCTTCATTGGTTTTTACTGTTGCTTCTGTAATGCTTAGTGAGTCGGTTTTTATCTGAACCGAATCGGGTAGAGGAATAACGGCCACATCATCAATGTAAAAATAGGCGGCCTTCTTCAGCAAGGGTTGGTTGTTGAGCGGGTTGGGGATAAAATATTTTTTTGTTTCATCGTTGGTAGAAAAATTTCCCAACGTAATGTATTGTTCTCCGCCTTTGGCTACATACTCAAAGTGTACGCGGTTCCAAATTCCGGTTCCTTTATTAAAGGCAGAATCCATGATGTGATTGAATGACGGGGTCAGCGTCAGAATCAAATCATTGTCTGCTTTTGCGGTAGAGTCGGAGAGCAACACACCAATGCGGTCTATGCTGTATTTTGAATAAGCCGACAGGCGAAAGTAAAATTCTACCCAATATTTCCTTCCCATTTGTAAAGGCGATTTTAATCTGGCTTGCAGGTACTCGCGATAATCTATTCGCTCAATCCAAACATAAATGCCTGCATACCCCCAGCCATCGTAGGCGCGCGATACACCGGCCCAGTTCCGTGGCACGCTGGCTGTGCCAATACTGCATCTATTAAATAAATCGGGGGTACCCAAAGTGGGTGAGCTCCACCCCGGAGCTATGTTTTTAGAGCCTACCTGACTGTAGGTGGTAGGGCATTCGTAATATTTTTCAAAACTGGGATTGGGTACCAGGTTTTGTCCATAGCAAAAGAAGGATGAAACGAGGGAGATGATTACTATCCCTGCTTTCATTTTATTTATAGTAAATCAATTCTACTTTAAATTTAGAATCCGTAGCGCCTAACCGGTCGTAGGCAGACCGGGATATTTTTATGATTGCCTCGCTTGGCAAATCCAACGTACCGGTTATCCGCACAAATACTTCGCGTTGCGCTGCCTCGTTCCGTACTTTTATAATAGTACCCACTTTGGCTGTTTTGTGTAGGGCCAGGTATTTCCTGCCTCCCTCGGTTCCCGCCATTACTTCGGCCACTCCAGTTTCATGAACTTCTTCCGAGCCGATTACACTTTCCGAAATTTTTACCTCTTGCCGAACCGGTGTTTGTTTAACCGGTTGATCTGCCTGCCTGACCGGCTCCGTTGTATTTTCCGGAAGGTACATCGGAGGCAAAACAAAAAGCGGTTGGCCTGTTTTTACTTCGTCTGTGGTAAGGTTATTCCACTCGCGCAGTTGCTGCAAGCTGGCACCGTAGGCTTTGGCAATCGAAAAAAGAGTTTCTTTTTCCGTCACAACATGAACTCCTTTTAATTTTTTGTAATCCGGTGAAGAGATTGTTTTTGCTTCGGGTGCTTTCACAATCAATTCTTGTCCGGCTGAAAGAGTATTACCGGCCAGATTGTTCCATTTTTTTAACTCCTCTACACTTACTTCGTACATTTTAGCTATCGAAAACAACGTTTCTTTAGGTGCTACCTTATGTGTGTTGTTCTCTTTTTGTGCAGGCGATTTAGGTTTGTATGGAATTTTTAATTCCTGCCCTACCGCCAGCCCGGCATCTGCCTTAGCATTGTTTTCTATGATCTCGGCCACGGTTACTTTATATTTTCGCGAAATGGCGAAAAGGGTTTCTTTTGGATCTACCTGATGGATGATATATCGCTTGCCGTTAATCATTTCGGTTCTTACCGAATCGCGGGGCGATGCCTGTAAGGCCATAAGCGGAACCATGAACAAACCTAAAACAGCAACCCATTTCAGGTTAAAATTGTGTAGCCTTGAATGAAATAAAATGGTCTTCATCATTAATCAATAATCGTACATTACCTTTATACAAAAATACAACCGTTTGTGATGTTGCGAAAACTACTTTTTTTCCTTCCGCTGCTTTTTTCTTTGGCTGTTTCTGCACAACCTAAGAAAAAAGTAATGGTCATGGCTATTAAAGCCGAGATTGATCCGCGCATGTTGCGTTATGTAAAGCTTTCGCTGGAGCATGCCGAAAAAACCAAGGCCGATTATGTAGTGATTGATATGGATACTTATGGTGGGGTGCTGACCGATGCCAAGGAAATTGTAGATCTGATCATGGATTTTAAAAAACCGGTTTGGGTATTCATCAATTCGGATGCAGCCTCAGCAGGGGCGCTCATTTCCATTGCCTGCGATAGTATTTATATGTCGCCCGGGGCCAGCATTGGAGCCGCCACGGTGGTCGAGGGCGATGGCAAAGCCGCGCCTGATAAATACCAATCCTATATGCGATCCATTATGCGATCTACGGCTGAAGAAAATCATCGCGACCCACGCATTGCCGAGGGCATGGTGGACGAGCGGGTAGTTATTGACAGCATTAAGCAAGCCGGCAAAGTAATTACTTTTACTACCAACGAAGCCATTAAATATGGCTATTGTGAAGCCAAGGTTAATTCCATCGAAGAAATTTTAAAACGCAACGCTATTGAGAACTACGAAATAGATTATTTTCAACTGAGCGCTTCCGAAAAAATTATTGCTTTTTTTCTAAATCCATTTATCAGCGGGCTATTGATTTTGTGCATTCTCGGTGGAATTTATTTTGAATTTCAGGCACCGGGCACGTTGTTCCCCATTGGCGCAGCCTTGGTGGCCTTGCTTCTTTACCTCGTTCCATATTACCTGAACGGCTTAGCCCAATACTGGGAAATCATTACTCTGTTTGTAGGTATTCTTTTGCTGCTGGCCGAAATCTTTATTATCCCCGGATTTGGTGTAACCGGTGTGGCCAGCATTACTCTCACCCTCGTTTCGCTGATTCTGATTATGCTTAATAACGATTTTTTCAATTTTGAATTTGTACCCTTGGGCGATATCATAAAAGCCACTTTTGCTGCGGTAGGTGGCTTGGCCGGAGGTGTTCTTCTCTTATTTTTTGGCGGAGCTAAACTAACCCAAACCAAAGCCTTTAAAAAGATAGCCCTGACTGACACACACGAAAGTGCCCAAGGCTACTCGGTAAATACAGCCTCCAAAGAACTGATCGGTAAAAAGGGCGTGGCCCACACCGTGCTGCGCCCCAGCGGAAAAGTATTGATAGCGGGCGATGTGCACGATGCCTTTACGCGAGGCGAGTACATTCAAAAAGGAGAAGCCATTGAAGTGATCGGAACGGAGGGTATAACCTTGAAAGTGAGGAGCGTTTCGGTCTGATACGAAATGTTGCTCTGTTTTAAATTTTCTGCATTTTATTGTCTTCAAAAAAGAATCTAAAAATTTCCCTTCCTTCTATCTGATGTTCGTTTCTTGACGGTTCGTTAACTTGCCGCAAAAAAAGCATGGCCAAAGGTTTACTCATTGATATGGACGGAGTGATTTACGCAGGCGATTCCCTGATTCCCGGAGCCGATCAGTTCATTCATAATCTGCTCAAAGAAAATGTTCCGTTTATGTTTATGACCAACAATAGCCAGCGCACTCGGTTGGATGCCGTGCGTAAACTGGCTGGCCTGGGCATAAAAGTAAGCGAAGGGCATGTGTACACCAGCGCCATGGCCACGGGTAAATTTCTGGCCAGCCAAACACCGGGAGGAACAGCTTATGTGCTGGGCGAAGGCGGACTGATCTCTTCCTTGCACGAAAATGGCATCTCACTTGTAAATTCTGATCCGGATTTTGTAGTGCTGGGCGAAGGCCGCAACTTTACGTTGGAGATGGTGCAAAAGGCCGTAAACATGATCTTGGCCGGAGCCAAATTCGTTATCACTAACCGCGATCCATCGCCCAAGAAAAAAGGATGGGATAACCTTGGCATCGCTGCCACCAGTGCCATGATTGAAGAAGCAACCGGCATTAAAGCCTTTGTCGTGGGCAAACCCCACCCCGTTATGATGCGCTCGGCCCGCAAAGCGCTTGGCCTGGAAACAGCCGATACCACTATCATCGGAGATACCATGGACACCGACATAAGGGGCGGGGTGCAGATGGGCTACAAAACTGTGCTGGTGCTAAGCGGGGTTACCAAAAAAGAAGACTTAGTGCGTTTTGCTTTTAAGCCCGACCAGATAGTAAATGACATAAAAGATATTCATCTGCCATTGCCCTGGTGGTAGCCAAACAAATGTTTGGAACTTTGTTATATTTATCGTTACTTTGGGCCGTTAATGATATAAATCCCTCCTGGTAGTATTCAATCCCATTCGTTTATTGTCAGCATTGGTCTTATGGAATTAGCAAGAACATTATTTCACTTAATTAATTTAAACAAATGAACATTTATGTAGCCAACATTCCTTGGAAAGCAACCGAGGATCAGTTGAAGGAGTTATTTAGCCAATATGGCGAAGTATCTTCTGCCAAGATCATCATGGACAAAGTAACGCAGCGTAGCCGCGGCTTTGGTTTTGTAGAAATGAGTAATGATGACGGTGGCCGCACAGCCATCAACGAACTCAATGGCCGTGATTTCTTGGGCAAGAACTTGGTAGTGAACGAAGCCCGTCCGCGCGAAGAGCGTCCGGCACGTTCAGGTGGTTTCCGCAGAAACGACTAATTCAGTCTTAACCGATAGAAATTCAATGCCCCGCTAAACCGGGGCATTTTTATTTTGATCAAAAAAATGATTTTTCTTCTATCGGTAGGCGTAATAACTCAATACTTTTTCTATCGCCTTGCGCAAGGCTATATTGATCGGGAAAAATTCGCGCGCTAAATCAAAATCAATAGAAGCCAGTTGCAGGTAATACTCGTGCATTACCGGAACGGGCAAGCCCAACGCAATCTGCTCATGGGCATTTTTAAAAGCATTCTTCTGTTCGTCTTTAATGATCGTGCAGGTTACCAGTTCTTTCTTTCCATATTTGTTGGTGCGGGCTGCATATCCAAAGAGCCGGCAAATAAGCCCGCGGTAAGAATATTGAGAACAGAGTCCTGCCCCTTCTTGAGTAGGATTCAAGATCAGGCAAACGGAGGAATCTGACTGGTTTAATTTTTCAAGCCACTCTTCGGCCTGATGTTGCCGGTACAGATAAAGAGCCCACGGAAGAAACTCCAAAACCGTAGCTTCAATATCAGGCTTAAAGCAACATTTGCCACAACCTAATTGACAATGAAGGGTAGTATTTTTTTGAAACGAAGCGATGGATGCATCTAACTGAGTGAAAAGCAGCTGTACTGCCTTCCCCTTATCCGTTAATTCATCGTCTGTCATGTTTTAAAATTCAAGACCTAACTGGTTTTTAGTTTTATTTTTTTTAGGGAGAACTTTCTGCACTTCAATTTTTTCTTCATTCAGATAAAGCAAAAAACCTTCAGTATAAAATCCCATTTCATTTAATACGGCACAATATTCCATTACTTGATCGTGATCGGATTTAGCAGGGTTACCTGATTTATAATCAATCACTACGGCCTGCTGGCCTTGCGTAAGCAGACGGTCTATGCGAAGTTCTTTTCCTCCTGGCAGCCAGGCCGATACCTCAGTTTGAACATTCCATTTTTCCGAAAACCAGTCGGCTACCTGTGGGTGAGATAGTAATCCATCAAGATTTTTTTTAAGTTGTTCTTTTTCGTTTTGATTAATATCTCCGTTATTTTCCAGATTAAATAAAGCCCGTTCAACATCGTGCGCATAGTTTATCTGAGCAAGAGCCGCATGCAGCCAGGTGCCCATTCGTTGTTTAAGCTGTGAGTCTCCGGGTAGTGCTGTTTTTTTTATCAGGAGTTTGTTCCGCCACGATTGGGTAATATACTCGTTCAGTAAAACTGTTTTCTGTTCTTTGTGGGGCGAAACTTCTGTAGCGGAAATACCCCCTGCCCGGTATGTAAGTAACTCTTCGTTCCAGCCTTCTGCTAACCCGGGTGATTGCTCCATCGCTTTGAGTACCCAGCCGGCTACGGAACTATCAAATATTTTTTCATTGGGAGCCGGAGCAAAAACGATGAGCCCGTTTTCGGCACGGGTAAATGCCACATACAGCAAGTTCAGGTTATCCAGGTAAGTGCGGGCATGCTCGGTTTCATACGCTTCTTTCAAAAAAGTATCTTTCAGCGAAGAAGAATATTTTACCGGAAAGAAACCTAATTCGGAAAAAGGTGCGTGAATTGATTTTTGCCAAAGCAAGGGTGAATTAGCAGCATCATGGTCAATCCTCCAACTGCAAAATGGAATGATTACATATTTAAATTGTAACCCTTTGGCCTTGTGTAGAGTAAATAAAGACATGGCACTTGCTTCGATGGGGGCTTTAATAAATTTTTTTTGTTTGTTATCGGCCCACCAAACTAAGAAAGAAGGCAAATCATTTCGCTCCTGGTAGGCAAAGTTTAATATCAGGTCTTGAAATGCCAACAGATGAGATAATTCACCTATTTGGTTTTTTAATGAAAAAATTTCAATTAGTGTTTCGGTCAGTTCAAAAAGCGGAAGTTTCTTCAAGGTCATTTTGTGTGCGGCAAAATCGTGGGGAAGCCGCGAATCAAACGCCTCCCCTGTTACCGAAAAGACATCGTAAAGTGCTTGATCTGGCTGATGAATGCGGGCATATTCGTACGCCAATCGTGCCCGGGCAAGGGTATCCTCATGGTTGAGTAAATACGTCATTGCGGCCACGATGAGGTTTACAGAAGAGGCGTTGTCTATACGCAATGAGTCGCTTGATATTACTTCATATACACAATCTGGCTTTGCCAGCTCTGAATTTTTTCGTTGAGCCAGATAAGAAATGATTTCTGCACCCTCTTTATTAGTACGTGCCAGGAAAGCAATATCGCCCGGGGTAATGCCTTGCTGCTGCAATTCTTCTATTTGCAGAGCGGTTTGCTCAAGTGCAACTTGCTTCCAGTTTTTAGTTTCCGTGGAGGTTACCCATTTTATATACGTTATTCCGCAGCCTGTTTTTACCGGTATTTGTTTTACATCGCTGTATTCATTCATGGTAATGCCTAATTCTTGCGAAAGAATAGAAGCCAGTGATTCAAAAAGCTGATTGTTGAAATCCACAATAGCCGAGTCGCTGCGAAAATTTTTATCGAGTGTAAAAACTTTGGTGCGGCCTTGCCCCAGTTCGTCCATGGCCTGGTGTTGCAGCAAATCCTGATCGCCTCCGCGCCATCGGTAAATGGCTTGCTTTACATCGCCCACGATCAGACAGCGATAGCCGCTATCGAGGCTGTTGCTCATGAGGGGTTTAAAATTTTTCCATTGCAAGCCGGAGGTATCCTGAAATTCATCGATCAGGTAATTTCGGTAAAATGAACCTGTCTTTTCATAAACAAAGGGTGTATCACTATTATCTATAATTTTGTTGAGGAAATGGGCTGCGTCTGCCAGCACCATTACATTATTTTCGCGTTTGTATTCATTCAGCTTGCGCAATACATCCGTAAGCAAACCAAAAGCATAAAATTCTTTGAGCAGCACCTCGGCCGTAAGAGCTTTTTTCAAGTTTTTTTCGCGAAAGGTTATGATTTCGTTAAACTGATTAGCCCAGTTACCGGCTCTTTGCACCAGCACCCCGTATTGAGGGTGTTTTTTATCGAACCAGTTTTCGGATGAAAGCAACTCGTTTCCTATTCGTTTCGGAATTTCCTTAATATCAGATACTGAATTTAGTCCGCTTATTTTTCTCACAAACGAAAAAACGCTGCCTTGTGTTTTGTATTTAAAATCTTCTACCGTTAGGCCTGCCTCTTTAAACTGTGCGAGCAATTGTTGCGCCCGGCTTTGGCAATAATGAATAAACTGGAATTTTTCAGCCTGAAGCCGTTGATGCGTTTCTTTGAAAAAGAGATGGCGGCTGGTTGTTTCACTTACTTCTTCTTCAATGGCTTTAAATGCTTCATTAAAAATCTGTTCCGAAAAACGGAGGAGGCTTTGGCGCATATCCCACGATTTATCGTTTTCCAGGTTTTGCAAAGCAAATTCCAGCACCCAATCGGTTAGTTGTTCTTGCCGCCCCAGTTCTGCAATCAGGTTGGTGATCACAGCTTCCATTACCTCCTTGTGATCTACTTCCAGCCGGTAGTCGCCCAAAATTCCGGCTTCGCGCGTAAACGAACGAATTACTCGCTGGAAGAAGGCATCGATCGTGCTAATTGAAAAATGATGATAACCATGTAAGATGGAGTGCTGCACTTCACGTGCGCGCTCTAAAAATGTGGCCGTATCCAGGGTTAACTCCTGCTGCAATTCGGCGGCTAACTCATTTTCATTTCCGCTGGCAAACGCCTGCAGGTAATGCAGGATGCGGTCTTTCATTTCCTGCGTGCTTTTATTGGTAAACGTAACCGCCAAAATGTGTTTAAAATAATCGGATCTGAACTGCAACGCCAACTTCAGGTATTCTTTGGCCAGTGTGCGTGTTTTGCCGGATCCGGCCGAAGAGCGATAAAGATGAAAGAGCGCTGCCAAAATGAAAATGAAAAACCGAAAGTACTCATCTGTTTAGATTTATAAAATTTCCTACCTTGAAAAAGATTTATGCCCATGCGCAAACTGTATTTTTTTCTACCCAAGATCATTTATTCTTTTCCGGTCCAGTTATTTTTCAATAATATCAGGCGCAACATTGTATTGGTATTTTGCTGGATCATCCTCTTTACTATGATTACGGGCAACTTTGGCAAATACCTGGGGATCCCCTATCTTTTTTTAGATCCGGAATACCTAAACCATGTCAACTTCACCAGTTTTATGATTATGGGGTTGATGACAGCCGGCTTTACCATGGCATTTCACATTACCTGCTATATCTCTGACGGGCACCGGTTTTCTTTTGTGGGCACACTTCCGCGGCCTTTTCAAAAATTTATGATCAACAACAGTCTCATTCCATTGTTGTTTCTAATCATTTACTTATCTGAGTTAATTGCTTTTCAGGTAAACAATGAACATAGTACGCACCTTTCGCTGGCTATTCATCTGAGTGGTTTTTTCTTCGGCTATGTATTGATGACGCTGTTCTTCGCACTGTATTTCCGTCTTACCAATAAAGACATATTCAAGTACATGGTATGCCGGGTAGATGAAAAGTTGAAGCAAAATGTGCGGGTAACACGTGCCAGTGCGCTCAACAAACTGAACATTGCCCGGAAAAAACAAGTGCGCGTAGATTATTACCTCGACAGCACCTTGCGTTTTCGCCAGGTAGAAGATACTTCGTTTTACGACAAAGCAGCCGTTATTCAGGTTTTCGATCAGAATCATTTCAATTTGGTGATTATCGAATTTTTTATTTTTGCCATGGTGCTGGCGCTAGGCGTTTTTAAAGATTACCCGCATTTTCAATTGCCGGCAGCGGCCAGCTTCATGATCTTCCTCAGCATTTTTGTTATGCTGTTTGGGGCTTTCAAATATTGGTTTGGGGGCTGGAGTGCCACCATGGGGTTGTTGTTTTTTCTGGTGATCAACTACCTGGTGGGCGAAGATTTTTTTTCAAAAAAATACGAAGCTTTTGGTCTTGATTATGCAGAAACCCCCGCGCCTTATACCGTAGCAGCATTAGAAAAACAAGTGGACTCGGCCGTGATGGAGCAAGACCGGCATACGCTGCTTACTCAACTTGGCCACTGGAAAAATAAATTTACAGATGGTACCAAGCCAAAAATGGTATTTCTCTGTGTAAGCGGAGGCGGCAAACGCGCAGCCCTATGGGCCATGAATTCGTTGCAACGGTGCGATAGCCTGACACAGGGAAAGCTCATGGAAAATGCCGTACTCATTACGGGAGCTTCGGGCGGGCTGATTGGCGCCAGCTATTTTAGAGAATTGATTTTACAAAAAAAATTAGGTAAAAAAGTAGATCCGTATGCCTCTCTCCATCGCCATAAAATTTCTACTGATAATCTAAATCCACTCATTTTCAGTTTGCTGGCCAACGACTTGTTTGTGGGCTTTACTAAATTTCAATATGCCGGCATCCAATATGAACGCGACCGGGCCTACACCTTTGAAAACCAACTGAACGAAATTACCGAAGGCATGTTAGACAAGCCGATTACCGACTACGCCCCCTACGAAAAACATGCCATTATCCCTATGATCATCCTTACGCCTACCGTAGTAAACGATGGGCGAAAAATATATATTGGCTCACAGCCCGTTTCATTCATGAATTATGAGGTGCGCAACTACAGCCACTCTAAAGTAAGCGGAATTGATTTTTTACGTTTCTTCCAGGACCAAGGCGCTCCGCAATTGCGTTTTCTCTCGGCCCTGCGCATGAGCGCCACCTTTCCGTACATTACTCCCAATACATCCCTGCCCACCGACCCCTCCATTCAAATTATGGATGCCGGTATTTCCGACAACTTTGGCCTGTCGGAAGCGATCCGGTTTTTATACGCATTTAAAGAGTGGGCCAGCGAAAACACATCGGGCGTGGTGTTTGTTTCTATTCGCGATTCGCCCAAACTACAAAACATTGCTGCTGCCAAAGGCTCTACCATCATAGATAACCTGACCCAACCCATTAGCAGTGTGTATAACAATTTTGAAAATTTTCAGGACATCAATAGTGATTTGATCATTGGCGAAGCGCACAGTTGGATGAATGTACCCATCTACCGGGTGGACATTCAATACCAGGCCGAAAATTATGTGCCCATTCTTCAACACATGGATAGCATCCGGCAAAATAATGCCCGCGCCTCACTCAGTTGGCGATTAACCACACGCGAAAAAGAAAGCATTGTAGAAAACATTAATTCCTCGCGCAACCAAGCCGAGATTGATAAACTGATCAACTTGCTAAAATGAGAACCTGGGCCGACCGGATTCTGGCTTTTCAAAAAAATCTTTTTATAAGTCAAAAATTACCGGCCGGCATAGACGTGCTAAATCCATACCGGCAACCGGAAGTTTCGAAGTTGTGTAAAAAATTTTATCAAACATTCTATCGCGATACGCATCCGCGCACGATGATCCTCGGCATTAACCCGGGCCGGCTGGGCGCGGGGCTTACAGGTATTCCGTTTACCGATCCGGCCAAACTAGAGAAACTCGGCATCACCAATTCATTTCCTAAAAAAGCCGAACTCTCGGCCGACTTTATCTACACCATGATCGATGCCTTTGGTGGCCCCGTGTCTTTCTACCAGCAATTTTATTTCAGTTCCGTATCGCCTCTGGGGTTTGTTAAAGAGGGAAAAAACCTTAACTACTACGATATTCCAGAGTTGGCCAAAAAACTGCACCCTTTTATTATAGACTGCCTGCACCACCAGCTAAGTTGGGGCATCAACCGGAATATAGTGTATTGTCTGGGCGAAGGCGAAAATTATAAGTTCTTTAGCCGGCTGAATGCCGAGTATGGTTTTTTTAGCCGCCTCGTTCCTCTTTCGCATCCGCGTTTCATTATGCAATACCGCAGAAAAAAAATAAAGGAATATGCGGCTCGCTATGTAAATGAATTTCAAAATGGCATTTCGCTATGAAGAAATTTTTTTTTGATGCCGTATTGGATATCATCGGAATTAATCCGTTTGTTTTTGTGCCGGAGAAAATACTTCAGGAACTATTTATACAGGCCGGCCGGGAGAAGGGCTACATTCCGGTGTGTGGAAGGATAAACAAAAATGAGTATACGCAAACACTGGTAAAGTACAGCGGAGCCTGGCGCTTGTACATCAACAGTAAAATGCTTCATCTTTCTCCAAAGCGGATTGGCGAAAAAATTAAAGTAGAAATTTCTTTTGATCCCCGAGATCGAACCATTGAGCCGCATCCAAAATTTGTGGAAGCATTAACTAATAATCCACAGGCCCAAAAAGTATACGAGGGATTACTCCCCTGGCGGCAAAAAGAACTTAACCGGTATATTCAACTGTTGAGAACCAACAAAGGTTTAGATAGGAATATTGCGCGGGCTATTGAGTATTTACTAGGGAAGACTTCATTTTTTGGGAAAACAATAGATATACCGCAAGAGGAAATGTAATATTTGTAATTCATTCATGTTTTACGCTAAATTTAGGCAACCGTTTATTTTTTTTCTGCTCCTAACGAACATTTCCATCGGCACATGAAAGATCGCTTCTCCAACGATATTAATATCCGAAATAAACAAGCTTCCTTTCAATACGAGTTGCTGGATAAATACGTGGCGGGGATTCAACTGATGGGCACCGAAATAAAATCCATTCGCGAAGGCAAAGTGAATTTGCAGGATGGGTATTGCTATTTTAATAATGGCGAATGTTTTGTGAAAGGAATTAACATTACAGCTTATGCGCAGGGCACTCACTACAACCATGAGGCCGCCCGCGAGCGAAAGTTGTTGCTGAAAAAAACTGAATTAAAAAAACTGGAATCGAAAGTAGAAGAAAAAGGGCTAACCCTGATTCCTACGCGCTTGTTTATTAACGACCGGGGATTGGCCAAATTAGAAATTGCACTGGGAAAAGGAAAAAAACTGCACGACAAGCGCGAGAGTATTAAAGACCGAGACATTAAACGCGAGCTAAGCCGCCTTAAACTATCGTGAGAATGGAGCAGGATTTTGGCGTTTGCCGGTTATCTGTCGTTCCTGTATGGAGCGAACCCCGCGATGGTTTTCAGTTTTCGCAATTATTGTTTGGCGAAGTATATGAAGTAATTACCTCCAGCAAAGACCGAAAGCGTACCCAAATCAAAACCAACTTTGATGACGTGCAAGGCTGGATTGACACCGCTCAGCATGTACTGGTGGCGCCAGAATATTTCGAGCAAGCCACTCACTCTGACTTTAAAATTACCACCGATATCGTTTCTACCATTCTCTATAAAAAAAATCCGCTACCCATTGTCATGGGCAGCATTGTACCTATTTCTACTTCCGAATTATTTAAGCTCGACCACCAGTTTGCCTTCAATGGCGAAGCCAAACCGATCAGTCAAAAACGCGATGGCGACTTTATTCAAACCACAGCCCTTCGCTATTTACACGCACCTTACGTACCCGGAGGCAAAAATCCTTTTGGTATTTGCTCGCAAGGGTTGATACAGATGGTTTTTAAAATTTCAGGCTATGCGCTGCCGTGGAATTTAGAGTTGCAAGCATTAGCCGGAAAAAAAATAGAAACTTTTTCGCAAGCACGTAAAGGCGACTTAGCCTTTTTTAAAGATAAAACCGGAGGCATCATCCATGCAGGCATTGTATTAGACGAAAATAAAATCATTCATTGTTCCGGGCAAATAAGAATAGACCACTTAGACGAAAAAGGTATTTTCCAACCCGGAACAAAAATCTACACACATACGCTGGCCAGTATCCAGCGGGTGGTAAATTGATATTTACCCAAATCCTATTTCTTGCTTTTTGCTTAAACCAAAGAATGGTTTTACCTTAACCGGATGAACAGCCGTGTTTTAGTGCTTAACCAAGACTTCAGCCCGCTTATGGTGTGCTCGGTAGAGCGTGCGTTTATATTGGTTTATCTTAACAAAAGCGAAATGGTGCGGCCGGCCAATGGATATAAACTGCACACGGTTACTCAAGCTTTTCCCATGCCATCCGTTATACGTTTGCATAAATATGTGCAGGCACCATATAAAGGAGTGGCACTTACACGACAAAATGTTTTTAAGCGCGATAACTTTGAGTGTCAATACTGCGGCACCCGCAGAGACCTGACATTAGACCATGTTATGCCCAGCTCGCGGGGCGGAACACATTCGTGGCATAACCTGGTATCGGCCTGCAAGCGGTGCAATGCTAAAAAAGGCGACTATACCCCCGAAGAAGCCAACATGCCGCTGCACCACAAACCTTTTAAACCTACCTACGCACTCTTTCTGCACGATACCTCCGGAACCGGCCACCATGAGTGGGACGATTTTTTAGGAACAAAGTCTGCTTAATCAATCCTTTCTAAAAAAAATACAGGATTAACACATAAATGTTTTTTAGTCTGGTTATCTTTTATTTATCAATCCACGGCTTATTTACTAGCGGAAAAAGAATGGATTGAAAAAACGATAGAAGGATCGTGTTCTATACTAAGAATTATTTATAAACCTGCAGAGGCTGACTAAATAATAGGGCTTGAATTTAAGCGGTCAAGTCACTACCAAACACATACCTGAAATATTTTTGCTGTAGAGAATCCATGTTGGTCAAATACAAAGCCATAGCCGCATAAGCTATGAGAATAAATAAACTATTAAATATTATAGACACATAGATTATGGCTACCAAGCCCCGCACCCATTCCATCTGATATACCCAGCGTTGCTGCTCCATTATGGCCCCACAATTAATTAATGTTATTAAAATGAGCAGCAGTATAAAAAACAAATTAGAGGGCGTAAAAAACCAATAAAATAATATGTAAAGAAAAGTTGAAACCAAACACACTCCGATTTGTACGGTAAGATAGGGTCTGAACCATAATGTTTTTTTTGAGGCAGGTCGTTGCAGTATTTTATATTCTAAATATTTCCGGATTGCCGGGTCTATCATATCGGGTTTCCCAAAAATGATTTTCATAGATTGCCTGAAACCTCCGCTTCTCATACAGGCTACTGTCATCTCAAGATAGAAATGAAAATGCTGCCACAAAAAACTTTTGCTATGAAGGGGGTGAACGAGTCCGTACACGGGCTTCTCATCCTCAGCCTGAAAAGTACCAAACAGCTTATCCCAGAAAACAAAAATATCACCGTAGTTTTTATCCAAGTATTTACTATTAGACGCATGGTGCACGCCATGATGAGAGGGTGTTATCAGAATTTTTTCCAGCCATCCTAGTTTGTCAATTAATTGGGTATGCGTAAAAAAAGAATACGTGCCGTGCAGCACAAGGATAGCCACTACCATGTGTGGGTGAAATCCAATCCAGGGAATGATCAACCAAAAGCTATTTCGAACGATAGCTTGCAGCGTGGTAATGCGGGCTGAAACAGTATAATTAAATTCTTCGCTCTGGTGATGCACGATGTGGGCACCCCAAAATAAATTGATTTCATGACCTAACCGGTGATACCAGTACCAAACCATGTCCGTAATAAGTAACAATAAGCCCCACACCCACCACACATCCGGAATATTAGTAACCATTCGATGCTGATATGCCCATTCGTAAAGTGAATAAAACGCTCCAGTAATAAATAAATTTAATAACCGCTCGGCCATACCAACAGAAATATTGGCTATTGACGCTTCATAGTTAAACAGATGTTGCTTCTTAATTTGTTTGGCTATCAGGTATTCAATACCGGCAAACAATAAAAATGCCGGAACAATGAAAGCAACCGGATTGAGTGTCATTCTAAATTATAATTTTAATACATCCGGCATCTCTTCCTTTCCTTATTTAAAAAGGAGTAGCTATTTAAACATACACATAAACCTCATTTGTTGGGGTTTACCTTACGATAGATGCCTCGAGCGGATTCGAACCGCTGTAGGAGCTTTTGCAGGGCTCTGCCTAACCACTCGGCCACGAGACTGTTTAATTTTTTTGTAAAAGTAATAATATTTTCTGTTACTCTATTATTTCTATAGATTTTATATTTTAAATTTCTATTTTTGAAAAAAAAGATACTTATCAGAAAAAATATGGAGAAGAGTAAATACATATTAGGGTTGTTGTTGTTGTTATCAGCCTGCCAAAAGCCTGTCTTATCAGCAGAAGAATTGGCTACGTACGAAAGAGAAGTAAATCTGTGGCATGAGCAACGGCTTATTGATGTAAAAGCACCCAACGGATGGCTTAATCTGGCAGGGTTATACTGGCTCGAGGGAGGCATCAATACATTTGGAAGCAACCAACGAAATACAATTATTTTTCCAGCCGGAAAAATAGCCGAACATGCCGGGCACTTTCTGGTAACGGGAAAAAGAGTAAAGCTATTTGCCAAAAAGGAAGCAGCCATCACGTATTTAGGGAAACCAATAAACGAATTAGAAGTATTTAATTCAGATTCAGCTAAAGGAATGGAAGTAAAAAGCGGCACACTTCGATGGACCATCATCCAACGTGGCGACAAGTTGGGCATTCGCTTGCGCGATGATTCAAGTGAAGTGGCAAAAAAATTTGTGGGAATAGAAAGGTTTGCAATTAGCCCTTCCTACCGGATTGAGGCTCATTTTGAAAAAGCTGATTCGCTTCATACCGTTGCCATTACCAATGTAGTCGGGCAAACTACGGAAGTACCCTCACCCGGAAAATTATTTTTTAAAGTGCGAGGAAAAAAGCTAAGTCTAGATGTGCTAAAAGCAGAAACAGAATATTTTATAATTTTTGCTGACAGCACGACCGGGCAGGAAACGTATGGGGGTGGCCGGTTTCTGTATGTAAAAAAACAAGATAAAAAAAATACGGTAATTCTGGATTTTAACAAAGCATATAACCCACCCTGTGTAATTACACCTTTTGCTACTTGTCCGCTACCTCCCAAACAAAACCATCTTTCGGTAGCCATCCGGGCGGGGGAGAAAAAATATGGCACACATCACTTATAAGAAGTACTTCCTGCTCCATGTATAAGAGATGAAAAAACAATATCATTTGCCTCCGTTGTGTCAAACCTATGTAGATACGGGCGATGGCGAACCCGTCATTATTCTACATGGCTTGTTTGGAAATATTTCTATGTGGAAAAAAACTGTGGAAGTATTAAAAAAAACTATCGTGTGATTATTCCGCGATTGCCCATATTTGATTTCCCCGCCAATCCACCGAGCATCAAGCTTCTGGAAATGGCTTTGCATGATTTTATAGAATGGCATCAATTAAGTAATGTTACTTTACTGGGGCATGCCGGGGGGGCCAAGTTGCCTTATTCTACGCAAAGAGTTTTCCCGACCAGATAAAACAAATGATCTTAGTGTCGTGCAGCGGATTACAAGAGACATCCTCTTTCGAAGAATTTGATTATCCGATTTCGTTAGAC
This sequence comes from Bacteroidota bacterium, assembly GCA_018267135.1. GTDB lineage: Bacteria > Bacteroidota > Bacteroidia > Cytophagales > Cyclobacteriaceae > ELB16-189. The sequence goes on from JAFDZA010000018.1 coordinate 42,003, forward strand.
CTCGACACGATTAGTAAAAAAGTGAGAGGTGCTTTTTATACCGAACATCCTGAGGTAACTACCACTTCAAGGGAAATACATAAAACAGTACAGAACCTACCAAACCGTCTTTCGCTGGCTACGCTGCTGCAATCGTCTAAGCACAGCTTGGTTTCGTCTTTTCTATATAAAATTAACCTGCGAGTTTTGTTAGTGTGGGGGGTGCAAGATAAAATTAACCAACCGGAAAGAGCACTTCATTTTCACGACCTTTTACCCAACAGTGAATTGAAATTTATAAACGAATGTGGGCACATGCCCATGTTCGAACAACCGGATGAATTAAATTCAGTCTTAGCAGATTTTCTTCATTCTTCCTTTACGGGGAAAAGCATGTTTAATCCAAAATCGGGCAACTGAAAGAGAGCATGTCTTAAAATATTTATAAACAGTACATATTCTATTGCTTATCTGATTTTACTTGGCAATCTTGTTGCTTTAACTGCAACAAAAAGAGAGCCATGAAGAAATTATTTTATGTGGGGTTAGCCGGATGGGCTCTATTTGAAGTGAGCAACGTCTATTTTATTATGCCCATGCCGGGCAGCCAGCGTATAAACAGTATTGACCTCGCCTATTTTCTTTATTCTTATCGTTGGGTTTTTCGTATTGTGTTTGGAGCATTTTCTATAGCGGGTGTTTCTGCCGCTTTTTCACAAAAAATAAAATGGGTACCGGCACTGGCATTAATAGCCACAATCTCAATTATATACTTATTCAACTTTGTGATGTCGGCCGATTATATGTTTTTACAACCCAAGCACATTGTCTTTAAAGATCAAAAAACCAATATCCTAAGCGATAATGCGTTAGTAGTATGTGTTGACTACGAGGGACAGGTAAAGGCTTTTCCGGTGCGCTATATATTATACCACCACCAAGTGCAAGATACCATCGGGGGAAAGCCGGTCATCATTACTTATTGCAATGTGTGCCGAACCGGCCGGGTATATGAACCTATCGTAAAAGGTCAATACGAAAAATTCAGACTGGTGGGTATGGATCATTTTAATGCTATGTTTGAAGATGCTGCCACCAGGAGCTGGTGGCGGCAGGTAAATGGCGAAGCGATCGTAGGTTCTCTTAAAGGAGAAATGCTACCGGAAATAGAATCTCAGCAAATGACGGTTAAAAAGCTTTTCGAACTTTATCCGCACGCACTGGTTATGCAAGAAGACGCGGCCTCAAAATTGAAATACGATACGCTCGGAAAATTTGAAAGAGGAAAAAGTAAAAGTTCTCTTACTCGAACTGATAGCTTATCGTGGCAAGATAAATCGTGGGTAATTGGGATTAAAGTTAATGAGCAAAGCAAAGCGTACGACTGGAATCAACTGAAGAAAGTAAGAATCATTAACGATAAAATAGGCCATCAGCCGATTGTGCTTGCTCTCGCTCAAGACGGGCAAAGTTTTTCCGCCTTTGTGCGGCCCGATACAACTTCTTTCATCCTTCGCGGAGACACCCTGGTTTCGGCCAACGAAAAATATTCGTTCGCAGGTATCGCCTATAAAGATACAGCCCAAAAGCTAAAACGAATCAAAGCTTATCAAGAATTTTGGTATAGCTGGCGAACGTTCCATCCTTCCACAGCACGATACAAATAAGGTTCATTTTTCAAAGATCTCTGTATACAGAAATTTTTAGAAGTGTATGGGTAGTAATTATACACGTTTGAAGGCCCGGTAAATTACTTCTTCCCGGCTTACACCAAAATGAAATGCTTCTTCGGGCGAGAAATCCATTCCGTAATTTTCTTCGTAGGGTGTTAAACCGCTTTGGGCGATCCGTTGTGTGTAATCATATCCATACTTTCGCACGTGGTCGGCCTGGCCAAATACTTTTTCGCGCTGGCGAGGATCGGTAATAGAATTATCTTCTAAAGTTTTTTCATGCATGGGCGAAAAAAATGGAACCTGTAAAATAGCCCAGCCACCGGGTTTTAGTACGCGGTGTATTTCGCGCATGGCCTGAACATCATCGCGAACATGTTCTAACACATGGTTGCACAGCACTACGTCAAAATGATTTTGTTCAAACGGAATCTGATGAATGTCCATTTTCACTTTCGCCAATGGCGACTCAATGTCGGCCGTAATATAGCCTTCGCCATGTTGCTGCTCAAATCGTTTAATAAAGCAAGGCTCGGGGGCTATGTGCAGTACATTTAATGAAGAAGAAAAGAAGTTGGTTTTATTTCTTAAAAATAGCCACATCAGCCGATGGCGTTCCAGGCTCAGGCAGTTGGGGCAAAGAGCATTCTCGCGTACACGAATGCGCCCGTAGGGCAGAAACCTACGGTAATGATGGCTGCAAACCGGGCACACCGTCTGCCTACCCCGGTAAAAAAGCCCTACCACTTTCAACCCTACACCTGTAAACCGTTGCAGATATTTACGAGGAACAAACCTTACCATCCACGAAATCATTTTTTTCATGCGCGGCAAAGATAGAGGTTTAGTCGGATGGATTAGCCCGCTATTTATTTTCCCTGTTTAAAAACATAGATTAGATGCCTTCCCGGGTTTTCACTCTATGCCTGGTTGCTTCAATATAAAACCGGTTTTCTTTTTTTCTTCTTCCACAATTTGTTTTACATCGGCCAATAATTTTTTGGCATCGTAAACGATGCCGTCTTTTACCGTGTACTTCACACCTCCTACGCGCACCGCTTTATTGTCATCGGTAAGTTTAATGGCACCTGTTCCGTACAGCACCTGAAGGTTTTCCAACGGATTTTGATCTACGATGGCAAAGTCGGCCAGTTTACCAATTTCTACCGACCCTAAATCTTTCTCTACACCTAAGGCTTGCGCTCCGTAAAGTGTAGCCGAGCGGATAATTTCTAATGGATGAAAGCCGGCTTCGCGCAGCAGTTCCATTTCGCGTACATACGAAAATCCATACAACTCAAAAATAAATCCGGAGTCGGTGCCCACTGTTACGCGCCCTCCGCGGTTTTTATATTCATTTACAAACTCCATCCAGAGTGTGTAGTTTTGGCGCCAGGCCACCTCCTGCTCGGTGCCCCAGTTAAACCAGTACGACCCGTGCGAAATCCGGTTGGGCTGATAAAATTGCCAAAGTTGAGGTAAGGTGTATGTTTCGTGCCACTCTTGCCTGCGGGCGCGATGCAAGTCGCGGCTGGCTTCGTAAATATTAAATGTTGGGTCAATGGTGAAATCTAATTTGATCAGATGATCCATCACTTCATTCCATTTTTCTGAGTAGGGTTTGGCCGCCTGCTTCCATAATTTCCCTGCTTCTTCAAACCGGTGTTGTTCATTGGAATAATTATAGTTCAGCGGATAGTTTTGGATGGTTTGATTTACCAGTAGCGCTTCGGGCAACCCATACCAGTGCTCCATGGAAGTGAGTCCGGCTTCGGCCGACTTTACCACATTCCATCGGGCTACATCCATTTGGGCATGGTGGCATGCCGAACGCAACCCCAGTCGTTTGTTCTCGCGAAGTGCGGCATCCATTACCTCGGGTGCTGCCCCAAAAAATTTAATACCATCGGCTCCTTTCAGTTTATTATCGTTTACCCAAGCTCTCGCCTGGTCTGGAGTGCTGATGGGAGTCTTGCTGCCCATTCCGAAAAAAGAATAAGCTTTAATGCGGGGAGCCGTAATCAAATTTTTTTCGCTCTTTGCCTTTTGATCTAAAACCCAATCTAACCCATTGCCACAGCCGGGGTCGCGAATAGTTGTAATGCCGTGCGCCATCCACAGTTTAAAAACATATTCGGCATTGGGTGCTTGCCCGCCACCGATATGGCCGTGCATGTCTATAAAACCGGGCATTAGATACATACCTGAACAATCCAGTTCTTTGCCTCCGGGTTCAAGTTTAGGCCTGCGGTCTTCTTTAATGGAAACACCGGGATACCCCACTTGTCTGATTTCGGTAATTCTGTTTTGCCTCACTACAATATCAACCGGACCCATGGGGGGAGCCCCTGTACCGTTGATAAGCGTTACTCCGCGGATAACCAGCATCGGATAAGGACCGTCTCCTTCTTTTACCTCCGGAGCTTTTTTAACTTCTTGCTGTGCCCGCAATACGAACGAAATAACCAGCAGGAAAAGAACAAGTATATTTTTCATAAGAATAGGATTGGTATTGGTCAAAATAACAAATCTGAATTTAATTTTCATTCCGTTTTTTTACCAACGGAATTTAATTTCCGCATTACTTTTAAAATAACCTCAGTTGCGATGGCAGCAGGTTAAATGATTTTCTGTGGTAAGGTGTAATCCCTAATTTTTTTATTCCCTCGCGGTGCTGGCCGGTGGGGTAGCCCATATTGGTAGCCCACCCATAGCCGGGAAACTGTACAGCCAGCTTTTCCATCTGCTCATCGCGATGTGTTTTGGCCAACACCGAAGCGGCTGCTATGCTCAGGTAAGTGGCATCGCCTTTTACAATACACTTGAATTTAATTTCGTGGTAGGAGTTAAATCGGTTGCCGTCAATCAGAAGTAGTTGGGGGCGGATGGCTAACTGATCTAACGCCCGGTGCATGGCCAGAAACGAAGCATTGAGAATGTTTATTTCGTCTATTTCGGTATGACTTACCTCGGCTACGGCCCAGGCCAGTGCATCGCGTTTAATTTCGGCTTGCAGGGCTACCCTTTGTTCTTTACTCAGTTGTTTAGAATCGTTGAGTAATTGGTGCTTAAAAGTCTTAGGCAGAATAACTGCGGCCGCTACTACCGGGCCAGCCAAGCATCCGCGGCCGGCTTCATCACAACCGGCTTCAATAAGATCAGGTGTAAAGGATGATTGAAGCATCTGATCCATTTAAAAATGTATTCATATTTCGCCTGTAAATTTGAAATTTTACAGCGACATTTCAATCAAAATTATGCCTAGAGAACCCGACCCCAATCCGGGTTCAATTTCAATTTACCTTATCTTACATAACATGGAAAAGAAACCCTGGATCACCCTTTCGCAAGAAGATATTTATGAAAACCCATGGATAAAATTAGAAGAGCATCAGGTTATCAACCCCGGTGGAGGAAAAGGTATCTACGGAAAAGTGCATTATAAAAATAAAGCGATAGGTATTGTCGCCTTAGACGACCGGCAGCATATTTGGTTGGTAGGACAACACCGCTATGTGTTAAATGAATGGAGCTGGGAAATACCCGAGGGAGGAGGGCACCCGGAAAAAGATATTTTAGAATCGGCTCAGCGTGAGTTATTGGAAGAAACAGGGCTGCGTGCCACCCGCTGGAAAGAGATTTTAAAAACTCATTTATCTAATTCTGTATCAGACGAAGCCGGTTTCGTTTTTTTAGCTCAGGGGCTCCACGAAACTGACCATCAGCGCGAAGAAACCGAAGCCGATATGAAGATATGGAAACTCCCTTTCGCAGAAGCCCTGCAAATGGTGATGAACGGAAAAATTACCGACAGCCTCAGTATGATGGGCATTCTGAAAGTAGCTCGATTACTAAACCTCTAATTTATTTTATTATGAGCCGCTGCACCTGCCCCGTGCTGGTACGCACCATATAAACTCCCGAACTTAAAGAAGACACATTCATCTGGCGCGCGTTGTTCACCGTTAACACCGGCTGCCCCAGTGCATCGTAGATAATGGCCGATCCGGAAAAATTAGAATTTAGATTTTCCGCAGACGATACCGGGTTAGGATACACGTTAAAAGAAAAGCCCGCTCCTTTATTTTCAATGAATGCAATACCCACCACCGTTTCATGCCGGTCAAAATCGGTTTGCTTTAACCGGTAGTATGATATTCCCGGCAACGGATTCTCATCTACGTAAGAATAATCTGTAGTTACAGATGTGGTGCCTGCGCCTTTTACGGTTGTTATTTGTTCAAATACATTTCCATCGGCCGAACGCTCCAATGTATAAAAGTCATTGTTCAGCTCAGACTCAGTTTCCCAAGCCAACTTAGCTACTCCATTATCCAATATTGCCTTAAAGTAACTTAATGTGATGGGGAGCGGATTAACCAACGAGGAGGAGGCCAATGCAAACGGACTAAATGAAGTAACTGCAGCTGAAGAAGTAACCGTGCCATTGGTGGCATTGCCGGTTGTGCCTCCATTGCCATGGCTTACCCAATTGGTTAAGTTCCATCGTGCTACCAGCAACTTGGTAATGTCCGTAATATAGGGGCCGGAGCAATCAGGTGAATTCCAGCTAAGCGTTACCAACACATTGGATGCCCCAACGGTGCGGTTAAGTATCCAGTACTCGCAACTACTTACGGTTAAGATAGGCGATTGATATGTTGCCGCGCCACCGAAAGCCTGTGCACCTCTAAAAAATTGAGCGGTAAAAGCATCTGTTATGGCAACCGGGGCACTCATGGCAATAGAACGGTAAATTCCACCAGTACCGACCGGAAAAGTAAATGCCTGATTTCCGGTTTTACGAACCGGCCCATCTACATAACTGTTGTTGGATGCCCCGGATGTGGTGGCATTATTCATAAAATTCAAATAGTTAGTGCTTGACGAAGTCAGCACTCCGGAAGTAAAGGTGGCACTCCCTCCTATGTTTACGATTGTATTTAGGTTGACGGTACCCCCGGAAGAGGTATTCATTACCATTGTGTTAAAGGTAGGTGCGGCTGCTCCGGTAATGGCAATCGTTTGTGTGCCTCCGCTTCCATTAAAAGTTATGCTGCCGCTATTAGCACCAAACACCATAGCCGAAGAAGAATTAACTGTAATATTGCCTGCATACGTTGTGGCGGAAGCATAAGCCGGTTGTATCGTTCCGGCATTTTGATTGTAGATTACGTTATTGGTATATACATCGCCCGTAGTATTGGATAACCGAAATACACCAATGTTGGTGTTGTTAAAAGTGGTAACTCCGGCAAATGTATTTCCCCCGGTGCTGTTGTCAGTCGTGGTTCCTGTTTTAGTAAATGCGTTGACTCCATTAAAAGTGGCTCCATTCAAAAATAATTGTGGCGAACTTACAGTCAGGTTTCCGTTCCATGTAGAAGAGGGGCCGGTAAAAAAGGAAGCGGTTCCTGTAAGCGTTATGTTTTGAGCAGTGGATCCGTTTTGTGTAAACCGTTGCAGCACAAGAGCACCTAACGTAAACCCTATACCACCTGCCGAAATCGTTTTGCCCGAGGCCAGGGCAGCAGTGCCGGCCACATTCTCGCAGAAATAAACACCTGCTCCATTGGTAGAGTTAACAACGATATTTCCGTTAAACGCATTAGTGCCGATATAAGCTGCGCGCACATAAGAGGAGCCGGTGTTGTTCATGGTAACATTGCCATTGTACGTGCTGCCGGTGGTTAATTCTAAAAGCAAATCCTGGCTTCCACTATTGGTTAAGGTAGTAGCTCCATTAAAAGTGTTGTTGCCGTTGGTTCTTAACTGAGCCGATCCACTGTTAACAATGGTGGCCGTGGAGGTAAACGTGTTGTTGCCCGTCCCCGCATTATAGCCCGCTCCGTTTTTTTCGAGATAAGCCGTGCCGTTGTAAGTGGCCCCATCCATGTATAATTGAGGAGATACAAATGTTACATTTCCATTAAATACCGAACTGTTCCCTATACGAAACGATGCTGTACCGGTAAGAGTGAGGCTTTGTGCTGTAGCACCTAATTGGGTAAACTGATAAAATCGCAGTTCGCCCATTGAAAAACCGGTACCTCCAATCGTTATTGTTTTACCTGAAGCCATGGAAGAAGCACCTCCACCATTACCAAAATAGATGCCTATTCCATTATTGCTGTTAACCACTATATTTCCATTAAACTGTGTACCCGAAGTAGTTTGCGACATAAGAATACCGGATGTACCGGTATTGGTAAGTGTTAAATTGTTATTGAATGTATCTAACCCTCCGCCAGCATTAATAAATTGCCCAGTACCTGAATTTGCAAATGCAGTAGTGAGATTAAAAATATTTCCCCCCAAGCTCGTATCGTTGGTAGCGCCTGTTTTAGTAATGCTGGCCGTGCCATTATACGTACAACCGTTTAAATTAATGGTAGGCGTTACAAACGTTATATTTCCATTAAACGTAGAAGCCGGGCCAACCGTAAGAGCCGCTACATTTGTTAAAGTAAGAGATTGCGCGGTGCCGCCCACTTGGGTAAACCGGGGCAAACTTAGTGTACCAAATGTAAAGCCAGTGCCGCCCACTGAAATGGTTTTAGTATTGGCCAACGTTACCGTGCCGGTTCCTTGGTCGGAAAAATAAACCCCGGTTCCGCTGGTAGAATTAACAATAATGTTTCCATTAAATGAGTTGGCACCCATGTAAGCTGCGCGCACATAAGAGGATCCTGTGTTGTTCATGGTAACATCGCCATTGTAAGTGCTGCCGGTGGTTAATTCTAAAAGCAAATCTGCGCTCCCGCTATTGGTTAAGGTAGTTGTTCCATTAAACGTATTGTTGCCGTTGGTTCTTAACTGAGCCGACCCGCTGTTTACAATGGTGGTCGTGGAGGCAAACGTGTTATTGCCCGTCCCCGCATTATTGCCCGCTCCGTTTTTTTCGAGATAAGCCGTGCCATTATAATTACAACCACTCAGATAAAGTTGTGGAGCTACAAAATTAACATTGCCATTAAAGGTAGAAGCCGGGCCTATGGCAAGCGCTGCTACATTAGTCAGTGTAAGCGATTGCGGTGTGTTTCCTTGCTGGGTAAAACGGCTAAGGCTTAATAAGCCAAACGAAAAACCAGAACCCCCTGCCGAAATAGTTTTTCCAGAGGCCAGAATAGAGGTGGCCGGAGCCATAGATGAAAAATAAACCCCGCCACCGGTAGTGCTGTTAACAATAATATTTCCGTTAAACTGATTATTGGCTGTGTTGTAGGCCAAATAAATTACATTGCTTCCGGTATTGGTAAACGTAGCATCGTTATTAAAAACATCGGCCGTTACATTTGCCGTGAGTAGATATCCGCTGCCCGAGCATACCAATGTACAGGTAGAATTAAAGGTATTCCCTCCATTCCCCGCATTATTGGTAGCTCCGTTTTTTTCCAGATAGGCTGTACCGTTATATGTGCTGCCATGTAAGTAAAGTTGAGGAGCCACAAAGTTTACGTTCCCATTAAATATAGAGGATGGCCCTAAAGTTAAAATAGCAGTTCCTGTTAGGGTTAAATTTTGAGCCGTACCCCCCATCTGGTTAAAACGAATCAACTGAAGTTGCCCGGTGTTAAAACCGGTACCCCCCACTGAAATTGTTTTGCCATTGGCCAAAATAGATGTGCCCGCTGCACTGGCGGAAAAAGCAATTCCCGATCCACCCGTGCAATTCACCAAAATGTTGCCATTAAATTGATTCCCGGTAGAGTTGTAGGCCGGGTAGATTGCATTCGAACCTGTATTTGTAAAGGTTACATCGCCATTAAACACATCCGGAAATGTATTGCCCGTCAACAAATAGCCACTGCCCGAATCAACTATCGTTGTAACTCCCTGGAAAATATTGTTTCCTGTACCGGCATCGTTGTTGGCTCCATTTTTTTCTATGTAGGCTGTGCCTTGGTACGTAGTGCCGTTAAGCAATACACGGGGTGCAATAAACGAAACATTTCCGCCTATTACCGAATTAGGACCCGCTGTTAAATTGGCCGAACCGGTCAGGGTTAAACTCATTGGGGCCGAGCCGTTTTGAGTAAAATTTGAAATACTTAACAAGCCGGAAGAATAGCCACTGCCGATAGAAATTGTGTGTGTGGCAGCCATGGTGGAAGTACCTCCGTTAGTGCCAAAATAAATGCCGGTGCCCGGGTTAGCTTGCGATACAATGACATTGCCATTAAACTGGGTACCCAATGCCGTGTAGGCTAAAAGGATCGTTGAGGACCCGGTGTTATTTACCGTAAGATCAGCATTAAAAATATCGGGCGATGTATTGGCCATGGCCACATAGCTGGTTCCTGAATTAACCAATGTGGTGGCCGAACTAAATGTATTCCCTCCACTGCTGGCATTATTTGTTGCCCCATTCTTTTCTATGTAGGCCGTGCCGTTATAGGTGCAGCCATTCAGATAAATTTGAGGAGCTACAAAGTTAACATTGCCTCCCAACGAAGAATTAGGCCCCACGGTAAGATTGGATGCGCCTGTAAATGAAGTAAGGGTTACGGCAGCCGTGCCTGCCTGCGTAAATCGTGCTAAACTCAGTGTTCCTCCCGTAAACCCGGCTCCCCCAATCAAAATTGTATTTCCCGAAGATAAAGTTGAACTGGCCGTAGCATTGACATTAAAAAAAATTCCGCTGGCGGCAGCGCTGTTATTAACCACAATGTTGCCGTTGTAGGTTGATGTACCGTTCGTGCCCATAACAATAGCCGTACCGGCATTGGTATTGGCTAAGTTAATTGTAGTTATCCCAGAAAAGGTAGCTGTACTGCCTGCGCCAGTTAAAGAACGAAGATTACTTTGAAGCGCCCCGTTATTATTAATCGTAAGATTCCCTCCGAATGAAACATTGGTATTGGCCCCTTCCGTGATAAAAAACGACCATGGGTCTACCCCGCCCGATTTGTTGGAATTAAGAGTCAAGTCGGTGGCAAACGTAGTGGTTTGGCCAGCATGGTTATGGGCAAAATAGAACCGGTAGCTTCCCGTATTATTAAAAGTGGTAGCTGCGTTAAATTGATCGCTCGAACCATTCCCCAGATAAAGTGCCCCGGAGCCACTGTTAGTAATAGTCGTAGTGCCGTTAAATATATTTCCTCCGGTGCCGGCATTGTCGGTGGCCCCATTTTTCTCAATGTAAGCCGTACCATTATAGGTAGCTCCACTTACAAATACCTGCGGAGAAATAAAATTAACATTGCCGTTAAAAGCAGAACTCGGCCCGATAGTAAGAGCTGCCGTATTAGTCAGTGTAAGCGACTGGGCGGTACCTCCAAGTTGAGTAAATCTTGGCAGAAAGAGTGCGCCCAAAGTAAAACCCAGCCCACCTACTGAAATGGTTTTGCCCGTTGCCAACGTTACCGTGCCCGTTCCTTGTTCGGAAAAATAAACCCCGTTTCCACTCGTTGAATTAACAATGATATTGCCATTAAAAGCATTGCTGCCCATGTAAGCAACGCGCACGGAAGAAGAACCCGTGTTGTTCATGGTAACATCGCCATTGTAAGTGCTGCCGGTGGTTAATTCTAAAAGCAAATCAGCGCTCCCGCTATTGGTTAAGGTGGTGGTACCATTAAAGGTATTACTACCATTCGTTCTTAACTGGGCCGACCCGCTGTTTACAATGGTGGCCGTGGAGGCAAACGTATTGTTGCCCGTTCCTAAATTATAACCAGCACTGTTTTTTTCGAGATAAGCCGTGCCGTTGTAATTACCACCATTCAGGTAAAGCTGAGGAGCTACAAAATTAACATTGCCATTAAAAACCGATCCTGGCCCCACTATTAACCCTGCCGTTCCGCTAAAGGTGTTAAGCGACTGGGCCGTACTCCCCAATTGCGTGAATCTTGCTAACGTAAGCGAGCCATTGGTAAAGCCACCCGCCCCAATTGAAATGGTATTGCCTACCGACATAGTTGAAGTGGCTGAGGCATTAACATTAAATGCTATTCCGGAGGCTATTCCGGAATTGCTAACCACAATATTTCCGTTATAGGTAGATGTTCCGAAGGTGCCCATCTGCACGACTGAGTTTCCGAAGGTGTTGGTTACGTTTATGGCAACCGTGCCCGAGTAGGTGGCGGTGGTACCGTTTCCATTTAAGAACCGGGAGTCACTTTGCAACGTCCCATCGCAATTGATCGTTACCTTGCCACCGAAGGATACACTCGTGTTGGCATTTTCGCAAACAAAAAACGACCACCCATCTACACCCCCCGATTTGTTGGAATTAAGAATCAAGTCGGTGGCAAAGGTCGTGGTTTGGCCGGTGTGGTTATGGGCAAAGTAAAACCGGTAGCTTCCGGTATTATTAAAAGTAGTAACTGCGTTGAATTGATCTCGATTGACGTTGCCCAGTACGATTTGCCCTGCACTATTATTGGTTATCGTAGTAACCCCATTAAATATATTGCCTCCGGTGCTGTTGTCATTGGCTCCTCCGGTTTTAGTAATATTGACTACTCTGTTAAAAGTACTTCCATTAAAATAAACATCAACTGAAGACCCGGTAACATCTGCGGAAAATAAGGTACCATTAAAAGTTACAGAAGACGAGTTAAGTGAAACGGAAGCAGGTGCACCGGAATTAGCAATGGTGCCCTTAGTAAAGATAGCCGTACCGGCCAGGGTAAGGGTATTTCCATTCAGGTCAATCGTACCTGTATACGAAGTGATTACACTCATACCCCCGACAGACGGAGCCATATCAAATGTGCAATTCCCGTTTTTTCCGCCTGCCCCATCAAAAATGGCTACATCGCCTGCCCCGGGCACCGAAGCCCCTCCGGCACCTCCCGAAGCGGCCGACCAGTTTGCCGTATTATTCCAATTACCGGCACCCGATGAAATCCAGTAACGATTGGCGGCCGAAACCTGAAAAAGGGTAAAAGCAGTAAAAATACTCCCCAGTAAAATTTTATTCATAAGCATGATCCTCCCATAATGCAAATATATTCCTCTTAATCGAAAAGGGTTTCATCATAAAATATAATATCAAATCTCCACTATTTGTAACCAAATTGCGTGAGTTACGTCTATTATCCATTGTTAACCCAATCCATCGATTTGCTGCAAGCCATCCACTATGTCTAAAATCATTGAAACCCACCACATTGCCCGTTCCTATAAAATGGGCGATAATATTGTAAACGCCCTGCAGGATATCTCTATATCAATAGACAAAGGAGAATATGTAGCTTTTATGGGGCCTTCGGGTTCGGGCAAATCTACGCTTATGAACATTGTTGGCTGTTTAGATACCCCCACCAGCGGCACCTATATGCTTAACAACCACATGGTAAGCGAAATGACCGAAAATGAATTGGCCATGGTGCGCAACAAAGAAATCGGGTTTGTATTTCAAACCTTTAATCTTCTGCCGCGTGCAACTGCTTTGGAGAATGTAGCACTCCCACTAATCTATGCCGGCTATGGCAAAGACGACCGCGATGAAATGGCGATGGCTGCGCTTGAAAGTGTGAGCCTTGCCGACCGCCACCACCACAAGCCCAACGAACTCTCGGGCGGGCAGCGCCAACGGGTAGCTATTGCCCGTGCGCTGGTAAACAAGCCTTCTATTATTTTGGCCGATGAACCTACCGGTAACCTCGACTCAAAGACTTCGTACGATATCATGAATTTGTTTCAAGCGTTGCACGACCAGGGAAACACCATCATCATGGTAACACATGAAGACGACATTGCCCACTATGCCCACCGTATCATCCGCCTGAAAGACGGCCTGATTGAGTGGGATCGCAAAAACGATAATATCAACCGGGGTGTGCCCATGGCAGCCGAAGCCGTGCATTAAGCTGACCTATTGAATTATCGGGGCAGAATCTCCAATTTCGCTCCATGAAAATTTATACCAAGACAGGCGATGACGGCACTACCGCTCTTTTTGGCGGCCTGCGGTTGCCTAAATCCGATTTGCGCATTGACGCTTACGGCACGATTGATGAACTCAATTCTTTTCTCGGCCTCCTGCGCGACCAACCTGCCAACCACTCTCGCCAGGAAGTTTTAATCGAAATTCAAGACCGGCTTTTTACCATTGGATCTATTTTAGCTACCGAGCCGGGAAACACCAAAGTAAAAATTCCATCGCTGCACGAGAATGATATTATTTTCCTCGAAAAGGAAATTGATAAAATGGATGCACAACTTCCACCAATGAAATTTTTTGTTTTGCCCGGTGGGCACGAATCGGTTTCTATCGGCCACATCGCCCGCACGGTGTGCCGAAGAGCTGAGCGACTGGTAATTGCTCTCAACGGTCAGTCGGCTGTTGATCCGCTGGTCATCCAATACTTAAACCGCCTTTCCGATTATCTATTTATGCTTGGCCGAATGATTACGCATGAGTTACAAATTACTGAAACTCCTTGGCGGCCACGGATGTAATTACGTCTCTCTGATGAGATAAAACCCATATCTTCGCAACTTAAAATTCTCCTTACTATGACCACTGCTGAAATCCATACCCCAAAAGGCGTAATGAAAGTTCAATTCTTTGAAGAGGATGCCCCCAACACGGTAAAAAATTTTATAACACTTGCCGAAAAAGGATTTTATGACGGCCTCACGTTTCACCGTGTCATTCCTAATTTTATGATTCAGGGCGGTTGCCCTAACGGAATTGGCAACGGAGGGCCCGGCTACACCATTGATTGCGAACTTACCGGCAAAAACCAATACCACGATCGTGGAGTATTATCTATGGCGCATGCCGGCCGAAACACGGGCGGCTCGCAGTTTTTTATTTGTCATACCCGGCAAACTACTTCGCATTTAGACCGCCACCACACCGTGTTTGGCAAAGTGTATGAAGGCCTTGATGTAATTGATGCCATCCGTGCCGGGGATAAGATGGAAAAGATTATTGTAAAAAAGGATAGTTAACTTACATTACCCGGGTTTTTTTCTAAAAAAAAATTAAGTTTAAACCTGTTCTTTATCGGTATGTCTAAAAGAGGAAATCATTTTTACTCTATGAAGTGGGTTACAGTCGTTGCGAGTGTTTTTTTTATAAGCATTGTGTGGTTGATTTATGAGGTAAACAGAATCGACACAAAGTATAGCCAACTAATAGAAAAAGGCACGCTTCATCTGCACATGGTGCAGCAATTAACCTTTAATACAAACCGAAGTCAATTGTTGCTGTATGGTCTTCCTCATCAAGATTCCTCCAAGCGTAAAGAATCTATTGCTGAAATACACAAAATAAGGCAAACCAACTCTTCTATTTACGACAGCCTTCTAAAAAGAAAATCATCATGCTCCAAACAGACAAACGCTACCCCGCTGACTATCGAAGCCAGAAAAAAATATAACCAAAAAGTGGATGAGTACCTTCAGAAAATTCTTACCGGGCAGCCTGTTATTAATACTCCTCTCAGCCTGGAGTTAGAGGCTGCCTTTACTAACTATCAAAACAACATCAATCATTTATTCCTCTCCAAGAATGATCATGTGCAGTCAGTCAGCAACCGATACACATCCGAAACGCATACCAAATCATTATTGATCAGCAGTTTTGCGGCCTTGCCATTCATATTAATTATTTTATTTGTTGGGGTGCTTCTCGTAGAGATGCGCTCTTTATTTTCTGGTTTCAATTCGTAAGGGTAGGTGCCGTTTACTTCCCGTAAATTTGATTTAGCAATCCCGCCAGCCGAATGCCGGCACGGGTTATTTGCTCTTGCACCACATTAAAATTTTTATAATTGTATTGGTAGCCTAAGTTGCCATCGCCAATGGCATAAATCCTTGCCCTGAGTGCCATTGATTCATTAGCCCAATCGTACACGGAATTTTTTTGCCATGCTGTAACTGTTACTGAAGAGGGTTCGGCCGTAAACCCGGCCAATTCAGTAAAACTCAATTTGCTGCCATCAATCATATCGCTGTCCCACACACGATGCAGGTTTGATTCGCTCCGAAACCATTTTACTTTCACTTTGTTTCCGCCCTGGTCATCGCAGCACCCAACGTGAAGCGGCTGGTGTATGTCGCCCACCAGGTGAATTAACATTTTCAGGTACTCTGTTTCTTTCTTCGCATCGAGGGTGTGTTGCTTTAATGCTAATACAATCCGGTTGATGGATTCAATTACATCGCCATGCGGGTTTTTGGGCGACTGTTCGTACGTTTTACCGGTTTCAATGGTAACCCAATGCCAGTCGGCCGTTTGGTTGTATGTCGAGTCGGAGCGGATTTCGTCCATCCAGGCGCTTACCTCTGCCAGCGAGTGTTTATTCAAAATTCTTTCAATGTTCTTTTTGGCTTTGGCCGTCAGGTGCTTTTCGGCAATGAGGGCCACCGCCCGGTGGCCGGTAGCGCCCCACCCAAAACATAAGGCTATGGAAGCGGCCGTACAAAAACAAAAGGCAAATATCGTTTTCATAATATAATTTTTTGTAAAGATGAACACTTGCCAGAGAACCTCCATTTATAAGCTATAAATTTTTAATTTTTAAATTTGAGTACTGTACCTATATGAAAACGATCAAAATATCGGCTCTGTTAGTTGCCAATCAATTGGATATGAAGGGCATAAAAACGTTTCTTGATTTAAAACCTTTGGCCGATTCTTCCTCGGAACTCCTCTATGGCTTCGGGGGCGATAAATATCAATACTATTTCAATTATGGAGTGGTGGCCTTTGCGGGGCATTCCGATGATGAAATAAAAGTGGCGATCCGCACCATCTTACCCTACCAAAAAAGCCCCAACCCGCAATGGCTGCGCGATGACCATGAAGTGAGTATGCAGGAGGGCGAGATGGAATTTGAATTTGACCGGGCCGTGGTAAACCGGCTAGACGATAAAGTCGTGCGTATTGCCATGTTTAATCTGGCCCAGTCGGTAGCGCTGGATTACTACCATAGTGTATCCGAAAACCTGCTGACCGAGATACGCGGTTTTTCGCGCGACTTAGAAACCACGGGCAACCTTAACATAAACCGCACCAACATGCTGCGGTTTATAGGTAAAGCATTAAACACGCAAAATGATATTGCCGATAATATCTACATTTTTGATGCCCCCGATCAGGTATGGGATGACGAATATCTTGATAAGTTGCACAAAGGGCTGATGAAACATTTTGACCTGCGGCTGCGCTTCAGCGAAATAGAATACACCTTGCGCATCATTGAAGATAACCTCAGCATTTTCAGAGAAATTTCTAACCAGCGTACCAGCACTATGCTGGAGTGGATCATCATCATCCTTATTTTGGTGGAAGTACTCAACTTATTTATTTCTAAAATTCTGTAGCCGCAATAAGCATGTCTCCTCGTCATAACTTTTTTTTAAACTTCGACATCGAAGCGCAGCCCGATGACATTACCTGCGGCCCCACTTGCCTTCACGCGCTTTACCAATATTACAATGATGGTATATCCTTAAAAGAAGTAATTAATAAAGTAAAAAGTTTAAAAACGGGTGGCACCCTGGCGGTGATGCTGGGCAACCACGCCCTGAAGCACGGATACCATGCCCATATCTATACCTACAACCTAAACATTTTCGATCCCTCGTGGTTTTCGTTGCCATCTAAAAAAATGGCACAAAACCTGAAGAAACAAATGCACTACAAATTCAGAAGTAAGCGGCTGCAAATCGCTTCCAAAGCCTACATTAAATTTATAGAGGCCGGTGGAAAATTATTATTAAGCGAACTGGATGAAGAGTTGATAAAAAAATACCTGCGAAAATCCGTACCGATATTAACCGGGCTAAGCGCCACCTACCTGTATGGAAATATGCGGGAGATTCCCTACAACAATAAGTTTGATAGCATCCGCGGAGAGCCGGTAGGGCATTTTGTTATCATCAATGGATTTGATGAAGCCACGAATATGGTTTACCTGGCCGATCCCATGAACCCAAACCCGCTAAAAAGTCAGTATTATAGCGTAACTTTCGATCGGCTCATCAACAGCATCATGCTCGGAATAGTAACGTACGATGCTAACCTATTGATTATCGAACCAAAAAAATAAAAGCCAAACCTGCCAACCGCCCGTGCCCAAACTCATCATTGTTGAGAAACCGGAAACCTGGAACTTCGGCCTGCACGAGGTAGAAGTCATTTCGGCCGACCGCTACATTGCCGATGAGTCTTTTCAAACAGCCAAAAATATTAAGCTGCTGAATCTTTGCAAGTCGTACCAATACCAAAGCGAAGGATATTACGTATCGTTACTGGCCGAAGCCCGCGGCCACAAAGTGCTGCCCGAGGTTTCTACCCTGCAGGATATGCGCTTTCCCTCCATCTTGCGCGAAGACTCGTTAGATTTTGATTTGCTCATTCAAAACACATTTAAAAACGAAACCACCGACCGGGTTGAGTTTAATATTTATTTTGGGCAAGCCAGACAGGAAAATTTCGACCGGCTGGCGCAGCAGCTTTTTCAAATGGTGCAAGCACCCTCCCTGCGCGCGGTGTTCTCTCAAAAAAATAAATGGCGCCTGCAAAGCATCCGTCCTATTAACTTAAACGAGGTGCCCGAAGCAGACCGGCCGTTGCTCATCTCCGCCTTAGAAAAATATTTATTGCGTAAGCGCGATTTCCGACCCGACAAAAAGAAGTATGACCTCGCCATTCTTACCAATCCCGAAGATAAAAATCCGCCTTCAGACGACCGCGCCCTAAAACGATTTTACCGGGCTTCACTGGAAGCCGGCTTCAACACCGAATTCATTACCAAAAATGATATTGATAAACTCATTCAATACGATGCGTTGTTTATCCGCGAAACTACCAATGTTAACCACCACACTTTTCGGTTTGCCAAAAAAGCGCACTCGCTCGGCCTGGCCGTAATTGATGACCCGGATTCTATTCTGAAGTGCACCAACAAAGTATATCTGCACGAGTTGCTGAATGCCCACAAAATTCTCACCCCCAAATCTGTTGTAATCTCTGAGGAAAGTTGCAACAATCTGTCTGCCAGAATGTCTTTCCCATTAATTTTAAAACAACCCGATGGCGCTTTCTCGAAAGGTGTTTTTAAAATTGATTCTGAAAAAGAATTTAAAAAAGTATGCCCCACGATGTTTGATAAATCAGATTTGCTGGTGGCACAAGAATTTCTTCCCACTAAATTCGATTGGCGGGTAGGCGTTATTAACAACCAGGTGATTTATGTTTGCAAATATTTTATGGCCACCAAACATTGGCAAATCATTAACTGGGGCGCCAACAAACAAAAATCGCGCGAAGGTGATGTGGAGTCTATCCCCATAGACCAAGCCCCGAGTGGTTTGCTGAAAACCGCCCTGAAGGCTACCTCGCTTATTGGCACAGGCTTATATGGTGTGGATATGAAAGAAATAGATGGCAAGTTTTATGTGATCGAAATTAACGATAACCCCAATATTGATGCCGGCATTGAAGATAAAATTCTGAAAGACCGATTGTATGCCATCATCATGGAAGTATTTTTAGAAAAAATAAAATCGATTAAATGAGCCAGCGATTACACTTGTTTCAGGGCTACGGCATCGAACTTGAATATATGGTGGTGGACCAAACCACCTTGGCCGTAAAACCCATTGTGGATGAATTACTAAAGCAGGAACTGGGCGTCATCGGCAGCGATTTTGAAAACGGCATGGTAACATGGAGCAACGAATTAGTGCTGCATGTAGTAGAGCTGAAATCTACCCGGCCCGAACTTAACCTGAATGTATTAGAAAATGAGTTTGCCGATAACATCAAACGCATAAACTCCCGGTTAGAAAAATGGAACGCCATGCTGATGCCCACAGCTGCCCATCCTTTGATGAACCCCCTGACCGAAACCAAACTCTGGCCGCACGACAACAACGAAATTTATTTATTATACGATAAAATTTTTGGTTGCCAGGGCCACGGCTGGAGCAACCTACAAAGCACCCACTTAAACCTTCCGTTTTACGATGACGAAGAATTCGCCAAACTGCATGCGGCCGTGCGCATTATTTTACCCATCCTGCCGGCTCTGTGCGCCAGTTCTCCCATCCTCGATGGAAAATTAACTGCTCTATTAGATACCCGCCTCGCTTTTTATAAAACCAATCAATCTAAAATTCCGTCTATCACCGGGCGGGTTATACCAGAAGCCGTGTTTTCTAAGCGCACCTACATCAACACTATTTACGAAAAAATTAAATCCGACTTACAACCTTATAACGCCACCGAAGTGTTAGACCCGGTGTGGGTAAATTCACGCGGGGCTATTCCCCGCTTCGATCGTGGCTCCATCGAAATCCGGATTATGGATGTGCAGGAATGTCCGTCTGCAGACCTGGCCATCGTGGCTCTCGTTGCCGAACTCCTCAAAGCTCTCGTCTCAGAAAAATTTATCAGTTTAGAAGAGCAAGTGAAAGTAAAGACCGATGTGCTGGTAACTATTTTCGATCAGTGCTTGGAACAGGGTATGCAAACTAAAATTACCAGCGAAGACTACTTAAAAATCTTTGGCGAATCCGGTTCGCTTACAGCCCAGGCGTTGTGGGGAAAATTAACTGAGCGTCTTGCCGGCATCTCTCCTTCATTGGAACCGTGGAAGAAATCAGTTCTGGATACTCTTATCTCCGAAGGCAATCTGGCCGAGCGCATCCGGCATGCCTTAGGTAACGATCCGTCTGAAGAAACCATTAAAAAAATATACCGGCAGTTGTGTGGCTGTCTGGCTCAAAATAAAATGTTTCTGCCCTAACAAAGATGAACCGGCTGAAAGCATGGATTAGAAATTTCTTCGGCTTTTCGCAAACCGAAATCAATGCCTTCCTCATCTTGTTACCGCTCATGTTCCTTCTTATTTTTTCCGAGCCGGTGTATCGGTATTGGTTTGTTCGGCAGCCGCAAGATTTTTCAACCGAAATAAGAGAGCTTGACAGCCTGATGGCCACACTGCAATGGCCCCGAAAAGACAGCCTGGTTCAGAACAACATACCACACCAAAAAATGATTCGGTTTAATCCGAACCAGGTTACAAAAAATGAATTGATCCAGCTTGGATTTAACAACGTAACGGCCAGCCGCCTGATAAACTACCGCAGCCAAGGTGGAAAGTTTTACCAGCGAACTGACTTGCTAAAGATCTACGGCATGGATACGCTCCTGTATCGGAAAATATATTCATACATTGATTTGCCTGATCAAACACTGGCCAAACCCAACCCCAGGCGGATCCCTCAAGAAAATATTGTTACTAAAAAATTTAATTTAAATCAGGCCGATACCACACAACTCATAACTGTTTATGGTATCGGGCCGAAGCTTTCCAGGCGCATCATCAGCTACCGGGAAAAACTGGGCGGGTTTATTTCAACCAACCAATTGCACGAAGTGTATGGGTTGGACTCGGCCGTCATTCAAGAGCTGAAAAAAAATGTATTTATAGAAAATTTATACGTGCCTCATCAATTAGATATTAATCAGGCTTCCGAAAAAGAATTAGGGCAGCATCCTTACATCAAATACAAATTGGCCAAAGTAATTTATACATACCGGTTTCAGCACGGAAAATTTAAGTCGGTAGAGGAACTGAAAAACATCTCCATTCTTGACGAACCCACTTTTAAAAAAATTAAACCTTACCTCACGGTAAATTCAGATTTTGGCAACTGATCAAACCAAAAAATTATTAACCACTTTTCTGCGGAGGCTTAGCAACCTAAGCAGTAGAAACCGATCGTTACTTTTGCTGAAGCCCTCCGAGGCATTTGTTGACCTCCATCATTTTAGTTTCCTTAACGGTGTAAAATCATTTCATCTGATCGAGTCGCTACTCAATGAAAAAGACAGCGTATTGTGCCCGGTGGCTGATTCGCGGATGGAGGCCGCTAACCGGGGTAGTTTGATGTTGAAAAAGCTGCAGCGACACGATCGGTTTTATTTTGACGAGCGTGGTGTTCGCGATCTGCACGTAGGCTGGCCCCTGGTACGTGGAAAATTTTCTGACAACACTTGTGTGCGGTGCCCGCTGTTGTTTTTTCCGGTAACGATAGAAATCAAAAATGATAAATGGGTATTGGCCTTTCGTCAGGAAAGCGAAATTACATTCAACAAATCGTTTCTGCTGGCTTATTCTTTTTATAACCAACGACCGGCAGACGAAGGGTTGCTCAACCAATCGTTTGATGAGATGGACCGAGAGGCTACTTCATTTATCACATCTCTTTACCGGTTGCTCGATAGCAGTTTGGTAGAATTAAATTTTAATACGGATTTGTTCAGCCCCTTACTTACCCCTTTTGCTTCGTTTACAAAAAAGGAATTTGATGAAACCCATCGCACAGGCGAACTGAAATTATTTCCGGAAGCCGTACTGGGGTTATTTCCTCAGGCAGGTTCTACGCTGGTGCCGGATTATCACCACCTCATTAAGGAAGATACATTTACCGACCTCGAAGCATTTTTTTCTCGCTACTCACCTGTATCATCTCCTTCTAATCGTTTTATTTCTACCGTGCGTGAAGAAAAAGTATATTCTATTTTTCCAGCCGATATTTGGCAAGAAAACGCACTGAAGGCTTCAAAGCTCGGCCATTCGCTGGTCGTGCAAGGTCCGCCCGGTACCGGCAAATCGCAACTCATTGCCAACCTCATCAGCGATGGTATGGCCAACGGCAAACGTATATTGCTGGTGTGCCAGAAGAAAGTGGCACTGGAAGTGGTTTACAACCGGCTGAAAGAAAAAAATCTGGAAAAATTTCTGGCGCTGGTGCATGATTTTAAGAACGACCGAGCCGGCCTGTTTCAAAAAATTGCCGAACAGATTAACCGAACAGACGAATATAAGGCCAGCAGTATTACCTTCGATGCAATTCAGCTCGACCGGAAGTTTCTTCAGGTAAGCAAGCGCATAGATCAGATTGCCGAAGAGCTTGAGCACTTTCGCAGTGTGTTGTTTGACGAAAGCGAATGTGGCCGTAGTATTAAAGAACTGTACTTGCAATCCTCACCGGCTCATGCCTTCATCTCTTTAACGCACGAATATTTCCATTTTAAATACAACCACCTCGGGGCATTTCAGCAAAAGCTGAAACAGTATATTTTTTATGCCCAACAATTTGATCACACCGATTATGTACTGAAAAACAGAGTCTCTTTTGCCCGATTCACCATAGGCGATTTGCCCCGGCTCCATCAATCTATAGACGAAGTATTTGCTACGGTAGAAGAAACAAAAAACAACCTGGCAAAAATACTGGGACTCACGCCCGACTGGGAGCTGCTTCACCGATTATATCCTGCCACGGATGCCGTAAAAGAAGTTGTACACTTACTTCAGGATGAATCCGTTTTTTTATATGTCAAAAAAATGCTGCCTTACAAAAGTGTTGAAACCAACTCGCTTTGGTTATCGAATCTGGAGCGGATGATGAATGATTGCTTCCGGCACGAAGGGGTGGAAGCATCGGTGGCTTCGTCTATGTTGGGGCATTTTCAAAAAGCCTTGCACCGGGCCATGAAAGCGCGGAAAGGAGCCTGGGGCTGGCTGCGGTGGCAATTATTTTCCAAAGACAAAGTACTTATTACACGGGCGCTGGTTTCTAACGGGCTAACAAGCAGCAAAGAAGATTTTATAATACTGGAAAAGAAATTAGACCAACGGCTAAATCTGGAACACAACCTGGCGAAGTTGAGAGCCAAGGGCTGGCTGGTTAATACCCCGGTTTCATTTCAAAAACAAGATTTTGAAAATTGGTTTCGCGATCAACAAAAAGCCATCCGGGCAAAACAAGTTTTCAATTCAATCCGGGGATTAAAAAATATTATTAACCCAGTTCACTTTTCACATTCTGAATGTATCTGGCGTTTACAAAATCTGATAAATGCGCTCCGTTTTTTAGAATCAAAACTGAAATGGTGGGCAACTTGCTTATCGGGCAAACAAATAGAGTTACTGGCCACCGATAAAAATTCGGCTGCGGTCTTTCAATCTGCTCTGCAATCTGACTTTGACTCGCTCTGCGAGTTTGACAAACTACTCCATTCATTTTCAGATACCGAACTGGCCATCTTAAAAAAACTAAAAGAAAAAACATCTGATCAGCAAGAGTGGCCTTCCCTTTTTTTAAATAGTCTGGCGTTGAGTTGGATCAATCACATCGAAACAAAACATCCGGAGTTGCGAATAGTATCATCCGGAAAAATACAACGGTTAGAAAACGAACTTCAAGATGAAATTATAACCAAACAGGCACTAAGTGCTGAAATTTTATTGCTGCGTGCCCGCGAGCGCATCATTTCCGACCTCGCCTTTAACCGACTAAACAACCGCGTTACCTACCGCGATTTACTACATCAAACCACTAAGAAGAAAAAAAGCTGGCCCATACGAAAAATCGTTACGGAGTTTGAAGAAGAAGTGTTTAAGCTATTGCCGTGCTGGATGGCCTCACCCGAAACAGTAAGCGCTGTTTTTCCGATGAAAGAAATTTTCGATCTCGTTATTTTCGATGAAGCCTCTCAGTGTTTTGCCGAGCGGGGTATTCCGGCATTGTATCGTGGCAAACAAGCCCTTATTGCGGGCGACAACCGGCAATTGCGGCCTGGCGATTTTTATCAAGCCCGGTGGCAGGAGGAAGATTGGGAAGAGCCCGATGCCGAAGTAGAATCGCTTCTGGAATTGGGTGAGCGGTATCTTCTTTCGCTCCAGCTAAACGGCCACTACCGAAGCCGGTCGATCGAGTTAATTCATTTTTCAAATCATTTTTTTTACAACAACAAGCTCGTGATGCTCCCCAACTTTCATCAGTTAAATCAACAAGAAGCTGCCATAGATTACCTGAAAGTAAATGGCGTGTGGGAAAACCAGACAAACCGGGCCGAGGCCGAGGCCATCGTTGATTTGGTTTTTGCTATTCAACATAAACAGCCTGAAAAAGAAATCGGCATCATCACATTTAACGCGCCTCAGCAAAACCTGATTCAGGATGTGCTCGAAGAATACCCAAACAAACCCGCGCGTTACATTCCTGAAAATATATTTGTGAAAAACATAGAAAACGTGCAGGGCGATGAACGCGATATTATTATTTTTTCGATAGGGTATGCCCCCGATAAAGAAGGGAACCTGCGGGCACAGTTTGGCAGCCTGAATCAATCAGGCGGAGAAAACCGGTTGAATGTGGCCATCAGCCGGGCACGCGAAAAAATAATAGTTGTAGCCAGTCTAGAGCCTGAAGAACTAGACGTGGCCCACACGCTGAACCAAGGCCCTAAATTACTGAAAAGCTATTTGCAGTACGCAAAGGAAGTCTCTACTAAAAACACACAGCCATTGATTCCTGCAAAATCAACAACCGGGTTTTCGCAGCAATTAAAAAATAAAATCTTGACTGCGCCAATGGGGAAAGAATGGGTTGAAAATAAATTTCCATGGCAAGATCTCACCCGCTGCCAGGATGGGCTCGTTCAGCTGGCTTTATTTACCGATGACCAACTTTATTTTGAAAGTTTATCGTCTAAAGCCGACCATGCCCTTACTCCCTTATTGCTAAAAATAAAAAAATGGCCTTACCAAAGGGTGTATAGCCGGAATTATTGGGTAAATCCAAAAAAATTTTGGAGTGATCTGAATAGCTAACCCCTGCGCTACCGCTTCTTTTTGTGCCAAATTAAAAATGTATTGGTTAACAAAAGTAACGCTAACGCAATGTAAGATACTTTTTCAGGAAGGGTTCCTCGAAATCTTTCGTTTATCCCATTATACGTTCCCCACAAAATAAAAAGAATATTACCCACCACTGCGCCTCCGGAAAGTAACCCGGTTATAGAAAATCTCTTTTTCATCTATTGCCTTAATTAATTTCATTTTTTATGGCACTGAATTCACTCCTTCGGTTTTAGAAAGACAAACCTCGCACCGCCATATACCCCATAATGATAACCACTATTGCCCCGATAGCAATAAGCCAGCGTGGGTGTTTATAGCTGCCCAGCAAATCACTTCGGAAAGAAGCCAGCAAAATAATAGCCAGCGAAAAGGGCAAGATCAATCCATTAATAGCTCCGGCTGCAATTAGTAATTTTACAGGTTCGCCTACGATTAAAAAAATAACAGCCGAGAAAAGGATAAAACCGATAATAATAGGTTGAAAATATTTTTCTATTTTTTTATGAGACGACCGTATAAACGAGACTGATGTAAAGGCCGAGCCCACCACCGAAGTAATGGCGGCACTCCACAGCACTAACCCAAAAATACGGTAGCCTACTACCCCGGCTGCGCTTTCAAAAACCACCGCAGCCGGGTTTTGATGACCCAGCGAAATACCTTGCCACACAATACCCAAGGCAGCTAAAAACAAAATGGTGCGCATAACCGATGCAATGAGAATGGCTGAAACCGAACTTTTGGAAATTCGGTTTATATTTTCTTCTCCCGAAATTCCCGCTTCCAGCAACCGGTGAACCCCGGCAAAACTGATATACCCGCCCACGGTGCCACCCACAATTGTTAAAATGACCAGTTCATCTATTCGATCGGGGAAAAAAGATTTCACAACGGCCTCTGCCACGGGCGGGTGCGATTCAAAAGCTACCCACAAAGTAAGTCCAATCATTACAAAGCCAAGCACCTTAGTAAATATATCCAGTGCCCTGCCAACTTCTTTAACCGAAAAAATAATGACAGCAATACCCGTACTAAGAATAGCTCCGGTTGCTACGCTACAGCCGGTTAACACTTGCAGCCCCAAACCTGCACCAGCTATGTTGCCAATGTTAAATGCCAGCCCTCCCAAAAAAATCATACCCGACAAAATATAGCCTGCCCCGGGAAAAACCCGGTTGGCCAAATCTTGAGCATAGAGTTTACTCGCGCCCACCAGCCGCCAGATGTTTAGCTGTGCGCCCATGTCGAGCAGAATGGAAATTAAAATCACAAAACCAAAACTCCCTTTAAGCCGCTCGGTAAAAGTGGTAGTTTGAGTAATGAATCCGGGCCCGATAGCCGAAGTGGCCATAAGGAAAGCAGCACCCGCCAAAGGTCCGGATAAAAAATTTTTTTTCATGGTGTTGATCTGATTTTTATGGTTCAGGTTAAAGTTTGGATTTGCACTCCTTCGCTCATTAACCCGTTATAGATAAGTTGAGCCAGTGCCAACGCTTGTGGGCCGTCTCCATGCAGGCAGAGGGTGTCGGCTGGCAGAGAAACATAGCAACCGGTAATATCGCAAACTTTATTTTTGGTAACCAGATCAATAACCTGCTGTAACACTTGCCGGGGATTGCTGATAAGGGCATGAGGTTGTGTGCGGGGCGTAAGCGAGCCATCGGGCTGATACGTGCGGTCGGCAAATACTTCATGAGCTGTTTTTAAGTTTAACTTTTGCGCCTCGGCAATCATTACACTTTGGGCTAAGCCATACAAAATTAATTGGCTATTAAATTCTTTGATGGCCTTGGCAATAGCCTGAGCCAGCCCAACCTCTTTAGCCGCCATATTGTAGAGTGCTCCGTGTGGTTTTACATGATGAAGGTGAGTGCCGAAAGACTCGGCTATTTTGTTGATCCGGTAAAGCTGATCGGTTACCAGTAGCATTACTTCGGAGGGCGAAAGCTGCATATTCGTTCGGCCAAAGTTTTTTCGATCGGGAAAAGAGGGGTGTGCCCCCACCGCTACCCCATGTTGCAGGCAAAGATCTATCACATACTTCATCTCATCTTCATCGCCTGCATGATACCCACAGGCAATATTGGCCGAGCTGATCCAGGGCATCAGGGCCGAATCGTTTCCGGTGCCTTCGCCTAAATCGCAGTTGATGTCCACCCTATGGCTATTCATGGTTTGTTTAATTTAGAGATGGAAGGTGGCAACTTTGTTTCAATTCGGCAAGATTGTGGTAAAAGGCGATGGTAATGGGTGTGGCCATAAACTGAATCTATCTTGATTCGTATATTGGAAATAATTTAGAATGTATTCTATGAAAACGGACACCCTCCACGAACTTCGCTCGAAAGGATTGCTGGATGCCTCACCCTTTGAGAAAATTGAGGCCGTCTATTCCAAAAAAGTATTTTCTGTCTTTTATGAAATACGAACCATTCTTTATTTAGGGGTTCTTCTATTTAGCTCCGGCATCGGTCTTCTTATTTATAAAAATATTGGGCAGATGGGGCATTATGTAAGTTTATTTTTACTCTGCATGACCACCCTCGGTTGTTTTTATTATATGTTTAAAAACAGGTTGGCTTATTCTAACCAGGACGTAAAATCGCCTACCCCTTATTACGATTATGTAGTATTGCTGGGGTGTTTACTTTTTATCAGTGTGTTAGGCTATGCGCAGTTTCTTTTTGGTTTTTTGGATGAATCCATTCAGGAGGTAACGCTCTTTACTTCGGTGTTTTTCTTTTTTATGGCCTACCGGTTTGATCATACCGGAGTGCTTTCGCTTGCCATCACGGCCTTGGCTTCTTTTTGGGGGCTCCGTGTTTCTCCTCAGCAATGGAGCAGCGGTGAACTGATTTCGCACGCTAATTTAAAAGTGGCCGCTCTTATTTTTGGAATGACGGCTTCGCTTATCGCAGTTATACTTGATAAGAAAAAAATAAAGACTCACTTTACTTTTACCTACCTAAACTTCTGTTGCTTAATTTTTTTTACCGGAGCCATAGCAGGCGTTTTTAGCTCATCAGAAAATAACCTTTTCATCCTAGCCACTTACCTGGGGTGCGCAGGGGCAGTGTATTTAGCGTTTTTAAAAAAATCATTTCTGTTTTTATTGTATGCCTTTGTGATGGGATACATCGTTACTACCTATTTAATGGCTGACTTAATTTTGAAAAACTCGGTGCTATGGTTTTTTTATTTAATTGTTTCGTGTGCCGGTTTGGTCTGGTTTATCATTCGTTACAAAAATTTTTTTAAACGCCACGCATGAAACCTGTTTACAACTCTAACTGGCTACACAATCTTACTCTTGTGAAAGAAGCCAACCGCTGGCAAAAGCAAGGGTGGATTACCCACGAACAATTTGATAAAATCTCATTAGCCTATCCCTCTTCTTTTTATCATCCTAATCTTTTCATTCGGGTTTTACTTTTTGTTGCTACGCTTATTGCCTTATCAGGCCTAACCGGTTTGTTAGGTTTAGTGTTGATGAGCACCGGGCAATCAATTATTTCCGGGTTATGCATTTTATACGGGATAATTTCCTGGTTTGTACTGGAAACTATTTTTGTACGCACCCAACATCATTATAAATCAGGTGTAAATGAAGCCTTGCTGTACCACTCGGCCGGATTTATCATGGTAGGTATTGCCGGTCTGGCCGATGGTAACCTGTATCTCATTCTGGCCTTGAGTATTTTAATTTTTGCCGGGGCCGCCATTCGGTTTGTTGATTTGGTTTCTACTGTTTTAATGTGGGGATGTCTTGGTTTTCTAATTTTTTATTCACTCTACAAAGCAGGCGAAGAGATTCGTCAGGGGGTTTCTTTCGTTATGATAATCGCCTTCAGCGGATTTTATTTTTTAATTATGAAGATCAAAGAGAAAAAAGAAAATGAAGATTGGGAAAATTGTTTTATCGTTTCAGAAGTCTTTTGTTTATTGACGATCTACGCGGCCGGCAATTATTTTGTAGTGCGTGAGCTGCAAATTTCTATGATGAATCTCTCGCTGCAAGAAGGAGAAGACATTCCGCTGGCCCGGTTATTTTATTTTCTTACTGTAATCCTTCCTTTGATCTACCTCTATTTCGGCATTCAAAAAAAGAATATCGTACTAATCCGTGTGAGTTTGGTCGTGCTGGCGTGTGCTGTTTTTACATTCAAATACTATTTCAGCCTCCACCATCACGAAATCACTCTCACAATAGCCGGGATTATCTTACTGGGTATAGCCGGGGGCCTGTTCCGTTATCTTAAAACGCCTAGGCACGGATATACAGCCGAAAATATTTTATCAGAAAAAGGGGGAAGCACTCACCTTAGTGCATTTCTTATTTCGCAAACATTGGGTGGAAACAAAGCACCCGAGTCGGCTGAAGGCGGAGGTTCTTTCGGAGGTGGAGGGTCAACCGATCGTTTTTAATTTCAACGCATCAAGCTTAGTTGGAGGTGGCAGCTATGTTTTAATTCGGCAAGCCGGGTGTCGCGATCTTGCAGTAAGTTTTCAGCTTCGAGAAAAGAAATCCACTTAAAATAAATTTTTTCGCCCGGCAGGTGCTGAGCCAGTTTAGGTAAATCTGCCTGTGCCACCGAGGCTATACGCGGATATCCGCCAGTGGTTTGGCTATCGGCCATTAACATAACCAGGTTGCCATCCGGTAAAAGCTGAATGATGCCAACCTCTACAGGCGATGATACCAACTCATTTTTTTCTTTCACGAAAAGGTGTGGGCCATTCAGTCGATAGCCCATACGGTTGCTCTGTGATGAAACACCAAATTCTCCGGAGGAGAAAACCTGTTTAGAGGATTCCGAAAGCCAGTCGGTTTCAATGGATGGCATACATCGGATTTCATTAAAGGGAGAATAGAATTGATTGAGTAACGGAACCGATATACTCCACGGCAGGCTGCCTGTTTCATCGGCTAAATAATTTGTTTCGGCTTCTACCATATCGTTTGTTTGCAACATACGCCCCAGGTATCCGCCTTTCCTGGCAGCGCTGTTTGTAGTACAGCTTCCCAGCCAATCTTCTGCTTTCCATCCGCCTTGCACGGCCAGGTATGCCCAAGTACCACCGGGTGTTTTGGTTAATCTCAACAGGGTGTTCGCTTTTACTTTAACCGGATGCCATAGCGGAAATAATTTATCGTTCAGATACAGTTCAAAGCCTTTTCCGGAGGCACTGATCAATGAATCATGAAGAATTAAAATTTGCGATGAAGAATAACCCAACTCCAGTGCGGCCTGGTCGCCCTCATTGCCAACCAGAAAATTAGATACCTTCATCGCTACCATATCCATGGCTCCGCCTGCCCCAATGCCCCACCTTCGGTAGCCTTTTCGCGGGCCGGCTACCAACGTAGTAATCATGGCAGGCTTGATAATTTTAATACTCATTCAAAGCATTAAATTCATTTTGTGAAACAGCAAAAAAAATTATTTCATCACCGGCCATGAGCATGCCGGGTGGGTTTTTTATAGCATCAAAAATTTTTAAGGGCGTTCGTCCGATCAGTTGCCAGCCGCCCGGAGAAGCCTGCGGATAAATACCGGTTTGAAACCCCGCTATCCCCACGCTGCCAGCCGGTACGCAAGTGCGTGGAGTAATCTTTCGGGGTGCCGCTATGCGCGCATCTACCATGCCCATATAGGGAAAACCGGGCAAGAAGCCGAGCATAAAAACCCGGTACGGCACAGACGTATGGATAGAAATTATTTCTTCCGTTTTTAACTGTCGCTGATCGGCCAGCGCGGGTAAGTCTTCTCCATCATACAATACCGGAATTTTAATTTTTCTTCGCTCTGCAAAAGTGCCGGCCGGTAATCGGCTTATTAAATTTTTCAGAAATGATTCTACAAAAGAAAAAACCGAAAGTGGGCTTGCTTTGGGAAGTTCCGATCTGTTAAAATACACGGCTAACGAAGCATAGGCCGGAACCGATTCAATCAATCCGGGAAAAGGAGTTTGCTCAAGCAACCGGTGGAGTTCAATTACCCGGTCGTTAATTTCACAATCAATTTTATTGGCAAAAGAAATAAGCACGGCCTCTTCATTTAAGAACGAAATGGTGTACTGATCTTTCATCCTGCATTAAAATAAAAGCTACTGTACGGAAAACCGGTACATTGTTTTTTGCCGGTACACTTGGCCCGGCTTTAATACGGTAGTGGGAAAATGAGAATGATTGGGTGAATCGGGAAAATGCTGGGCCTCTAAACAAAATGCCGATCGGTATTCGTATTTTTTGTTGCCTTTCCCCACATCTGTTCCATCTAAAAAATTGCCGGAATAAAATTGTAAGCCGGGTTCGGTAGTCCACACCTCCATTACCCGCCCGCTGGCCGGATCGGCCACCCGGGCTGCCAATGATAATTCATTTCCTTTTTTGTTCAGCACCCAATTGTGGTCGTAGCCCCTCCCCCACTTCAGTTGCTCATCAGGTTGATTGATAGAGTCGCCTATTTTATGTTGCCTACGAAAATCAAAGGCGGTGTTTTTTACTTTTCTCATTTCCCCCTGTGGAATCAATGTAGAATCTACCGGGCAAAATGAATCGGCATTAATCATCAATTCATGATTCAGGATCGTTCCATTACCGGCACCGGCCAGATTAAAAAATGAATGATGCGTTAAATTGAGTATCGTTTCCTGATCGGTAGTCGCTTCGTAATCAATGATCAGTTCGTTGTGATCGGACAAAGTATAAATTATTTTTACCGACAAGTTTCCAGGGTAGCCTTCTTCTCCATCTTTGCTTGAGTGGCTCAGTTCTATTTTATTTTTATTAATCGCGCGGGCTTGCCAATACACCTGATGAAATCCGTGAGGCCCTCCGTGCAAGGCGTTTGCTCCGTTATTCGTATTTAGCTGATACGATTTTCCATTCAGAGAAAATTTTCCTTTGGCTATACGGTTGCCATATCGGCCAATTATAGCCCCAAAGTATGGATTGCCCGTGAGGTATTGATGGAGCGAATCATACCCCAGCACTACATCGTCCAATCTTCCAATTTTGTCTGGCACAAAAAGTGAAACAATTTTTCCACCATAGTTAGTTATCTCCATCGTTATCCCGGAGGTGTTGCTCAGATGATACAATGTAAGCGAATCAGAAGCAGCGGCCTGCATGGGTGAGGAATTTCGTTGGTGGGAGCAAGATAAGAAAAGGCAACCCCAAATAATCAGAAAATAATTTACCGGGTTAGAAGGCACTATGCACACGGGGTTGGTCAATCAGGAGATGAAATCAGCAAATGCTTTTACAAATCCTTTCATTTCATCTTCGGTGCCAATGCTAACGCGGCACCATTCTTTGTGTTGGTAATCCCAGATGCGCATGATATAGCCTCGCTCTTCCATTTTGCTGAGGATCGTCTTGCCCTCTTTGGCTGCGGGAAAAAACACAAAATTGGTTAGTGTCTTTCCATACAATACGTTATGTTGATCCAGATAATCGGTCAGTACTTTTCTTGCTGAATTATTTTTTTGGCGCACCATGGCCATAAATTCTTCATCGCCCAGGCTGGCTTTAGCCGCTGCAATGGCCGTTTGGCTATACGGAAAATCTCCGCTATAGGTAGAAATTTTTTTGATCAGATCGGGTTTGGCCACCAGATAGCCGAGACGCAACCCGGCCAGGCCATAGATTTTTGAAAACGTGCGCGACACAATTACGTTCATGTCTTTTTTCACCAACTCTACCATGGAACTTTGCAGGGAGGGTTCTAAAAATTCTAAGTAGGCTTCATCGGAATAGACCGGCACTTTCTTGGAAACTTCTTCACAAAAAGATCTTACTTTATGCCAATCTACCAATGTGCCGGTGGGGTTATTGGGGTTGCAGATAAAGACTAATTTGGTATCGTTTTTTACAGCTGCCGCCAGCGCTTCATAATTGTATTCCAGCTTTTCGTTCATGTCCACCTTATCCCACACGGCATTAAACACTTGGGCATAATTCATCAGCAGCGGGAAGGTAGGGAAGCCCGAGGCCATGCGGCCTCCTTCTAATCCAAAGGCGGTGGCTGTCTGGCACAGCAAATCACTGGAGCCTGCCCCTACGTGGATATGATCAACGGTTACTCCTTCCTTTTTAGCCAGAATGGATTTCAGTTCACCGATGGCCGCAAACGGATACCGGTTCCCTTCCGATAAAATCTGCATAACAGCCTCGCGTGCTTTGGCCGATGGGCCATACGGGTTTTCGTTAGAACCCAAACGGGTTTTACCCGGACCGGCCGGGTTCATAAAAGCAACTTCTGCCCGGCTCATGGGCGAAGCCCGAAGCTGATCGAACAAAGAAGTGGAAGCTACAAAACCAGCCGAAAGGGCGGCTGTAGATTTAAACCAGTTTCTACGTGAAATTTTGGATTCCATACAAGCAGCGTTTAGTTGAAGACCAACCGAAGGTAACAAAAAGAAAAATAAAAAAGCTACCGTTATTACCCCCTACCGCTGGGCACTACTCGCGGTTTCTTTTCTGGTAGGTGCTCTGATAGACTATACCGGTAATGACTGAAAGAAATATGAACCCGAGAGTCCACAGCAGTTTCACCAACGGTTCGCGTTTGGTGTTTTGATAGACATCTATAATTCCCAGGTAAACAAACGGCAATCCTAAAATGACACCGGCCGAAAACAATACATTGGCTCCGGGCCAGTACATCACTTTATATAAAGCCGCTACGATATATACTAAGAGTGAACCCGCCAGGCTGATGGTGTATTGGGTGGGTTTCTTTAGCATATCGGGTCTAAAACATTTAAAAATCTTTGTCTGAGTCTCGCTTGTATCGTTACAAATGTTCTTTTTTATTTTTTACCAAATCATATAGCAGTTCGCGGGCGCGGTGCAGTTGTGCTTTAACCGTACCCAGCGGAGCATCTAATTCTTGTGCTATTTCTTCATAACTGAGTTCATTAAAATACCTGAGCCGCACCAGCCGCTGGTATTTGCCCGGCAGCATATTTACAAACACCTGAATCAATTCTTCTTTTTGAGACCGGATGGCTTCTTCCTGTGGGTTCAGGTTTTCTTTGTCTTGCACATCTATGCCAACCGATTGGCCATCGTCATCGGTGTACATGTTTTCGATGCTGAGTGTATTCAGTTTTTTTTTGCGGATATAATCGATGGTATTATTAGTGGCTATTCGGAAAAGCCACGTGCTGAATGTAAAATCTCTTTTAAAGCGATGCAGGCTGCGAAAAGCTTTACTGAATGCTTCCATGGTAAGGTCTTCGGCATCATCTACATTGCGTACCATTTTTAATATAGTGTGGTAAACCGAGCGCTTATAGCGTTGCAACAGTTTGGCGTATGCCTTATCATCTCCGGCTACAGCCCGGTCTATCAACTTAAAGTCTTCAATTGCTTTAGACGAAAACCGGCCTTCTTCTATACCTTCCATTTTACTTTTTTGGCGAACAATGCCTTCGCACCGGTTACAAGGTAGTAAATGCTATAAATAAAATCTAAAAGCGGGGTTTTCCAGGATTCAAAATGATCGCCCAGTTTTTTGGAGCCCTTGTGCATCACCATGGCCAGCAAAATGATCCGCACGAAAAAGAAAATTACTATGGTTTTCCACCAAGGCGAAAAAAACAAAACCGGCACCACTACCATCCACGTAAGTATCCAAGAAACGGAAACCGCTGCCAGCCCCACCTTATCGCGCAAATGATAATACCGACCCACCGACAGGTGCCTGAATTTTTGATACATAAACTCAGCCACTGTTTTTTTGGGATTCGATACCACCAGCGATTCTTTTCCCAGGCTTACCGATGTATTTCTTTTTTGGGCGTGCCGGTTTACAAAGAGATCGTCATCTCCACCGGTAACATCGCGGTGTTCATGAAATCCTTTATTACTTAAAAATAATTCTTTGCGATAAGCCAGGTTACGGCCTACACCCATGTAAGGCTTACCCAGCAGAGCCAGTGCCATGAACTGAATACCCGTAAACAGAGCTTCAAAACGAACAAACAAATTCAGCAAGCCTTTTTCCTTTTGGTAGGGCGAAAAACCCAGTACAATTTCAGTATCGGGGTGAAATTGTTTGCTCATCTGGCTGATCCAATGCTCGGTGGTGGGCCGGCAATCGGCATCGGTTAGCAACACCCATTCATACTGAGCTGCTTTAATGCCAAGCGTTAAAGCAAATTTTTTTCCGTTTATGTGTTCCGGTTTTTGTGTAACCCGTACCTGTTTTAGCCGGGGCTGCTCGTGGGTTTGCTGCAACAAAAAATCGTATGTGCCATCATTGCACCGGTCTTCTACCACAACCACTTCATACACCGGATACTGTTGCGCCCATAATGCCGGGAGCAACGCGCGCAGGTTTTCTTCTTCATCGTGCGCACAAACAATAACCGATACCGGCACCTGCTTTTCGGTATGAGCCGGGGTGGGTTTTTTCAATCCATAAAGAAGCAGGACAAAAAAAGTAATCTGAACGGTAAGAACCAATAAACTGATAACGGCTATGGCCAAGCTGAAAGTAGTTAAATATAAAAACGACAAAGATAAAGGCTTATCGAAAATGAAAAAGGCGAAATCCATAACTTTGCCCATTCATGAAATTTCAACTTCAGCATACCGACCTACATTCGCAGGCTCGTGCCGGCCTGATTACCACAGACCATGGCGAGATCCCCACGCCTATTTTCATGCCCGTGGGCACAGCCGGATCGGTAAAGGCAGTGCATCAGCGCGAACTGGAAAGCGATATCGGAGCCAAAATTATTCTAGGCAACACCTACCATCTTTACCTGCGGCCGGGGTTAGAAATTCTTGAACAAGCCGGAGGGCTTCATCATTTTAACGGATGGAAAAAACCGATCCTGACCGACAGTGGCGGGTACCAGGTATATTCGCTGGGCAACAACCGGAAAATCAATGAAGAAGGGGTGGTATTTAAATCGCATATAGACGGATCTAAACACAGCTTTACCCCGGAAAGTGTAATGGATATTGAGCGCACCATCGGGGCCGACATTATCATGGCTTTTGATGAATGTACCCCTTACCCGTGCGAATATAATTATGCCAAAAATTCTATGGAGCTTACCCACCGGTGGCTGAGCCGGTGCATTAACCGGGTAAACACTACCTCACCCAAATATGGCTACAGCCAGGCACTTTTCCCTATTGTGCAGGGGAGCACTTATAAAGATCTGCGCATTGCTTCAGCCGAATTTATCGCCTCACAAAACCAACCTGGCAACGCCATCGGGGGGTTATCGGTAGGCGAACCGCACGAAATAATGTATGAAATGACCGCCCTCACCTGCGGTATTTTGCCGGCCGATAAACCACGCTATCTGATGGGGGTAGGCACCCCCGAAAATATTCTGGAATGTATCGCCTTGGGCATCGATATGTTTGATTGTGTTATGCCCACCCGCAATGCCCGCAACGGCATGCTGTTTACCTCGCGCGGCATCATCAACATCCGAAATGAAAAGTGGAAAAACGACTATACTCCCATCGATACCGAAATGAGCGGGTATGCCAGCACCTTTTACTCCAAAGCCTACTTGCGCCACCTTATTATATCGAAAGAAATTTTAGGCGCGCAAATTGCTTCTATCCACAACCTGAGCTTCTATCTTTGGCTGGTAAAGCAGGCCCGGCAAAAAATTGAAGAAGGTGTTTTTGCAGAATGGAAAAATAAAATGGTAAAACAAGTATCTACTCGATTGTAACCGTCTTCATGAAACTTCTCGACCGCTATATCATCGGCAAAGTATTAGCCACTTTCTTTTTTGTGATGATGATTTTGGTGGCGGTAATCACCGTCATTGACATCACTGAGAAGGTAGATAAATTCAACGATCATCATCTGGCGATGTCGGTCATTTTAGGTTACTACCTTGATTTTATACCCTGGATATCCGGCCTGCTCACCCCCATCATTTGTTTTATTGCCATTGTCTATGTTACCTCGCGCATGGCGGCCCATACAGAAATCATTGCCATGCTAAGCAGCGGCATCAGTTTTCGCAGGCTGCTGGTTCCGTACTTTGTCGCTTCTTCTGTCATTGCCATTCTCAGTTTTATTTTCAATGGGTGGATCATCCCCCATTCTAACCGCGACAGGCTGGCTTTTGAAATGGAGTACTTTCAAAACAAATTTTATTTTGAAAGGCGAAATGTGCACATGCAAACCGCCCCTAATGTTTTTCTGTTCATTCAGAATTACAATAACCAGTCTAACATCGGTTATCAATTCAGCTTGGAAAAATTTAAAGAAAACAAATTAATTGAGAAGCTCACTTCCGATAACATTACCTGGGACAGCGCCAAAAACAAGTGGGTACTCAACCAATGGGTTCGCAAAAAGGTGGACAACATCTTTGATTTAAAGGCGGGTACGAATGTGGCGGAGCGGGGCTATAAGTTAGATACTACCCTGATCATCACGCCTAAAGATTTTGAAAACGATGCTCACCAGTATGATGGCATGACCATTCCCGAGCTGGGGAAACATATTGAACAAATTCGCTTTCGTGGAGCCACCGGTGTAGAGGCTTTTGAAACCGAACGTCATATTCGCTTTGCAGCCCCCTGCACCACTTTTGTGTTAGTATTTATGGGGGTTATTGTGTCGGCCCGAAAAAGGCGGGGCGGCACCGGGTTTCAGGTAGCGCTGGGTTTTTCGCTGGCTTTTATTTTCATTTTATTTTTTACCATGACCCGAACTTTTGCCGAAACCGGATCGCTCAGCCCCTTCCTGGCTGCCTGGCTGCCTAATTTTGTCTTTGGTACAATTTCGCTGATCATGTACAAATACGTGCCCCGGTGAAAGTAACAACAGCCGACTATATCAAACTTCATTTTATCGTTTTTCTGTTTGGCTTCACGGCTATTCTTGGAAAACTAATTTCGCTGCCCAGCGTAGAAATGGTTTTTTATCGTACTCTTTTTGCGGCCACCGGCATGGCTGCTTTAATCTATTTTAGAAAAGGATCGTTTGCCGTTGGTTCATCCATTGATTTATGGAAATTAGTAGGCACCGGTTTAATCGTAGCCTTGCATTGGCTCACCTTTTTTGGGGCAGGCAGAATTTCCAACCCTTCGGTAAGTTTGGTAGGGTTTGCTACCTGCTCGTTTTGGGCCGCTATTATAGAGCCACTGGCCAAAGGAAAAAAAATCAGACCCATGGAAGTGGGGCTTGGGGTGGCCGTGTTAATAGGGCTGGCTGTAATTTTCTCTTTCGACTTCCGTTACCCATTAGGGTTGGTTTTAGGAATAGCCTCGGGGCTCACTGCAGCCATCTTCAGTGTCATTAACTCAAAACTGGTAACCCGTATTTCTTCTTACACCATTACGCTGTATGAGATGAGCGCTGCCTGTCTGGGCATTGCTCTGTTTTTTCCGGTTTACCAAAATTACATTACCCAACAGCCACTTCAGCTAATACCGGCCTGGCAAGATTGGATATACCTTGCCCTGCTGGGCTGGCTCTGTTCGGTATATGCCTACTCGCAGATGATTAACCTAACACTGAAATTGTCTGTCTTTTTTATTCAACTCGCTTTGAATCTGGAGCCGGTTTATGGCATTGTGCTAGCTCTTCTCATTTTTGGAAGGCAGGAAATAATGGCCTGGAATTTTTATGCCGGCACCGCAATCATTATTGTGGCGGTAGCGTTGTACCCGATTTTAAAAAATAAATACGAACATCATTTTAACTCGCCACTCCAATAAAACTGACCAGTAAATTCATCTATTAATTCAATGGGTTTTTCAAAAATACCATACACACTGGCCCCCGAGCCACTCATGCTGGCATAAGTAGCCCCCAGCGAATACATCTTTTCTTTCAGTTCTTTGATTGCCGGATATTTACTAAAAATACTTTTTTCAAAATCATTGATTAAGCTGTCTTTCCATTTATTTACCGGCCACTTCAAAATTTCTTCAATCGTATTTTCAGGTTTTGTTAAATCTATACCGGCATAAGCTTCGGCTGTGGAAACATGTACGTTTGGTTTTACCAATACTAAAAAATAATTTTTCAGCGAGACGGATAAAGAACTCAATTCATTTCCTCTCCCTTTTCCCATCAAGGCCTTCGTTTGTGTAAAAAAAGCACAATCGCTCCCTAATTGCGATGCCAAATTTTTTATTTCAGGCTCCGATAGTTTCAAGGCAAAAATGCGGTCTAGCAACAGCAAAGTAAATGCTCCGTTGGAAGATCCACCCCCCAGGCCGGCTCCCGTGGGAATCACTTTGTGTAAATGAATTTTTACAGGCCCGATATCAAATAATTTCTTTATCAAATGATACGCTTTCACACACAGGTTTTCTTCAGCCGCGCCCGGAATAACTAACCCCGATTGAGTAAAAGAAAACTGAGGCGATGGAATGATCTCAAGAATATCCGTTAACGCCACCGGGTAAAAGCAGGTTTCTATATTGTGATACCCATCGGCACGGCTGGAAAGCACATTCAACCCAAGGTTAATCTTACAATGTGGAAAAACCACCATAGCATTTACAGTTCGCAGCATCTAAACAGACGCCATGCCAACTCACCCTTATTTACTTGGAAAGTCGGGCTACCAATTCTTCGGTAATACCCGAAGAAGAAAAGCCGCCATCGTGCATCAGGTTTTGCATGGTAACCATGCGT
This sequence comes from Bacteroidota bacterium, assembly GCA_018267135.1. Lineage (GTDB taxonomy): Bacteria > Bacteroidota > Bacteroidia > Cytophagales > Cyclobacteriaceae > ELB16-189. The sequence continues at coordinate 81,933 of JAFDZA010000018.1, forward strand.
GTAAAATCGGAGAACATAACCACAATGTAGTTGGCACATTCGCCTGCCGAGGCATTGCCCAGTGGCGACATCAGTTCGGCATAATCAAAAAACACATCAAAGCCCGAAATGCCAGCTCCCGCTGTAGTTTTGGTAGGCGATTGAGAGATGGTGTTTACCCGCACTTTTTTACTGCGGCCATAGCGCTGGCCATAACTGCGGGCAATCGATTCCAGCATGGCTTTTGCCTGTGCCATGTCGGTGTAGTCGGGGTAAGCGCGTTGTGCCGCAATGTAGCTGAGTGCCACTACCGAGGCGTGCTCATTCAGTGCATCCAGTTTTTCGCAGGTTTGCAATACTTTATGGAAAGACAGAGCCGAGATATCCAATGTTTTTAAGTACCACTCATAGTTCATATCGCCATACGGACGCCCTTTGCGTATGTTGGGGCTCATACCAATAGAGTGAAGAACAAAATCAAGTTTACCCCCTAAGAGCTGCTGCGATTGGGTAAAAAGATGGGTAAGGTCTTCTTCAGAGGTGGCATCGGCCGGAATGACCTGCGACCCGGTAGTTTGTGCCAACTCATTGATTTTTCCCATGCGCATAGCAATGGGGGCGTTTGTCAGTGTAAACTGGGCTCCCTCTTCATGCGCTTTTAAAGCCGTTTTCCAGGCTATAGAGTTTTCATCTAAAGCACCGAATATGACCCCTTTTTTACCTTTTAATAAGTGATTAGACATGGCTGAAATGTGTTGTTAAAGTTGCAATTATACTAAAATACGCGGTAGGCTTATCATGAAAGGCCTAATCAAATTTACCTTAAAACGATCTTTCGTTTGGCTAAACCTTTCGTTTCGAATATACTACTTAGTACCCCTATACAGCCGAAAATCAACTTTTAAGTAAGAATTAAGTATGAATTTTTCTCGATTTGAAAGTTTGTGTTAATTTTAAACACCAAAAAACCAAACCGATTTATATGGAAAACATAGAAGTTTTTGTCCGGCAGTGGGATCACTATATGGAGCTGGGCGTAGTGATCTGCGTGGCCATTGCCATTTTAATTCTGCTTTACCATGAATATAAGGTAATGCAGATTAAAGACTACAAAGAAAAATACGATTACGTAAACCTGAATGAAGTACGCTACTTCTGGTATGCCGTTATCGCTATTGTGGTGGCCATTGGTTTTATTGCCAACTCGTTTGGCACCGAAAAAATCATTACCCACGGAATGCTCTGGTTCTACGTACGCATATTTATTACCGCCAGTTTTATTGTTATCGGATACGTTGCTTTTTACAGCATGGTGCGCATCTATTACCCGCGCTTTGTAGAAAAACGATTAGTAAAGTTGCGCAACAAACCCCGCCTCTCCCCCGAAGGCAACGAAATGCGCAAACTCAGTGAAGAAGAAGAAGATGCCCATCTTAATGCCGAGCAGATTGCCGAAGAAGCAAGCGGTGTGCATGCCATCGATTATGATGTTTGGCTGGATGAAAAGACCGGGTACAAGAAAATAGAAAAATACGAAAGCTACCTGCATGCCGAGCAGTGTCCGAATTGCGGATTCTACACCTTTAAGATTACCAAAGAAGAATTGATTGATAAACCTACCGAAATATCGGGTGGTTTATTATTGAAACACTACCGGTGCGATTACTGCAGCCACCGCGAAGCCAGAGAAACCAAACTCGCCCCTCTTTCTAAGAGCCGAGTATAAGCAAACCTGTTTTTTTTATAGCCCCGCCATTGGGTGGGGCTTTTTTTATTATTAAATTTTCTTCTGCTTGAACCCATCTTCTCACCACCCCATAGGCATATTCGATAGCGGCATTGGCGGCCTTACGGTGGCGCACGCCATTAAAAATATTCTTCCACACGAAACCCTAATTTATTTTGGCGATACCGCTCACTTGCCTTACGGAGATAAATCGGAAGCGGCCATACAGGCATACTCCATAAAAATTGCCAATGTTTTGCTGGCTAAAAAATGCAAGGTTATTGTTATCGCCTGCCATTCGGCCAGCTCGGCCTCGTATGAGTTGCTGAAAGAATACGTAGGCCGCGAAGCCCACATCATCAATGTTATTGATCCCATGATTGATGAACTCGAAGAACACTATAAAAATGCTACCGTTGGTGTGATTGGCACCAAAAGAACGATTCAGTCTAACATCTATTCAAAAAAAATACAAGAAAAAAAATTGCCTATTCAACTTCGCACTTTGCCCACCCCGCTTTTGGCACCGATGATTGAAGAAGGTTTTTTTAATAACCAGATCAGCAAAGAAATTATCAGTCAGTATCTTTCGGATGCGGCACTCGGCCGCTTAGATGCTCTGGTTCTGGCCTGCACACACTACCCACTCATCAAAAACGAAATAGAAGAATACTACCAGGGAAAAACCACCGTGCTCGATTCTTCTCTGGCGGCCGCCCGGACGCTGCACCGCTATCTGTCTTCTGCCGGTTTAATCAATACATCCCAAGCAGAAACTCCTCATTTTTTTGTTTCAGATTATACTGAGTCTTTTGAGATGGCAACCCGTTTGTTTTTTGGAGAAGCTGTAAAGTTAGAGAGTTACCCCCTTTGGCATTAAGACCTCCACGCAGAACCCTTACATGTAGGGTATTTTACATTTATGTAAGTAAAATGGGTTTTACGGTAGGTAATTTTGCGCCACGCTAAAGCGTTTTCTTGGCGATAATGAAATATTTATGCACTTTAGGAAACTTTTCCATTTCATGAGGTTTTCTGTTACCATCTTTTTACTGCTGAGCGTGCTGTTGACGGCAAACGCTCAAAAGTCGCTTGATAGCCTGAAAAGAAAATTAAGTGAAGCCACTAACGATTCTACCAAAATCATTTCGCTTATCCAGTTGGCTAAAGAATATCAATACACCGATCTTAAAAAATCATTTGAATATACCGAAAAGGCTATTGATCTGGCCGAAACAAAAAACCTGTTGTGGGCCAAAATCTTAGGCTATAGTTTAGTGGGCAATTTTCATGGCATCAGTGGCGATTATGGTGCCGCCATGAAATTTTTTGATTTGGCCCTAAGTGCCGGCTTTCAGGCTAAAGACACCATCGCCATGACTCGCGGCTATAATAATTTAGGCGAAAACTATTTAATTCTCGGAAAGCTGGACGAAGCCTATTTTAATTTTACACAATGCTATAAACTGGCCAGCAAAAAGAACCAGGATTTTTACAAAGCCATTGCCCTCCACAATCTGGCCAGTGTCTTTAAAGAACTTGGGCAATACAGCCGTGCGCTCGATCACCTCAAAATAAGCCAGCAACTAAGCATCAAAATAAAAGACTATGAAGGCGAAGCCTACAATTATGATGAGATAGGCGATATTATGCGCAGAATGGGAAACTACGATTCAGCTTATAAAGCCTTAAGACGCTCCCTTAAAGTAGCCCGTTCATTAAAACTTTCTGTTAATGACTTGATGCCGATTACCTTAACCCGACTGGCCAAGACCTTTTCCGAACAAAAAAACTACGCACTTGCCTTATCCTATTACGACTCGGCTAATTTTTTATATACTCAGGCTGAAAATGAATTTGGCCAGGCTACCGTAGAACTTGGCCGCGGAGTTATTTTTATGAACGAGAAAAAATTTGATCAGGCTAAAAAACTGATGGAGAGCAGTATGAATGCAGCTCACCACAACAATGCCAAAACATTGGAAATAGAATGCTTGCAAAATCTTTCTAAGTTATATGAAAACCTGGGCGACTATAAGACATCGTTAACCTATTATAAACAATATAAAACACTGGAAGACAGCCTCTACAGCCAGGCGATGCAAGCCAAATTACTTCAAGACCAGCTCCGGTTTGAAACCTCGGCTCAGGCCGATCAGATTAAGCAACTTACCCGCATGGAAGAATTGCGCAATACCGAATTGAAACGCGAAAGTTTAGTGCGAAATATTCTGGTCGTGGTAGTGGCACTTACCGTAATACTTTTATTCAGTGTTTACCGAAGCGGGCAACGGAGAATTCAAATCAACAAAATGCTCCTGCAACATCAGAACGAAATAAAGAAGCGAAGCCAGGAACTGGAACAACTCAATGAAGTAAAAGACAAATTTTTCTCTATTGTTTCGCACGATTTAAGATCGCCCATCAATGCTCTCTCGGCTATTTTAGACCTGATGGATAAAGGCAACATCAGCCAGGAAGAATTTTCTAAATTAAATAAAGAACTGCGAATACAATTCAATCATACCAAAGGACTCATCAACAATTTGCTCGATTGGGCCTTGTTGCAGATGGATAAACTAAGAATTCAACCCGAAAAAATTGATCTGCACGATTTAGTAAATGAAAATTATAAATTATTGAGTTCGCTGCATTTAAAAGAAATGAATTTGGTAAATACCATTGAGCCAAATACTTTTTGCTGGGGCGACCTCAACATTGTTAATCTGGTGCTGCGCAATCTTATTTTAAACAGCCTGAAGTTTACCGGCAGCGGAGGAACCATTGAAGCCGGTGCGCGCGGGGAAGGCGATGATATTATTGTATCCATTAAAGACACGGGCATTGGCATCCGCCCCGAAATTCAGAAAATCATTTTCGAAAAAACTTCGGGTTATACCTCTCGAGGCACCGCCAATGAAAAAGGCACCGGGCTGGGGTTGATTCTCTGCAAAGAATTCGTTGAGAAAAACGGTGGCAAAATCTGGCTGGAGAGTGAAGTAGGGAAAGGAAGCACTTTCTATTTTACCATAAAAAAAGCCTAATCAACGCGGAGCTAACCGCAACACAATACCATCCATGGCTTCTGTAATCCGAATCTGGCAGCCCAGCCGGCTGTTGTCTTTTACATGAAATGCCTGATCGAGCATTGTTAACTCGGCATCGCTTTGCTCGGGCAGTGAGGTATCCGATTCCAGATAAACCTGACACGAAGCACATAGCGCCATCCCTCCGCAAGTGCCTTCTACCGGCAACTCATACATTTTGCACAATTCCATCATGTTCAGGTTCATGTCGGTAGGGGCATCTACCTCGTGGTGGATGTCTTCGCGGTCTATGATTGTTACCTTAATAGTATCCTTCATCTTCACTGATATTTGGTAAAAGCCGGATTACACTTCATTAAAAACCGTTTACTCCGTTTACGGTGGTATATTTTAATACATTCTTTTTATTGGGATGGATGCGGGCAAATGCAGACTGTACGGCCAAGGTACCCTCATGAAAACCACAAAGTATCAATTTCAATTTTCCGGGGTATGTATTAATATCGCCCACGGCATAAATGCCGGGCCGGTTAGTGGAATAGTCAAACGTATTTACCTTCACAGCCCCTTTCTCCAATTCCAACCCCCAGTCGGCAATCGGGCCGAGGCTGGGAGTAAGCCCAAACAACGGAATAAAGTGATCGGTTTCTTTGGTTATGTTTCCGTGTGTAGCATGGTTGATAACCACCGAAGCCACCTGCCCTTGGGGGCCGGCATTAATTCCGGATACTTCCGATTCGGTTATCAATTCTATTTTTCCGGCCTGCGCCATATCCATCACTTTCTGTACGGAATCGAGATGGCCGCGAAATGATGTTCTCCGGTGCACCAGCACTAAACTCTTCACAATTTTATTTTCCATCAGATAGATGGTCCAGTCGAGTGCGGAATCGCCCCCGCCAGATATCACCACCTTTTTATCGCGGTATAACTCGGGGTCGCGAATGATGTACTCCACGCCCTTGTCTTCAAACTGATCCAGTTTTTCAATCGGAGGTTTGCGCGGTTCAAACACGCCCAGCCCACCGGCAATTAACACCACGGGGGCCTGATGTTGCGTGCCTTTGTTGGTCGTTACAATAAATTTACCTTCTGCCTCGTCAATGGTTTGCGCGGTTTCGCCCAGTGTAAAAGCCGGCTTAAATACTTCAATCTGTTTCATCAGGTTATCCACCAGCTCGCCCGCATTAACCACCGGAAAACCGGGAATATCATAAATCGGTTTTTTGGGGTAGATCTCGGTAAGTTGTCCTCCCGGGGTGGGCAATGAGTCAATCAGGTGGCAGCGCATTTTTAGAAGTCCCGCTTCAAACACAGTAAACAGGCCGCACGGCCCAGCGCCAATAATCAATAAGTCTGTTTCTATCATACCTAAAAAATAAATTCAAAAATAACAAAAGTCAACCGACCGATTTCATGATGATTGTCAATGAACCAAGAGCCCGGTTTTTCCCCTGAACAATTTCATCTACCTTTGTGTTTTGCATCTATTATGAGCGACACCATCCTTCACGAATGCGGCATCGCCCTCATCCGATTGCGGAAGCCCCTTTCTTACTACATCGAAAAATATGGCCCCACCTACGCCATGAATAAGATGTATATCCTCATGGAAAAGCAGCGCAACCGTGGCCAGGATGGTGCCGGAATAGCCAACATCAAAATCGATCAAAAACCCGGGTATCGTTTTTTCAGCCGCTATCGTTCCATCAAACCCGACCCGGTGGCACATCTTTTCAAAAAAATCTCTAAAAAATATAAGAAAGCCCAAAAAGAAGGGAAGGCTCAGTTTCGCGATGAACAATGGCTGAAAGAGCACGTTGCCTTTTCGGGCGAACTTTGGTTGGGACACCTGCGCTATGGCACCCATGGCATCAATAATATTGAAAGCGTACACCCCTTTTTGCGCCAAAATAACTGGCGCAGCCGAAACCTGGTTATGGCCGGCAATTTCAACATGACCAATGTGGAAGAGCTTTTTAATGTACTGGTAGAGTTAGGGCAACATCCAAAAGAAAAAGTAGATACCGTTACGGTAATGGAAAAGATTGGCCATTTTCTGGATGAAGAAGTGCAGACGCTTTTTGAGAAATACAAAGATCATTTTTCCAATCAGGAAGTATCTGAAATTATTGAAAACGAAGTGGATTTGCAGCGTGTGTTAAAACGAGCCTGCAAAGATTTTGATGGCGGGTATGCCATGGCCGGGTTAACCGGCTCCGGGTCGGCCTTTGTGGTGCGCGATCCTTCGGGCATACGCCCGGCATTTTACTATGCCAACGAAGAAGTGGTGGTAGTAGCTTCTGAAAAACAAGCTATTAAAACAGCCTTTAATATAGAGTACGATCAGATTCTGGAAGTGCAACCCGGGCATGCCCTCATCATCAACAAAAGTGGCGAGTTCTACCAAAAGCCGGTACTGACTCAGCTCGAGAAAAAATCGTGCAGCTTTGAACGAATTTATTTTTCGCGTGGAACAGACCCCGAAATTTACCGTGAGCGAAAACAACTGGGCCGGTTGCTGGTGCCCCAGGTATTGAAATCTATAAATTCCGACCTGAAGAATACAATATTTTCGTATGTACCCAATACAGCCGAAACCGCCTTTCTGGGATTGATGGAAGGCATTCAGGATTACCTCATCAGCAAACAAAAGGATGTAATTCTGGATGGCAAGCCCTCGATTGATTCACTCGAAGAAATTTTGTCGTTCCGTCCCCGCACGGAAAAAATCGTTATTAAAGATGCCAAGTTGCGCACCTTTATTACCGATGACAACCACCGCGATGAAATGGTATCGCACGTGTACGACACCACCTACGAAGTAGTAAACAAAGGCAAAGATACGTTGGTTATACTGGATGACTCCATCATACGGGGCACTACACTGGAGAAGAGCATTTTAAGAATGTTAGAGCGGCTTCATCCTAAAAAAATTGTTATTGTTTCGTCTGCCCCGCAAATCCGTTTCCCCGATTGTTATGGTATAGACATGAGCAAACTGGGCGAGTTCGTTGCCTTCCGGGCGATGGTAAAGTTAGTGAAAGAGCAAGGAAATGATTACTTATTGGGCGAAGTGTATGAACAGTGCCGAAGCCAGAACGATGGGAGCGAAAATTTTGTAAAACGATTATACAAACTCTTTACACCCGAACAACTATCCGAGAAGATAACTGAAATTGTGAAACCCGAAGGCATGAAAGCCGAACTGGAAGTGGTTTTTCAATCTATCGAAAATCTTCATAAGGCTATCCCCAACCATACAGGCGACTGGTACTTTACCGGAAACTTTCCCACACCGGGCGGCATGAAAGTGGCCAACCAGGCGTACATGAACTATATGGATGGAAAATTAGTACGAGCGTATTAACATCCGGGAATAATTGTTTTCATTTCCGGATTATCGCAACTCTATAGCTAACGTCACTTCATTCATACACTTAAAATGTTTTTTAGGACACCGGTCGTATCCTATTTTTGAACAAGGGCGGCAATCTAAATTTTTATTTTCCAGCGATGTAAACCGGGTACGATAGGGGTACATGCCAAACGCAGGGATCGTGTTTCCCCAGATTACAAAAATTTCTTTTTTAAAAGCTGCCGCGATGTGCATCAGCCCGGTGTCGTGGGTAAATACCACCTTTGCCTGTTTGATGAGGCTGGCCGACTGGTTGAGATTAAATTTTCCGCAGGCGTTAAAAACCGTTTCGCCCAATGCTTGCCTCACTTTCTCTCCATTCTCTATATCTTCCTTCCCTCCCAGCAGTACTACCGGTTGGTTGATGTTGGTACACAGTTCAATCATTCGGGGTACCGGTAGTTTTTTTGTTTCGTGCTGCGCTCCGATGGCATACACCACAAAACCGTTGCGATGGGGTAATGGCAGTCGGTCGGGCGATACTTCATCTTGGGCTGGTATAAAATAATCTAAGCCCAACGCATCATTTTTTACACCCAGTAATTTGGTTGTTTGCAAGTACCGCTCTACAATGTGTACATCGGGCAAATGGTTTATCTTAAAGTTAACCATCAGCCATTTTTCAAGGTTGAGTTTATTAAAGGCAAAAGCCTGCACCCCCAGCCTCCATTTTACAATTCGGGTACGGAGGTTATTGTGCAGGTCTATAATGTAATCGTATTTTTCGTTTTTAAGTTGAGCTATCAACTCATCCAGTTTATCTTCCAGAAAAAATAATTTGTCGAGGTATGGATTATTTTGCAGGATGATCTCAAATTGTTTTTTGGTGGCATAATGAACTACTGCATTATCTAATTGGGTTTTAATACAGCGCACTACCGGGGTGGTTAATACAATATCCCCAATGGAAGAAAAGCGGATAATCAGGATTTTCATTTGGTTTTAAAAATCAAAAATACAATTTAGTTTTTTGTGTAACTTTTAGCTCGATTCAAAAAAATATCATGAATTATTGGCTAACTAAAACCGAGCCCGGCACCTACTCTTGGAGCGATCTGGTACGCGATGGCGAAACCACGTGGGATGGCGTGCGCAACTTTCAGGCAAGGAATAACCTAAAGAGCATGAAGAAAGAGGATAAGGTTTTTATTTACCACAGTGGCGAAGAGAAAGCCATCGTGGGGATAGCCACCGTGAGTCGTGAATTTTTTCCCGACCCCAAAGATGCTGCGTGGGTTGCTGTAGCCTTAAAGCATTATAAACCATTAAAAAAACCGGTTACGTTAGCACAGATAAAGTCGGACAAAAAACTGACGGCCATGGTGCTGGTAAAAGCTTCGCGCTTGTCGGTGCAACCGGTAAAGAAAGAAGAGTTTGATGCGGTGGTTTTGCAGAGCGAGAAATAATTATGATAGCCCGTCTTTTATTTGCACTTCCTTTTCTGGCCCGAAATTCAACAGTTATTTTTTTTCTTTCAGCTCCGACCTGCCTGTTGGCTCAGGCCAAACCAGTGGCCCGCTACGAAAGGCCCTATAGCAGCAGCGACCACGAATTTATTGTGCAACCGATGGGGGCTCGCGGCCTGGCGATGATACGCGATGAAGACAAATTTGAAAAAGGCAAAAAAAAATGGGAAGTAACTTTCGTTGACTCGACCCTACATCAATTCTGGCAAATCGAATTATATGTGGATATCCGGAAAAATATTATTGGACACGATTTTTATCAAGGCAATGTTTACCTTATTTATCAGGAAACAGAAATTTCGCGCGAAATAATTTTAATCGAAATTAACCCGGCTACCCAGTCATATAAAGCGCACAGTTTTAAACCCGAGGCGGACATCCGGTTTGTCTATTTTACCATTGTAAAATCAAAAGCCATTTTTGGAGGATACATCCAAAGCGAAGCTACTTTATTTATGTATGATCTGAACAATGAAGTGGCGCGTGTTATTCCCGGCACCTTCCGGCCCAAGGTAGAGTTGCTCGACATCCGCACCAACGTAAACGGCACATTTAATGTCATCCTCAAAGAAAAACCCAACAAGCTGGTAATCCACACCTTTGATGAAACGGGAGTGATGTTATTTGAAAAAATAATTACCATCGAAGACAAGAAAACAATTCTGGAAGCACAGACCAGCACACTGGAGCGCGATGAAATGGTCATTATGGGAACGTGGACATTTGGGAACAACAAACTGGCCTCGGGAATATTTTCGGTAGTGGTTGATGTAACCCAAGACCTGCCCGTAAATTATTACTGGCTTACCGAGCTTGAGCATTTTTTAGATTATCAAAAACCGGAGAAGGCTGCTAAACTAAAAGCAAAAAACGAATGGCGAAAAGGACGAGGCAAGTCGTCTAGCTTCCGGGTAAACTTATCGGTTGAACACATCAAAGAAAGTAAAAATGGTTTTTTCCTGCTGACCGAAGCGTATGAGGCTCCGGCATCCTATTATAATTCGCGGTGGAGTTCTCCTTACGGGTATAGCCCTTATAATTATTACTCTCCATACAATGGCGGCTATTATCCTTACGCTTTCAATTCCATGCCCAGCCGGTATTATTATCCGTATGGATCCCCCTACTCTCCCTATGGCAGTTCCTCCAACTACAATCCATCTAATCAAATGCGGATTTTTCAAACCTCTTTAGCTTACTTCGATCTGAAGGGGGAACTTCTGCACGACCGCTCGCTTAAATTCAAAGAAATAAAAATGACCACCAAAGATCAGGTTTCTGATTTTGTAGAATACGAAGGTGTTGTTACGTTAGCCTGTAAAAACGAACAGGAAATTAATGTAGAGTATGCCCGAGACGATGGCTCGGAACCGGTAGCACAAAAGCTTACTACCGTAATGGATGAAAACGAAATATCAAAATCAGAATCGCAGGAAAACAGCGGTATTCGCGCCTGGTACGATGGGTATTTTTATGTGTTTGGCTACCAAACCGTAAAAAATAATATAGACAGAAAATCGCGCGATGTTTTTTATATTAATAAAATAAAAGGAGGCTGATATTTTTAATCATGGAAGAATCTGTATTAAAAGTGCTGGGGCGCTCCGACCGGGTAGATCTTCCCGAACTGGGCCTGGAAAATATTCACGCCAAGATAGATACCGGGGCTTATACCTGCAGCCTTCATTGCTCTACCGCACAGGTCGTAAATGGCGTGCTGGCGTTTACCTTGCTGGATGAAGAACACCCCGAGTTTACCGGGCGAAAATATATTTTTAAAAAATTTGACAGGCGCGAAATAAAAAATTCGTTTGGCGAAGCCGAGTTGCGCTATGTTATTAAAACCAAAATCAAAATATTCGATCAACTCATCCGGGCCGAGTTTTCGCTGAGCAACCGGGGAAATTTAAAATTTCCGGTACTGCTTGGAAGAAAAATATTACGTAAACGTTTTCTGATAGACGTTGCAAAAAAAGATTTATCTTTCCTTAGTAAAGGGAGCCTTTAATCGTATTTCTTGTAAAGATATTTTTTTTGGTACCCTTTTTAAACTAACATTCTTTTCCATTTTATCATGAACATTGCCATTCTCTCCCGCGACCCCAAACTATACTCTACCCGCAGGCTGAAAGAAGCCGGAGAAAAGCGTGGCCACAACGTGGAGATCATCGACCACATGAAATGTGTGCTGCTGATTGAAAAGAAAAACCCGATGGTATGGCACAAAGGGCGTAAGTTAGATTACTTCGATGCCATTATTCCCCGCATTGGGGCATCGGTTACCTTTTATGGAGCAGCCGTGGTGCGCCAGTTTGAAATGATGAAAGTCTTTACCGCCATCGAGTCGCAAGCATTAATTCGCTCGCGCGATAAACTGAGAAGCCTTCAAATATTATCGCGAGCCGGGCTGGATTTACCCAAAACGGTTTTTATGGATTACAGTAAAAATACCGAAGGCATTATAGAATCGGTGGGCGGTGCGCCAGTAGTTATAAAGTTACTCGAAGGAACCCAGGGGGTTGGCGTGGTGCTGGCTGAAAATAAAAAAGCAGCCCGATCAGTAATTGAAGCATTTCATGGGGTAAAGACGCGCATCATCGTACAAGAATTTATTAAAGAAGCCAAAGGAGCCGACATCCGGGCCTTTGTAGTGAATGGCGAAGTGGTAGGTGCCATGCGCAGGCAAGCCCGCGATGGCGAATTCAGAAGTAACCTTCACCGGGGCGGCTATGCCACCGTAGTAAAATTAAACCGGCACGAAAAACACACCGCTATTGTAGCCGCTAAAAAAATGGGGCTCGGCATAGCCGGGGTAGATATGCTACCCAGCAAACGCGGGCCATTGATTATTGAGGTCAACTCATCGCCCGGCCTGGAGGGAATAGAGGGTGCCACTAAAGCTGATATTGCCGGAAAAATTTATCAATACATAGAACTCCATGCCGGCAAGAAAAAAATTCAAAAAGATAAAATTAATGCCTGAGATTACTTTTGCTAAGCACTCTTTCGGCTGCACTCCTTCTTTCGTTTTATGAAATTTGTATGGATCATCTTACTACTGATTTTAGTAGTCGGCCATAGCCCGGCACAAAATTTTAACTTAGACAGCTTAAAACGGCAAGCCGCTATTACCACTGGAAAACCACAGATCGAAAGTTTAGTCGAGTTAAGTTGGGCTATGCGGTACTCCAATGCAGACTCGGCCCGGAAATATGGAACACAGGCTTTACAACTTTCGCGTCAATTAAAACTACCCGAGCTGGAAGTGGAAGCACTCAACAACATTGGTATAACGCACGAAGCACAAGGAAACTACGAGCAAGCGCTGGCCTTTGAGCTGCCCGCTCTGGTGCTCCGAAAAAAAATAGGAAATGATTATAAAACAGCCCAAACGCTTAACAACATCGGCATTGTTTATGATGAAAAGGGCGACTACCAAAAAGCCATCAACTACTATCTGGAAGCCCGGAAAATATACGAGGCCCGCGGAGATCAGGCCAAAATTGCCATGGTCATTTCAAACATCGGCATTGTTTTAAAAGCACAGAAAGAATACCAGCATGCCATTGCCTCTTACTTTGAAGCACTAAAGATATACCGGCAACTGAACCAACCGCTGGGTATGGCTTCTTGCCACGCCAATTTAGGATCTGCTTTTTTCAACTTGAATCAGTACGATAGCGCCCTGCATTATGCCCTGCTGGCAGCACGCGAGTTTGGCGCCATCAACAACAAACAATTTCTTGCAGCTGCTATGTGCAATGCCGGCATGGCATTTCATAAACTCGGAAAACAGCAGCAGGCAATTGAAACACTCCTGCACGCCAAAAAATTGTACGAAGAATACGACAATAAAAAAGAGTTAGCCTTTTTATTGATCTATCTGGCCGAGATAGAACTTGAAACAAAAAATTACGAAAGAGGTATTGTATTTGCCACCCAAGGACGGGCACTGGCCAAAGCCATTGGATCGAGGGAAGAGGTAATGAAAGCACATCAAATACTTTCCAGGTTATATGCTGCACAAAATAATTTTGCCCGGGCATTGGCCGAGCGCCAGTTGTACGACCAGGAAAAAGATTCTCTCTTTGAGCTGACTAAAGTAAAACAGATATCCGAGCTGCAGGCCAAATACGAAAGTGAAAAAAAAGAAAATCAGATTACCCTGCTTACCGAGCAAAACGAAATTAAGGACATACGTCTCCGGCAAACTACCATTCTCATCATAAGCCTCGGTCTTTTACTCTTTGTACTGGTAGCATTCGGCTGGTTGTGGCGCAATCGTATCAACCTGAAGCAAAAAGCGCGGCTCGAAGCCGAGCGGGCAGAACTACGGCAGTCTCAACTTCAGGCGGTTATTGCCTCGCAAGAAGAAGAACGAAGACGCTTTGCAGCTGATCTGCACGATGGCCTCGGGCAAATTATCTCGGCCATCCGACTGGGGCTATCAAAAGAAAAAGTAGAAGCTGATTCCATTGAGTATTCGCTCGGGCTGCTGAATGATATGAATCTTGAAATCAGAAATATTGCTTTCAATCTGATGCCACAGGTGTTAATGAAAGAAGGATTGCACGATGCCCTGAAAGAATTAGCGCTTAGAATTAACCAAACCGGAAGTGTGTACATTGATGTACAGACCTACAATCTACATCCGGCCATGGACTCTTCTTACCGCATTGCGCTGTACCGTATTTGCCAGGAATGGGTAAACAATGTCATTAAATACAGTGGGTGTAAAAAGATTATGATTCAGGCTATACAGCATCCGGACGAGCTGGTGGTTACCATGGAAGATGACGGCAACGGATTTGATGCCGATTTGCTTATGCACGGAAAAGGCAACGGTTGGAAAAATATAAACTCCCGGCTGAGCCTCATCCATGGAAAAATAGAAATAGACTCCATGGCCGGCCGCAAGGGTACAATCGTTATTCTTACTGTACCCTGCACAAGCCGTTAGTTTGTTTCAACATATCGGCAGAAGCATTAAAGCCATTCATTGACGTTTTAATAAAAATTTAATCGGTCTATCCGTTGGTTTTAACAACTTCCTCCGTAGCAGCACGGATAAAAAATACCTTTTTCGGTGTATTTTTTTTGTGTGTTTTAAAAATGACTTTTGGTATTAGAAACTATGTAATGGACGAATACATCTGCAAAAATTCAAAATACGAAAAACCTCTTTCCATCAGGTTATACAATCATTATTTAGAAACTGACAAGGGAGATAGCAGCCGCACCATTATCTACCGCGACATTGCTTATGTGCAACTGATACGGCAAAGAAAAAAATTTAAAATAAAAATTTCTACGAAGACAGAAGGCAATTTATTATTATCTAATTGTTTTTATTTACCCAATGGCCAGTGCGAATACCGTTCGCATCAATACACTTCGATGGTGCGTATTTTTCACCTTCATGTAAAGAACATTCATACCATTCATTTTTTTGTTAAGACAAGCTGGTTGTCTTTTTTTGGAGGGAACCAAACTTACTCTGCGCAATTTATTCCTTTAGGTTTTTTACCAAACTAACTTTTGGTAATCTTAAACTCTACCCGGCGGTTTTTCTTCTTATGTTCTTCGGTGTCATTTTTCTCAATGGGTTGGGTGGCACCGTAGCCTTTGCCGGTTATTCGTTTGCTATCAATTCGTTGTTGTACCAAATATTTTTTTACGGCATCCACTCGCTCTTGCGAGAGACTCATCAGGGCTTGCGGGTTCCCTACATTATCGGTGTGTCCGGCCAACTCAATGTATATAGATGCATTATCTTTTAAAATGGCCGCTAACCGATCCAACTCAGGAAAGGACTCAGGCCTGAGGGCAGACTTACCCTGTTCAAAGAAAACATTATTGAGTTGCAACGTTTCGCCTACCTGTATCGGCACCAGAAATAAATCTTTATGCACCTCGGTATATTCGGTAATGGAAGCCAGTTCCATATTTTCGTTTACCGATAAATAACCTTTGGCTGCCGCCCGCAGCCCGTAGCTTGCCCCGGTGGGCAATACAATTCTAAACTCGCCTGTGCGTGCATTTGATATAGCCTCTGCCACCTCTTCGTTGGTGGTAAGATTATCGAGGATAATCTCTGCCGCTATAGGTTGCTTGGTTTTAGCGTTAAGTGCTTTGCCTAATACCAGAATTACCGGATCGGGTTTTGCCTGCTGCGGCAACTTTACCCGAAAGATGTCGGTACTGCCAATTGAATTTTGAGAACTAACCATATACGCATATTCGCCCGATGCGGGAATGGTGTAATACGCATCCATCAGAGGCGAATTAATATCGGGGCCCAGATTAACCGGCTCCGTCCACTTGGTCCATCCGTTTCCAATGCGCTTGGCCATAAAAATATCATCCGATCCATAGCCGGGTCTTCCATCGGAAGCAAAATAGAGCGTGCGCCCGTCTGCCGCCAGAAAAGGGCTGGTCTCATCTCTGCGTGTGTTGATGGTTTTGCCTAAGTTAATGGGCAAGCTCCACTTTCCGTTTTTATCTTGAACACAAACATACACATCACGTTCATCCACTTCTTTTCGATAATAAATATTATCGGGTGTTTTGGCCGTAAACAATATGGCTTTTCCATCGGCCGTAAGTTGCGACTCGAAGTGGGTAGCTTCATTAGTGTACGATGCGCCCAACTCTACCAGATCAGACCATCCATCGGTTGTCATTTTGCGGTAAACAAATTTTCCTCCCTTAGAATAAACAAGCGTATTATTATCAGCGCTGACAGACGACACATTATCTACTTTTTCTGAATTGATCGGCCTGCCCGGGTTAATGGCTTTGCCCCAGTTATTGCCTTCGCGAGTCGACATCCAGAAATCTTCACCATCTTCTTTGCCGCCTACATTGTATTCGTAATCTTCGCGGCCAAAATAAAGTATTTTGCCATCGGCCGTGATGATGGGATTAACCTCGGAAGCCGCGGTGTTAATGGCCGGACCTAAATTTTCTTTTATCAGCCCCTTGGGCATATTCTCAAGAATTTTAAAATGATTGTCTTGTGTAAATTTAATATCGTCTATTTCCAGTACCATGTCGGTATAGTTAACGCACCCAAATCCATCTCCAAAAACCGGTGCTTCGTTAGAATCAATTTTTTTTCCGTTAAGAAAATATTTTACTTCTTCTCCTTTTTTCTCTACCCGCAACACATTGGTTTCACCCATGGGCTTTACCCATTTTGTTTTTTCCCATTTATTGGTAGAGTTATCTCCTATTTGATAGTGCCCATTGCTGGAAACAATAAATTCGGAAGCCTTATCTTTCAATCTTCCCCAATACAAGCCAAACCCATTATTATCAGAGCCGCTGCGCTGTGTAAACGAAGCTTCTAACACAAAGCTTTTTTCTTTGTCGAAATACCACGGAATGTGAAAGTATCTTCCCGTTCCTTTTTTTAAAGTAGTAAGGATGAGCTTGCCCGATTGTACCTGAAGAGTAAAGTTTTCGCCCTGATCTTCCCATCCGTTGCGGTTGTCGTCAAATGTTTCGGTCTGTTGTCCAAAAACAAAAGAGGAGATTGCCAACGATCCTAAAAAAAACAGGTATTTCATATATTTAATTTTTTTCAAAAATGACTAAAAAAAGAATGGCTGATCCTACCTCGCTCCACGCATTTTTTATCCGTACCAGCACGGATTGTATGGCATCTTCCTTTCGGGCAAATTTGCTTTTGTTAATGGTTTTATAAAAATAAATGATTTCAATTCGTTGTTTTACGTTGGCTTGGTTGATAAAAGCGGGTGGCCTGGTCCTTATAGGAGGAATAGGTATACCCGCTTTTTCACAGTCGTTTCCTGTTTCACCCAATGCGTACGATGCCAACAGCCAGCGTACCGGGCATTGGACTATTTTATACGACAGCACTTTTCAAAAGGAAGTAAAAGATCCTGACTCTGCCTTTTACTATCGGCTGGTACGATTTGAAAATGGGAAGCCCTCGGGCAAAGTGCGCGATTTCTACCGGTCGGGTGTGAAGCAGTGGGAAGGGTACCTCCTCTCTTTACAACCTATTATTACGGATGGGGAAGTGAGCTATTTTTTTGAGAACGGAAAAAAATCGCATTACTATCTTTCGAAGGCCGGAAAGAAAGACGGCTTTTATAAAGAATACGCCCCCAACGGCACCTTGGTAAGGGATGGTTTTTTTCAAGCCGATAGTGCCGAAGGCACCTGGACCAGCTACTCGCCCGAAGGCGTAAAACTAACCGAAGTAAAATACCGTCAAAACCGGGTAAGCGGCAACGTGCTAGTGTTTTTCCCTTCGGGAAAAATTCAACGCTCAGGCTATAAAGTGAACAACAAAACGGAAGGCTGGTGGGATGAGTTTTATGAAAGCGGCCAGCTTAAAAGCCATGAACGGTTTCATAATGCACAATTTCAAGGGCCGGCCGAAACATATTTTGAAAACGGGAAAATAGAAACGCAGGGCAGCTATGCCGATAACGAAAAATCGGGCATCTGGTTTTTTTATTTCGACAACGGAAACCTGAGTCATACCGGTTCTTATGAAAACGGAATACGCACCGGTCTTTGGAAATCGTATTATACCGATGGTAATCTGAAGTTTATGGCCGAGCGAAAAAACGACAAGCTGGATGGCTCGTATACCGAATATTACCCGAGTGGAAAAATAAAATTAAAATCTACCTGCCAAAATGATTGGTGGCAAGGGCTGTTAGAAAAATATTATGAAAACGGTCAGTTAGAAAAACGTGGCCATTACATAGCTGACAGTTTAGAAGGCCAATGGGTTTTTTATCATGAAAACGGAAATAAGAGTTCGGAGGGGTGTTACATCAACAACAAGAAAGACGGCCCTTGGAAATACTACCGTCTAGACGGAAGCCTGGAAACCGAAGAAACCTTTTCGCTGGGCAGCCTAAACGGCCCCACTGCAAACTACTTTGCCAATGGAAAAAAAGAAGACCAAAAAGAATACCTAAACGGAAAGCAAACCGGAGATTACACGGCTTACTATGAAAACGGGAACTTACGAGAACAGAAAATATTCCTGCAAGGAAACTTGCATGGAAATTTTACCGAATACTATGAAGATGGAAAAATAAAAACCTCCGGCTCGCACACCAATGGAATACGAAATGGAGAGTGGCGCTGGTATTTTTCCAATGGCCAGTTAAATTCATCCAAGCAATATACCGATGGAAAATGGAACGGCCGATCAATATCTTATTACACAAACGGAAACAGGCGTGCTGAAAGCACCGGGGTGTTGGGGAAAGAAGAAGGGAACAAAAAAATATATTTTACTCATGGCCTCTTGAAAGGGGAAGGAAATATGCACGTGGGCAAACGTGAGGGAGTCTGGGTATTTTATGATTCGCTTACCGGGAAAAAGGAATCGGAAGGAAAGTATGTGAACAGCCAACCGCATGGCTGGTGGGTGTTTCCCACCTCAGATCCATACCGCTTGCATTACATCTACGGCTATGATGAATCTTTTTCCAATGTGGCCGATAGTATTAAAGTATTAGCTGATACCCGCATAACCAACAAAGCCTGGCAGAAACTGAAACGGCTGAGCGAAATAAAAAAATACTATGCCCCCGACAAAAGAAAAAACAATGATCTTATTTTTTGGAAAGCCTACATTTTGGCAGCCGACAAAAAATACGAACAAGCATTTCGGCAATACGATATCTACCTGAACAATCTGAAAAAAATTAAAGGCGACAACCAATACGATTATGCCTCGGCCATTAACAACCAGGCTTTAATCCTCAGTGATCTAGGGCGTGCATCCGAAGCCATTTCGCTGCTGCACAGTCTTGATTCGCTGTATGAAAAATGGGGCGACAACCGGAATCTTGCCCATTTGGAAAATTTAGCCAACCAGATGGATCTCCGGCAAAAAGAAACTTACCTGCTGCAACTTCTGCACGCCCGGAAAAAATCAGAAAAAGCAATTCCTAAAAATACACTTTATCTCATCCTTAAACTCGGTAATCTTTATGCAGAAGAAACAGGCGAGTATGAAAAAGGTATTCGCACGTATCAATCGCTTCTGGCATATGCCGATTCGGTAAACTTAAGCAACGATTTTTATTGTGGGATGGCGCAATATAAAATAGCCGGTGCTTATCGAAGTATGTACGATCGCACTCACGCCTTTGCCTGGGCCAAAAAAGCCATCTCTATACTGAGTGCACAAATGGATAGGTTCGTTTTAGAATACCTCGACAATCTCAATCTGTTGGGGAATATCTATTTGGAAATGAACAAAACCGATAGTGCCCGTCTGGTATTTTCTCACATGATGGCAGTGGCCGAAAAAGGCGAATTACAAACCACCATAAGTTATGCTAAAGCACTAGATGGGCTGGCCGAAGCGTATTTTAAGTTATATGATTATACCCGGGCCAAACAATTATGGCAGCAAGAAAAATCATTACTCGAAGCACAACGGCTTATCCAAACCAACCAGTATGTAGATGCCTTACAGGCGCTGAGTATTATCCTCCCCATGGTGGATACCAAAGATACACCGCTGGCCGAAAAATATTTGTTACAAGCGGTAGAATTAGCCCGCCAAATTTCTAATGAAGGATGGAAATATCGAAAGATGCTACAATCGCTCGCGGCATTTTATGTTGAATGGGGGCGCTATGCCGAAGCTAAAAAAATAGTTGAGAAAAATATAAACCTTACTTCCGAAGCCGAAGGGAAAACCGAAAATTATATAGACAACCTCAGCACACTGGGCGATATCTATTTTTTTCAGGATTACTACCAGCAATCTATTCCTGTTTATGAAAAAGCCCTGCATCTGGCCGACAGCCTGAAAAAACAAAAGCCGGTTTTATATATTACCGCTCTTTCAAATCTGGGCAGTACGTACGATCGGCTTAATCAATTCGAAAAAGCCGAGCAGTATATGCGCCAGTCGGCCGAAGCCGGCAAAGCTTTATTGGGTGAAGAGAATATTACCACGATCGTTCAGATAGAAAATCTGGCTTCTGTTCTTAAAAAAGATTTGCGTTATAGCGAAGCCGAAAAATATTATAAAGAAGCCCGCGAACTGATTGCCAAAACCATGGGAAGAGACAACCTGAAATACGCTTACTCTACCCAATCGCTTGGCAGCGTGTATAACCAAAGCGGCCAATATAAAAAGGCGCTGGAGTATTACTCGCAGTATGTCAACCAAATTATAAAACTAAAAGGTAAAATATCGGTTTCGTATGTAAAGGCACTCGATGATTTAGCCAATGTCTATACCAATCTGAATAACCCGCAGCAAGCCGAAAAATTATATGCCGAATCAATAAAACTCAGCCTGCCCATATATGGCCGCAAAGAAGAAAACTATGCCTGGCGGCTAAAGAAAGTAGGTGAATTTTATCTGGATCAGCAGAAGTACTTCATCGCTACCCGTTATCTGGAAGAAGCACGCCAACTGGCTCGCACTCACATCGGGGCGGAATCGTTTGATTACGCCAATTTTTTAGTCAGTCTCTCCAAAGCAAAAAGTAATACCGATCAGTTTAAAGAAGCAGAAGAATTATTATTATCGGCTGTGGATATTTATAAAAAAAATATTCAAAACCGTTTTGGCAGTTACATCGGATCGGTAGAGCAGTTAGTCTCGTTTTACGAACGCTTCGGGCAGTACGATGTGGCCCTTCGCCACATCCATTCACTATTGCCCCTCATTGCAAAGTATTGGAGAAAAGAAGAGCGTTATATACAAAATTTAATTACTAAATCGAGTTTGCATTACGGGCTTGGGCAGTATGATTCGACAGAAGCGGTGGCGGCCCGGGCGCTCGCCATGGCCGAAGAGCAATTTGCCTCTACCCACTGGCTGGTATTAAAAGCCCACACCGATCTGGGGCGGGCGGCCATTAAAACAGGGAAGTATGACGAGGCACGGAAACAATTTCAATTCTGTGTTGACCAGCGAAAAATAACAGGGCAGACCCGTACAACCCTTTATGCTACCGATCTGCAAAACCTGGCCGTAGCCTGTATGGAGGGAGAAGATTTTGCTTTAGCTGAAAAATATTTAAATGAGGCCGAGCAGATTGATATCCAAAATGGAAGCACCGAAGGGTTAGATTATATTCACCTCAATCAGGGCAAGTTATATCAGGCCACCGGCAGGCCGGCATTAGCAGAAAAATATTTTAAAAATGCCATGAACAGCCGGAAAGCATACATCGAACGTAACTTTTATTTTCTCAGCGATAACCAAAAGGCACAGTTCTGGAAAGCCAACCGGTTTTTTATGGAATATTTTCAGTCGTTTGCAGCCCGGCAACAAAAACAAAACCCGCTTTTACTGCACGATCTCTACAATGTGCAGCTGGCCACCAAGGGTATTTTACTAAGTGCCTCCAACAAAATTAAAAAACGGATTCTTACCAGTGGCGACTCCGTCATGATAACACACTACTACCAATGGTTAAAACAACGCAATGAACTGGCTCAGTTATACCTGCTCCCGGCCGAAGAGCTGAAAATAAAAAAACCAACCATAGATTCGCTGGAAAATTTAGTAAGCACCACTGAAAAAGACCTGAATATCTCAGCCGAAGATTTAGAAAAAGACAAAGGACGAAACGTACGCTGGCAGGAAATTCAGCGTGCCTTAAGCCCGCACGAAGCAGCCGTGGAAATCGTGCGCATACACCACCACACCATTCACCCTACCGATAGTGTTTTCTATATCACTTTAGTGCTTACCGCTGAAACCAAAGCTAATCCCGCCATCGTATTGTTTCCTAACGGAAAAAATCTGGAAACCAAAGCATTGAGGTATTACAAAAACGCCATAGCGGCACAACTGACCGATACGCTTTCGTATCGGTCATACTGGTGGCCTCTGCAGGCTCTCCTTAAAAACAAAACGCATATTTATCTTTCGCAAGATGGCGTGTATAATTCCATCAACCTAAACACTCTTCGCACGGCTGATGGAGATTATCTACTGGAAGCTAAAACCATCACGTTAGTAGCCAATACCAAAGAGATCTTGCAATTCAAAAAGAAGAACAATACTTTCAACCGGGCTACAGCTGTGTTGGTTGGCCATCCTGTATTTTTCATGAACCGCGAAAAAGTAAAACAAAAAATTGGCCACCAGCGCGAAGTAGATTTTGCCAGCCTTTCAGACGAGGATCGCAGCGGTATAGCCGACCTGCCCGGCACACAAACAGAAATTAATAAAGTAGATACTATTTTAACCGCGCACCGGTGGCAGGTAAAAACTTATACCGAAGAAAACGCCACCGAAAGAGCGCTTAAAAAAACAGCTCAGCCCAAAGTACTTCATATTGCCACACATGGTTTCTTCAGCGATAAAAACGATGCCGGCACAGACCCCATGCTGCGGGCCGGATTGCTGCTAACCGGTGTAGCTAACTACCTGCAAGACAATATTACACTGGATGCCGACAACGGCATCCTTACTGCCTACGAAGCCGCCAACCTGAATTTAGACAACACCGAGATGGTAGTACTTAGCGCTTGCGAAACCGGGAAGGGCGAAGTACAAAACGGAGAAGGAGTATATGGCCTGCAACGTGCTTTTCAAACAGCCGGAGCCCAATCTATTCTGATGAGCCTCTGGAAGGTAGATGATGCCGCCACCCAAGAACTGATGACTTTGTTCTACCAAAACTGGGCGGCCGGAAAAACCAAAGCTGATGCCTTTACCCTGGCACAGCGTTCGTTAAAGAAAAAATATAACAGCCCTTATTACTGGGGTGCTTTTGTAATGATGGGAAAATAATTGACTATCTGAATTTCTTTCATGAGATTGAGGCAATAAAATGGCAATAAAAATAATTTTAGTGGACGACCACCGCATTGTGCTGGATGGATTAAAATCATTGTTTAATCAAGACGAGGAATTTCAGATTACCGATGCCGTAAACACCCCGGCCGAAGCACTCGAAAAAATAAAACATCAACCGCCCGATATTTTACTTACCGACTACACCCTGCCGGGTATGACCGGCCTGGAGTTAGCCCGGCAGGTAAAAGAAAAATACCCGCATATAAAACGAGTCATTCTGAGCATGCATGACGAAGGCCATCTGGTAAAACAGGTAATGAAAGAAGGCGTGGACGGATACCTGCTAAAAAGTATTCAGCAAGCCGACCTGAAAAATGCCTTGCGTCAGATTATGAACGGATTGCCTTACGTAAGCCCCGAAATTACCCGCCAATTAATGGCCGGTTTAACCCACGAAGGCAAGTATGAATTGCTAACCGAGCGCGAGCAAGAAATACTAAAACTGATCGTAAAAGAATTTTCCAACAAACAAATAGCCGATAAACTCTTCATCAGCGAACGCACCGTTGAAACCCACCGCAAAAATATTTTTCGTAAAACTAACACCGCTACCTTGGTGGGGCTGGTAAAATTTGCTTTCGAGCACAACATCGTATAACCAAGACCGGCCGAGGTAGAACCCTATCCGTACCAGTACGGATGTAAAATACCCACGCGTTGGCATTTCAGCACAGACCTCGCTCTGCCAACTTTGAATCAGTTAACCCATTCACCCATGGCAAAGTATTGGTCAGTCGTAGTTTTCATTTTTTTAGCCCGGTTGTGTCCAGCGCAAGACGAATCCAGCGGGCTAACGATGCAGCTGATGATGCACCTGAGTGCCTCCCAAAAAGATTTTCAGTCGCTTCATACCGACAGCATTACGTATGAAGATGAAAACTATAAATACTTCAACAGTCGCGAGGGGTTGCTTACCCGCTACATCTCCATTCTTCAAAGCAAAAAAAATCCATCGTTGTGGATTTACTTTATAGAATACGATATGAATGATACAGACGATCTGTCGGCTTTGAGTAAGATTGAACCCGCATTGTTTAAACTGATCAATCTGTTTATCAAAGCCGGGCGTTTTAAAGGCGATGAAAAAACAGAAAACAATATTACCCGCAGCAATCTGTACATCGCGAAAACCAACGATTGGTATGGTGAAGTGGTAACCAACAACGACAAAAAGAAATTTCATATTCTGTTTACCAACAAACGCTGGGAAGAGTAGCCCTAAAAAATTCCACTCACTTATTTATTATTATCCGTATGCGAAAAAAAATTTTTATAGCAGCCTTGCTGGTGTTTACAGCCTGGGGTATTCCTAACCTAACCACGGCTCGAAGCGTTATTATTCAGTCGCTGTCAGACGAACAGCAAAAAGCCCTTATTACCAAAGCCAAACAGCAATTAGATGCTGCCTGCCGGGAGCAAGGATCGTTGCGCCAGTTTTTCGATAAAAACAACATCTCAGGCGATGCCGATGTGGATATTACCATCGGGCATAAAGGAGAAATCCTGACGGTGTTTTTAGTCCACACAGATATCGCGGAGGTAACCCAACGAAACGGATTGATGAATGCCCTGACTCAATTTAAACTGAAAGATATTTCCGTTCCCAAAAAACAACGTATCAAATTTTCTTATCATCTAAAAACCCAAACTCTATGAAAAAACCGATGTCACTCTTTCTTTTTCTACTCACCCTCACAGTCTGGGGGCAGGAAGAAATGAAAACCCTTTACCAATTTGAAGTAGATCATAAATTCAATTTTGTAGCCCACGGCAGCACCGACTTATCTACTTCGTATGTAGCCAGCAGCAAGGAAATAACCTTATTTCAAAATCAGGATGGAAAAGTAGTGTGGAGTAAAAAATTCAATGAAATTACCGATCAGATAAAAAAGGTGGACGATGTATTTGCCGTAGGCCAAGCCGGGCTTGTTTTTATTTTAGATCGCAAAGTGGGCAAAGACAAAATGGTGTGCATAGAAGAAGCCACCGGCAAATTACTTTGGGTATCCGATAAATTTCAGGATGTGGACGGGCAGGAAAACATGGTCTTTTTAAAAGATGCTGAAACCATTCTGATTACCACCAAAAAAGATGCTTCCCTCATCCGCATGCGCACAGGCGAGCTGATCTGGCGTACCGACAAATTTAAAGGTGTAACAGCCGACTATGCGTTGGGCGGAGACGGCTCCATCGTCATGATTAATATGCGCGAAGCAGGTGTAGCCGCAAAAATGATGTTTGGCAATCTGGCCAACTTAGCTGCTAAAGCTGCAGCCGGCTTTAAAAACCAGATCGTGCGCATCAATCTTGAAAATGGGGAAATTATGTGGGATCAAACCTACCGTGGCGTTGTAGAAGAAAAATTACTTACGCACGAGCGCCTGGTTGATCTTAAAATAAAAGACGGGAAGGTGTTACTGTTTATGAGAGGGATGCACGTGTTTGATTATGCCACCGGTAAACCACAATGGTCTGCTTCGTACGATGAAACACCGGATGCCATTATGAGTTACATCGAGAAACAAGCCAAGTTTGGCACATTGGGCATGGCCAAAATTCAAAAATTCGGTGCTTACGGTGTCGTAGCCGATCCGGTTATTGTAGGCGGCTTTGCCTATGTTATTGACATGGTGGACAAAAAACATCAGTTTATAAAAAAGTTTGACATGCAAAGCGGAAAAATGGTTTGGCAATCGCCCGAAATAAAAGATGCCCGAGCCATTCCCGGCTTATATGTAAGCAATGACAAAGTAATTTTACAGGTGGGCGGCAATGTAGAAGTACAGGCTATCCTCACCCAAAGCAGAGTGGGCGCAGGTCTTTCGGGTACTTCCAATTCGCCCAACACCACTACGTCAAGAGGCATTGCTGAAGTAAAGCCTATGAACGTGCAGTGCTTTGATGCTAACACCGGCAAGCAACTATGGGAATCTGACAAGATGAAAAAAGGTATTACCAATCTTTTTGTAGAAAATGAAAATGTGATAGTCTGTTCTGGCAAAGCACTCTATTCTATCGGTGCAGCATCGGGAAATGAAAATTATGAAGTACCCCTGAAGGAAGATAATATTTCCGAAGCCTCCATGATTTTTCCGTATGCCGAGGAGGTAGTTATCATTGGTGAA
Source organism: Bacteroidota bacterium (assembly GCA_018267135.1). Taxonomy (GTDB): domain Bacteria; phylum Bacteroidota; class Bacteroidia; order Cytophagales; family Cyclobacteriaceae; genus ELB16-189. The sequence continues at coordinate 108,531 of JAFDZA010000018.1, forward strand.
AAAGGCGTCAGCGCACATGCCATTGCTTCCGGTAAACTGAGAGCTTCCAGCCGGTATAAATTCTCTACTCCGGTTTCCATTGGCGGGCAACTGGTTTTTGGAAACCACCTGGCGCTGGAAACACCCGGTCAGGATTATGCCGTGTACGATCTGCCTACCATGACTTACAAAAGATACGATGCCCGGAAAGGCTCTTCGGCATTCTTTAGCGAAGACGGAAAAATGCTAACGATCTACGAGGAAGGTGGGCTGATCCGTAAATCGAAAATAACGAAATTGGAAACCGAATAATTTCAGTCCCCTTAACGGGAAATAAAAAACGCCTGATCGCCTCAGGCGTTTTTTTATTGATTAATTTTAACAACAATAAAATTTATAAAATGGCTTGTTTGCTTTCCATCGCCAATCATGAAATCCGCCCGGGCGAATTTAAAGAGATCAGCATTGATATTGCACGGCTACCCTCCCGTACACAAATTGAAACTCCGGTTTATGTTTACCGTGGAATAGAGGACGGCCCTACGCTGGCGCTTACAGCCGGCATGCACGGAGATGAGATTAACGGAATGGAGATCGTGCGGAGAATAATTGACTTGGGGCATCATCGTGTAAAACGGGGAACGGTACTCTGTATGCCGGTTATTAACATTTATGGTTTTTTAAACTACTCGCGCGAGGTGCCCGATGGCAAAGACATTAACCGTTCTTTCCCGGGAAATAAAAACGGATCGCTGGCTTCGCGCGTGGCTTACCACTTCACGCACGATGTGCTGCCTTCCATCGATTATGGAGTTGATTTTCATACCGGAGGCGCTATGCGCACCAACTACCCGCAAGTACGCTGTGTTATGAAAGAAAAAATAAATGTAGAACTGGCCAACGCCTTTCATGCCCCTTTTACGCTTGATGCGCCTTTTCGCCCGCACTCCTTACGGCTCACTGCCTCCAAAAAAGATAAACATATTATTGTATATGAAGGCGGGGAGTCTATCCGGTTCGATCAGCATGCTATTGAAGAAGGAATTAACGGCACGCTCCGGCTAATGAAATATTTAAAAATGATTGACTGGGCACCGGAACCAAAAGAAGAAAATAAAATTATCTGGAGCTCCACCTGGGCACGCGCCCAAACAGCCGGGTTGTTTCAGGCGATGGTAAAGTGTGGTGAGTTCATTAATAAAGATCAATTAGTAGGTATGCTCACCGATCCGTTTGGCGAGTTTAAAAAACAAGTAAAAGCCCCCGCTTCAGGATATGTAGTCGGGCTGAACCACAACCCGGTGGTAAACGCAGGCGATGCCCTGTTGCACATCGGAGCCGATAATTTCTGCAAAATAGACGGAGGCGGAGAAGAGTAGTGAATATTTTATCATTATAGCCAATGGTAGATAACCCTCCGAACATTGACAGACAGTAAACCATTTTTACAATTATACAACGAGTAAACCGACCTGTCTGCCGAACAGGCAGGCACTCATTGCCTATCCTTCTGTATTTTTTATTTTTCCCATCACATATTTTTTTAATTCAATTTTAGCTGACACACATTGGCACAATTGGTTTTTCACGGCACATAAACCTACTCTCTGCAAAACCAAAAGAGTCAATTTTGGCAACGCTATTGATGACCTTTTGAAGTAGCCAAAAACTTTTCTTTAAAAGAACACTGTCATTCAAAAATTATTTTTACCTTTGCGAGTGAGTACTAACTAACTTGATTAGCTAATAAATAACATGGAAAAGTTCACGGACAGACAAATAGAAATAATGGAAGCCGCAACGGCTCGGATTGATGCGTACGGCATTCAAAACCTGACTATCAAAACGCTGGCTGCCGATATCTGTTTATCCGAACCGGCTTTATACCGTCATTTTAAAAGCAAGAATGATATTTTGCTCGGTTTGCTCAACTATTTCATAACCGGAATGAAAAACCGCATCAGTAACATTCCAGTAAACCCTAATGCAACGGCAGGAGATGAATTGAGGGATATTTTTAAATCGCAACTGCAAACCTTTACTGATAAGCCTGCGATTGTCAGTGTCATTTTTGCAGAAAGTATTTTTCATTATGATGAGGGATTAAGTTATAAAGTTTCCGAAATAATGGAATTAATGCACCAATATGTCAATACAAACATTGAAAAAGGACAAAAGGCAGGGCAATACGGCAAGCTAATCAATGCTTCCACGCTTACCACTATTATACTTGGGGGAATGAGAATGACCGTATTGAAATGGAAATTGTCGGGACATAAATCCAACCTGATGAAAGATGGAAAAGCAGTTTTGGAGGGGATTTTAAAAATGATTGAAAAAAAATGATTGAGATATGAAAAAAGTAATTGTATTAGTAGTCAGCAGTTTTGTTTTATGGAGTTGTAACAATTCAACTGAAAAGTCAACCGCACATCAGGAAACAGAAAATCACGTAGAACATCAACACGATGAGAGTTCCAAAGCTATTGAACTCAACAATAGCGAAAAGTGGTTGGTGAATGAAGAAATGAAACCCTTTGTGATGAAAGGTGAAGAATTGGTAAATTCTTATATCCAGAATAATCAGACAGATTATAAAGCATTAGCTCAACAATTAAAAGAGCAAAATGACCAGCTAATAAAAAGTTGTACAATGGATGGCAAAAGCCACGATGAACTACACAAATGGCTACACCCACATTTGGGAATTGTGAAAGCATTAGAAGAAGAAAAAGATGCAATAAAAGCAAATGAAATTGTGTTGCACCTGCAACATTCGTATCAGCAATATCATCAGTATTTTAACTAAACAACAGCTATGGCAACATTTGGAAAAGAAAAGATATTCAATCTTGAAAATTCAATTGAATACACAGACGGAGGCGTTATCAGCAAACAGGTAACTAAAAGCAAAGGCGGAAACCTGACCTTGTTTTCGTTTGACAAAGAGCAAGGTTTATCAGAGCATAAAACACCTTTTGATGCCATTGTTCAAATCCTGGACGGTGAAGCAGAAATAACAATTGGAGGTAATTTGCATAATTTGAAAAAAGGTGACTGCATCATCATGCCGGCAAATATTCCTCACGCATTGAAAGCTATTGAACGCTTTAAAATGTTGCTGACGATGATAAAAGATGAATAATCTAAATACGATTACTATGAACGGTAAAAATAACATCGCTATAGGATTTCTAACAATGGGCTTTTTTATGCTCTATGGATTCCTTTTAATTTATCTCCGTGATTTTGCACCCAATGCTAAAGAATGGGTAGAATCGTATAGTATTGGCAAACATTTTGAAGCAAGGCTTGCTCATGTACATGGCAACTTATTTGCATTTTTAAATATTTTTATTGGCTACTTATTAATTCAATTTAGAAATAAACTGAAACATATAAATGTAATCTCCGGATTAGCTCTTGCGGGATTACTCATGCCAGTAGGGATATTATTGGAAGTGTATTTGGGATTACCACCAATTTTTGTGTTGATAGGTGCAATGTCAATGACTGCATCTGTAATTTGGTTGGGTGTTTCGTTCTTGAAAACAAAAAAAATAGTTGACTTATGAAAAAGTATATTCCCTATATATCTTCTCTTATTTTAGCTGGATTTGGTTTACTAACCCTATTTCTAAGCTCCTCCGTTATTTTTGACTGGTTTGGCATTCGAGCTAAAGAAGGCAACTATGTCTTGTTTATCGTTTGGGCAAATTTTATCAGTAGTTTACTTTATCTTATTTCGACTTATGGATTTTTGAAAATAAAAAATTGGACTTTTAAACCCTTATCGGTAGCATCCATCATTTTGATTGTCGCATTGATAGGCTTGTTTATTCATATCAATTCCGGAGGCATCTATGAAACAAAAACGGTTTTCGCAATGCTATTCAGAATTAGTGTTACCATAGTTTTTACAGCTATTGCCTATTTTTTAATCAATAAAAAGAAATAAAAAAATTTACCTCATTATGTTAGTGAACACTCGCAAACTTATATTTAGCCTGATCCTTTTATCAGGTTGGAATGTAACCCAAGCTCAAGAAGTTTGGACTTTAAAGCAATGTATTGATACGGCACAAGTCCATAACAAGACTTTGCAAATTAACCGTAATAACATATCCATTAGTGAACAACGGAAAAAAGAAGCACAAGCTAATCTCATTCCGAAAGTTACTGCCAATGCCGATTACAAGTATTTTATGGAATTGCCTACACAGCTAATGCCGATGAATGCACTTAATCCGCAAGCACCCGAAGGACAATTCAGGAATTTGCAATTCGGTGTTCCACACAACATCAACGCCAATGTACAGTTGGCTATGCCTTTGTATAATCCGCAGATTTATGGAGCGATACAGAGCACACAAATTGCCAAAGAACTTACAGAATTGCAGTTTCAAAAATCGGAAGAACAAGTTTTATTTGATATTACTACGCTGTATTACAACGCTCAAATCATCGTGCATCAATTGGCTTTTTTAGACAGCAATAGTGCGAATACCGAAAAGTTACTCAAGAATATGCAACTCTTGAAAGACCAACTTTTGGCAAAAGGTACTGATGTGAGTAAAGTAAAACTGCAAGCCGAGCAACTCAACACACAAAGACAAAATGTAAATAACAAACTTATTCAGGTTTTGAATGCTCTGAAATTAAATATGGGAATTTCATTGGAGCAAAATATTTCTGTTGTTTCTGAAATTCAACAAGAAGCTTCTTTAGAAAGTAAAACGAGAAATGTATTAGAACTAAAAATTATCCAAAAACAAAATCAATTACTTCATAGCGATTTAAAGACACTTAACCAATCAAGATTTTTGCCTTCGCTAAACTTAATTGCTTCTTATGGAACAACAGGTTTTGGTTATGATAAAAAGCCTCACGATTTTTTGAAATTCTACCCTATTGGTTTTGCAGGCATACAACTAAGCTACCCTCTTTTTAATGGAACGGTTACACAGCGAAAAATCAATCAAAAGAAATTGGAGATTACCAACAATGAATTACAATCAAAATTGATTACTGAAAAGAATGATATGGAAGTTGAAAATGCCATCCGTCAAAAAACGATTGCACAGTCCACCATCACGAATACCGAAAGTCAAATTGCTTTAGCCAAAACGATTTATGAGCAAACTGTTTTACAACAGAAACAAGGTACTGCAAGTCTTACCGATGTTTTGTTAGCAGATAACGCCCTTCGTGAAGCACAACAAAATTACCTGAATGCAGTCATCGACTTTCTAAAAGCAGATTTGGAACTTAAAAAACTGACTGGATCAATTACTTCAATTAAAAATTAAAAATTACGAATTAACAGTTCGACAAGCTCACTGTAAAAAAATAAATAAAGAATATGAAAAAGATAATTTGGATAATAGTTGGAGTTGCCCTAATTGGATTGGTGATTTTTAAATTGGCAAGCAACAAAAAAACAACTGAAAACAGAGTATATCAATACGATAAAGAAAAAGCTATTTCGGTAAGTGTTGATACAATCAGACTACAAAATATTGTAGACGAAGGCAACTATACAGGTACTTTTGAGCCGAATAAGGAAACAAAAATCAGTGCAGATATACAAGGGAAAATCAATGCGGTTTTGGTAGATGTTGGAAATTATGTTTCCAAAGGACAAACACTTATTCAGTTGGATAATTCTCTATTGAAACTTCAACTGCAAGCGGTTGAAGTCCAAATTGAGGGCTTGCAAGATGATGTTAAGCGATACACCATTTTAACGGAAGCCGATGCCGTGCAAGGTGTACAGTTGGAAAAAACAAGATTAGGTTTGAAATCTGCAAAAGTTCAAAAAGCAACTTTGTTAGAGCAAATCAGCAAAACTTCTGTTAAAGCACCTTTTAACGGTGTAGTTACAGCCAAACTCAATGAAGAAGGCGGTTTTGCAGCTCCGGGAGTTCCTTTGTTACAAATTACGGACATAAGCACTTTACGCTTTACGGTCAATGTTCCCGAAAATGATTTGATACAATTCCAAAACAATCAAACTTACAAAATCAATGCTGATGTTTATCCTGATATTTCTCTTTCAGGCAAAACAATAATGATAGGAAGCAAAGCCAATATGGGCAATAGTTTCCCCATTCAATTTCAAGTTGCAAACACCAAAAACCTGAGCATCAAATCGGGAATGTTTGGGAAAGTAAATCTTTCTGAAAGCAAACAAGAACAGGACATTCTTATTCAAACATCTGCCATTATTGAAGAAAATGGAATTGCAAAAGTGTATCTCATAAAAAACGGAAAAGCAGTATTACAAACGATTACAACTTCTAAAAACATTGGTAATAAAACGTTTGTTTCAAGTGGTTTAAATGAGAATGACATCATCGTTACGAACGGATTTATCAATCTTTTTGATAATGCCAATGTGGCAATTAAGAATTAAGAATATGAAAGAGAATATCATACAGCAAAAGAGTTTCGCATTTGCAATAAGAACCGTGAATGCTTATAAATATCTACAAGCAGAGAAAAAAGAGTTTATTATATCGAAACAGTTTTTACGCTCTGGGACAAGCATTGGTGCTAATATAGAAGAAGCAACAGGAGGTCAATCTAAAAAAGATTTTATTGCAAAAATGTCCATTGCCTATAAAGAAGCAAGAGAAACCAAATATTGGATAAAACTCTTAGCTGCAACTGAATATCTTGAAAGTGATATGTCAAAATCATTATTAGATGATGCAGAAGAATTGTGCAAAATACTTTCTTCCATTTTGTTGAGTTCAAAACAAAGCAATTCTTAATTCATCATTTTAAATTTTTAATTGAACAAAATGAATATCACAGAAATATCAATCAAACGCCCATCGCTGATTATCGTACTGTTCAGCGTGTTTACCCTATTGGGAATTATCGGCTATAAAAATTTGAGTTACGAATTAATGCCGGATTTCAATCAGCCTGTTGTGGTAATAAGAACAGTTTATCCTGGAGCAGAACCCAACGAAGTAGAAACTTCCGTTTCCCGAAAAATTGAAGATGCTCTTTCTAATTTGGAAGGTGTGGATTATTTGGTAACAAAATCATTGCCCAATGCTTCAATCATCATTGCCAATCTAAAATATGGAACGGATTTGGACAAAACAATGCAGGATGCACAACGCTACATTGACAATATCCGAAAGGATTTGCCGAAAGACATTTTAAGCCCCGTAATGAGTAAAGTTTCGCCTAATGATTTGCCGATTATGTCGGTAAGCGCCACCAGCAATTTAAACCCGACAGACTTTTACCAAAAAATGAAAGATGAGTATCTGCCACAAATCCAACAACTAAAAGGAGTAGCAGAGATTACCATTTTAGGCGGAGAAGAACGGGAAATTCAAATCAAGGTGAACAAAGATAAATTGAAGCTCTATAAAATTTCTCTGTATCAGGTAGTAGAAGCTGTCAATCGTTCGGGTATTGATTTGCCTGCGGGAAAATTACAAACCGATACAGAAAACAATTCGGTGCGGTTAGTAGGCAAATTCAATACCATCAATGATATTCAGAATGTTCAGGTCGCAATGCCTTTTCCAAACAGTCCTGTTTATGTGAAAGATATTGCGGAAGTAACAGACGGCATTAAAGAAACTACTTCGTATAGCCGTTACAACGGTAAAAACGGTATTGGCTTAATGATAAAGAAACAAGGCGATGCCAATGCCGTTGATGTTTCCAAACTAATCAGAGAAAAATTTCAGTCCATTGAAAAACAAAACGCCAAAGCAAATGTGAAGTTTGTAATTACGGAGGATAGTACCGATAACACCATTGCAGCCGTAAATTCGGTAGTATTTGACTTAATCTTAGCCGTGATATTAGTGTCCTTGGTAATGTTGCTGTTCCTGCGAAGTTTCAGAAACGCACTGATTGTGTTGGTTGCCATTCCTACTTCTTTGATTACCGCCTTTGCCGTGATGTGGCTGTTGGGTTATACGCTCAACCTGATGACATTGCTGGCGATGTCTTTAATCATCGGTATTTTAGTGGACGATGCGACCGTAGTTTTAGAAAATATCCAACGCCATTTGGATATGGGTAAGGAAAAAAGAGCGGCTTCTATGGACGGACGAATGGAAATCGGTTTTTCGGCATTGTCCATTACATTGGTTGATGTGGTGGTGTTTCTCCCGATTTTATTCTTACAGGTTTTTGTTGCCGATATGCTCAAACAGTTTTCGGTGGTGGTGATTACTTCTACGCTTACCAGTTTATTGGTAGGTTTTACTTTAACGCCTTGGTTGGCTTCACGCATCGGAAAAAAAGAAGATTTGCAACCGACCAATTTCTTCAATCATTTTTTACTTTGGTTTGAACATCAGTTGGATAAATTCATCGGTTGGTATGGTAAAACGCTGAATTGGGTTTTAAATCATAAACTAATCTTTACTGCATTTGTTTTGCTTCTTTTTATTGGAACTGCTGTAATGATGAAACAAGGAATTATCGGTAAAGAACTCATTGCAACGGGCGACCAAGGTAAATTTCGTTTAGGATTAGAATTTGATAAAAGCGCTTCCATTCAGCAAAACAATTTGGTTTCCGAAAAAATAGAAAACTATATTTTGAAGCAACCCGAAGTTTCAACTGTATTCAGTAATGTGGGCGGACCAAGTACAGGCATTGGAAGTTTGGGAGTTGGTTCTGCCAATAAAACTGAATTTACCATTCAATTAAAAATTAAGAATAACGAATTAAAAATGGCGGGATTAAAGAAAATTCCGACAGAACAGTTTATGCGAAAATTGAGAGACGATTTACAAAAAGAATATTCAGGCATTAACTTTTCAATGATAGCATTAGGCTTAATTCCTCGTTCTGCACCGATAGAAATCACATTGAGTGGGAGCGACCTAAACCAAGTAATGCAGACAGGCAATGATTTAAAATCGGTCATTGAAAAAATGCCCGGAGCAGATAATGTACGACTTTCGGTAGAAGCCGGAAGTCCCGAGTTTAAAATAATTCCTGACAAAGATAAAATGCAACGATTAGGCTTGAATACCGCTTATGTAGGAATGAATTTGAGAACTGCTTTTACAGGAAATGATGATGCTACTTTAACGGAAAACGGAACGGAATATCCTGTACGAATTTGGTTGGATAAATTCAGCCGTAAAAATTATGATGATTTGCAGCAACTCAGCATAACAAATCCAATGGGTATTCCAATAGAAGTTTCACTGTTTGCAACTATTGAAAGAGATAATTCGCCTTCGCTTTTAGAGCGGAAAGACCGTCAACCTGCTGTTACATTAACTTCAGATGCACTCGGCAGACCTTCAGGAACGGTGGCTGACGATGTAGTGACGTATCTAAAGAATAATCCTTTGCCCGATGGAATTTCAATGACTTGGGGAAGCGATATTAAACGGCAAAACGACAGTTTCGGAGCTTTGGGTTCGGTATTGCTGATATCATTCTTACTAATTTATTTGATTATGGTAGCCTTGTACGACAGCTATATTTATCCTTTCGTTGCCCTATTTGCCATACCTGTTGCCGCTATCGGAGCGTTTTTAGCCTTGAATTTATCACTAAGTAATTTGAGCTTATTTGCCTTGCTCGGCTTGATTATGCTAATGGGATTGGTAACAAAAAATTCCATCTTAATTGTGGACTTTACCAACCAATTAAAAGCAGAGGGAAAACATTACCAAGAAGCATTGATTACCGCAGGAAAAGAACGAATGCGACCAATCTTAATGACGACTTTATCAATGGCTATAGGAATGTTACCCATAGCATTAGCCAGCGGAACAGCAGCCGAATGGAAAAATGGATTGGCGTGGGTAATTATCGGAGGTTTACTTTCTTCATTGGCTTTGACGGTGTATTTAGTGCCAATGGTATATTATGTAGTGGATAAAGTGAAGGAGAAATTAAAAATTAAAAGTTACGAATTAAAAATCATTAATAGATGAGAGAATTACAATCTATCTTAGTAATGCTAATGGTAAGTATAACCTTTCTTTCATTTACGGCTAAAGAACAAGATACACATACCTTAACCGTTGAAGTAGAAAACTTGCGAAACTCAAAAGGTGTTTTACAAGTAGCTTTATATAACAAAGACGGCTCAATTCCCGATGAACAGTACAAAAACTATTACAAAATTCAGACTACAAATATTGAGAGCGGAAATGCCGAGATTATTTTTAAAAATCTCCCGAAAGGAAAATATGCTATAAACATTTTGCACGATGAAAACAAAAACGGTAAAATTGACAAAGGATTTATTTTACCGAAAGAAGGAATTGGCTTTTCAAACTATTCATCAATAGGAATAACCAATCGTCCAAATTTTGAAAAGGCAAGTTTTGATTTGTTTCAAGACAAAGAAATTAAAGTGAAAGTGATTTATATGTAAGCCAAGCACAGGTAAAAGCACATCCCGAAAAATAGGGAAGAGCTTTCACCTTTCCAACCCTGACAAAAATTGAAACCGTTTACGGTTCACGAAACCAATAAACAACAATTAAAAAGTGAGTAATTAAAAAACCCTTCCCTTCAAAAATAAAAAATTACTCAACACGACAAGGGTGGAGAAAAGTAGTATTGACAATGGTTTGCAAGGACATCGGACAAGAACCACTGGCTATAACACAGTATTGGCAAAAAAAGGGACAGACGGAAGTAATTGAACAGTTGTGCTACTATCAACTTTTGTGCATATATATTCGGCTAACGATTTTAAAACGCCCCCTTCTTCGCCAATACCCAGAACATTTTTAATTTTATTCTTGGCTTTGGTCGCTCTCTACAGGAGCCGTTGCCAAGTTTTGTAAATTAACACTGCAAAAAAAATATTTACCCCGATGTAATGCATACCCTTTTACCTTTTCTTCTGGCCATGATAGCCGCCATTGTTTTATTGGAGATGGGGGCTACAAAATTAAAAATTGCTTACCCTATTCTGCTCGTGGTGGCTGGGTTGGGTATCAGTTTTATTCCGGGGTTACCCAGCGTACACATTAACCCTGATCTTATCTTTTTTATTTTCCTGCCTCCGTTGTTGTTTGAGGCCTCCTGGATGATCTCTTTCAAAGAAATGAAAAAATGGTGGCGCATCATTGGCAGCTTTGCCTTTGTGGTTGTTTTTTTTACTGCCTTTTCAGTAGCCATCGTTACCAATTACATCATTCCGGGCTTTACCTTCGCATTGGGTTTCTTATTGGGCGGGATTGTTTCTCCGCCCGATGCGGTGAGCACCGGAGCCATTACCAAATTTGTAAAAATACCTCCCTCTTTTTCATCCATTCTGGAAGGTGAAAGTTTGCTTAACGATGCCTCTTCGCTCATCATTTTCAGGTTTGCTTTAATTGCCATTGGTGCGGGGCAGTTTGTGTGGCAAGAGGCGGCCGTCAGTTTTTTATGGATGATTCTGGGCGGCACGGGGAGCGGTTTGTTGTTAGCCTGGCTTTTCGTTCAAGCCCATCGGTGGCTCCCGACTGATGCCCCATCAGACGTTACCCTTACACTGATAGAACCATACGTTATGTATTGGGCTGCTGAACAACTGCATTGCTCCGGTGTATTAGCGGTAGTGGCAGGCGGTTTATTCATGTCTAACCGAAGGCTGTTGTTTTTAAACAGCGTAAGTCGCATTAAAGGATTTAGTGTTTGGGAAAGTTTTGTATTTATACTAAACGGAATGGTGTTTTTGCTCATTGGTCTGGCACTTCCGGAAGTGGTAAACGGGCTTCGCTCCAAGGGCATTCAGTTAAGCACCGCCATTGGCTATGGTCTGCTGGTAACGATTCTATTAATTATTACACGTATTATTAGTTCTTACACTGCCTTGCTCGCCACCTATTTTTTTCGAAGGAGTGTGATGCCCGAAACAGGAAAAAGAACGTTTTTATTACCTCTGATCTTAGGCTGGACAGGCATGCGCGGGGTTGTGTCGTTGGCGGCCGCTTTGGCCATTCCAATAACACTTGCTAACGGTACGGAGTTTCCCTACCGAAATCTGATTTTGTTTATTACGTTCATTGTCATCCTGCTTACCTTGGTTGTGCAGGGCCTTACACTGCCCTATTTTATCAGGCGAAGCCGTTTGTTTGACTCCTCTGCGCACCTCGAGCGAGAAGAAGAAATGAGGCAAAAAATAAAAAAAGGATTAAGAGAAAACGGGTATCGATTCCTTAAAGAAAAATATCATAACGGAAACAATCATGCCTCCCTGCAAAAATTAATGCATCATTGGGAAGAGAAATTAAAAACGGAAGAAGAGGATGGGATGAATGAAAAAACAAAAAAAATCTTTTTAGAGATGCTCGAAAGCCAGCGACAATACCTGAATACACTCAATAAAGATCCTAAAATAGAGGAAGAAATAATCCGCCAACAGTTATACCGGATTGATTTAGAGGAAGAGCGGCTGAAAATGACTTGATCCTCTCAAAAATCGGGGCAGGGAATAAATAATTTATCGGGCGGAGGTTTGCGCGGGTCGCGCGTGCTCCAGCTATATACAATACTAAACTCGTGTGCTCCTCCGCTGGCCGGCCCTAACTTAGAGATCGTATAATCATAACTGTACCCGATGTTCAATATATTTTTATCTCCTTTTTGGGTGAAGCCGATCAGTAACACGATAGATTCGTTGTTCACAATTCCATTTACATTTTTGAATGGCACCCCCCGGTACCAGGTACCAATAATCAAAGGTTCAAACGTATAGTAAACACCTAAATCCATCTGGTCGAACCGGCCCTGATGCCGGTACTGCATGGTGGGAGTAATACTTCGCTCGCGGGCTTTATTGTAAAACCCTTGCCCCATCACTCCGGGTGTCAGATAAAATTTCCATCCGGCATGACCGCTGATTTTTCGCGGCAGCGGATCGTTAGATCCCATCAGCGATTGATTGGGTTGTGTAATGTGAGCCACCGTAACGCCAAACCATCCATTCTTTGAATACAACAACCCGCCCATTGTCATATCAGGAAAAAATTTGGATTGGCCGGAGTTCAATCCTTCCACCGATTGCCGGTTTACCACCTGGCCGGTAGTGGGGTCAAACTGATCGCCAAAAGTCAGCCGGTCGAAATTAATAGACCGGTTATAAATGGAAGCCTGAAACCCGGGGCGAAATGAAAGTTTCTTGCTGATATTTAATTCGTATGAATACATCGCCCCAAAACTGGTGGACTGCAGGCCGAGCAACCCTTCGCGGTCGCGATTCAAAATAAAGCCCACTCCGCTCTTTTTGCTTTCGATGTAAAAATCGGCAAAAGCCGAAATGGTATTAAAGTTAGCATCAATGGCCGGCCATTGGTTGCGGTAGTTGGTGCCAATGCGTGCCTGCCCGGTCGATCCGGCAAAGGCCGGATTGAGATAAAGCGGAGCAGCATAAAATTGTGAAAATTGCGGGTCTTGGGCAGTTACAGTGGCCCCCATAAACAGCATCAACAGCAACGTAAGGCTTACTTTATACATCCAAACAGGAGATTTACCTACACACATCCAAGCAAATTAAGTTCATTCATGACATTAAAAAAAACATTTACCGACAATTCCCGGCCTCGGAAACTATCTAACGATATTTTTATCCAAATTGTATAATTTAGTGGGCTTAGGCCGTTTAAATAAACAGATAAAATTCGCCTGAATTAATTTGAGCAAACGCAGCGGTAAGAAAAAACACATGAGGACAAAGCGAGAAGTAGAATGGTTTCTGTCAGTAAAAAAGATTGGGCTTTTAATGATGGCCATCGGGTTGACCTGGAGTGCAGGGGCTCAAAATCTGGCGCAGCATAATTGGTATTTTGGTAACTCGGCCAATGCCATCCGGTTTAACCGGGCTACGAATATGGCGGCCGTAGTAGCCGGGAAAGCCGTGCCTTTTGGTACAGGTGGCAGTGCCGTAGCCACTGATCCGGCCACGGCCGATCTTTGGTTTTATACGGATGGTAACAACGTGTTTGATGCCACCAACGTGTTGATGACAAACGGAGCCGGGCTTACAGCTAATGCCTCGGCTAACCAGCCGGTGGCGATCTGCCAAATGCCGGGCGACTCGACCAAGTTTCTCATCTTTACCAATACCGCTAACTATACGACCGGAGGAAATATTTCGGTAAGCGTAGTGGATATGACACAGTTTGGAAATTCAATTTTTCCATCTCCTCCGCTGGGTAAGGTTACCTACAAAAATATTCCCACAGCGATGGCCAACCGGTCGGAAGGGATGATGATTATTCCACATGCCAACGGTACCGATTACTGGTTGATTTCCCACCAAAATAATTCGGTCAATTATTTTGCCTGCCAAATCAGCAAAACCAGTTTTAACCCGGCCGGGGCCGGCTCGTTTACCTTTACCAACATCGTACAATCGCAAACTCCGCTGCCGACTACGGTGAGCCTTTCGGTAGCTAATTTCTCGTACTTCAAAAAGAAAAAATTGCTTACGGTTTCGCCACAAACGGCCAGCACTAACGCATTGACTCTTTTATTCAACGAAGCTACCGGAGCCCTCTCGCTCGACCAGGTTCTTTATAACACGGGCGTGGCTTCTACTACCAATCAGAATATTTACGACATCCAGTGGGATAACAAAGGCCGGTATCTTTATGTGTCGCGTGTGGGCGAGGCCGGAATTAATGCCGATGTGTTGCAGTTTGACTACCCAAGTTCTTCGGCCGGATCGTCTGTTATTGCTTCGGTGTTATCAGCTCCGATTTACCGAAGTTGGGGATTGCAACTGGCTCCCGACAGCGCCATTTACCATCTCTATCAAGCTACCAGTGGCGGTCCATTTTTAGTAGAAAAATTTACCAAGACCGATACCATTGCCACACGGGTGGTTCAAACACCCCTTCCCTTGGGTGCTCTAAATTATACCGGCACGCAATTCCCCTCATTCATTCCGAAAATAAATATTTCGCTGCAACTATCCTTTACTAACTCGGGTAGTTGTCAAAATTCTAACATCACCTTTTTTCCTAAAGTTTTTCCTAATGCCGACAGCCTGCACTGGGATTTTGGAGATACTACCCGGGTAACCGACTGGAGCCCGGTGCATAAATTTAAAACGGCCAAAACGTATACGGTAACTCTTACCGGATACTATCAGGGCAACAAAAAGATTTTTACCAAACCCATTACCCTTACTCCTTTTTCATTGAAACTGACACTGCCCTCTGATACCACCGCCTGCGCCTGTCAGTTGCCGGTTAATAAGTTGGCCTGCGCCATGCCTCAATTTTCGGTGAAACTAAAAACCAGTGGAGGCAATCCGGTTTCCTACGTTTGGTCGAACGGGCAAACCGGCACCACCCTGAAGCCGGACTCTTCGGGATTTTATTATGTAGTGGTAACCGATGCCAGCGGATGTTCGGCCTATGCCGGAGTAACCGTGAAGCAATACAAAAAAACTGAACAGCGATCGAACATCTGGTATTTTGGAAATAAAGCCGGCATTAATTTTAACCTTAGTCCGCCCAAGGCGCTAAGCAACAGCAATATGGTGGCTCCGGCCGGATCGGCCATTGTGTGCGACCAAAACGGGCAAACTATTTTTTATACCAACGGCAGCACCGTGTGGAATAAAAAGAATCAGGTAATCGCTACCCAGATTGGTGGCGACTCTACCTCTTCGCAGTCGGCTCTGATTATTCCGGTGCCCAACGATCAAACGCTATACTATATTTTTACCACACAACCGGCTAATGGTTTTTCGGGCAACGAGTTGCGCTATTCATTATTCGATCTGAAAATGAATGGCGGCACCGGTGGGTTAGTGCAAAAAAATATTTTGCTGTTTGCCAAAAGTACCGAGCGCCTTACCGGCAATAACGACTGGCTCATTGCCCACGAGTATGGCAACAATACGTTTCGGGCTTACCGCATTACCGCACAAGGCATCAGCGATCCGGTTTATTCCGCCATTGGGTCAACCCATTCGTTTCAAAATGCCACCAACGCAGAAGGCTACATGAAACTGGGGCCAAACAACAACCTAGCCGTAGCATTATCTACCCCGGGCACCAGCAACGTGGTAGAGGTCTTTCATTTGAATGACTCCACCGGAATGTTGACCTACTATCGCAAAATTACTTTGAGCAACTCGGCCGGGCAGGTGTATGGAGTTGAGTTTTCGCCCGGTGGAAAAAAATTATTTATTTCAGTACGAGGTGCCAGCTCCGACATTTACGAGTATTGGTTCGACTACAAAGGCCATTTGAATTTATTAAAAGATAATACTGAACCCGGAACCGAAATAGGCGCCCTGCAAATTGCCCCCGATAGCCAAATCTATTTTGCCATTAACAACAGCACCAGCTTAGGCACCATTCAAGCAGTAGAAGACACAACCAAGGTTTCGGGTATTAACCTGAATGGATTTAATCTGGCAGCCGGAACAAACAGTTACTTAGGTCTTCCCAATTTCAGACAACAAGTGGGCATTGGTTTTGGCGGCCCGGCCTTTACTTTTACCGGATTGTGTCTGGGCGATTCCACCAAGTTTGTAGGAACTCCCACCGATGCCATCGACAAGTTTCAATGGTTCTTTGGCGATGGCGGCAGCAGCACCAGTGGGTCGCCCACCCATTTGTATGCTTCTGCCGGAACGTATCCTGTAAAAATGAGACTTACTAACCGGTGCGGCCTCGATACCACCATTACACAACAAGTAGTGATCAGGCCGAAACCGGCCAAGCCTTCTCTGGCTGCCGTTACAGCACTGTGTTCATCTTCCGTTTTATTAAATTCCAACCTGCCCAATACACCCGGCCTCACCTACTTGTGGTCCACCGGAGCCACAACCGATACCCTCCGTATTTTTAAACCCACTAAAGTTACCGTTACCAATACCGATACCAACGGCTGCTCTTCTTCTGCTTTGGGTATAGTGGTGGACAACCGGCCTATTGTTAATTTAGGTCCGGACATAACGATATGCCGCAACAGTTTTGTGCCTAATCTTGATGCGGGCAATCCGGGCTCGGCTTACACCTGGACTATTAACGGTGCGGCTGCAGGCGCCTCTCAAACCCAATCGGTAAGCACCACCACACCCGGTATATTTAAGTATGGTGTGTTGGTAGTAGATCCGATTACTACCTGCCGGGCTACCGGACAAAAAACATTTACCGTGGTGGCCATCCCGGCCTTAACGATGACCGGCACAAACCCCACGTCATGCGGAGCCACCAACGGAACCATTACACTTACTTCTGTTTCTTCGCCCAACCTCTACTCGTATTTTGTTTCGGGCGGGTCGTTCAATCAGTTAGGTCAAAACCAATCGGCTGCCACACAAGGACCGTTTACCGGATTAAGTGCGGGTACCTATTCGGCCATCATTACCGATCAAATTACAGGATGCACCGCTTCGTCTGCGTATGGTTTGGTAGATGCCACCTTTACCGCTTCGGCTTCTTTCAATAACTGTAATCCTTCGTTGGTAAAAGTTACTCCGGCCGGGGGAGCCGCTCCCTATAAATATACATTTACCAATGCCGGCACCGGGCAGATAACAGGCCCTCTTACCACCGATACCACTTCGCTCGTGCCGGGCAATTACGTTATACAAGTGGTGGATAACAGCGGAGCCGGTTGCACTTATTCTTTCAACCAAAATGTAAACCCGGTAGCTCCTGTGCTCACCATTACACCTAGCCTTTGTGCCAACCCGGCCACACTCACAGCCAGCGTAGCCGGAGCTACTTCGTATGCGTGGACAGGCCCGGCCATCAGCGGAAGTGCCACGGGCAGTTCCATTAATATTTCGGCAGGCGGTATGTATCAGGTAGTGGTAAAAACTTCGGGCGGCTGTAAGTTAACGCAAGCTTCTACCGTGCTCTACAATGGCCCCATCACTCCGGCTTTTACACAAAGCGATCCGTGTCAAAACCAGGTTATCCTTACGGCCACACCGGCCGGCAGCTACACTTACCGGTGGTATGAAAACGGGTCGGCCACACCTACTCAACTCGGTCAGTTGGTTTCGCTCACGGCTTCCGATAACGGAGCCAGTTTTGTGCTGCAGGTAGTAGATGCTGTTTCGGGGTGTACCGTGAGCACAACGGCAAAAACAGTACAGGTAACCGGACCGGTTACGGCAGGGCTCACTTCTTCCTTAGCCTGCGATGACGGAAAGCCCTTCACCCTCACCTCGGCCACCAATGCCGCTTCGCCCACGTATGTCTGGAAACTTAACGGAAACTCCATTGCCGGGGCGGCTGCCGCTACCCTTCAGCAAACTACGGCCGGCACTTACGAAGTAGATATTACACTGGGTACCTGCCGGGCTGCAGCTACGATTTTAGTTACACGCGCACCCGTGCCGGCAGGCCAGCTTCCGGTGCAGGCCACAATTTGCAGCGATATTGACAATCACAATCCCAATACAACCAAGGTTACGTTAGACCCGGGCTTTTTTACAACCTACGATTGGTTTAAAAATACCGTATCGCTAAGCTATACGTTACGAACCTATACGGCCGACAGCCCCGGCACTTACTCCGTAAACCTGACCAATACTTTTGGGTGTACCGGCACCAACACCACCAATGTAATAAACGATTGCGAGCCGGTGGTAACAGCACCCAATGCTTTCCGTCCGGGCAGTATGCATGATGTAAACACCTACTTCCAGGTGTTTAGCTTTTTCGTTACCGATACTTTTGAAGTGCTGATCTACAACCGGTGGGGCGAGTTAGTCTATGAATCGAAAGACCGCAAGTTTCAATGGCATGGCGATTTTAACGGAAACGGAAGCCCGCTGCCGGGCGGAACGTACACTTATCTGGTGCGCTATGTCAGTACCTTTCACCCCGACCAAGGCGTGCAAGAACTAAGGGGGGGTGTGGTGCTGCTGCGGTAGTATTTAATATGATGCAATACTTGATCAAGTATAACCAATCGCTGTTTTTTTTTTTTAAATATTCAGTAAGCGAAGAAGATAAATCACGTAGTTTTCTAACTAATTAATACAGGGTAAACCGGGGTAATATTTCTTTTTAAAGTAGAGTTTCATAGAATAAAATTCTTGCACAGAAAAAATAATCTTACTTTTAAAAAAGTAGTCAAAGAAATTAATGGACATAAAAATTATTCCAAATATATTACTAAAAAAAGGTGAACCAATCCAAAGGTATCTGCTTAATGTATCAATTTCTCATACAATACTCGTAATAATGATATTTATCATCTCAAGTAGGCTACCGTTAATCATTAATCATATACCTCATTTTTGTTTGTTTAAAGTATTTCTTGGATTTGACTGCCCTGGTTGCGGAATTACAAGAGCTATAATTAGCATAGGGCAATTAAAAATTGATAAGGCTATTCAATACAACCCTGCTAGCCTCGTTCTTATCACTGGACTATTGATAAAAATACCAATAGGTATATGGACGTATTTTTATTCAAAGAATTCGAGTGTCATTTTTTCTATTTCGAATAAGATTAATATTATTGTTGTGGCAAGTCTTTTAATTTCTTATCTATTTACACTTTCTAATAAACTCTATGGCTATAATTTCATGCCCTAAATGCTCTAAGCATGCCATCAAAGGCGGTTATCACACATGGCAAATAATTGTTGCCATCTGTTTTTTTCCTATAGGTTTACTTGCATTAATGGCAAGCAAAAAACCCTCTGTATGCCATTCGTGCGGATTCATTTGGGAATAAGCTTCACAATCAGGTTAATTAAAAACATTATATTCCCTCCTCAGTACAACTGTCTTGCTTGTGCTCCTCCATTGTCGCTGTCGGCCAACCCCTTTTGGTTTTCGGTACCCTCCGTAAAAGGCACGCAGGGTAAACCAGCGATTTCGCAGGAAAGGTATTTTTCTTATTGGCTGATTTGGTCTTATCTTTCGTAACAAACCAATAGAAATCATGGAAGAGAAGAAAACGGAAGGTTCCGCAGAGAAATTTTTCACGGAATTTGGCAAAAAGATGGATCAGTTCGCAAAAGAACTGAAAGATGCCGGCAGCCGGGCCGAAGGTGATTTGCAGAAGAAATACGAAGAAGTAAAAGCCGCTGCCCAAAAGCTGAAGAAAGAGGCCGAAAATAAAGAACGCTGGAAAGAAGTAGAATCCAGTTTAAAAAAAGCAGGCGAAGAGCTGGAAAATGCTTTTAAAGCTGCCTTTAAAAAGAAAAACAACACTTAACAAAAATCCGTAGTATTCTTCGGGCCGCAGGGTAAACCACCCTCAGGCAGGGAGTGTTTTTATCTTCATTTAATTATTCAGCGCTATGCATTATCTGAAAACAATAGTGATTGCATTTCTAGCCGGCCTGGCCGGGGCTTTCGTTTTTTCATCTATACAAAAACAAAAAGCACGAGCTCTGGCACTGCCCGAAAAAATAATGGTGTCTAATTTCTCTTCTCCGGCCTACCGCACGGCAGAAGTTACCACTACCCCGGCAGAGAATGTGGACTTCAGTTTGGCAGCTTCTAAAGCTACCCCCAGTGTGGTTTTTATCAACAGCATTTCGCAGTCGGGCATCAGTTATTCGTATTGGGATTGGATGTTTGGCAACAACCAGCCGCAAACGCAGGTAAGTTCGGGCTCCGGTGTTATCTTCACTACAGACGGGTATATCGTAACCAATAACCACGTGGTGGAGTCGGCCGACAAAATACAGGTGCTCTACAATAAAAAATCGTACGAGGCCGAGCTGATCGGTACCGACCCCTCTACCGATTTGGCGGTTTTAAAAATTAAAGAAACCAACCTGCCGGCTATTTCCATCGGCAGTTCAAAAAAATTATTAGTCGGAGAGTGGGTCATTGCCGTAGGCAACCCCTTCTCTTTATCGTCCACGGTTACCGCGGGGATTGTGAGCGCGAAAGGGCGGAGAATAAATATTGTGGACGACCGCTTTCCGATTGAATCATTTATACAGACCGATGCGGCCATTAACCCCGGAAACAGTGGCGGAGCTTTAGTAAATAAAAATGGAGAACTGGTGGGCATCAACACCGCTATCTTGTCTAAAACAGGAACCTACACCGGCTATGCCTTTGCCGTGCCGGTAGATATTGCCAAAAAAGTAGTAGATGATATTGTACGGTACGGCATCCCTCAAAAGGCAATTTTCGGAGGCAGTGTAATTGAATACGATTATCAGAATGCCAAAAAGTATGATCCAAATGTAACCATCAGTGAATTTAAGGGGGTGCTGTTGCGGTCGGTAGATAAAAACGGGCCGGCTGCCAATGCCGGTTTACAAGAGGGCGATGTGATAACCCAATTTGATAACCACGATACCAATAGCGAAAGCGCCTTTGAAGAAGAACTCAGTTATCACTACCCGGGCGATAAAGTTTCCATAGCGTACGTTCGCAATGGCAAGCCCGGCACCGTCAATATCGTATTGGTAAATAAACAGGGCGATACCCATATTGTAAAACGAAAAATTGTAAGCGATGCCGTAACAGGCGCCAATCTGGAGTCGGTAGATTATGGCGTGAAAATTAATAAACTGCGCGAGGGACTTTTCAGACGAATAGGGTTACCCGAAAATTATACCATCACGCACATTAACCGGCAAAAAATAAAAGACCCGCAAGAAGTAATTGACTTTTTTAACAAGTACAAAGGACGTGTTTTGCTCTTTGGATTTAACAGCTATAAACAAGAAATTCCGTACTCGTTTATTTTGCAATAAAAGAAGACTTATTTTTAGGAAGCCCCTTCGTTCGTTTAGCTGCTTTATGGTGGGGCAATTCGGCTGTTTTCGTGGTATTATTTTTTTGTTCCAGGCGAACATTGTAGCGGATAGCCCGCCAGTAATCGCCACCGTAACCTACCAGAATTTCAGAGCCCTTAGGAATAGCGCGCATCGCTTCAATGAAGCAACGTTTTTTTTGCGTTACATACTCTGCATTATTTTTAATGCCCGGCACCCGCACAATCCCCAATGCATCATTGGCAAAATGAGCTACTGATTTTTTTGTTTTCCAGGCATCTATGCAATAGCGGTTGTTAAAATAAAATACATACCCGTTGCGGTCGTCTGCCATTTTCTCAACCTGGCTCCAGGTTACTATTTCGCCTTTGTATTCAACAATTCGTGCTCCTTTTTTAATATCTACTTTAGCAAATAACCCTTTACCTGCTCCGGGCAGAGATGATTTTTTTACAACCAGAAATTTTTCGAGAAAAGACACAGGTTAAAATAGTTAGTCAAAAAGAAAAGCATCCCGAAAGTCAGGATGCTTCCCATTATTATTTTATAAAACCAAAAACTACACTTTAATTTCTACATCCACCCCGCTGGGCAATTCCAGT
The DNA here is from genome assembly GCA_018267135.1 of Bacteroidota bacterium. Taxonomy (GTDB): domain Bacteria; phylum Bacteroidota; class Bacteroidia; order Cytophagales; family Cyclobacteriaceae; genus ELB16-189. The sequence goes on from JAFDZA010000018.1 coordinate 130,791, forward strand.
TTCATTAAAGCATCTACCGTTTTAGGGCTGCCTGAATAGATATCAACCAAGCGTTTGTAGGTGCAAAGTTGAAACTGCTCGCGCGATTTTTTGTTTACGTGGGGCGAACGCAATACCGTAAATTTCTCTTTTTCGGTAGGCAACGGAATCGGCCCGCTTACCACCGCACCGGTAGCTTTTACAGCCCGTACAATTTTCTCTGACGACTTATCTACGAGGTTGTGATCGTACGATTTAAGTTTGATTCTGATTTTTTGGTTCATCTTGTTTTTAGTTTACTCCCCGCCTGGGAATGTTTATTCAATCATTAAATCTTATTTGGCTGCTACGGCTCCTTTTACTTCTTCAATCACTTTCTCCGCTAAGTTTTTAGGAACCGGAGAATAATGAGAGAAAGTTAAGGAGGCGGATGCCCGGCCTGAGGTAATGGTGCGCAAATCGGTTACATACCCAAATAATTCAGAGAGCGGTACATCAGCTTTAATTACCTGCGCGCCTCCACGGGTGTCCATTCCTTTCATTAACCCTCTTCTCCGGTTTAAGTCACCGGTTACAGAACCCGTATATTCATCGGGCGAAATTACTTCTACGGCCATAATCGGCTCGAGCAACTGAGGGCCGCATTTCTTGGCGGCTTCTTTAAAGCCAATACGTGCTGCCAATTCAAACGACAATGAGTCGGAGTCCACATCATGGTAGGAACCATGGAACAATCTTACTTTCATTGAATCAATCGGGTAACCGGCCAACGGCCCATTTACCATTGCTTGATCAAATCCTTTTTGTACGGCCGGTATAAATTCGCGAGGGATTACACCACCCACAATATCGTTTACAAATTCCAATCCTTCTTTGCCATCTTCACGTGGAGCCAGTTCAAATACAATGTCGGCAAATTTACCACGACCTCCGGTCTGCTTCTTGTACACTTCTTTGTGTTCAACCGATTTGGTTAATGCTTCTTTGTAGGCAACCTGAGGTGCTCCCTGGTTAATCTCTACTTTAAATTCGCGCTTTAACCGGTCAATAATAATTTCCAGGTGCAACTCGCCCATACCGCGAAGAATCGTTTGACCTGTTTCCTGATCGGTATTGACCCGAAGCGTAGGATCTTCTTCTACCAGTTTAGAGATGGCCATGCCCAGTTTGTCGGCATCTACTTGCTTCTTGGGTTCGATCGCATACCCGATTACAGGCTCAGGGAATACCATTGACTCTAACACCACGGGGCGTTTTTCATCGCACAGTGTATCGCCTGTCTTAATATCTTTAAAACCAACTACGGCACCAATATCTCCGGCTTGCAATCTTTCAATTTGATTTTGTTTGTTGGCGTGCATTTGAAATACCCTCGAGATACGTTCTTTCTGACCGGAACGGGTATTCTGAATATACGATCCAGACTCCAGCACGCCCGAGTAGGCCCGTACAAAACATAAGCGGCCTACAAACGGATCCGTGGCGATTTTAAATGCTAACCCGGTAAAAGGTTCGCTCTCGTTCGGGCGGATTTCAACATCTTCTTCTGTATCGGGATTTTTTCCAATGATTACATCCTTATCGAGCGGAGAAGGGAGTAATTCCATTACATAGTCGAGCATGGTTTGCACGCCTTTGTTTTTGAATGAAGAGCCGCATACCATCGGCACAATCTTCATATCAATTACGGCTTTGCGAAGCGCTGTAAGAATCTCCTGCTCTGTAATAGAGTTAGGGTCATCAAAAAATTTCTCAATCAACGTTTCATCGTATTCAGCTACGGCTTCCAGCAATTTTTCGCGGTATTCGTAGGCTTCTTCTTTCATTTCATCCGGAATAGGAACTACTTTATAGGTCATTCCTTTGTCTTCTTCATTCCAGATTACGCCACGGTTGTTTACCAAATCAACCACGCCCTTAAAATGTTCTTCGGCTCCAATGGGCAACTGAAGCGCTACCGCCTTACTTCCTAATTTTTCTTTTACTTGTTTGCACACACCCAGGAAATCAGCCCCGGAGCGATCCATTTTATTAACAAAACCAATACGGGCTACCTTATAGTTATCGGCCAACCTCCAGTTGGTTTCCGACTGAGGCTCTACGCCATCTACCGCACTGAATAAAAATACCAGCCCATCTAACACACGCAACGAACGGTTTACCTCTACGGTAAAATCTACGTGGCCGGGGGTATCAATAATATTAACCTGATACTTGTTGTTTCTGTAGTTCCAGAAAACAGTAGTAGCGGCTGAGGTAATCGTAATCCCGCGTTCTTGCTCTTGTGCCATCCAGTCCATCGTGGCTGCGCCATCGTGCACCTCGCCTATTTTGTGGTTAACACCGGCATAGTACAAAATACGCTCGGTGGTAGTGGTTTTTCCTGCATCAATGTGTGCAGCAATCCCTATATTCCTCGTAAATTTTAAATCCCTTGCCATTCTTTTTTAGAATCTGAAGTGTGAAAATGCTTTGTTCGCTTCTGCCATCCGGTGCGTGTCGTCTTTCTTTTTAATAGCGGCCCCTTCGCCTTTGGAGGCTGCTATTATTTCTCCTGCCAGTTTATCGCTCATCGTTTTTTCGCCACGGGCTTGAGCAAAATCTATCAACCATTTAATACTCAGGTTAATTTTGCGTTCCGGTCTGATTTCTACCGGTACCTGAAAAGTAGCACCTCCTACCCGGCGGCTTTTTACTTCTACCGAAGGCATAACGTTATTCATTGCACGTTTCCATACTTCTAAGCCGGGTTCGCCACCCGCCTTTTTTTCTACCTGCTCAATGGCATCATAGAATATGGTATAGGCTACGCTTTTCTTTCCGCGCTCCATAATATAGTTTACGAACTTGGTTACCAAGGTATCGTTAAACTTAGGATCCGGAAGGAGATATCTTTTTTTCGGTTTTGCTTTTCTCATAGTTCTCTGCTCTTAATTATTTTTTTCCGCCTTTGGCCGGGGCCGCAGCTGCTTTGGCAGCAGCTCCTGCTTTCGGGCGTTTTGCTCCATACTTAGATCGGCCTTGTAATCTGCCGTTTACTCCGGCTGTATCCAGTGCCCCGCGAATAATGTGGTAGCGCACACCGGGCAAATCCTTCACACGGCCTCCGCGTATCAGCACAATCGAGTGCTCTTGCAGGTTGTGGCCTTCCCCAGGAATATAGGCGTTTACTTCCTTACCATTAGTAAGGCGTACACGGGCTACTTTGCGCATAGCCGAATTTGGTTTTTTGGGTGTGGTGGTGTACACGCGGGTGCATACGCCCCTGCGTTGGGGCGAAGAATCAAGGGCAGGAGACTTTGACTTAAATGTCAATTTTGTTCTTCCTTTCCTTACAAGTTGCTGAATGGTAGGCATTTATATAATTTTTTTATACCCTTCAAAATTAAGGACTGCAAAGGTATTTAAATTATGGAACGATGCAATAATTGGGCTTAGTGATTTTTTTGATATTTCCTCAGGCGTACCCTCAATTGCTGGCAAATACCATAGCCTGCAAACCTTTAAATTTAGCCTATTTACACTTATTCTGTCATGTAATTTGTAACCGGAGACCTGTGCTGTATTAACTTTTAAGCTCAAAAAATACCAACTTGCAGAATCTAAACAATCCTATAAAATGAAAACAATTCATGCTGTTTTAATTCTGTTCATGCTATCGGCTTGCGGAAAATCGGATAAAAATCAAGAAAAACAGAATACCGAATCGACCGACACAAATCAGGCTCTTTATGAACAAGTAATGGATGTGCATGATGAGGTAATGCCTAAAGTAGAACAACTCTATTCCTTGAAAAAAGAACTGCAGGAAAAACTGAAAACCAAAGATTTGCCTGATGACGTAAAAAAGCAAATTGACTTAGCCATTCACGGGCTTGACTCAGCCGATCGTGCCATGATGAATTGGATGCACCATTTCAATCCCCTGCCCGATTCTGCCAACCGGGAGGCCGCCCGGGAGTACCTGGAAGATGAGATGGAGAAAATTAAAAACGTACGCGAACTTACCTATAGCACCATTCAAAAAGCCAAAGAAGAACTAGGAAAGAAGTAGCCATGCTCAAAATACTTTCTGCTTCACAAATAAAAGAACTTGATCGCTACACCATCGAGCAGGAGCCGGTAGCCTCCATAGATCTGATGGAGCGGGCGTGCCACGCGTTTGTTCATTGGTTTGCACAACACATAGACCTCAGTAAAAAAATAGGCATCGTCTGTGGCACCGGAAACAATGGAGGCGATGGTCTGGGGATAGCCCGATTATTAAATGAGCAGGGGTACGCTGTTTCAGTATGGGTTGTGCGGGGCGAAGCCCCCGAAACAGATGATTTTAAAATAAACCTGAAACGATTAGACCCGAGTATTAAACTGACCGAGATAACGCAGTTGGCAGGGCAAAATATATTCAACAGCAGCCAAGTGCTGATTGATGCCTTGTTTGGAACAGGTCTTTCGCGCGAGCCGCACGGAATTTATGCTGATGTTATCAGCTGCCTCAACAATAGTAATGCCCTGAAAATAGCTGTTGACATCCCTTCCGGATTAGCTGCCGACAAGCCTTCTGCCGGAGATGTAGTACTTGCTGATCATACCGTTACTTTTCAATTACCTAAGCTCGCCCTTCTTCTCCCCAACAATGGAAAACGGACCGGCTTCCTGCATATTGTAGATATCGGGTTAAGCCAGGAATTCTTAACGCAGGCGGAAACAAATTTTTTTTTTATTACCTCGAATGGTATCAAAAATCTTCTCAAACGAAGAAACATATTTTCTCATAAAGGAATGTATGGCCATGGGCTGTTAATTGCGGGCTCCTATGGAAAAACCGGAGCGTGTGTATTAGCCTCTCAAGCAGCATTGCGGTCGGGTATTGGGTTGTTAACTACTCATATTCCCAAAAGCAGTTATACCATTCTTCAATCGGCCGTGCCGGAAGCCATGTCGTCAATAGATGAATCGGAATGGATGTTTACTGATCCGCCCCCGGTTTTAGATTATACATGCCTGGGAATTGGGCCGGGTCTTGGCACATCAGAAGAAACCGTTAAAGCACTGGCCACAACCATGAAACATTTTCGCAAACCCATGGTTATTGATGCCGATGCGTTGAACATACTTTCACAAAATAGTGAACTCCTATCTCTCATTCCCGAAAACAGTATTCTTACCCCACATCCTAAAGAGTTTGAGCGATTGGCAGGGCGATGGCAAAACGACTTTGAAAAGCTCACCTTGCTGCGTTCATTTTCAGCCCGAATTAAATCAGTTGTAGTATTAAAAGGGGCTTTTAGTGCGATTGCTTCCCCCCATGGCACAATTCATTTCAATTCTTCGGGCAACCCCGGAATGGCCACCGGGGGGAGTGGTGACGTACTTACCGGAATCCTCCTTTCACTGCTGGCACAGGGCTATACGCCAATAAATGCTGCCTTAATTGGCGTTTTTTGGCATGGACTGGCCGGTGATGTGGCTGCTAATGAGCTGGCAATGAACACACTCATTGCCGGTGATTTAATCTCCTATCTTCCAAAAGCATTCAAAAAAATTGCCTCGTAACGAAAAATTTATTATTAAATTGCATAGAAATTAAAATTTTGGTTTACGTCTTGTATCTAAATTCTATTAAAGACGTATAACGGAAAAACAGAAATGAAGAAAGTATCATTTTTGGCAATTTCTCTGCTCATCTGCCAGTTGGCTTTTAGCCAAGGCCGTGATGAATCGGTGCGCCCTCCCGATCCTGTAAAATCGGTTCAGGTTTACCCGAATCCAGCCATAGATTTTGTTACCGTAAAATTTGAAACTCCTTTAGCTAAAACTTCAAAATTAGAATTTCATTCCATCATCGGCAGCCTGTTAGATTTAGAACAAGAAGTAGTTGACGATTATGAAATTCGGGTGAAAATAAAGGAACTACCGATCGGGTACTACATCATTGCGGTGCATGATCCTGTAAACAACACCCGGGCTTTTTACAAGTTTCTTAAGCGCTAAGCCACTTTTTAATTTGGGTTTCCGTTAAGTTGCCCCCACAGATAATAGTGGCAACCGTTTTTCCTTTCATTAATTTTTTGTTTTTAATAATCGAAGCTAAGCCTAAAGCCCCTGATGGCTCCACTACCAATCCGGCATGAACATGAAGAAGTTTCATCGCATCTAAAATGGATTGATCATCCACCAGCCACGCACAGTCAACTAATCCTTTCATATCTTCAAGCGCTTGCGGAACCGGCAACCGCACCGCCACTCCATCGGCTATGGTGTTTGTGGTGTTATAATTGATTACTTTGTTCTGTTGCCAAGATTCAACCATGGCCGGTGCTCCTTCTGCCTGCACGGCAATAATTTGTGTATGCGGAGAACCGTGCCTAAACACCGTAGCCATACCATTGATCATGGCTCCGTTTCCAAGCGGCACAACCAGTACATCAATAGGTGGTATAAACTTTACAAGTTCAAGTGCAATAGTTCCGGCTCCTTCCACGGTTTCAATATCTAAGCTATCTTCAACAAACCGAGCATTTCTTTTTTGAGCTATATTCTTTGCTTCCATTTTGGCGCTATCAAAATCATCCCCGTAAAGAATCACTTCCGCCCCTAACCTTTTCATCCGCTCTACCTTCAATGGGTTGGCATGGTTGCTGGCCACAATGGAAACTTTCATATTTCTCTTTCGGCCACTATACGCAATGGCCTGCCCAAAATTTCCGGCACTGGCACAGACGATTTCTTTCGTTGGGTCGGCTTGAGAAGTCAGCCATTCCGCCCCTCGTCCTTTAAAACAGCGGATAGGATTAATCGTTTCAATCTTTAAAACCAAGCTAACATCCAATAAGTCACTCAACGGTTCGCAAATAAATTGAGGTGTGTTGCAAAAAATAGGATCTATTGACTGCTGCGAAGCCTCAATCCGTTTCAATAAAATGCGTGAACTCATAATTGCTTCACGATTCCCTTTACAAGAGATTCAAACTTAGGATGCGCGTTGTTGCACAAAACAATAACGGTTTTGTGGCAATCTAAGCAACGGAATATTTCAGTTTTATAACCCGGGTTATCGCCTGTATGATAGGCAATCTTACCCAGCGTTGAATCTGTTTTCAGCATCCAGCCAAAACCGTAGTTAGACCATGTATCCCCATTAAGTTTTGTTGGCGATAAGATTTCATTCATTGTTTTTTGGCTTACCAGTGTGTTGGCACTCAATGCCCTATCCCATTTTAGTAAGTCAGATGACGTAGAGCTTATGCGCCCCGGGCCTTTTCTATGCCCCAGCCAAATCGTATAATTGGACGAGGGGAATGAATCGGCCGGTGCAAATCGTTTTTTATTTTCATCATACAGGTAGCCCAATGCAAAATTTTTAATGGTCTCCTTCTGTATTTTACTCCGAATGTCGGTATTGCGCATTTGCAAAGGAGTCATTATTTTTTCGTGGATAAACTCGATAAAATTTTTTCCGGAAACCTTCTCAGCTATGCTTGCCAGCAACACATAGCCTGTATTGCTGTACTCATATTTTTCACCCGGCTGAAATAAAACCGGAGGATGGAATTTTTTCAGGTAGGCAATAATATCCTCATTGCCTGCCACTTTCGATTTGTTCCATTGCTCATCCATCAATTTCTGGTAATCGGGCAGCCCGGATGTATGGGTAAGCAACTGCCGGATGGTGATGGAATGGTAGGGAAGGCCGGGTAAATATTTTTCAATATTATCATCGTAGCTGAGTTTGTGTTCTTCTTGTAAAAGCACAATGAGCATGGCCGTAAACTGTTTTGAAACAGAAGCCAGCTCAAAAACCGCTGTAGTATCCATGGGTTGTTTCGTTTCCCGGTGGGTGTAGCCAAAGGCCTGGTGATAAACGGGTTTTCCGTGATCGGCCACTAAAACCACACCGCTGAAATCGGGTACGGAAGCCATGATGGAATCTATGCGTTGGGCAAAGGTTTTTACTAACGAGGTTTCTTTTTTAGGAGAGGCGCACGCCAGAAACAAAATGGCCGGCAAAAAAAGAATCGAAGCTTTCATCTATTTTTGGTTTTTGAATTTAAGTAATCAAAATTTACCCGAATTGCAAAACGCCTCCATCATTTTCCATTATTTCCAAACGCTTTCCGAGCCGCAGCGCAGCCAATTCTCTGCTCTGGCCGAACTCTATCGGGAGTGGAATGAAAAAATCAACGTTATATCCCGAAAGGATATTGAGAATATTTACGTAAACCATGTGTTGCACTCGCTGGGAATTGCCAAAGTAATTTCTTTTAACCCGGGTGCCCGGGTGATGGACGTAGGTACGGGTGGTGGCTTTCCGGGCATACCGTTGGCCATTCTGTTTCCTGAAACAGAATTTCATCTGATCGATTCCATTGGTAAAAAAATTACGGTAGTAAAAGAAGTGGCGGCCGCTCTGCAATTAAAAAATGTAGCGGCTCAGCAAATCCGGGCCGAACAGGTAAAACAGAAATATGATTTTATTGTAAGCCGGGCCGTTACGCGGATGAAAGAATTTTACGGCTGGACACACCGAAGTATTAAACCCACATCAACCCATTTGCTGGACAACGGAATTTTATATTTAAAAGGGGGCAAACTGGAGGATGAGATGAACGAACTGAAAAGGCCGTACAGTGAATATGTGCTCTCAAATTATTTCCGGGAAGATTATTTTGAAACTAAAAAAGTAGTGTATGTACCGGTGCACTAACTAAGTTCGCCCAGATAAATCCCTCCGAAGGTAGCCAACAAGCAAAACAGCAGGCTCGATACAATATAAATCAAGGTAGATACATGAAATCCACTTTGCATCAATGATAAGGTTTCGGCACTGAAGGTAGAAAAGGTGCTAAACCCGCCACAAAAGCCAACGGCCCAAAACAACCGGGCTGCGGGCGAAATCAACTGGCGGTGGTCTGCTAACCCAACTACATACCCCAGCACGAGGCATGCCACTATATTTACGGTGAGTGTGCCAAAAGGAAAATGATGGGTGTGCAAGCCGTTTACCCATTTGCCCAACAAGAAGCGAACGATGCTCCCCACACCGCCCCCCACAAAAACGATAACAATACTGCTGAAATAATTCATTGGTTGTCTTCTATCATTTTTTTCATTTCCTCAAAAGCCCGCTGTTTTAATGTGTTGGCCTCACTAGATTGGGCAACGGGAATTTCCTGCCCTACATAAATGCGTACCCGGCCGGGCCGGAGGTTAATCGTGCCCGGAGGCATCAGCTTCCCCGCCCCGATTACCACCATTGGCAACAAGGGGGTTTGCATATCTATGGCCAGCCGGAACGCTCCATCTTTAAACGGTTGTAAAATTTCTTTCGTACGGTTTTGAGTGCCTTCGGCAAACAGCAAAATCGAAATACCATGAGCCAATGTTTCTTTCAAACGTTCTAGGCTTTTTTGTTTACTCTCTCTACTCGACCGATCCACAATAACCGTTGAGCCGCGGGCAATCCAGCCAAATACAGGTATCTTCAATAATTCTTTTTTGGCCAACGGCCTAAACTCACCGGGAATTAACAACCGGATACCGGGCAAATCCAGGAACGAAGTATGGTTGCTTACATAAATATAAGACTTCCCTTTTTTAAAATTTTCTCTTCCATAAAACTTGTAACGGATAAAGGTAAGCCAACTGAAAATAAGCGACCAAATCCACAAAAATTTATAGCCGATCCAGCTAAGCCGGTTACCAAATAAAAAAGGCAAGGTAAGTCCCGGTAAAAAAAGCAGCATAAAAAAAGTGAATACCAGAAACACCCAAAAAATGTACAGGGCACGAATTGCTTTTGTAAGGAAAGCCAAGGCTAAAAAATTGATTCGATCATGAAATTTATCCGTGTGGGGTTTGTGGGGTTCGAACCCACGACCCCTACCCTGTCAAGGTAGTGCTCTAAACCAGCTGAGCTAAAACCCCTCTCCGGGCCAAACATAAAAATATACTGGTTCGGCCGCATTACATCGGCACGTTTACGTGGCGTTCGGCATGGTACGAAGACCGAACCAGCGGACCCGATTCAACATATTTCAGTCCGCGTTTAAGTCCTTCTTCCTTATACATTTTAAAAGTATCGGGGTGTATAAACTCAGCCACCTCCAGGTGCATTTTAGTGGGTTGTAAATATTGGCCCAGAGTTAAGATCATTAATCCGTTAGCTGCCAGATCGTCCATCGCTTTAAATACTTCTTCTTTTGTTTCGCCCAATCCTAACATAATTCCGCTCTTGGTTCTTTTTCCGGCTTCGCGTATGCGTTTAATTTGTTCGAGGCTGCGCTCGTATTTTGCCTGCGGTCTCACCATACGGTATAGCCGGCCTACGGTTTCCATGTTATGGCTTACTACCTCCTGCCCACCGCTAATCATGCGGTAAAGGGCTTCCCAATTTCCTTTGGTATCGGGTATCAAGGTTTCAATGGTGGCCGTGCTTATTTGTTTGGTTTGAACAACTGTCTGGTACCATATCTCGGCACCCCGGTCTTTCAGTTCATCGCGGTTTACCGATGTAATCACCGCATGTTTAACACCCATTTTTTTTATGGCATCGGCTACCCGTTTAGGCTCGTCTGTATCGTACTCGGTGGGGCGGCCGGTGGCTACGGCACAAAATGTGCAACTGCGGGTACACACATTTCCTAAAATCATAAAGGTGGCCGTGCCGGCTCCCCAGCATTCGCCCATGTTGGGGCAATTGCCACTTTCGCAAATGGTGTGCAATTTATTTTCATCAACCAGCCTGCGCACGCGGGCATACTCCGGCCCCACGGGCAGTTTTACCCGGAGCCACTCGGGCTTGCGCTTTTTGGGTTCTTCTATAACGGGAAGTTCAATCATGGCTTTGTACCGGTTACGGTCTAAACTGCGAACCTATGTTAAGGCTCCCTTGGTTTAACTATATTATTTACCGATAAGTTCTTTATACTGATCGGCACTGAGCAAACCGGAAACCTCCGATGCATTCTTTATGGTCATTTTAATCATCCATCCTTCTGCATACGGATCGCTATTGATCTTTTCCGGAGAAGTTTCCAGTGACTTATTGAATTCCGTTATTTTTCCGCTTAGGGGGAGAAACAGATCTGAAACGGTTTTCACGGCTTCTACAGTGCCAAACACATCGTGCTGGTTCAGTTCCTGGCCGGCCGTGGTTACATCTACATAAACAATATCGCCCAACTCGCTCTGGGCAAAAGCAGTGATACCCACGGTGGCCTGGTTGCCTTCTATTTTAACCCACTCATGGTCTTTGGTGTATTTTAGTTCAGCAGGGATGCTCATAGTATTTTGGTTGAAAATTTATGAGCTCAAAGTTAAACTATATCTGCAAAAAACTATTGCGTTAACTGGAATATCAGTTTAAACCCGCCCCGCGTAGTGGCCCGGTAATACGAATTAGAAACCAGCGGATTGTTGGTGGTGCGTTCGATGTAAAATTGAATCTGCAATTTTTTGTTTACGGCATAGCTGATGTTAGGTCTGAACTGGAAATTGATATTGCCATTGGTAATGGTGCTGCCCTGGTCTATTCTTCGCTGAATGGTAGCCGTGCTGGTCAGGCTCATGGTAAGTCGAAAAGTAATATCGTTTTTCAGGGTAATGATGCGGCCGGCATCGCGAAAAGGCAAGCGCATATTGTTTTTCGTGTACCCCACCTCTACCGACCAGTCTTTTCCGTTTACTTCGGTTATTTGTGCATTGGCCACACTTAGCGAAATATCGCGCTTGGTTTTGTAGTTAAAGGCAAAGCTTAGTTTGCTTTTGGTTCGCACGTTAATGCCAATGAGTGGGGCAAAGGTTTCACTGATCAGCACCTGGCTGATTATATACACCGGCACCAGTTGGCGGGCCGAATCAGAATTATACTGGCTGGCCACATACGAGCGGTTATAACTTTCCACCGTGCTGGAAACATTTAACTGACTAAAATTATTATACAGCAACGAGTTGGAATAGTTCGCCACCATATACGATGAGGTATAGGCATGACTAATCAATACTGAAGTAAAGACACTTTTAAAGGGTTCCAGTTTAGTTAACCCCGAATAATCTAACCGCCAGTTGGGCAACGGGATAGCCGGAAACGGAGAAAGGCCCACCGTTTTGGCCGAACGTCCCGAGTAGGCGGAGATAAAGGCGGGGATCAATACATCTTGCGACTGGGCATTGTACCCATCGCTGTGATAGGCTTTAAATCTGTTTTGCAAAATAGTGAGGTTACTTTTAAACTGGTTGAACACATCCGAATTGAGCGAGTTGTTATTCTTAAAAGCGGTAGCCACCGAAATAAATGAAATTTTATACGACCCGCTGCGCGAAGGATTTAAGCCGGCATAAGCACCTTGCCCGGTTGTATCTCTAAAAATTTCCTGAAATGCTGCATTCGATGTTTTCTTGGCATCGAATTGAACCTTTACATCATTAAACGGCTCCATGTTGGCACGCAGACTAAAATCCTTAGTCTGCATTTGCGAAAAAGGAGAGGTCAATTTTTTATTATGTACAATCCATCCGTTGTTGGCTGCCTTTTGGGCCATAAAAGGATCTTGGTCTCCCAATACAAAGCCAATGCCGGGCGCCATCCACGATTGGTCTAAGCCCAGCAACTTAGGGGTCTTATTAAAGCCCGACAAAATCGTTCCTTCCGTAACCGTGTAGGTTCCGTTTATGCTGCGCAAAGACATAATCAGGCGCAGCATCGCCTTGAGCAACTTCAGCTCGGGCGGATGCGGTATCGTATCTTCCCTTGCTCTCTTCAAACGTTCGGCTTCATTCTTAGGCGGAGGAGGTTTGGGTTTGGGCGAGTTGATGTCTTTTAAAAAACCGATCTTGTTATATAACTTAACAATATCCAGCTTTCCGGTAAACGCCTGGTTTCGGGTGTTCTGAATGATGTTACCAATTTTTAAAGAGTCAACCGTTTGAAGCGGGCCCGCCCGCCAGTTATAGCCCACGGTATATTTATAGTCTGCGCCAATCCAGTTGGTAGCCGGAAATTTATCGAAGGGCAGTGTGTAGGTAGCATTAATGTTTTGTTCAAAATATTTCATGCGCCCCATTTTTTTCAGGTTCTTCACAATAGAATCTCTGGCCCACTTGGTATTGATGTCGCCATAGGGTTCATCTATAATAGCATTTACGGTGGCGTTGTAATCTACCTTCAGCGATTTAGTGAGCGACCAGGTAAAATTATAATACCGGTTGAAGGTGAAGTATTTTTGAAAATTAGGCAACTGGGTGGCAGCCGTAGAATTATTGTTGCGATAGGCAACTTTATTAAACGATCGTTCTAACTCGGCCCGCACCGAAATGTTGGAAGGTACCGGGTTAAAATTAAAATCTTTAAGTAACTGCAGGTATTTGGAAGACGTAAACTTTACATTCTTCAGTGGCTGCACGCCTTTAAACTTCGATTGAAACTGCCACCCCACGGCTCCCTTCACATTTTTGCGTGTGTTCTGAAGCAAATTAAAATTGTGCTGATTGGCTTCGGTGTAGAGATACGTAAACGTAAAATTTTCAATATCGTAAATGTGGTTGACGGCATCTTTTTTTACTTTCATTTTCCGGACGTTCGTAAAGTTGATGCTTTTTCGGGTGGAAATATCGCGTATCTCATTCAGGTATGCCTTCCGTTGTGCATCTGTGCTGTACGCATTCAAAGCGGCATTAATCCGCAGGTCGGGGTTAGCCGGATCATATTTCGGATCTATGATGATACTTTCGTAACTGAAGAACATCGGAATTTTTAGTCCGGTATTGCGAGGCAAAAGTTTATCGAGATTCAGGTTCATCGAAATATCAAATTGATTGGTATTTGAGCGGGCGCGTTCAAAAATTTTTGTTTGCACCCCGCCATAGCCAAATCCTATGTGCCGGTACGAGCCTGTTACCGTACCCAGGTCGGCCAGTTTGGCGCTCATTACCAGGTTGGCGGCCCACCCGGGTGTTTGGTCAAAACCCGACAAGCGCAACTCGTCTGCCCACATACACACATCATAACTTCGGCCGTCATCACGCGGGTTTCGAATACCAATCATAATCATCCGCAGTTGGCTCAGATCGGGTCGTCCCATGATGCGGATAGAGTGTTTGCCATCGGCTAAAAGCTGAGGGCCATATTGTGGATAGGGAACGGTAAGCGGATAAGCAGCCCGGTCGCGCTGGATTTTCAATGCATATAAATCATCCAGCGCCAGGTCTATCTGGTTTTGTTCGGGCCATACTTCACCCTGTGTATTGGTATTGGGGGGCGTAACAGTTAATGGAAGCTGTACTTCATAATAATTCTGATCCCAGTCTGTGCCAATGCGCAAGAAGCCGATGGTTTGATTATTCTTTACCAGCGGGCCATGCAAACTGATAAACATTTTAATGCGTTTGTAGTTAAACAAATCCATCGTTACGTTTTTGTAAATAGCGCGCGCATCGCCATCGGGCAAGCCGGTAACACACAACTGCACCGACTGTTCATTTAGCCTGCGCTGCACAACAGACGTTACATCATAGTCGCGGGCTAACGGAGGCACATAGCCCGGCTTGTTATTATCGGGCTGCCCATTTTCTTCTACGTTTACGGTCGATACGGTGAAGTTGTCGTAATTCGGCTCGGGCACTTCCATCAGGGTAGATTCAAGCAGACTTCCGGTGTATTGCCTCCACCGTTGCCCCACTAATCTAAAGTTTACCATACGCAGCACCACCGGCTGGCTAAATCCTGCCATAACCATACGCAGGTATTTAATGGTTTTAAATCCGTTTATTTCTCCCACTTGCGAGTCGAAGTTGCGGATGGGGATGCGGAATAAATACCAGGTTACCCCGGGAAAAGCCGCAGGCGAAATTTTATCAACGATGTATTTGTTGCCCACCTGAAGTTGGTTAGGCCGCAGGTTGATGTTGTAAACGTAATAGTCTTCTACATCTGTCAGCGTGTTGTCGCCATTAATGTCTTCATTGTCGGGCAGGGTTGAGCCGGAAGCCGAATATGCTGAGGTGCCCGATACGATAGGCGAGTTATTTTCTAATCCGTTGTAATTTTTATAGCGCTGTATAATTTGGGTTTTATTATTATCATAGTCGGGGCCGAGGTAATATTGAAAATCATCAGCCGATGGGTCTTTGAGGATGATGGGCTGAGCAGCCGGAGTAACGGTGCTTATAAAGTTTTGAAACTTAGGGTCGGTCGCTTCTTTGGTGCTGCTCAATCCATCCAGCCCCACATCTTGGTTTGCCCGTGAGGTGGGCGAATTATCAAATGCATTATTTACGTATTGTTTGTTGGTAATATATCCCCACGAACTGTTGGTGTAAACGTTGCTTGAATTGAGGTTTCCATCGGTGGGCAATCCGTTTTCAAAAGCCTGCTCATTGTCGTGGCCTACATCTTCCGAAACATTTCCGAGGTGGAAAATTAAATTTCCTCCGGTGGTGTTATTGGTATTCACCACTCCATCTTGCACGACTCCATTCGAGCCGCCAATAAACGGATCCATCATCCAAAACTCAAGGTATTCAATATTGGCCGCATCAAAATCAACATTGGTGCGGATGGCCGTAGTAATACCTGCCCAGTTATTGGTGGGGGCCTGCAGGGAGGCATCGGCATTCAGGTTAGGGTTATAGTTATAGGGACCGCGCTCGGAGGGGAAGTAGGCCACATTCAGCACCGGCTGATAAAAATTGCCCACGTAGTTATCGAAGTAGGGAAAGATTTCGCGGGGTGCTACCGGCCGTTGGTAGTGGTTGTTTAAATTAATATTGGGGGGAGCAAAAGAGCTTCCACCCGACACATAGAAAATATTGTCTATCTGAAACCACGCCATCTTGGCGCGCAGATAACCGGAGCGCAAGTTGTTCATTGCTCCATTGGTTTGATCATAAGCTGACTCGCGTGGGGTAGAAGCCAGCTTCCAGGCCTGAGGCGATAGTAAACTGTAAGGCGTGGCGGCATTTTCAAAGTCATCAATAAATGACGTGGCCTGCCCCTGCACTTTGTTAGACGAACCCGGCAGCAACTGGGCAAACTCGGCATTCATGGTAAAGGTAGATGGCTCTTTGGTTTGAAGAAACGGAAGGGCATCTACCATTTTGGTAAGCACCCGCGAGTTTTTTTTCATATTGATATCCAGCCCGTATTGAAAATTGCGGGCCGGTTCGTTGCCAATGAGGTTACGGGTAATGAGCGGGCGTTCGTTGTAATACAAAAATGTTCCGCCAATGTTTACATCATCACTTAATTTATAATCGAGGCGGGTTCCCAGCAGCGAGCGTGTTTGAAATGAAAACGGATCTTGCTGTTCGTACGTAATATCCAGATCTTTTCCCGAGCTCAAGATCCCTTCGTTTAGAATCGTAACCTTACCGAAAGTATAATCCACCGTAAAGTCAACACCTTCGCGCAAAGGCGTACCGCCCGAATATACTTTTACCGAGCCATGGGTAAGGCTGAAAGCGCCCTGTATAATAATATCGCGGCCGGTGCCGGCTCTAAAACTTCCGGTAAAGAAGAATTTATTTTTAGTATTGACTAATACCGCTTCGGCCTGAGTGGTGTGGTACAGCGTGTCGTACAAATATTTGTTTAATAAGAACGCTCTCATGTCGGGGTTCGATTCAAACTTGGGGCCGAACAGATACTTGAGCCCGTCATTAAAAGGTTCTACAAATGGCACGATCAACAATCCGGATGCCGAGTTTACGGTAATGCCTTCGAGGTAATCGAAGTTGCCATCGGGTTGTGGATCACCATAAGGATTGAGCCGGTCCATACCCATTACCGAAATGAGTTGCTGCTGTCGTACGGGGGCATCTCCATCCTGCAACTGTGGGTTGTCTATACCGGTGCGGTCGTCACGGTAGATCACACGCAGCTGAAAGCCATCTTTGGTAAGATTGGTTACGCCCAGATTGTAAATATTTTTCATCATCAGCTTCCAGGTAGGAAAAATATTTCCCACGCTGTCTTTGATGTTGATAGCCCGGGGCCGGAGCAACTTCATGTAGATCACATCATTGGTGGGGCTGTTCGAATAATCTTCTGTCATCTGCCCCACTTTGTAACTGTGCCCATTGTAAGTGTATTCGTACGACACGGCCAGGGCTTCGTCATTTTGCAGCTTGCGCTGAAGGGTAACATAACCCAGTTGGGCATTGAGCGTGTACTCAGTTGGGCTTAGTTTACGCGCACTTTGTAAGCGCTCGAAATCATATCCTTGTTTCAGCCCTTTAGAGGTGAGTGCGTTTACTACCGAAGAACTATTCGCACTGATCCCCTGCATGGTCAGCATATCGTATAGTGTATTCGACTCGAGGCCGTACGAAGGTTTGGGGTAAGCAGGCGGGGTGTTGTTTCCCGCTTTTTGGGCGATCACATTCTTGCGATAAATTTTATCGGTTTCGCCCATATCCATAAAAGCTACTACATCGCGCAATGATTGCGTATCGTTTTGGCGGTTGATGGAGTACACTTCAATACGTGTAATGTTTAACCCGGACGATATCTGGCCGGGGATGTCGGTAGCCCAGTGGTAAAAATTATCGCGGAAGAATTGCGACAGAAAAAAATGGCGGTTGTCGTCATAATTGGAAGCGATGATTTCAAACGGGCGGCCTTGCGACACTCCGTTGCCGCTGCCCGAAATATGAATGGTAGATTGTTTGCCGCGCTGGGTGGTAGCCATAACAGTGGCCGTCAGTTTTCCAAACTGCAACTGAGCTTTCACACCAAATAAATTTTGCGCTCCTTTTATCAAACTGTTGTTCAGCGGCAGGCTTACATTTCCGATCTCCAGTTTTTTTAATAAATCTTCTTTCAGCCCGGAGTATTCCACTTTCATGGTGTTCTGAAAATCGAATGAGTTGTTGGTATCAAAGTTGGTGGCGATCTTGAGTTTCTCTCCCACCTTGCCTTGCACGCTCAGCTGTATTTGTTGATTAAACTCCAACCCTCCGTTGCGCTGCTGGCGAATGGGGATAGACGGGTTCTGAATTTTTTGAAACGATCCGCCCAAGTCGAGGGTTACATTTCCTTTGGGGGTCAGTTCTACATAGCTTCCTCCAAAAATCCGGTCTAGCACGGGGCTCAGGTAAATTTTGGGCAGCAGGTTGCGCCCGCTCACGGCACTCTCCCCATCCAGTGCCAAACTTTTGCTTTGGTAGTAATTTTTACGGAAAGATACATCTTGCTGTTGAGAGAAATCTTTAAACGGCATAGACGAGTTGGGGCGGTAGCGCACATTGCCTACGTTTTCATAAATGTTGTAGCGCATCCCCGAGTCGAGGGTAATCTCGGTATTGAGGTTTTTAGGGTCTTTCAGGTAAAGCGGAGATGCGGTGGTGGGGTTAGAAAACGGGTCGCCATGCCGGTCGCGCAGACGGAAGTTAGGCAAGTATGGGTTGAGGAACTGAAGCCGGGTAGAGTCTCTCTTCTTTACCTTAAGTGAATCTTGTGCGTGCGCAACCAACGGCCAGCCTGCCGAAAGGCACAGCACCAGTCCTACGATGGCCTGTATTTTCCGTTGCAATTCCCTCAAACGTATTTAGGCGGTTTTTAATGCTTGTTTCACCAGCTCCTCCAGGCTTATAGCCCCTCCCGTTTTCTTTAAGAGGATATCTATACTCCGCTCGGCCTGCGCCTTGCTAATGCCTAGTGTAACCAGAGCAGTTAACGCTTCGCTTCGCATGGTATTGCGCGAAATACCTGAAATTCCTGCTCCTTCTTCCAGCGTTTCTTTTTTCAGTTTATCCTTCAGTTCAAGGATGAGGCGCTGAGCGGTTTTGCCGCCAATTCCTTTCACTGCCTGAAGAGCCGCAGAGTTTTCGTGCACAATGGCCGATTTTAATTCATCCGGGGGCATATAGCTGAGCACTACTAAGGCGGTGCTGGGTCCAATCCCGTTCACTGAAATGAGCATCTGAAACATTTGTTTTTCGGCTTCGGTGGCAAAGCCGTAAAGCACGTGGGCGTCTTCCCGCACGTGCAGGTAAGTGGCCAGCTTAATTTCTTCACGGTCTTTAATTTCGGAAAATGTATTCAGCGAGATGCCTACCTGGTAACCGATGCCATTCACTTCAATAATAGCGTGGGTAGGTTCTTTGTAAACGAGCTTTCCCTTGAGGTAGGCAATCATCAGGTTAAAAAATAGGTTTAAATAAAGGGAGAAAATTAATCAATTTTTAAGTGACAAGTCAATATGGCAAAAAACAATATGGCTTGTTATTATTTCGTTTCGTGTTTGTGGTGGCTTGGGCTTAGAGTGTGCATGGCAATGACGTTAGGAATGCCAAGACCGACCTGCTGCGACATGTCCTTGAAACTGATTGTTTGAACGAAGATAGAAATCTTCCGCTACCCTTCGCCCGGCCATAGCGCAAACACACTATTGACTGCATGCCCTTCACCTCTATATTTATCCACGTGTCCAGTCACAATGAGTCAATTTACTCAATAGGAACAATAATTCTGTTCTTAGTCTCTGTTGACCATTGAACTTGCCATACCTTTCCATCTTGTTGGTCAAGTAAAATAAAGTTGTACATGTTTTGAGTTGGATAAAGAGTAAACCTGTCGTTTGATTCATTGTCTAAAGTCACAAGAGATATCAAGTTTAAATAAACTTCGTGACGATTATCCCCTTGCACATCAAATTGTACTTGCCACATTTGTCCGTTTCGTGTATTCAATTTTATAAAAGTCCACATGTTTTGTGTCGGGAAAAGTCGATATGTAACAGCACTCGGTGTAGTCACATGATTTATTTTTGGACTTTCAACTGCTTGAACATTTGATTGACGGAATTGCGAAAAAGATGTCAAATTGATGCTCAAAAAAAATATAATTGTCAAAGTCGTTTTCATTGTCAACTTAATTATTTTTTCTTACAGACCTCTTAATTTTTTTGTCTCATGCTTACACCCAAGGGTTTAGGTATTGCCGAAGGTGGGGTTATCTATTATTTTGAGTCTTGAGTTTTAGCGTGTCAGCAAATAGCAGCTTACTCATTTATTAATGCACCCTTTTCAATCCCGGCACCATCACATATAGATTGCCGTGCGCGTCACCGCTAATTTACCTCATCATTAAAATGGCATTAGCGGCTTCTATCTGTTTAGCAAAAGAGGTAAGGGTTTGGGTTACGATGGCTAATTGTTCCTGAGCTTCGGTAAAATTTCGTTGCTCAATAGCCTCTCTTACGCCCGGCAATGTTTTTACTCCGTAGCCGGTATAAAACCCGGGCGCATAAATGGTGTGTTTATACCAGGGTCTGCGGGGCAATCCGTTTTGCGAAAGCAGCAGGCGTTCGGATGTATACAACAATTGATTTAGTTTTTCCAGATTGGTGTTGGGCTTGGGGTTGGCCGCATATAAATCGGTAAAAGTATTTACATTTTTTTCCAACAGGCCGAGGGCATTCTGAAGGTCGGCAAAATTGATAAATGGCACGCTCGCTTTCGGAGCGGGAACCGTCAGTTTTTGGGTAGGATCGGCTGCTTGTGTGTAGCGGTTTTCGCGGATCATCTGGTTTTCTACTTCTGTGCTTTCGCGCAGGTTATCTATCAGGTTAGTTACTTCGGCAGCATACGTGGCTACAGTTTTTTGAAATGTTTTAAAATCAAAAGGCAACACATCGGCATTAGCCAAACGCAGGGTGGCACGACCGGTGGTTTTGGCCAATGTTACGCCATACTCGAGGGTAGGATCTTTAAATCTTTTGAAATGATCGTAGCTGTCGTAAATGGAATGGTATTCGCCTCCTCCATTTTCTCCGCCATAGCCAAAGTCCAGCGAGGCAATGCCTAAGTGCTGAATGAACGGAGTGTAATCTGACCCCGACCCCATTGCGCCAATGGGCATGGATCTGCGGTTTAAAATTTCTTTACGGGCCTTGGCTGATCCCGCACGGGCTGCCTCGGCCGACTTTCTGCGTTCGGCCACGCTCACCTTGGTTTGCGGATCTACCACATCGCGGGCAATTTCATTTACCAGTGTTTCCAGCGTATGCGATCCTTCAGCATAAAAAAAGCCGCGGCCACTGCCATCGGTATTGATGTAAGCAACGGTTTTTTCTGAAAGCTCGGCAGCATGGTGTTCGGCCCACTCGGTAGAGCCCATCAGCGAAGGTTCTTCGGCATCCCAGGCACAGAAGATGATTGTACGTTTGGGTTTCCATCCGGTTTTTACCAACTCGCTGATGCTGCGCGCCTCTTCTAATTCGGCCGACAGCCCGCTGATCGGGTCGCTGGCACCATTTACCCAGGCATCATGGTGGTTGCCGCGAATCACCCACTCATCCGGGTATTCGGATCCTTTTATTTTGGCGATGACATCATAAGCCGGTTTAATGTCCCAGTTAAATTCTAATTTAAGATGCACCTTGGCTGTGCTTGGCCCGATGTGGTAAGTAAGAGGCAGAGCACCACGCCAGCGTTCGGGAGCTACCGGCCCACCCAACGATAGAAGCAACGGTTTGGCATCAGCATAGGAAATGGGGATGACCGGTATCTTCAAAAGGTTAGTCGCCTCTTTGCGGTCTATGCGTTTGGCATCGGCCGTAGAGCCATAGCCCGGTGTGGTGGGATCGCCCGGGTAAATCGGCATATCAAGTACGGAACCGCGCTGCACACCAAATTCATTTTTGTATGCGCCTTTCGGATATACATCGCCCTGAAAATACCCATCGCCTTCGGGGTCGGAATAGATAATACAGCCAATGGCGCCATGCTCTTGCGCTACTTTGGGTTTGATGCCGCGCCATGAGCCACCGTATTTGGCAATTACTATTTTCCCTTTCACATCAATGCCCAGTTTATCAAGTTCATCATAATCGGCCGGCACTCCGTAGTTCACAAATATCAATTCGCCTGTAACATCGCCATCGGGCGACCAGCAATTGTACACCGGCAATTGTTCCGCCTTCTGGCCGGAGGTAGCATCTTCTTTCAGAGCCGGCTCTTCCAGCTTGGCTACAAATTTTTGTGCTCCGAGCAATTCCAACACGCGCACTTTAGGGGTGGGAAAAAGAACCTGAAAAGTTTCTATTTGCACATCGTACCCCCAGCTTTTAAACAGATCGCGCATGTATTCGGCATTAACTTTGCCATACGGGGAACCAACGTGGTGTGGCCTTGCCGAAAGACGCTTCACCAGATCGTCAATGTTTTTTGCCTGCAGGTGGCTGTCAAACTTGTCTTCCAGTTTAAGCTGGGCATCAGCATTTTCTTTGGTAAAGCCGGTAAGTGGTTTGGTTTGTGCCTGAGCCAAAAGCAGCCCGCTGGCACATAGAACGATGAGGGTAAAGCGTATCATGGTAAATGAGCGTTAGATTCTGTTTATGCAAAATACTTTTTTTAAAAAATTCTTGTGTTACAAAAGTGATGAGTGGTTGCTGCTCACCCATTCTTTGTTTTTTCACTAAAGATGTTCATTTCGTTCGTGCAGTTGTGCATCTACCACGGCTATAGCGGCCATGTTTACGATATCGCGAATGGAGCTGCCGAGTTGCAAAATATGAACCGGTTTTTTCATGCCGAGCAAAATCGGTCCGATGGCTTCAGCTCCGCCAATTTCCATCAGCAATTTGTACGCAATGTTTCCGGAAGCCAGGTTCGGGAAGATTAATGTGTTGGCGCCCTGCTTAGCCAATGCGCTGAATGGATAAACTTCTTGTTGCAGTTCGGTATCGAACGCTACGTTGGCTTGAATGTCGCCATCTAAAATAAGGCCGGGGTATTTTTGTTTGGCCAATTTCACTGCCTCGTGCATCTTTTCGGGAATTGCCCCTTTGCTTGATCCGAAGTTGGAATACGACAACACCGCTACACGTGGTTCTATATCAAAAAATTTAACACCGCGAGAAGCCAACCCGATAATGCCCACCAGTTCATCGGCCGTGGGATCCACATTTACGGTGCAATCAGCAAAAAAGAAAGTACCCTTTTTATTCATGATGATGTACATGCCTGCCACGCGGTTTACATTTTTGCTCATACCAATAATTTGCAGCGAGGGCAAAATGGTTTTGGAGTAATCTTTGGTTAACCCCGATACCAACGCATCGGCCTCACCAAACTCCAGCATCATCGCTCCGAACGCATTGCGGTCGCGCATCTGGCGCAGGGCATCCTGGTAGGTTACACCCTTGCGTTGGCGTTTTTCATAATAGGCTTTTGCGTATTTTTCTGTCAGTTCTTTTTCTTCGCGTGGGTCTATTATTTTACAATCGCCCAGTTCCAGGCTGTGTTCTTTTACCAAGCGATCTATCTCCACCCGGCTTCCCAGTAAAATAGGTTTTGCAATTTTTTCGTCTTGTAAAATTTGAGCGGCTTTCAAAATTTTATGATGGTCGGCTTCGGCAAACAGAATGCGCTTGGGTTTAGTCTTGGCCAGATCAATAATGCGGGCTGTTAATTTTTGGTCTATGCCGATGCGTTTCAGTAAATCATGATTATAAGTGCCCCAATCTTTTATGGGGTTCGTGGCAATGCCCGAGTCCATGGCGGCTTTAGCTACGGCCGGAGCCACGGTGGTAATCAATCGCGGGTCTAACGGCTTGGGGATGAGGTAATCTTTTCCAAACTGAATTTTATCTACTCCATACGCCTTAAATACTATATCGGGTACGGTTTCCTGTGCCAGCTCGGCCAGCGCCCAAACGGCTGCCAACTTCATGGCTTCATTTATTTCGGTAGCCCGCACATCTAATGCTCCGCGAAAAATATAGGGAAAGCCAAGTACATTGTTGATTTGGTTAGGATGGTCGGAGCGGCCTGTACCCATAATAATATCGGGGCGGGTTTGTTTGGCCAGATCGTAGCCGATTTCGGGATTGGGGTTGGCCAAGGCAAACACAATCGGGTCTTTCGCCATCGCCAGAATATCTTCCGGTTTTAAAATATCGGCAACGGAAAGCCCCACAAAAACATCGGCTCCTTTTATGGCTTCTTGCAGGGTAGAAATTTTTCGGGTGGTAGCAAACTCTAACTTACTGGGGTCGAGCCCGGCCCGGTCTTTATGGATTACCCCTTTGCTATCGCACATGATGAGGTTTTCTTTTTTCAGCCCCAGGGCAATGTATAATTTGGTACACGAAACAGCTGCTGCCCCGGCTCCATTTACCACGAGTATCACCTCTTCTATTTTTTTTCCGTTCAGGCGCAGGGCGTTGAGCAAAGCGGCACTGGAAATGATAGCGGTGCCGTGCTGGTCGTCATGCATAATCGGAATGTTCATCTTCTCGCGCAGCACGGTTTCAATTTTAAAACATTCGGGCGCTTTAATGTCTTCCAGGTTTACACCTCCAAAGGTGGGCTCGAGAGCCTTGACTACTTCTATAAATTTATCGGGATCTTCTTCGTTAATCTCAATATCGAAACTATCGATGCCGGCATATTTTTTAAAAAGCACGGCTTTGCCTTCCATCACCGGCTTGGCTGCTTCCGGGCCGATGTTGCCCAGCCCCAGCACGGCCGTGCCGTTGCTGATTACTGCCACTAAATTTCCTTTGCTGGTATATTTATACACATCCTCTTTGTTGGCCGCAATTTCCTTGCAGGGTTCGGCAACTCCGGGCGAATAGGCCAGCGCCAGATCTAACTGCGAGCTAAGTTGCTTGGTGGGGGTTACTTCAATCTTGCCGGGCTGCCCTTGTGTGTGGTAATTGAGGGCGTCTTGTTTTCTGATTTTAATAGACATAGTGTTTCGTTGAAAAAGTAAGTTACAACTGATTTCTAAATTTTTTAAAACAAATAATAGAACCTTTGTTTATTCATGATATTTTTTCTCGCCTGCCCGGATCGCCATTTTTAACACATTTTCTTGAGGTGGAAGTGGGCAGGAATAGTTTTCGGAATACGCACAGTATGGATTATAAGCTTCATTAAAATCAAGTACGAAGGTGGAAGCACCCGGTACTTTTTTCAGATCAAGATAGCGGCCCGCTCCGTACGTTTCGCGGGCACTGGTAGAATCGGCAAAAGCCAGAAAGAGTGTGCCTTTGTATGGTCCGTCATCTACTATTTCTAAAATCAATAAGCGGCCGGGTTGTGCGTTAACCTCAAACTCGGCATAGGCATATTCCAAATATTTTTTCTCTACGTTATCGCTGGTGGGCAGCAACACCATTTTTTTATTTTGAATTGGAACCAACTTTGCCGTAACCCGGTACTTTGCATCGGGCTGAAAATACAACAAGGGCTTTACAGCTTGTCGCTCTTTACCGAAGGGTGAATTTTCGCTGCGCATAAATTCATCTTTTTCTTTTCGTAGTTTTTGAATCGTCTGAATATACTCCGCATCAGTTGGTCCACCGCTCAGCGAGTAATAAATGATAGTAGCCACCAAGGCAAGCAGGGCCATAAATAAAATATTTTTAGTGCTCATTTATTTACCACAAGGGGTTTCGGTTTCCAACGGTTGATTGAATCGAGATGTTGATCATATATTTTGAAGAATCGGGGAATGGCCTGGTCGGCTAATGGGCCGGGCGAATTCACCAACACGGCAATAGCAATCTTCTTCTTTCGATTGATGGCCACCTCGCTGCGATAATGATTAACATACCCACCGTGGTAGGCAATGGTATCATCGCGAAAGGTAACGATGCGCCAACCCAGCGCATAGTACGATTTGCGTACGGGCTTCCATTGCCAGAAGTATAAATTACGTGCTACCGCCCGCACCTGAGGTTGCAGCATTTCATTGATAGGGCCAGCCGAAAGAACCGTGTTGGAAGTCAGCAATGCCTTCAACCAAAGGGCCAGATCAAATGCGCTGGCATTAATGCCTCCGGCCGGAGCCACCGAATAATACGCGCTTGAAATTGTGAGCGGAAGGATAAGCTGGTGCGGCATGGCCACATCGGCATTGCTTTTTATTTTTTTTAATGAAGCCGAAGCATTTTTCATTCCCAACGGAAGGAAAAGTTTTTCGGTCAGTACTTCTTCAAATGATTTATGAGTGGCCGCTTCAATTACCTTACCGATCAGGCTAAAACCTACATTCTGATAACTGTACACTTTGCCGGGCTCATCAATGAGGTCGAGGGTGCTAAGGTAGTTAATCAGCGTATCTACAGGAGCGTTTCGATCCACCATATCGGTAAACGCATGATAGGGCAGCCCTTCGGTGTGCGAGAGAATATGACGAATTTTTAATTGCTGGGTAGCACGCTCCGATTTGAGTTTGAAGCGGGGTAAGTATTTAATCACGGGGTCGTCCCAATGAATAATATTTTCATTTACTAATTCTGCCGCCAGCGTGGCCGTTATACTTTTAGAAACAGAACCCACCCTAAAAACAGTTTGTGCATCTACCGAATCGGGTTTACCCACTTCGCGTAAGCCATATCCTTTTACCAGAATTATGCTGGTATCGCGCACGATCGCCACCGCCACTCCGGGGGCCTGCTTATTGGCTAACTCCGTGCGTATAAAATTTTCAAACTCATCTACCGCCTGCTGAACGAATGGATTAGAAACCAGATCTACTTTTTTGGGTCTGATGGTTTTGGGTTGGGCAACATGCGTACTCTTCAGGGGAGGATTGGGTTTATCGTCTGCGGAATAGACAAAGAAAACCATCGCTCCTACTATGATGACTCCTATTGTAATAGCAATTTTCAAAAAAAATTAATTTGATTTTATATCAGCCCTTCATCGGTCATGCTAAGATAATGATGCCCGGCTACAATTAAGTGATCGAGCAGAGCTATCTCTAGTGTCTTACCGGCTTCTTTCAGTTTTTTAGTAAGTTGTATGTCGCTATCGCTGGGTTTGAGGTTTCCCGAGGGGTGGTTGTGCACGACTATCACCCCGGACGCCAGTTCTTCCAGTGCCAGCTTAAAAATTATTTTAGGATCGGCCACAGTGCCGCTTACACCTCCTTCGCTTATTTTTTTCTTTTTGATCAACCGGTTGGCTTTGTTTAGCAGCAGCACCCAAAACTCTTCATGCGGCAAGTCCATCAAATCGCCTTTAATTAAATCGAATGCGGTTTTAGAATTTTCAATTTTCGGTTTTTCTTCCGGGTTAATTTCTTTGCGCCTTCGCCCTAACTCCAGGGCGGCCACAATGGTAATGGCTTTGGCTTCGCCTATGCCTTTGGCTTTCATCAGTTCTTTTACTGAAAGCTTGGCAAGATGGTCTAAATTATTATCTACATAGGCTAGCACTTTTTTGGCTACTTCTACCGCGCTCATCCGGGCGGTGCCCGATCCCAACAAAATGGCAATCAGTTCGGCATCGCTCAAAGCCGAAGTTCCCTTCTGCAATAATTTTTCCCGGGGCCGGTCTTCGGGCGACCAGCTCTTGATGTTCATCGGCAGGGTATCTTCTATCTTCACCGGCTCCATTCAAAGTTTACCGTTCAAGATAATAAAATTTATTTTTTTTATTGACAGACCGGTTACGAAGTGGTCTTCTCTTGTGCTTCAAGCAAAAAACCTTTTATAAAATCATCCAGGTCTCCGTCTAATACATTTTGTGCATCGGTTCGTTCCACACCGGTACGTGCATCTTTCACCAGCTTATACGGATGCAGTACATAATTCCGGATTTGCGAACCAAAGTCAATTTTCATTTTGCCGGCCTCAATTTTATCGCGTTCGGCATGGCGTTTTTCCATTTCAAGCTGATATAGTTTTGATTTTAGCATTTGCATGGCCCGTTCGCGGTTGGCGTGCTGGCTGCGCTCTATCTGGCAAACAATAACAATACCGGTGGGCTTATGTGTTAGTTGCACTTTGGTTTCCACTTTATTTACATTTTGGCCACCGGCTCCGCCCGAACGCGAAGTTTGCATCTCTACATCGGCCGGGTTCACTTCTATTTCGATGGTGTCATCTACTTTGGGGTAAACAAAAACGGAAGCAAACGAAGTGTGCCTGCGTTGGTTGGAATCGAACGGAGAAATACGCACCAGGCGGTGCACTCCGATTTCCGACTTCAGTTTGCCGTAGGCAAAGGGCCCTTCAAACTCAAGTGTAGAAGATTTTATACCCGCCACCTCGCCCGCCTGATAATCAATTTGTGAAACGCGGTATCCGTTTTTTTCGCCCCACATAATATACATACGATTGAGCATATCGGCCCAGTCGTTACTTTCGGTGCCTCCGGCACCCGGGTTTATTTCCATCACCGCACTGAGTTGATCTTCTTCTTTGCTCAGCATTTTCTTAAACTCCAACTCTTCGATAATGCCGGCCACGGATTGGTAGTCGTAGTCAAGTTCTTCTTCACTTACATCGCCCGCCTCATGAAATTCGTTGAGCACCTCCAAGTCTTCAAGGCGTTTCATCACTTTATCGTATGCGTCTGTCCACACTTTTTTAGTGCGAATGTTTTTCAATAAAGTTTCGGCCTGCTTAGGGTTGTTCCAGAAATCGGGTTGGTGCGAAATGCGCTCTTCGTCTTGTATCTCTACGATCTTGCGATCGTAGTCAAAGATACCTCCTCAGTGCCACGGTGCGGGCTCTCAAGTCTTTCAACTGTTCGGTTGTCATAAAAAAATTTTTGCGAAGGTAAGGAGAAAAATTAAACCCGAACAATACAACTGAGGGCCGAGTCTTTTACCGGTAAAACGGAGAACTATAATTTACTGTTTGCAAATAATTGATTCCATTTACACGGGCATAGTGTGGGTGAATCAGCATGAGTGTTATGCCGGTGCCGGCTAAAATAGCCGAGGGCATCCAAACCGAACTGCTCAGTGGTGTATTGTTGTAGCCTGTTATATTGTTAAGCCGGTCTAAGCCGATGTACATAACCCCCAGGGCAAGCGAAAAACCACCCAGTGTATTCAAAAAACTTTTTTCGTGCTGACGCCTGATATCAATTTTCAAAATTTCTTTAAATGAAATGGTATCGTTGGAGGTGATCATCGAAAAATCGTTCAACTCCACAATATGTCCTTCGGCATGGCGATGTCCTTTTTTCAGAACCAACCGGATGTACTGGCCTTCGGCAAAACGGGCTTTCGCATTTCCGTTTTTAAAAAGAACCAATTGCTTTTGTGCCTGAAGCGGATGAGAAAGGCTTACGATTAAAAATGTCATTAATAAAAAACAATGACTCTGCCTTTTTAACATCAACATCTCGACAAGGGTAAACGCTCTCACAAAGTGAAGAAAGTAAAAAAGATTGAAATTACCTCGCCACTCAAAAAATCTCTAGAAATGCTACGATGAAAGGGGCCGAAATCAGGAGCCCGTCAAAGCGGTCTAAAAAGCCTCCGTGGCCCGGCAGGCTGTCGCCACTGTCTTTAATTTCGATGCTGCGTTTAAGCAGCGACTCTACCAGGTCGCCATACGTACCCCCAATAATAATAATCCACCCCACGCACAGCCATTGCCAGGGCGGTAACGAAGTAAAGTAAACCGAAATGCCGTAGGTAAACACCATCGCTAGCAGCGCACCTCCTATAAAGCCTTCCCACGATTTTTTGGGAGATATCCGCTCAAATAATTTTCGCTTGCCTAAAAAGCTTCCGGCAAAATAAGCTCCGGTATCGGCCGCCCATAAAATAAGCAGGCATCCTAAAATAATCTGATAGTTGTATTTCTTGTTTTCGAAGGCGGCCACGTTCATCAGGGCAAATGGAACGGCCGTGTAGAAGATTCCTAAAAATGTAATGGCTATGTTGGTAAACGGTTTTCGTTCAGACTGTTTATAGAGCTTGATAATATACACACACGAAATCAGCGGAAAGATTAAAAAATAGTAACGATAGCTGATCATTCCGTTTTCTACAAAAAAAGAAAGACTGAAAACAGCCAGCCCGCTAATGACCCCAATTGTTTTTTGCGGCACCAGCCCGTCTAACCCTGAGAGTTTATAAAACTCGAGCATAGACAAAAGACAGATGAAAAAGAATACGGCAAAGTACGTCCACGAACTGAAGGCCACACCCCAGATGACTGCCGTTGCACCCAGGATGCCGGTAAGTAAGCGGGGAACGAGGTTGCTGAATTTTTTATCGGCCATCGGCAATAGTAATTTTTTTGTTGTCGAGGAATTTTTTGTAATAATAAAGACAGGCTACACTCAGCAAGGCAAACAACAGAACAGCCAGCCATGGAGCCGGCTCTTCATTTTCTATATCCACATTTACTATGCCCAATTGATTTAAGTAAACCATCACCACGGAAAATCCATTATTAACAGCATGGGCCAGCATGGGCACAAAAATATTTCCCGACCAATGATACAAATATCCAAACAACACACCCAATAACAGGCGGGGCACAAATCCAAAAAATTGCATGTGTACCGCGCTAAATAAAAAAGCGGCTACCCAGATGGCTACATGAATGTTTTTTGTTCCGCGATATAATTCATTTTGCAACAACCCGCGAAATAAAAATTCTTCACAAAATCCGGCCACTACGGCAATCACCAAAAAGCCAATGATAAACTGACCCACCGAATGAAATTGAGTGAGCGTCTTCGTGAGTTTGGCAGCCTGGTCTTCTGAAGCGCGTGCCCAGTCTTCAAACCATTTTAAAAATTCCGGGAGGTGCACATGTTGGTTCCATTCTATAATAACAGAATCTACCACGATAAACGAAAGCACTATAGCCACCACAAATACTATACTCTGTCTGTAAAACGGATAATGGTTGAGGTGCTTAAAAGATTGACGCCTGGACAGCTTCCAACTGAGATAGGGGAAAAGAAAAAAGGCAAATACAGAAACAATGCCTTGCATGGTAAGCAGCGGCACTAAAACATGTTCATCGGGGTTGTTTACCAATTGAAAAAAATTGCCATCGCCTCTATAGAGCAGCGAGCCTGCCAGTATGCCTACAGCTGAACCTGCTACGACCCCCACAAACCCACCCAGTAATACCATAAACAGAGTGTACCAAACCGGCCGTTCATTCCTTCCTTCCATTTAGCTTATGGTTGAATAGTATTAATTTTGCATCGCAAACAACGGTGTTTTCATTGAATTAACCAACGTGGTAAAGATTGGCAAAATTGAATTAGGAGCTTTCCCGCTGCTGCTCGCCCCCATGGAAGACGTGAGCGACCCGCCTTTTCGCGCGGTGTGCAAAGCCGGTGGAGCCGATCTGATGTACACCGAGTTTATTTCATCGGAAGGGCTCATCCGCCATGCCGCTAAAAGTCAGCATAAACTCGACATCTTTGAATACGAGCGACCTATTGGCATCCAGCTGTTTGGCGGAGATGTAGGCCACATGGCCGAATCGGCCCGAATTGCCACAGCCGTTCAGCCCGACCTG
The DNA here is from genome assembly GCA_018267135.1 of Bacteroidota bacterium. GTDB lineage: Bacteria > Bacteroidota > Bacteroidia > Cytophagales > Cyclobacteriaceae > ELB16-189. The sequence continues at coordinate 162,014 of JAFDZA010000018.1, forward strand.
ATCGACATTAACTACGGCTGCCCCGTAAAAGCGGTGGCTTGCCGCGGAGCCGGAGCCGCCCTGCTGCAAGACATACCCAAGATGGTGAAGATGACGGAGGAAGTAGTAAAAGCCACGCCTCTTCCGGTAACCGTGAAAACACGTTTGGGCTGGGATGAAAAAACAAAAAATATTGTAGAAGTAGCCGAGCGCCTGCAAGACATCGGCATCCAGGCACTGACGGTGCATGGGCGCACGCGTGTGCAGATGTACAAAGGCGAAGCCGATTGGGAACTCATCGGAAAAATTAAAGAAAACCCACGCATACACATCCCGGTGTTTGGCAATGGCGACATCAACACGCCCGAAAAAACAGTGGAGTACAAAAACCGGTATGGGGTAGATGGGGTGATGATCGGCCGTGCGGCCATCGGCTATCCGTGGATGTTTCGCGAAATTAAACACTACCTGGCAACAGGCGAAAAACTTTTACCCCCCAGCTTAACCGAACGTATCCTTGCTGTACGCACCCACCTTGATTTTTCCATTCGCTGGAAAGGCCCTAAACTGGGTGTGTTTGAAATGCGCAGGCACTATGCCAGCTATTTTAAAAACCTGCCCGACTTTAAACCATTTCGTACACTGCTGGTAGAAGCGCCCACAGCCGGGCAAGTGCATGAAATTTTGAATGAGGTGGAGAATAATTATTCTGTGCAACTGGTGTAATTGGGGCTGGGGCGGGCCAATGGATGGTATCTGGATGGTCAAATGGGAGGGACTGACAAAAGCGGAAACAGTTACCCTTCTATGCCCTCCAACAATGCTTTCAATCATGATGATAAGATGATAGCCTATATAACAGCACAATAAATAATCTTCCCATGTTTTTAAAAATACAAAAAGCTTTTAGTTGGATACTTCTTGTTCTTATGGCTGGCCAGTGCACATGTGGTTCGCCTGTGCCAAAACCAATATCAACCCCTGTAATACACTATACTGATCGTACCGGTAAAGACTTATTAGATCCCTCTAACGCAGGCATTATTAATCTGAGCCAGTTAGCCATTCTATGGAAAAACCCGGATGGCACATGGGGGAATGGGGTTATTCAGGCCTATCGAATGGAGCCTAATTCATCCTCACCTTATCTGCCTACCGGGTACGTAATCAATGTGCCTCCCGATATGTTTGGTGCGGCTGGCACCAAATATATCCGATTGAGCAACTCAGATACTGACACCCTTTCTTTTGTATTGAACGGTTCATCGTTAAAAAGTTTTTTTTATAATGGAAAATTAGTGCCGCCTCCCAACGGAATGGGCTCTTATCCGGTATTGTTTCCGGTGCTTGTCACTAAATAACACTCCGTTTCTTAAAGGAGCCATGAAAGGATTTTTGCCAAAATATTTTTTGGTAATTTTAGTGTGCAGTGCAGTAATAACACTTGCACACAGCCAAGAAAGAAGAGGTGGAGTTGATATAGGAACAGGGAGTACGTTCACTCAGAAATCTGTATTTATTTTTTTAGAGCCATCTTTTAGTCTTAGCAAATGTGCTCGGTTAATAGCAAGACAGGAAATATTTGGTATTCCTGCCAGTCGGTTAATTATCTCCTCATCTTTTAATGTCATAAGGTATCCTTCATATTACACGAAGCTTAAAATAAAAGAGCTAATTTTTTTGTGGGTTTAGGAGTGGGGCTTTATTGGCAAGGCTTTTGGCAAGACTCCTATACGGTCGTTCTCAATTCAAAAAATTATCTTGTTATAACCGATACAGAAAATGGATTGAGTTATTGGGGTATCTATCCAAAAATGGGTATAAACATTCGCCATCTTACTTTTCAGGTTGAGTATAATTTCTTTCAACCTCAACAAGTTAAGCTACTCTATACCGATCCTGCATCTGATCATTTATATTTTATCAAACAGACGGAAGTAAGCGGTAGTTATCTGGCAATCAAAGCTTCATTGTTTTTAGGAAGGATTAGAGGGAAAACAAAAAAATAGTTTTTTCTATTTCCTTGTAATCAACCAGTATTAGTTTCTTAAGAGGTAACTACTTCAGATAAAAAACCCCTTTCAATCTGGCTTCTTCCCACGGTCGTTGTTGCCCGTTCGATCTTTTTTCCACGGCATTGCGGGTGTTCATAAAAATATCTTCTATCCGCTGCGATACCTGCAGTTGTTTTACCAGCTCTCCGGTATATAAACCATTTGTCCCCTCTCCATCTGAGGCAGTGGAACCCGGATCGGTGGCATAGGCTATTAATGTGCCGCTGGGGGCTTGCACACGTGCCAGCCCTGAGCCTCCGCGCTTCCCGGTAGGAAACGGATTGTTGCGGCAAGCATCCAGTATAATCATGTTCAACCCTTCATCGTTAGAAAACTCCATTGTGCGGATAACCCCCGTTAGCGGAATGGCCTTTTGTTTTACATCTAAAGCCGATTGAATGTTGGCATCTACCGGGATCAGGTAATTCGTGCCATCCACTTCCAAACCGTGGCCGGCATAATAAAAAACAGAAACATCTACATCCTGAATGCGGTCGCCAAATGCATACACAGCATTTTTTATTTTTTCATAATCGCCATCCAAAATAGAGATTACATCAAAGCCCAGTTCTTTTAATGCCTTGGTCATGGCCGAGGCATCGTTTACCGTATTTATCAATTTATTGCCAAAGGCATAATTGGCATTGCCGATTACCAATGCCATCCGTTTTCCTTTCTCAGTTTGCGTTGCATTTTTAGATTGAGTGCTGCCGGGTTCGCTGGTAATGTAGAAGTCTTTTTCGGTGGTTACATTTTGTGTGTTTTGAATGGCTACCCGTACCCGGTTTTTCCCTTTTACCAGGTTTACCTGCGAAGAGAAGTTCTTCACCATATCAAACTCGGCTGCCTCTCCGTTAATAAATACTTTGGCTACTTTTTCATTGCCTTCAATTTCGCCTTCAATTTTCAGCGAGGTTTCTTTTACCACTTGCTCGCCATAGTTTCGGTTAAGTCCGGGTTTGGTAATTTTAATTTCGGTGGGATTATTGCGAACCACTTCATACAAATACATACTTCCGTTAGAAGTGCCTACGGCTAAATACTGGTTGTCGCCAGAGAGTGAAATGGCCGTTGGTTTTTCATCTACCGAAACGCTGCTGCTGGTTTCTACTTTATCTAAGTTCAGCATGTTAATAGTGCGCGAGTCTTCCGAGTAATATGCTACATGTCCAGGCCCCGGTCCAAATGCCATTCCATCTACCCGATAGCGGGTGGCAATGCGCTTGGCTTCCTGGCCGGTGGCCCAATCGTATGCCAGCAACCAGTTTCTGCGTTCTAAGCGATTGGTGGGGGCAGAAAATCCGCCTTTTGGAATGAACACTTCCTGCATACCCAGTAAAAAACGGTCGCCTCCGCTGTTGGCTCCGGCCGAGTGTATTACCGAACTGGAGTTGGCAAACTCACCACTCTTCAGTTTTAGCTGACGTAAAAATTTTTGATTCAGTGGATTCCACGCATAAGCATCGCCCAGGTTGGAGATGAGCGCCAGTTGTTGGCCAAACCGGTCGTAGCCCAGAAAGGCCACATTTTTTATTCCTCCTTGTCCCGGCACCCGGGCAAATGTCATGTTTACTTTTAAATCGAAAATTTCAATCTGGTTTTCTTTATTGAAAGCCGTAAGGTATTGACCGGACGGATCAAGGCAAGCTTCTTTTATGCCGGGCTGAAAAGGGGTGGACTCCGTTTCTTTAAACCCATCGGTATCGTAAATAAAAAGTTTGCCGGTTTTATCGAGCAGCAAATATTTTTTGCCCAACTCAAAAAAACTTTGAAAGACCAACCCGCCCGAAACAGTAATTTGTTTCACGGCCGAATTTACTTCGGTCGTCTTGCGCAATGATACCGCGTTTTTTTCATCGGCTACTGCCACCCACTGTCCATCGGGCGAAAACGCTACCGATACAATTTTTTTACTTCCAGCCGCTATCTTGGCCAGCGGGGAAAGATAAATATCTTGAGCCAAACTATTTTCGTATAGCCCAAGCCAGAGCAACCCGATAGAAAATAAAATAAGATTATATTTTTTTTTCATGGCTGAATAAATTTTGTAGGAAAGAAAAAACCTTTGGCTTTAAGCCAAAGGTTTACTGTGCCTATTTTCATGCTTAGTGCTTGCCAAACAAGTAGCCCAAACCGGCATTCATAATAAAGGTGTTAAAACTTCCAAAATAATAGCTTGGTCCCACATCTATATTGATCCGTTCCGTTACAAAATACCGGAGGCCACCCCGTAAGCCAAAGGAGGCTGTTGTTTTTTCGGCCCCGGTGTTTATATCTATCCCGCCTGTATCCATAATTAATGAAGCTCCTGCATAAGGAACTAACTTAGCATTTTCCGTAAGAAAAGAGTAGTTAGAGAAAAGTGAAAGTTTAAGGGAAGTTCTACTAAAATTTCCGGCAGAAGTAATGGAAAGAATAGGCGAAACACCCACCTCTACTTTATCCGTTACAAATTTACTAACACTGCCATAAAGCTGCCCCATGGAGATAGAGAATGAACTACCGCCTACTGTAGCCGACATATTAGTGTACGAGAATTGGGTTTGTACCTGAAAGTCGCCTTTTTGTTGCTGCGCTAAAACTGTCGCTGTAGATAAAAGAAAGACGAAAAGAATTTTAATTTTTTTCATAGGTGTTTGGGTTTAGTTAGTGTTAAGATAGGCTTTTTACATAATACGTACAACTTTACTTGCAGTTGGTATATACCAGGGTGGTCTGCGAAGTAGTAGTAGGGGAAGAAGAAGATTGATACGTTTGATCAATACTTATTGGGTACCCACTACTGTTATAAGCATAAGAACTGGAACTGACAGCCGAAAAACCGGGAGATGAAAAAGTCATTTTAGTGATATTGTTTGTAGTATAGTACCCAGACGATATGTATAAAGCTAAAACACCTAAACCAGATCCGGTTATGTAATTTGATTTACTGTCATATTGAGCTTGTACTTGAATTTGTTGGGTCTGCCCAGGAAAAGTGAATGTAATGGATGAAAAATTATTGGAGCTTAAATTGGGGTATTGAAAAAACTGAGAAATTTTTGGCGGCTGTGTATTAGTGATGTTTTGTGCTCTGATGTATTTAATAAGTTGATTGTTTGAGTTATATCCGAAAATAGCTGAATCATATATAGCACCTGAGAAATTAATTATTGAAACAATCCGGCCGCTCCCATCATAAAGAACAGGATAAATTTTTTGGCCTAAATTAATAGTTGAAATTCTTCCTTGTTGATTGTAACTAAAAGAATAGGTAGTGGAGCCTGAGCTGACCGAAAGTATTTTATTGTCTTGCCCGTAAGTAAATGTGTAATTAGCACTGTTCGTGCTATTCGTACTGCTAACTACTAGCGAAGCAACTTGACAAGTAGCTGGTACAGTGGGTGCGACATTTGATTTTGAGCAACCGCAGATTAAAGCAATAAGCAAACCAAAGAACATTTTTAATTTTATTTTACTCATAATGATTGGAGTTAGGTCTACTAAGATAAAAAAATTGTAACCGAATCGCTGTTAATCGTAATGTTACAGAAAAACCTACCCTCTCCTTCTGGCCCGGCCAAGCTCTCTGAAAAGGATCGCCAACATAAACACAAACAACACAAAACCTATTACAATTAAATAAAGTCCAGTTTCCTTCTGCTGCTCCAGCGTAAACGAACTGCACAGCAGAATAGTAAATGTTCGCAAGGCCATGCCGGTAGCCAATACCATAGCCGCCACCATGCCGGGAAAAGCAATCTTAATTTCGAAAATCATATTTCGCCACACCACAATTGTGAAAAAACCCGCCAGCAGCATCGTAACATGCATTACCCGGTTAAACCAAGGATACACAATCGTTAAATCTATCGAGCGGGGCAGCATCCAGAATATAAGCGTGGCCATCACTATAATTAGTACGGCTATCCCCCACGAAGTATCCCGGATATTTATTTTTTTAAAAATGATTCCTACACCCATACCCAAAACCAGCATGGCAGGTAGTTGCAAAATCTGATGGCGCGGCATGGTAAGCGAAAACCAATCGTTCATTGGAAAGGATAACACAAAAAACAATACACCTATGGTCAACAAAAGTGCGCTGTCTATTATCCTTTTATGCATGACCGAATTTTTTCGATAATGGCAGTGTCATCTTCCCGGGCGGGATCAAATATTTTAACAATTTTATTTTCGGGCGAAATAAGAAACAAATAAATAGAATGGTTGATGATGCTGCCTTCCGGAGCAGCCTTGGCCCATATTCCGGCCCGTAGCAAAAACGCATCAAACTCAGATTGGTTGATTTGGTGTGGTAAGGCAAACGACCAGCCGCGAATATCCGATCCAAAGCGATTGCGGTAATTTTTAATTTTCCGGATGTTATCGTTGCCTACATCAAAACTAACGGTAACCAATTCTAATTGTGACGGAATCATTTCCGGGCTAATAGCCTTGTCTATTTCTTCCAGCCGGTTGTTTACTTTGTGGCACACATACGGGCAATTGAGATAAACAAAATTGACCAGCACATATTTCTGTTTGTCTTTGATGTGAAACACGCTGCTGTCTTGGTCAATCAGGGCCGCATCAGGAAAAGTCCGGGGCAGGGCTCCGGCCTCGCGCAGTGTGTAAGAAAAGACTGTAAACGCACTAAAGCCGTACGTCCACTTCCACAGTATGGCCACACAAACCGCCAACGCCAAAAGAGGAGGAAGAATTTTTTTCACGCCTTAACCTGGATTTATTCTTCTGTTAAGAAACCCGGGCTAACCGGATTATTCGGGTTCGTGCTTTTTAAGCAACTTGGCAAGCAACGATCCATACATCATTAAAAGCCCCAACAGCAACAGCCCCACACACACTGCGGCCGAGCGGGCTAAAAAAGCTCCCATTTCGTGTGTGCTGGTAATAGCTATGCCTCCGTAATCAGAAAATCTACGGGGCACACTGTGCATTCCGCCCAGATAAAACATCAGCAAAAATCCGTAAGCACCAAAAACGAATAACCAAAATCCAAGCTTGGCATTTTCATCGATCCGTTGTTTTTGGTTGGTGTACACCAGGTAATACAAAAATCCAAAAATGAATAACACCACCCCCATCAGCATATAGGTATGGAAGTGAGCCGGCACCCACAAGGTATTGTGCAGCACTTTGTTTATTGAAATCGTAGAATCCACCACAGCCGCAAACCCGCCAATGGCCCAGCCAGCCGTGCCCAGCAAAAATGTAATAGGGATAATACTCCATTTTACCCTGGAGTGATAAAACTGCACAATAACACCAAACATGGTAATGGCCGTAGCCGGCACTGTGCTGAGGTACGAAGCAATTTGCCCGGCATACTGAAAGGGCAGTGGTTGTACAAAATCCATGTACAGGTGATGGAAGTAGGCAAATAAAATAAAGAAGAAAGTGGCGTTCCAGGAATACACTAATACTTTGTTCACCTTCCACTCGCGGCCGGTAAATTCTGGCAAGAGCGTATAGACCCACCCCACTCCGCAATACATGGTAATGTTTACCAGCGTATGACCAAAAAAGAAAACTAAATTTTTTAACAACAACGGATCGAAAGCCAGATTGGGTTCAAAAAACTGCAACAAATTCATAATCAGAAAAACGGCTCCGGCCAAAAAAGACATAATGCCCGGCACTAAACTAATTGTGGTAATAAGCACAATGGCGGGAAGTTCTTCTTTGGGTTCTTCTTTTCCCAAATATTGCCAGCCTATTAATTTGGTAAACCCTCCATATTCTTTGGCGAGAGCATATACCACGTGTGCGCTCCCAATGAGCCAGGCCACTCCCAAAATAATTAATGAAACAATAGAGAGCCCGGTGGACCAACTTGTCCAGCTGCCACCTTTAAACGGTAACGGATACAACAGATACCAGCCTGCGCCAAACTTACCAATGAGCGTGGCGATCAGCAGCCCTACTACACCTATCAGCACTAAGAAATAAACAAAGTACCCGGTCTTCACACTGAGCCGCGCATAGCGTGTGCCAATTAAATAATGAAGGGCTGCCAGTGCCAGGCTAAACAGTACCCCGGCCATGCCCAGCCCGTGCAAGGTCATCAGGGCATAGAAAGTATCTGGATTTAACTTCATCCATTCGCCCTGATTGAGGCGCATCAGCAGCCCCAGAATAATGAGGATGGGAAAAAGGAGCAAGAACGTAATGCTCCAGGTAACGATCAGTTTTCTGTGTTGTTTTTTTTCTACAGAATCAATTTGTATCATAACCTGCTCTTTATTTATTATTCAACATGAATCTTTCCTACCATATAAGGATGTGCCATGCCGCAATACTCCAGGCATAGGATTTCGTAATCTCCTTTTTCAGTAAAATCGTATCGCAACTCATTATAGTATTGAGGCATGGCCTGTGTTTGTGTTACCAACACTCCACTGCTGTTGTAAATGGCAAAGTTGTGGTTAACATCGGCTGAAGTAACCATAAACCGGATCGATTTATTTACGGGTAATGTAATTTCGTTGCTGCCGGCAAACTCGGCCGGTGTTTTATCGGTAACGCCCGTGGCCATCTTCCAGGCCCACTGCATACCCACTACAGTTACCACCTCATCGGCTTCGGCCTGAAAACTCGGGTAGGGCAACAGTCGCAGCGACATAAATAAAACCACAACCACCACTGCCACCAGTCCGAAAAAATACCGCCCTCGTGCTTTATATACTTTCTCTTTCGCGGCATGTTTTTCTTCTTCCGTAGAGGAAGTAAAAACCAGGAAGAAAACTACCGAAACCACAATTAATGCACCCACCAACGAAGCGAGGGCTGCATAATCTTGTAGGGTAAATAACAGGATAGACCGGCTCATATTACTATGATTTTATATCACACTTATTTTTTAATACTGTTCTGATTTTCTTCATTCTGAATTTAGGAGATTTTTATTTCAATTTTAAAACCTTCCTTATAACCACGATTGATGCGGGTTTTGTCAACCCGGGAGTAAATGTAAACGAATTTTCAAAAAAGACAAATTTGTCGTGAATAAATTGAATGCCTCCGTTGCACATTATATCTGATGACCGGAAATTACTATGATTTATCTTTTAGTTAGTACTTCTGACCGATGTCTTTTAGCACAAACTGTCATCCAAACATCATACCCTGCCAGCGGTATGATGTTTTTCTAATGACATCAAGAATTTTTAAGTATCATTTTCCTTACCGCTTTTTACCGATTTCAAAAACTATTTTCTTCCCTTTCAATCAATCCGAAGAACGTCTAAGCATCGTGCAAAAAGGATAGCGGAATGGTACTAAAAGCTTTAAAATAAAAAACTTGTGAATTTTTTATTTACGTTGCTCTCGGCTCCATTATTTTTTTAAAACCGGCTTTTCCTTCTTCCAGGCAAAGCGCCAAAAAACCTGATAGTTAAAACCCCACCAGGGCGATCGGCCGATGATGCCGTAGCCCGGCATATCGTACGGTGCTAAAGAAGATGTGTAGCCATGGGCAGAAGGAGCAAATTTTAAACGGGCGGTGTAGCCCATCCACAGCGCTTTCCATACGCGAATACGCAACCCCGTTGTCAGCTCGGCCCATCCGCCCATTACGTGTCCGTTCGATTGCTGAACCGAAGCGGGCAGAAACAAATTGGGTGACGTGTTGACATACGTTAAGTGCTCCTGAAAAAGCGAACGTCCATACCTAAACCCTAAAAAAAACATATTCTTATCCGGGTCTTTACCTAATAAGTTAATATCTACACCGGCACGGAAATAGTTTCCAGAATTAGTGTACAGACCATTGGCAATGGATATATTTTTTGCCCATGATCCCACATCTACCGTAAAATAATAGTTTCTAAAATCCATGTCTCCATTCACTTCCCATCCCTTGAATGCCGGCCCCGAAAAAGTTTTACCAATTGCAATCAAATCGGTGCCCACCCGAAGCCCGGTGGGTTTAAAACTCTGTTGCGACAAGGGCAATGGTTTAGGTGCCTGAGCCAACAGGGCAGCCACGCAGCACACACTAAAAAAGCAACTGATAATTAAGCGCATACGTTTGGGTGGCCGGGTTTTTAAGTAAAAAATTATTGTAAGGCTTAACTAAAAGCGACTTGCTTATCTTCCGGGATTTAAGGTTTGAAAAATATTGATACGCCCCACAATCTTTGCCCAGCACTTTTGTTTGCGTGGTGTAGGAAACGATCAGTGTGTCAGTCGGAATTACCAAGGTGCTGTCTTTGGAATTGACGCGCCTGAAAAGATAAGTTGTGGTATCGTGGGCTATATCCAACGGCAGCAGCAGGTTAGTAACGGCCGAATTGAATTTAAGAATGGAGTCGGTGCCACTCACGGCAATAGTTAAAAAATAAATACTGGTGTCGAGTGTGGCATTCGTTTTCTTCTTGAATTGAATATACATTTGGTTGGTGGCTGTTACTAAGCAATCGCCTTCGCTGAAGCAACTGCCGAAAAGCACTATAATTAAAAGCAACGGAATATATTTCATCCTTGCAAATATAGGGGAGTCTGCCGCTCCATCCATTTTTTGTACCTTTGCCCCCCTAATATTTTTCATTTTTGAAGACCAAAGGCACACGCAAAAACATAGTTAATATTGTAACCCTGGGTTGCTCTAAAAACCAGGTTGACAGTGAAGTTTTATTAACCCAGCTTCGCGGCAACCAGATAAACGCCACCCACGAAGCCAACAACGATGATGCCAACATTGTGGTTATCAATACCTGTGGGTTTATTGACAATGCCAAGCAAGAATCCATTGATACCATTATCCGCTATGCCGATGCCAAAAGCGAAGGGTTGGTAGAAAAAGTATATGTTACCGGCTGCCTCTCGCAGCGCTATAAAGACGATCTGGAAAAAGAGATTCCTAACGTAGATGCGTGGTTTGGCACCCGCGATCTTTCGCGCCTACTCAAACAACTCAATGCCAACTACAAGCATGAGTTAGTAGGCGAACGGATTCTTACCAACCCCGGCCACTACGCCTATTTAAAAATTTCGGAAGGGTGTGACCGCCCCTGCTCATTTTGTGCTATCCCGCTGATGCGCGGCCACCATACTTCACGGCCCATCGAAGAATTAGTAACTGAAGCAAAGAATCTGGCTAAAAACGGTACGAAAGAGTTGCTGCTGATTGCACAAGATTCCACCTATTACGGGCTCGACTTGTATAAGAAAAGAAATCTGGCCGAGCTGTTAAAAAAACTTTCAGACGTAGAGGGTATTGAATGGATTCGCCTGCACTATGCCTTCCCTACAGGCTTTCCATTGGATGTGCTGGATGTCATGGCTGAGCGACCGAACATCTGCAAGTACCTGGATATTCCGCTTCAACACGGCTCTACCGACATGCTGCAGGTAATGAAGCGCGGAACCACCCGCGAAAAAACAGAAGCCCTGCTGCAAACCATTCGCACCAAAGTGCCCAACATTGCCTTGCGTACCACGTTAATAGCCGGCCACCCGGGCGAAACACAAAAACACTTCGATGAAATGATGGCCTTTGTAGAACGTGCCCGATTCGACCGGCTGGGTGTTTTTACGTATTCTCACGAAGAGAACACTCACTCCTTTTCTTTGAAAGATGACGTACCCGAAAAAACAAAACAAAAGCGTGTAGAACAATTGATGGATTTACAACAACAAATTTCATTCGAACTCAATCAGGCCAAGGTAGGAAAAACATTTAAGGTGCTGGTGGATCGCAAAGAAGAAGGCACTTTTATTGGGCGTACTGAATTCGATTCGCCCGAAGTAGATAATGAAGTGGTTTTAAATACGTCCGATTACCTCCGGCTAGGCGATTTTGTTACGGCAAAAGTTACCCGGGCAAGCGAGTTCGATTTATATGCCGATGTGTTATAGCTTGTTATCTCCTTTTCTCCATCCTGTTTTATAGTACATAAAAAAACCCCGAATTAATCGAGGCTTTTCATTTTCAAAAAAATCAGGTTTAGTTCAGATTAGGTTGTGGTGTTGTGCGCAAATAAGGTTTAATACGTGTATGTCCTTTCGGAAATTTAGCCGGGATATCTTCATCTTTCACTACGCCCGAGATAATTACATCCTGACCTTGTTTCCAATCGGCCGGAGTGGCTACACTATATTGAGAGGTTAATTGCAAACTATCAATCACACGAAGTATCTCGTCAAAATTTCTTCCGGTAGAGGCTGGGTACGTTATCGTTAGTTTTACTTTTTTATCGGGACCAACTACAAATACCGAACGCACCGTAAATTTATCACTCACTTGCGGATGAATCATATCATACAAATTCGAAACTTTAAAGTCGGGGTCGGCAATAATCGGAAAATTAACATGTGTTTTTTGTGTTTCGTTGATGTCGCCAATCCACTTTGAGTGGGAGTCAACTGAATCGGTGCTGAGGGCCACTACCTTCACATTCCGTTTGTCAAACTCAGCCCGCAGTTTAGCCACTGCGCCCAACTCGGTGGTGCATACCGGGGTAAAATCGGCCGGGTGAGAAAACAATACCCCCCATCCGTTACCTAACCATTCATGAAATTTAATTTTGCCTTCCGTAGTTTCTGCTTGAAAATCGGGGGCAATGTCGCCTAATCGTACTGCCATAATTTTTTTATTTTTTATTTAGGGTGCAAATATATTTAAAGTCTATAGATATAATAGATTATTAATAAAATTAATTCCCTTCCAATATCTTCTCACGCTTCAGGATTTTATCTAACGTGCTTCCGCCCAAGAGGCGAAGTGTTTCATCGCGCACTTTGCCGAAAGCATCGCGTATGCCACACGTTTTCTCGTTTCGGCATTCTTCGCAGGGTTCGTAATAATTTAAGCTGACACAGGGCAGCAGCGCAATGGCTCCGTCCATCAGCCGGATAATCTGCATCAGGTTAACATCGGCCGGTTTTTGATATAAGTAATATCCTCCCTTCTTTCCTTTTTTGCTGCCCAGCACTTTGGCATTGCGCAATTCCAGCAATATGGCTTCTAAGAATTTTTTGGGGATATGTTTTTTTTCGGCAATTTCCTGAATATGAACCGGCCCTTCATGATATTTTTCTGCCAGGTACACCAAGGCATGAATAGCATATTTACACTTTTTTGAAAGCATGCCTAAATTTAAACTTTTTACAATTAATTCTAACTTTGAGGCTTAGCCAACGCGATACGAATGTTTATAGTGTTGGCATAATTATAAGCCGGGGTAGCTCAGGGGTAGAGCAGCTGATTCGTAATCAGCAGGTCGTGGGTTCAAATCCCATCCCCGGCTCTTTAAAACTGCATTTCGTTTGATCGTATCAAAACCAAGACCGGGCTCAATGGTATCTTTTACATTGTTTATGCTCATCACAATTGTGGTGATCAGTATGAACTTGATTTCCATTTTTTATGGAGTAGCCACGGCTTGGTATAATTTTGTTATTGTTGGCCTGCTTACGCCCATTGGGGTATTTGTCTTATATCGAATGTTTATTCGGTATAAAATCATTCGGATGGGGAATAATGAAATCCAAATCAGCTATCCGGTTATTCGTCAAAATAAAAAATACCCTCTAAGCGAGTTGGTTTGGTGGGTAGAAAACAGAGTAAAAACGGGCAAGAACTCAGAATACAAGGAATTGCAGTTTAAATTTACAGATGGAAAAAAGATTGGTATTGGGTATAAAGAACATACTGAGTATACCCGGATGATACAATACTTGGCACAGAAAGCGCCCAAGAAAAAAGCTGAACTGAGTTGATTGGTAATTTTTAAAACGTTGTTATTTTTGCTGCCCCTTACCCGTACTTTATGTAGGCCCAGGTGGTGAAATTGGTAGACACGCTACTTTGAGGGGGTAGTGCCGCAAGGTGTGCTGGTTCGAGTCCAGTCCTGGGCACCAAAAATAAAAGAGGCTGTCTCTAAATGGAGGCAGCCTCTTTTATTTGTTCAAGCCACATTATTTCATTCCATATTCTAACACCATAAATGAACCCGGTACTACCTTAGGCCGTGGGTTAGGGTTTTCTTTGGTAGCGGCCGGCCGTTCGCCATATTGAGCGGCCGTAACAAAAACATGGTGTGTTTTAGTATCCAATGCCATGGTGCGCGCACCGGGCACGGTTTTAATCGTTTCCACCACCGTAAATTGATCGGGTGCTGATTCTTTAACTACCGTAATGCTTCCTTCCCCATTCGAACTGAAAGCCAGTTTCGTTTCGGGGTCGAAGGCGGCACCGTCCACGCCCTTCCCGATGGCAGCATGCGAGATAATTTTTCCGTTTTCAGCATCTACTACCATCATCATCTCATTATGACACACGCTGAACAATCTTTTCGATTTTACATCGATGGCTAACCCGGAAGGTTCTTCTCCGGGTGAAATTTTCCAGCGTGCCTTCGTCTTTAAGGTTTGGGCATCGAACACGGCAATCTCTGAAGCTCCCTCCAGGTTTACATAAATATTTCCATTTTCATCGCTTGCTCCGGCCTCCAGTTCGTCTCCGCCCACATCTACCGTGCCGGCTACTTTTCCGGCTGCCACATCTATTGCCGTAGCGGTATGATCACTGTGGTTAAAAATGAACACACGCTTAGAAAATTTATCATAGATTAAGGCATCCGGATTTTTGCCGGTGGGCAGTTCAACAATCGGCTTCAATGTTTTTAAATCAAAAATAGTAGCAGTATTGCTGCGACCGTTCGTGGTTATTCCACGGCCTGTGCCGGGCACAGCCAGAACTCCATGTACTCCTTTTAAGTCGGTGATGGCACCTACTTTTTCATGCGTATCGGCATTGAGCACCTCTACCTGTGTGCCGTGTGTAATAAACAGTCTTCTGTTTTCCTGATCTACACTCAGGTAATCCCATCCGCCTTCTCCGCCAATAACTGTTTTTTTGATCAGGTGAAACCCTGATTGAGCCTGAGCCGAGGCAGCAAACTGAATGCATAACACGATTGCCGCCAATCTATAAATTATCATTTTCATATATTTTTTGGTTAGTAGTTAATTAGAATGTGTGGGCCAGGTTGAAGAAAAATTGTTGGTCTTCTTTCGATACGGCATAGTCGAAGCGCAGTACCGTACTTTCGTTCCACACGATGCGCAACCCACCGCCTCGTGAATAGCGAAGGTTATTGGTATTGATGGCCGAGAGGTTATCCCACACGCCACCGATATCATAGAAAGGCACGGCACTAAATTCAAAGTGTTGTTTAAACCAGTGGCTCTGGGCAAAGCGCCAACGCAACTCGAAGTTGGAAAAATGCATGGCACGGCCGAGGAAGCGGCTCTGCTTATACCCACGCAAGGTACGCGGGCCGCCTAATCCCTCAATGTCGCCTTCCGGGCTCCATTGATCCTGATACTCGAAGAAAGGGGCATCTAAGGCAGTATAGCCCATCGCTATACGGCCGGCAAAAATCAAGCGATTAAAAACAGAAGGAAATATTTTCTGGTAAAAATTAAGGTGGGCATACACTTTATCAAAGTCGAACGATGAGCCAAGGGCTTTCAGCGAAAGTTCGTTGGTTACCTCGGCTACAATACCTTTGCTGGGATCGGGCTCTAAATCGCGGGTATCGTACACTAATCCTAATTGATAAATATTTACCCAAGAATGCCCGAGTCCATAAATTTTTCCAGCATTAAAATCTTGCTGAATCAAAGCATTGTTTTGCAAGGGAGTCATGTTCAGGTGAGCCATTTCAAAACCCACCAAGGCACGCAAACGGCCTTCTAAAAAATTGCGCTCTAAACTGAGGTTAATGATTTCTTCCTGTTTATTGTAGTTGTTGTAAAACTGGTTAGCTCCAGTTAAAAAGTTTTTTTCATAATCGCTGTACGAAACATTTTTTGCGGTGTCGCCAGGGCCATTCACATACGAAAGTCCGCGCAGCGATTCTTTCGCTGTCGTGCCGAAATAAAGCAGGTTCGGGTTTTGCTCAATGGCACCGCTGGCGCGAAAGCGCCACTTTGTATTAAGTATGTAGGGTATATCTAACGTAAACCCAAACTCACGTTGATTTTTGGTTGTGTTGAACAACACAAAATCAAGCCGGGCGCGATAGGCGGTGTAAGCAAAAAAAGGGTCGCTTCGTTTTCCATTAAAAAAAATGGACCCCTCGGCTCCATAGCCAAAACCATTCACCGGATCAGAGCTGAACTCCGGCTCACCGGTAAGGTAGGTTCCTTCCTTTTTATCTTTTAAATCTTCATCCGATAATTTTTTTTCATCTGCAATAGCAAACGGAAGCTTGGTCGTGTCTGATTTTTGTTGTGCGGAGAGGCGTGCTGATTGTAAAGTAAATGTAAAGAGAAATAAAAAGGTGTATAAAATTTTCATGAGCTATAAAATGTTTGAGGGTTAGACAGCGAGAGACAAGTTTCTATTCCCTTATAAAAATATTGTTGGAAGAATTAAGGTTATACTTCACACAATAATTTATAGCAACCGGTAATTCTTACTATCAAATTAAAATCGTATAAAAATATTTTAAAATTCAAGTAAAAATTTCCGGCTGTAAATGGAATGCTATGGCTTAATTCTTTTGTGCCTTTACGAATTTCCCATGCTCATCAAAAATCAAATCATACCCTTTAATCTCCGCCTCGTAGGTAATGCTGCCATCGGCCGAAATAATTTTAGCCGCCTCTTTAATTTTTTCGTTTTTGTAATGAGCCTTCACATATTCGGCTACATCTTTTGGCAAATGGGCTATGGCTATACTGGTTTCAGTTTGAAATACACTTCCATTCGTTTCATACAGTACCGAATGATCTACTCCGTCTGCTTTAAAACTGGCTTCGTACTTGCCTTCTTCATTATCCCACTTTACATTTTTTGCTTGTGGGTAAGCTTTGGCAAAAGCCGATTTAATGTGAGCCGGCACGCCTGTTTCTTTAGTTTGTTGGGCTTGAGCAACGCTGCATAGCATAGCCATGGCCAGAATCAATAAATTTTTCATGTGTATATTTTTTTAAGTTTAACCCAAAAGAACAATTGGTTTTTGTAGAATTTTTGGATACTGATACGGCCTTTAACTTTTTTCAAAAAAAACTGAAAAAAAATGAGTGTCATTGTAAAACTCATACCGTACCGAAATTCCGGTGGTTTCAGCAATTCGTTTAACGATTGCAAGCCCTATACCGGCCCCCGTTTTTGACGATCCTTTTTGGAAACGGTTGAAAATTTTTTCTGACTCGAAGGGCAAGGCTTCGCCCGGATTTGAAATGGTCATTTGCTGTACCGACAATAAAACGGAAATGGTGTTGCCCGGAGATGTATGGCGAATGGCATTGCTCAGCAAATTTGAAAGCAGAATATCTAGTAATAATGGGTTAAAAAAAATCTCCTGCTGATGTAAACTTACCTGAAAAGAAATCGTTTTTTGATTGGCTTCCGGTTGATATACCAAGATCAGTTTTTCTAAGAATTCTTTTAGGTTTATTTTCTCTCGCTCTAAAAACGAAAGGCTGTCAATTTTGGTGAGCAGTAAAAGGCCTTTGTTAAGCCTACCCAGCCGGGTCAGGGCAATCATCATTTCTTCCATCAACCCGGCCTGCACGTGAGACGGATTGGTTTGCATCATCATTTCCATTTTCGATTGAACAATGGCCAACGGAGTTTGTATTTCGTGAGAAGCATTTTCGGTAAATTCTTTTTGATTGCGAAAAACCTGATGATCGCGTGCCGTCAGCTGAGCAATCGCTTTATTCAAGTCATTAAATTCTTTAATCTTAGACGGAGCAAATGAAATGGGTTTTGCTTTTTCCAATTCAAATTTTTTCAGGCTATCTACCGTTTTATAAAACGGCTTCCACAAGGCACGTGAGTTTCGCCAATTTATAACAAGCATGCCAGCCAGCAGGAATACTAAAGCAATAGATTGTGTAATTGCTAATGCTTCAATTAAGTCTTCTTGTTCGAGAAGTGAAACCCGGACAGTTAAAAGATAGGGTTTGTTTTGAAAAATAACCGAAGTAATCAATACTCGATAAGGAGCCGTTTCACCTGTAACCGAATTATACTGCTGGCGGGTAAAAAGGCTGTCGTGAAAAGAGGTCGTTGAGGCCAGCTCAATTTTAATATTACTATCCAAGCTTTGCCACTCTAGCAGGTTTGTATCAGCTTTTAGCCGGTTCATTCGTATTTGAATTTCATTCTTTTGCAATAACAAGTTTTCATCTACTTCGTCCCAAATAATACGATTGATTATTCGGTAAAATACAGGAGTTACTAAAATCAGGATGATGACAGAATAAACCGAAAGATTAAGCAAGGTGCGGTTTAGTAATCTCATAATTCAAATTTGTAGCCGAGGCCATAAATTGTTTTAATACAATCGGTACTACCGGCTTCGGTCATTTTCTTTTTCAGGTTTTTGATATGAGAGTAAACGAAATCAAAATTATCGAAGCGGTCGGCCTCATCGCCCGAAAGGTGTTCGCCTATGGCATTTTTAGAAACGACTTTGTTCTTATTTGAAATTAAAAAAAGCAGCAGGTCAAATTCGCTTTTGGTCAGGTCTAATTTTTTATTCAGGATGGTTACGGATTTCCCGGCTATATCTAATTGCAGACTTCCGATGTGTAGAAATGTTTCGCCTTCAAATTTTTTTCTGCGAATCAGCGCATTAACCCGTGCGCCCAGTTCCGCCAAATGAAAAGGTTTGGGTAAATAATCATCGGCTCCAATATCGAGTCCTTTAATTTTATCATCAATCGAATTCTTTGCCGAAACGATGATAACTCCTGCATTCTTTTTGTGCCGTTTCAATTCTGGCAATAATTTCAGGCCGTTGCCACCGGGCAGCGTAATATCCAGCAGAATACAATCGTACTCGTGCAGAGCTATTTTTTCTGATGCCGATTCATAATCCGGAGCCAACTCGCACAAGTAGTCGGTTTCAGAAAAATAAGCAGTTATACTTTCTGCCAAAGATTTTTCGTCTTCAACGATCAGAATTTTCATTCATCAAATCTACTCTCAAATTTTGTAGAAATTCTGAGCCAGAGGTAAATCAAGGACTTCCCTAAAGAGAATAACCACCAGAAAAAGCTACATCACATCATCTACCGTTACGGGGTTTACATTTTTTTGCCTAATCAGTTCATTTAATTTGGGAAGTTTATCCTTCATTATCTGACGTAGGTTGTTTAATTGTGAATCGATCTGATCAACCAGATCTTTGTACACGGCTTTTACCTGCTCGGTAGGTTTGTAGTCGCCTCCGTCCACTTCGCTGGCCAATGCTCCCAATTTATTATTGAGGCGGATTGGGAAGTTGAGCGGATCCTGGCCACTTCTGTTTTTGGTTTGATAGAGTGCCTCTTCCACTTTTTTCATTTCTTCGTTAATTGTTTTGCTCAGATCTACCACATCTTTCATATCGGGTTTATCTTTCATGGGGTCAACTACGCGGTTAATATGATCGCGTGTGGAGCGTATATTTTTTATGGCTTTGTTTGTTTCGCTTAATTTATCGCGCACGGCAATGGAAAAATCAAATTGGGCCTTCATATCGGCCGGGGTGCCAGCGGTGCGCGGGTCTTTCAAAATCTCAAATTCAGTTTCTTCGGATTTGCCGTTTACCGTAAGCCGGGCTTTATAAATTCCGGGCACGGCCTTGGGGCCGGTAAGCGATGCGCCCCACATAATCAGCCCGTCAAACCCTTCGGCATCGGCATAGCGCATATTCCAAATGATACGGTTCATGCCGGACTTCATTTTCATTTCTCCTTCTTTCAGTTTTTTATCCGGTTGGGTAGAATATTTCTTGATTAGCTTTCCGTTCGCTTCCAGAATTTCCAGCGAAGCCTTTGTCTTGGCGGTGTCTTTCAGATAATAATGGATCATTACTCCGTTAGGATGATTTTTGCCTTCTGTTTTAGACTCACCCCGCCAGCCGCCCTGGCCTCCATTCATACGGTAACTTGGCATCGGCTTGTACAAATGAAAATCGCTTTTGGCAACGGCTTCACTGAGTTGGTGTAAAGGAGTGATATCATCTATCAGCCAAAAACTGCGGCCTTGTGTAGCCGCTATGAGGTTGTCGTTTTTTATAGTGAGGTCGGTAATCGGCACGATGGGTAAGTTCAACTGAAAAGGTTTCCAGTTAGCGCCATCATCAAAGGAAATGTACAGGCCAAATTCTGTTCCGGCATAGAGCAAGCCTTGTCTTTTGGGGTCGGCCCGTACTACCCGCGTAAAGTGCGAGGGGTCAATTCCATCGGTAATTTTTGTCCATGTTTTCCCATAATCTTTTGTACGGTACAGATACGGCTGGTAGTCGCCCAGTTTGTAACGTGTGCCGGCCACGTAAGCTCCGCCTTTTACAAACGGATCAAACTCGATGCTGTTGAACATCATCCATTCGGGCATGCCGGCAGGAGTTACTTTCTCCCAGTTTTTACCTCCGTCTTTTGTCAGGTGCAACAAGCCATCGTCTGAGCCGGCCAGAATCAGATCTTTTTCGTATGGCGACTCGCTCACGGCAAAAATAGTACAGTAGTATTCTACTGCCGTGTTGTCTTTGGTGATGGGCCCACCGGATGGACCAAGCTTAGTGGGATCGTTACGGGTCAGGTCCGGGCTCACTAACTCCCAACTTTCGCCTCCGTTGTAGCTTACATGCAAGTGCTGCGAAGCGGCATAAAGTTTCTTCGGGTTATGCGGGGAAAAGAAAATAGGGAAGTTCCACTGAAAGCGGTACTTCGCTCCTTCTGCCCCGGAGCCCATGGGGTTATCGGGCCAGGCATTTACGTTGCGCGACTCACCCGTGCGGTGGTTTCTCCGTTCGAGCATTCCGCCATAGTTGCCTCCGTACACAATGTCATCATCAAGCGGATCTACCGCCAGGTGTCCGCTTTCACTTCCGGCTGTTACTTCCCAATCGTGAATACCAATGGAGTAACCATCGGTGCGGTGAAGCACTCGCTGGGTGGTGTTATCTTGCTGGGCTCCATAAATGCGGTATGGAAAATGATTATCCGTAACCACCCGGTAATGCTGAGCCGTGGGCTGATTTTCGTAGGTGCTCCAGTTCTCCCCTCCGTCAAAAGAAACCTGGCCTCCTCCGTCATCGGCAATAATCATACGTTGGTTATCTTCCGGGGCTATCCACAAATCATGATGGTCTCCATGGTTGGCATTCATGGCTTTAAAAGTTTTGCCTCCGTCTTTCGATTTTTGATATGACACGTTCATTACATACACAATATCTTCATCTTTGGTATCGGCATAAATTTTAGAATAATACCAAGCTCGTTGGCGAAGGTTGCGGTCGTCATTCATCTTCATCCACTTATCCCCACCATCGTCTGACCGGTACACGCCTCCGTGGTCGTTCTCAATAATGGCATATACCCGGTTAGAGTTAACAGGTGAAACGGAAACTCCCACAATTCCCCAAATGCCTTTCGGCATACCTTCGTTAGCAGAAATATTTTTCCAGGTGTCGCCCCCATCGGTGCTTTTCCAAAGAGCGGAACCTTCGCCTCCGCTTTCGAGGCTGTAGGGGGTTCTGCGGATGCGCCATGTAGAAGCAAAAAGAATACGCGGATTATTCGGATCCATACAAAGATCTACCGCCCCGGCATCGGCATTGGCAAATAAAATGCGCTTCCAGTTTTTGCCGCCATCTTCTGTACGATAAACACCTCGCTCGTCTGATGATTTAAATAAATCGCCCAACACAGCCGCATAGACCAGATCGGGATTTTTGGGATGAATACGGATGCGCGATACGATTGAAGAATTTTTTAGTCCGGAAAAAATCCAAGATTTTCCGGCATCCGTAGATTTATAAATTCCGTGGCCGAACGATACATTGCCGCGTACGGTGCTCTCGCCCTGCCCTACATAGATTACATTATGATCCCACTCGCTTACCGCCACCGACCCGATAGAGCCTCCAAAAAAACCATCTGAAATATTAGACCAGGTATTGCCGGCATCAGTCGTGCGCCATACCCCTCCTCCTGTTGAACCAAAATAAAACAGATTCGGTTTGCCGGGTACACCTGTTACAACATCAGCCCGCCCGCCCCGGTAGGGGCCAATGCTGCGCCACTCTAAAGCAGCATACAACTTCTCATCATACGTAAGGATTGATTTAGCGGGTGCTATTTTCTTTTGGCCTGAAACAGAAAAGAAAATAAATGCAAAAGAGAGCAAGGGTAATTTTTTCATAGCATCGGTTTTTCAAAAATGATATTACAAAAAATATTATAATTGAAAAGCTAATTTTTATAATCGGCAAAAACTCAATGACGTTGCATAGGAGATTCCCCAAATATTGAATTACTTTAGGGGTCATTTTTTTATGCCCGACAAATCATTCAAGCCTCTTTTTAGTATTCCCGTTATTGTAGCCGCACTCGGCTACTTTGTGGATATCTACGACCTGCTTCTTTTCAGCATTGTGCGCAAGCCCAGTCTTTCCTCGCTGGGAGTGACCGAAGAAAACTTGCTGAGCCAGGGCGAATTTTTATTACAAGTACAGATGGCCGGCTTACTTATAGGCGGAATAATTTGGGGCATCATGGGCGATAAAAAAGGGAGGCTTTCTGTTTTATTTGGATCCATATTGTTGTACTCACTTTCTAACCTTGCCAATGGGTTTGTAGTTAACACCACACAGTATGCGGCACTTCGGTTTATAGCCGGCATTGGGCTGGCCGGTGAATTGGGTGCCGGCATTACACTGGTGTCTGAATCCTTGCCTACCCGGCTGCGAGGGTATGGCACCACGCTGGTGGCTACCGTGGGGCTTTTTGGTGCGGTGGTGGCCAACTTTGTGGTAAAACTTTCTGATTGGCGCACGGCTTTCTTTATAGGTGGTGGGTTAGGGCTGCTGCTCCTCCTTGCCCGGGTAAGTGTTTTTGAGTCGGGCATATTTTTAAAAATTAAAGAACAGCACGTAGCGCGCGGAAATTTTTTGATGCTGTTTAGCAACACTACCCGGTTAAAAAAATTTCTAGGTTGCATTTTTATCGGCACTCCTATTTGGTATGTCATCGGAGTTTTAATTTTTGCTTCGCCAGAGATTGCGCAAGCCTTAAATGTAGTGGGCGAAATAAAATCGGGCGATGCCGTGATGTGGAGCTACATCGGGCTGGCAGCCGGAGATATTTCCAGTGGCTTGCTGAGCCAGTATATGAAAAGCCGGAAAAAAGTAGTGCTGATTTTTATCGGCATAACGCTGGTGTTTGTGATCCTGTACCTTTTCACTCCCGAAGTTTCAATCATTCAGTTTTATGTAGAATGTTTTCTTTTGGGCTTTGGTGCCGGGTATTGGGCGCTGTTTGTAACCATCGCGGCCGAGCAATTTGGCACTAACCTGCGCAGCACCGTGGCTACTTCGGTGCCTAATTTTATCCGTGGCACTGTAGTGCCCATAACTTTGCTTTTTCAATACTTTCGTGGCTATACTTCGGTTATTTATGGCGCCTTGTGGGTGGGGCTACTAACCATTGTTATCGCATTACTCGCTTTTACCGCTATAGACGAAACCTTTCACCACGATCTTAATTTTATAGAAAAAGACTGACCGATGTAAGGTTTACCTATTATTCTTAAAGATACCCGATTGGCTTTTGAAGCCCGCTCGCTATCTTTGACAAAACTATTTTTTTAGAATGATTAAGACCGCTCTATTTTCGGTTTTTATTTTTTTGTCTGTCCTTTCATTTGCACAGAACGTAAAAAAAATTGATAGCCTGCGAGTACATTTACACTCCGCAGAGAATGAAGCTCGCTTTGAGTTGCTAAACGAGATAGCCTGGGAATATCGGTTTGCTTACCCCGACAGTACCATTTTTTATACTAACATGGGCTATCAGTTAGGTCTGAAATTAAATTTATCCACCGGGCTGGCACAACCTCTCAATTATCAGGGCGTAGCTTATAACTACAAAGGCAATCGGTTAAAATCGTACGATTTGTATACACAGGCTTTAGATGTGGCTCTCCTGCAGAAAGACTCGACCCAAATTGCTTATAGTAACAACAACTTGGGCCGATTATTTTTTGAACAGGGTATCTTGGCAAAATCGTACAACTATTACATCAACTCGCTTAAACTGTTTAAAAAAATACACGACCTGAAAGGGATGGCTTATTCGCTGCAAAGTTTAGGCACGTTGCAACGTACCCAAAGAGACTTTGTGCAAGCCGAAAAAAATTACCGGGAAGCATATTATATCCGGCTGCAACTGGGTAACTCGCGCGATATTATGGCAGCTCACACCATGTTGGGCCGTTTGTTTTTTGAGCGAGGTGAGTACCAACAAAGCGAAAAAATATTATTGCAGGCCGATTCGGTAGGTTCTTTAATTCAAGATGCTGTGAATCTGGCCGAAGTAAAAATGTTACTGGCCAAAACCTATCTTGAATTAAACCGAATCAGCGAAGCAGAAAAAGCTGCTTCCCATGGGGCCGAGGTAATTGGCCGCCTGCCTCAATACAAACATATCCTGCCTGAAACCATGCTGATTTTAGGGAAGATCAAATTTCAGCTTCACGCGTATGCCGAAGCCAAAAAATATTTACAGTCTTCGCTAAACGTAGCCATCGAAATAAAAGACCTTCAGGGGCAAATGGATGCCTACCAACAGCTTTGGAAATCATCCGAACAACTGAAAGACAAGGCTAGTGCGATGGCCTTTATGAACCAATATCTGGTACTTAAAGATTCCATCAAAGATTTGGATTTGGCTCGCCAGGTAGATCGCCTTCAGTTTCAGTTGGAAATTGAAAAGAAAGACCGGGAAAACCAGCTGTTGAAATTAGCCCAAATAAACCAGAAGGTCATCATTACACAACAGAAAACAGAAAACATTGCCTTACTTATTGGCATACTTTGTTTCGCCATCGTGGCGGTTACATTAGGATATTATTTTAAAAAGCGAAGCCGAAATAATGAGTTGTTATCGGCCCAAAATAAATTTATCGAACTGCAGCGTAAGCAAATTGAAAAACGAAACATAGACCTTACGCATCAAAACCAGCGGCTGGAAGAACTTAACCACGAAAAAGATATGCTCATGAACATTGTCGCGCATGATCTGAAATCGCCCTTGGCTCGCATCATGGGCTTAGCCAATCTCATGGGAATGAAGCAAACTCTTTCGCCCGAACAACAAGAATACGTTCGCCTGATGAAAGACGTTACCCAATCAAATCTTAATTTAATTACCGACTTGCTGGATGCCAATGCGCTCGATCATCAAGCCGAAATTCCGGCTCCGGTTCAAATTAATTTAGAGGCTTTGCTGCAAGAACGGATGGCCTTCTTTCAATATTCCAGTATGCACAAAAAAATAGAGCTTCAACTCATTCATACCTTAATCCATCCCGTCCAATCTAATGTAGGCTACCTTACGCGCATCATTGATAATTTAGTTTCCAACGCCATTAAATTCTCAAACCCCGGATCAAGTGTACAGGTTACCGCCACTCTTACAAAAAATATTTTTACCCTGTCTGTAAAAGATAATGGCCCCGGTTTCTCGGCAACCGATCAGGAATTTTTGTATCAGCGATTTAAAAAACTCAGCGCCCGGCCTACTTCTGGCGAAACCTCTAATGGCTTGGGTTTAGCTATTGTAAAAACCCTGGTGGACAGACTGAACGGAGAGATTTCATTGGTAACCGAACTCGGCAAGGGAAGTGAGTTTACGGTATGTATTCCGGTAACTGTAACCGAAAAGATTTTAGCCTGACAAAGATTAGTACTTCTCTTCCGTGCTCGGAAAAGATTTAGCTTTTACATCGCTTACATAACTGTTCACAGCAGAGGTAATTACCGAATTCAGATCGGCATATCTTCGTAAAAATCGGGGTTTAAATTCTTGGGTTATGCCCAGCATATCCTGCATTACCAATACTTGCCCATCCGTATCAGGGCCCGCTCCTATGCCGATCGTTGGAATGCGTAATTGTAACGATACTTTCTTTCCCAGCTCGGCCGGTATTTTTTCAAGCACAATACCAAAACAACCGCACTCTTGCAGCAACAGCGCATCCTCCAACAGTTTGTTTGCTTCCTGCTCTTCTTTCGCTCGTACTGAGTATGTTCCGAATTTATAAATAGACTGCGGGGTAAGGCCCAAGTGCCCCATTACCGGAACTCCGGCACTTAAAATGCGAAGCACCGAATCTTTCACTTCGCTTCCGCCTTCCAGCTTCACAGCATGTGCTCCGGATTCTTTCATGATGCGAATGGATGATCGTAAGGCCTCCCCGGAGCTTCCCTGATAATAACCAAAAGGAATATCGACCACCACCAGTGCCCGCTTCACAGCTTTCACCACAGAAGACGCATGATAAATCATTTGGTCGAGCGTAATAGGCAGGGTAGTTTCATTTCCGGCCATCACATTCGAAGCGGAGTCGCCCACCAAAATCACATCGATGCCGGCATGGTCAATAATACGCGCCATGCTGTAATCGTAGGCCGTAAGCATGGCAATCTTCTCTCCGCGAATCTTCATTTCCTGAAGCTGATGCGTAGTAATCTTTTTTACTTCTGCTTTTTTATGAACGGACATAGTTGTCTTTTACGGTTTCGGCTATCTTGTTGATAGATTTTTAATACAATAACGTTTGCCTGTGCTAATTACACTAATTGTTTTAACGTTACTATTCATGCTGTCTGCTCCAAAAAACTTTCATCATAGGATATTGTTTATTCCTTTGTCTTTAATATATTTTGTAAGCTCTTCAAAATTTAAAACTTTATCATATTCACTTTTAATTTTACCAAGTTTACAGTCCTCGGTAATAAATTTTAGAAAATCAGAGAAGTGTGAGTTTTCATTTGCAAGTCGATTAACAGTATCCCAGTCTATTGCTTGCTTAATGGTTGCCGGAAATAATATTTCACTTTCAAAAATGTTTTCAGTGTTGAGTTTAATAATACCAATACCAAAAGCATTACTTAATCGTCTTAGTTCGTCTCTAAATGCAGGGTCTTCGTTAATTTGAATAGCTACTAAATAACCTTCATTAGCCCAGCTTGAATTAGAAACTGCTTGAAAGTAATATTCTCTAAGATTAGCAAAGCTCAATGAAATCTTTAATTCAAAAGAGAAAAGTTTGATTGAGCTAATCGTTAAGTTATTTTGAATTTCTAATGTCTCTTTTTTATAGTCTTTAAATGGAAAATAGACACCAACCAGGTCAGGATGTATCCACTCGTTTTGTCCCTTTGTTCCTTTATTCGATGCTTCATGAAATATTGTTTTTAAGTTTGCTCTAAAGTGAGTGTCACCTATTGCAAATGCAACTAATAAAGGGTGTAAATCTCTCTCATTAAATTTTTTAGGTTCAATTTTTTCTTTCTTTGCGAACTCCGTGTCCTTTTGTTTTTGGATTTTTTGAATATCGATTTTATCAGCCAGTTTTCTGAGAAAAAACTGCGCAGGTCTTTCACTTGTCTGAATAATCATTGAAGTATCACCGTTGCTATTAATGTCGGTGTAACAATAGGCAGCAATGGTCGCCCAGGGTGTTTTACCTGTGGTCGTATAATCGCCAATTGTTCCAAGTTCATTTGCCCTATCCCAAATTTCCTTTGCTGAAAGAGGTGTGGCAACTTTTTCGATTGTTCTTTCAATGATATCCCAAAATGTTGTTTTTGGCATAATTTATTACTTGTTATCGTGACGTTTCACGAAGCCTTTTACAAATTATATCTGTCTGTCTAAAAAATCATCGCAAGTAAACGGCTGCTTCTTTTCCGAGTTTTACCTCTACATGGTCGGTTAAAGTGGTAGCCAATTCATATCCCGAATAGGTAGGGATAATCGGGAAAAGCGTGTGGCTCCGGTTTACCAACACCGCTACTTCTATTTTTTTTACTTCAATCTCTAAAAAAGGTTTTAGCGCATACGCCAAGGTGCGGCCGGTATTTAATACATCATCTACCAATATAATTGTTTTCTTTTTTAGTTCAGCCGGAGGAGCATTTACCTTTACAGCACTTTGGGTCGGCAAAAATTTATCTAACGAAACACCGATCAGATTTACGCGGATGGGCGAAATTGTTTCGATCTGTTTTTGAATAAGCTTAGCCAATACAAAACCCTGGCCATCGATGCCGGCCAGTACAATCGTCTTCTCCGAAAAATTATTTTCATAAATCGCATAAGCAATCCGATGAATTTTTTGATTCAATTGTTTGGTATTGAGCACCAACGTTCCATCTATGGCAGCCGGGGTCATGGCAGCGGAATAACGTGAGTATCTTTAATGGTTGATAGAATAATGGTTGACTGCATATTATCTACCATTTCTATATTAGTTATTTTTTCCAGCAATAAATTCTGATAGGCCGGAATATCGGGCGCCACTACTTTTAAAATAAAATCGGCTTGGCCGGTTACATGGTGGCACTCCACTACTTCGGGTATGTGGGCAATGGCTTTGGTAAACTTGGCCATATTTTCTTTGTTATGTCCTTTTAAGGTAACCATTACAAATGTAGAAACACCCAGCCCAATACTCGCCATATCTACCACAGCATGGTAGCTTTTAATAACTCCTTGGGTTTCCAGTTTTTTTACACGCTCCAGGGTAGGTGCAGGCGAAAGCCCAATCTCTTGGGCTAGTTGTGCATTCGTAATATTAGAATTAATCTGAAGCAACTCTAATATTTTACGGTCGATCGAATCCAATTTCGCTTTCATATGAGTGGGTTAAAAATTTCTTCCGGGAAAATAAGCCGTCTCGCCCAATTCTTCTTCAATACGCAGCAGTTGGTTGTATTTTGCCATCCGGTCGGAGCGCGAAGCCGACCCGGTTTTAATCTGCCCGGTATTGAGGGCTACGGCTAAATCGGCAATGGTGCTGTCTTCAGTTTCGCCCGAACGGTGCGACATAATACTTTTATACGAATTCTTCTTTGCCAGATTTACTGCATTAATGGTTTCGGTTAATGACCCAATCTGATTTACTTTTACTAAAATTGAATTGGCTACCCCCATATCAATTCCTTTTTTCAAAAACGCTACGTTGGTTACAAACAAATCATCGCCCACCAGCTGCACTTTGTCTTTTACTTTATCGGTAAGTTTTTTCCAGCCGGCCCAATCTTCTTCGGCCATTCCATCCTCAATAGAAATGATCGGATATTTTTTTACCCACTTCGCCCAATACTCCACCATTTCATCAGATTTTAGTTTTTTGCCATCCGATTTTTTAAAATGGTAAACTTTATTCTTAGCATCATAAAATTCAGAGCTGGCGGCATCCATGGCAATAAAAATATCTACTCCGGGTTTAAAGCCCGCTTTCTCAATGGCAGTCAGCACAATTTCAATAGCCTCCTCGTTCGATTTGATGTTGGGTGCAAAACCTCCTTCATCGCCTACATTGGTAGAAAAATTTTTGTCGTGCAGCACTTTTTTCAGTGTATGAAAAACTTCCGCGCCCATCTGCAATGCCCTCGAAAAAGTATCGGCCTTTACCGGCATTACCATAAACTCCTGAAAGTCGATTGAGTTATCGGCATGACTACCTCCGTTTAAAATGTTCATCATCGGCACGGGCAATGTGTTGGCATTGACGCCTCCGATGTATCGGTATAAAGATTGCCCCGCCTCTTGTGCCGCGGCTCGTGCCACGGCCAGAGAAGTACCGAGGATGGCATTCGCTCCGAGTTTTCCTTTGTTGGCCGTGCCATCGAGTTCAACCATTACTTTGTCTATCAGGTTTTGATCAAACACATCAAGGCCTACCACTTCGGCTGCTATCTTCGTGTTTACATTGTCAACTGCTTTTAGCACACCTTTGCCCAGATAGTTTTTTTTGTCGCCATCGCGCAGCTCAACTGCTTCGTGGGTTCCGGTAGAGGCACCCGAGGGAACTGCCGCCCGGCCAAAAGCCCCATTTTCTGTAAACACATCTACTTCAACGGTGGGGTTGCCGCGGCTGTCGAGAATCTGGCGGGCATGGATGCTTTCAATTAAACTCATGTTGATTTATAATTTTGATTGGAGGTTTTAAATTAATTTTTTGGGTTAGCTAACAAAGATAGCAATGAACCTTTTGGATTTATGGATAAAGATAAAAGGTTAGCCTGATACTTTTACACCTTCTTTTTTATAAACCGACCGGATAATAAAAAATACATTATGCAAACCTTTGCGTTTGGCGTTAAATAAAGCCTATCTCGCAACGAGAAATAAAAATAGAGGGATCA
Organism: Bacteroidota bacterium; assembly: GCA_018267135.1. GTDB lineage: Bacteria > Bacteroidota > Bacteroidia > Cytophagales > Cyclobacteriaceae > ELB16-189. The sequence continues at coordinate 192,219 of JAFDZA010000018.1, forward strand.
GGGGTTGATCATTTCGATGAACTGATCGAACAAATACCTTGAATCATGCGGGCCGGGCGATGCCTCCGGATGATATTGCACCGAAAATATTTTTTTGTTTTTTAAACGAATACCCATAATGGTGTCATCATTAAGATGAAGGTGTGTTACTTCTACCTCCGGATGTTTATCCAGGTTTTCATTCTTTATTGCAAAGCCATGGTTTTGTGAAGTCATCTCGCCCAGGCCGGTAAGTAGGTTTTTTACCGGATGGTTTAGTCCGCGGTGGCCATGGTGCATTTTAAATGTAGAAAGCCCTACAGCTAAGGCAAGTAATTGATGTCCCAGGCAAATACCGAACACCGGTTTATCTAATGCAATAATTTTTTTTACCGTATCAATGGCATAGCCCATCACCGAAGGATCACCGGGGCCGTTTGAAAGGAAGTAAGCATGTGGTGCCCACTTTTCCATTTCACTTACCGGTGTCTTGGCCGGAAAAACTTGCACATAACATCCGCGGGCCGTCAGGTTTCGTAAAATATTTATCTTAATCCCAAAATCCAGGGCTGCTACTTTAATGGGGGCCGATACGTTTCCTACAAAATAAGACTTGTTGGTACTTACTACTGACGATAACTCAAGGCCATCCATCGAAGGAATTTTTTTCAACTCTTCTTTTAGTTGTTCGGGTGTATGTTCGGACGAAATGATGGCGTTCATAGCACCCTTATTGCGCAGATGACGTACCAGTTTTCGAGTATCTATATTGGAGATACCTACCACCTGGTGTTTTTCAAAATATTCTTGCAAACTTTCTTTCGATGCCTTCCGGCTGTACTCGTTGGAGAATTCATTTACCACCACCCCACTGATTTGCGGATGAGCCGATTCTTGTTCATCTTCTACTGTACCATAGTTGCCAATATGGGCCGCTGTGTTCACTACAATTTGGCCATAATATGAAGGATCTGTATAGATTTCTTCGTAGCCGGTCATTCCGGTATTAAAGCAAATTTCTCCACCAGATGTACCTCGTTTGCCAATCGGTTTTCCTTGTAACAGAAGGCCATCAGCCAATAAGAGGTACGCTTTGTCAGTCATAAAAATCGAATGTGGTGGGGCAAAATTAATAAACTCTATCGGCTAATTGTGCTATGAAATAAAAAAGGGATTGAACCGAAATTCAATCCCTTTTTATAAATACCAGTAAGGTTCAACCTATTCTTCTTTTTTAGTTTTCTTAGCCTTCTTCGGCTTTTCTTCTTTAGCCTCAGCCACGGCTGTTTCAGAAGCTGGAGTAGTCTCTTCCTTCTTTCCTTTTCCGCTTCTGCGGGTTCGGCCTTTTTTGGCAGTGCCGTCTTTTTTGTAAAGATCGTTAAAATCAACTAACTCCATCAAGCACATATCTGCGGCATCGCCTAAGCGCACATCGCTTAGTTTAATAATCCTTGTATATCCACCCGGGCGCTCGGCCGTGCGGCCCGCCACTTCACCAAATAATGATTTTACCGATTCCTTATTTTGAAGGTAAGCAAACACTGTTCTGCGCGAATGGGTTGAGTCTGTCTTGGCCTTGGTAATCAAGGGTTCTACATACTTGCGCAATGCTTTAGCTTTGGCCACTGTAGTGGTGATCCGCTTATTGAGGATCAGCGATGAGGCCAGGTTGGAAAGCAGCGCATGACGATGGGCTGATGTCCTTCCTAAATGATTTACTTTCTTTCCGTGTCTCATTACTCTTCGTCTAATTTATATTTACCAAGGTCCATTCCGAAAGTCAGGTTTTTATCGGCTACCAATTGTTCTAATTCGGCCAACGATTTTTTACCAAAATTTCTGAACTTCATCATATCTGAAATATCCAGTTGAACTAAGTCGCCCAATGTTTTTACATCGGCTGCTTTCAGGCAGTTGTAAGCGCGTACTGAAAGATCGAGGTCGTGTAATTGGGTTTTTAATAGCTTGCGCATGTGCAGCATTTCTTCGTCCACCTGCTCTACTTCGCTATCTTTGGTTGTTTCCAGTTCAATTGATTTATCCGAAAACAAGCGGAAGTGCTGAATCAAAATAAAGGCTGCGCCTTCCAAAGCTTTCTCAGGGTGAATCGAGCCATCCGTTTCAATTTCTACCGTTAGTTTTTCATAGTCCGTTTTTTGTTCAACACGGGTATTTTCTACGCTGTATTTTACATTTTTAACGGGGGTGAAGATGGCATCAATCGGAATAAAACCAAACACCTGCTCATTGGGTTTGTTTTCTTCTGCCGGAAGGTAGCCGCGTCCTTTTTCAACAGTCAATTCAACTTCAAAATGAACCGATTCATCCAGATTGCAGATTACGTGGTCAGCATTCAATACTTCAAAACCAGACGTAAACTTGGCAATGTCGCTGGCTTTAAATTGCTTTTGCTTTTTAATGCTAACCGTTACTTTGCTTTCGTTGGTTTCGCCTACTTTACGAAGACGCACTTGTTTCAAATTCAGTATAATCTCAGAAACATCTTCTACCACTCCTTCAATGGTAGAAAACTCGTGCAATACTCCCGGCAGTTTAATTCCGGTAATGGCATACCCTTCCAGTGAAGACAATAAAATTCTTCTTAACGCATTGCCGATCGTTACACCGTATCCTTTCTCCAAAGGCTTGAAGGTGAAGAAACCATGGAAATCATCCGATTTTTCCATCACCACTTTATCCGGCATTTGAAATGCTAATATTGACATACGTTTATTACTTTTTGTTTCAACTATTATTTTGAGTACAATTCAACGATCAATTGCTCGTTGATGTTTTCAGGGATTTCCTCGCGTGGAGGGAGATTGATAATCTTCCCTTCCAACTCTTTCGTATCCCACTCCAGCCAGTTATATTTTTTGGCCGTATTAATGGATACGGAGTTAGCGATTGTTTCCAATGATTTAGATTTTTCGCGCACAGCAACTTTATCTCCGGGCCGTAATTGAAACGAGGGGATTCCCACCACGGCTCCATTTACGGTAATGTGTTTATGCACCACCAACTGGCGCGCGGCTCTTCGCGTAGGGGCAACACCCAGACGGTAAATGGTATTATCCAAACGAGCTTCCAGCATCTGCAACAACACTTCGCCCGTAACACCTTTTTTACGTGATGCTTTTACAAAGGTATTGGCAAACTGGCGCTCTAACACACCATAGATATATTTGGCTTTTTGCTTTTCAGCTAACTGCATTGCATACTCGGAAAGTTTTCTTTTCTTGGTTTTGCCATGCTGCCCGGGAGCATAATTTTTCTTTGCCAGAACTTTACTTTCGCCCATAACAGGCTCATTAAATTTTCTGGAAATTCTAACCTTCGGTCCAGTGTATCGCGCCATGTTCTTTATTATTGATTTTAGATTTTTGATGTCGGATGCTGATCTTCCACCATTAATCGTTTAACTCGTTTTTAATTTATTCCTTATACTCTTCTTTTCTTAGGTGGCCGGCATCCATTGTGCGGCAATGGCGTAACATCTTTAATAATTGTTACTTCAATACCAGCTGCTTGTATGCTGCGTATGGCCGACTCACGACCTGCGCCCGGCCCTTTTACAAACACTTCTACTTTGCGAAGCCCTTGCTCAAAAGCCTTCGTGGCGGCTTCCTGAGCAGCCACTAGCGCAGCATAAGGGGTGTTTTTCTTAGAGCCCTTAAAGCCCATTTTCCCGGCCGATGCCCACGCCACTACCTGACCTGTACTGTTAGTCAGCGAGATAATAATGTTGTTGAAGGTAGCCTGAATATGAGCCTGCCCCATGGTTTCTACCACCACGGTGCGCTTCTTGCTCTTATCTTTTTTCTTTTCTGCTACTGGTGCTGTTGCCATACGAAAAGTATTATAGTTTCAATTATCCTTTAGTTGCTTTTTTCTTGTTTGCCACGGTCTTGCGTTTTCCTTTCCGAGTACGGGCGTTATTTTTCGTAGTCTGGCCACGTACCGGCAGCCCCCTACGATGGCGAAGGCCACGGTAACAACCGATATCCATCAGGCGCTTAATGCTCAACTGAACTTCCGATTTAAGGGATCCTTCAATACGGAAATTCTCACTGATGATTGAGCGAATCGCGTTCGATTCTTCGTCATTCCAGTCTTTCACTTTCTTATCGAAACTAATGTTAGCCTGGCTGAGAATTTTTTGCGCTGACCTGCGGCCAATGCCAAAAATATACGTGAGGCCTATTTCGCCCCGCTTGTTATCCGGAATGTCAACACCTGCAATACGTGCCATAATTATCCTTGTCTTTGTTTATACCTTGGATTTTTTTTGTTGATTACATACAACTTGCCTTTGCGCCTGATGATCTTACAATCCGCGCTCCGTTTTTTTATTGATGCTCTTACTTTCATAACTACTTATATCTAAAAGTTATTCTGCCTTTGGTTAAATCATAAGGCGACATTTCCAGCTTTACTTTATCGCCCGGTAAAATACGGATGTAGTGCATCCGCATCTTGCCCGAAATATGCGCCAACACTTCGTGCCCGTTTTCCAATTGCACTCTAAACATCGCATTGGAAAGTGCTTCGAGTATCGTTCCGTCTTGCTCTATTGACTTTTGTTTCGCCATTTGAACTGATAACTTTCTTCGATATACTCGTGTGTTGTTACTATTTCTGTTCTATCCTTAAAAACCGCTATCGTGTGCTCATAGTGAGCAGACGGTTTACGGTCATTTGTTCTTATCGTCCATCCATCTTTTTCCTGCACTACATTTTTAGAGCCCATATTGATCATAGGCTCAATGGCAAATACCATTCCTTCCTTGATCAGGGGGCCTTTTCCCCGTTTTCCGTAGTTGGGCACTTCCGGATCTTCGTGCAGATCGCGTCCTACACCATGTCCCACTAATTCTCTCACCACTCCATATCCAAATTGCTCTACAAAATGCTGAATGGCAAAACTTACATCGCCAATCCGATTACCTGGTTTTGCCTGAGCTATTCCGAGGTAAAGAGATTCGTACGTTCGGCTCAGCAATTTCAAAACTTCCTCGCTCGCACCCTCCAGCGGATACGTATAAGCTGAGTCGCTATGATAACCGTTGTACTTCACCCCGCAATCTATCGACACAATATCTCCTTCGCGCAACTCATATTCATTCGGAATGCCGTGCACCACTACTTCGTTTACCGAAATGCAGAGTGCGGCCGGATACCCTCTATAATTTTTAAACGATGGCCGCCCGCCACAGTCTTGTATGTAATCGTCTGCAATCTTGTCGAGGTCTTTTGTTTTCACTCCCGGCCTGATGGCCTTGGCTACTTCCGCATGCGCCTTGCCCAAAATCTGGGCACTCGCCTTAATAACTTCAACTTCCTTTTCAGACTTGTAATGAATCATTCAAAATCAAGCCGCTGCAAACTGAGAACGTCCTTTTACTCGCCCCGATTTCATCATACCTTCATAGTGACGCATCAGTAAATAGCTTTCTATTTGCTGTAACGTATCCAGCACAACACCCACCAAAATGAGCAGCGATGTGCCTCCATAGAAGTAAGCAAAATTCTGTTTGATGCCAGCCAACACGGCAAAGGCCGGGAGGATAGCTACAATAGCCAAGAAAATTGCACCGGGTAACGTGATCTTTGATAAAATCGCGTCAATAAATTCAGAGGTCGGTTTACCGGGCTTAATGCCGGGTATAAAACCCCCATTTCTTTTCAGGTTATCAGCAATATCATTAGATGGTACTGTAATAGCCGTATAGAAAAAAGTAAATATGATAATCAACGAGGCAAACAATAAATTGTATTGCCAGGAAGTGAAATCTGAAAACGTAGTACCTACGTAGGCTGCCAAATCATTTTCTCTCCAGATGCTGGCCATCAATGGAGGAATAAACATCAAAGCTTGAGCAAAGATAATGGGCATTACCCCGGCTGAGTTTAATTTCAAAGGGATAAAGTCTCTTTTCCCTCCATAAAGCTTATTGCCTACCACCTGCTTGGCATATTGAATAGGAATTTTCCGGGCAGCTTGGGTCAGGGCAATTACCCCAATTACCACAAAGAACAGACTGAGGAATTCGATAATCAAACGCAGGGCACCGGTTAAAGCTTTATCTTGTGCCTCCTGAATAATGGCAACCGGGAAACGGGATACAATCCCTATCATAATTAACATACTGATGCCGTTGCCAATTCCTTTATCTGTAATACGCTCACCCAGCCACATGCAAAACATCGTTCCGGCTACGATGATAACCATCGAAGAAAGAGTATAAAACATGCCCGGCTGAATGATGGCTTCCGGGTTTACAATAGATCTCAGATAACCAAACGATTGGGCTGCGGTAATCAAAATAGTGAGCACACGGGTAAACTGATTCAATTTTTTTCTTCCGCTTTCGCCTTCTTTTTGAAGTTTAGTAAAGTGTGGAACAGCTACCGTAAGCAACTGAACTACAATGGAGGCTGAAATGTACGGCATGATACCCAGCGCAAAAACAGAGGCCCGGGTAAACGATCCGCCTAAAAAAGTATTCAGCAGATCAAAGATACCACCTTGGTTTCCGGTTAATTTATTAGCATCTATACCCGGCAACACAATGTATGATCCTAACCGGAATATCACCAAATAGCCCATCGTGTTAAGAATCCTTACACGAAGGTCTTCAATGGAAAAGATGTTCTTTATGGTGGTGAAAAAACGTTTCATTATTTAACGATAGTCACGCTGCCGCCAGCGGTTTCAATTGCTTTAGTTGCCGTAGCCGAGAAGGCATGTGCTTCTACCGCTACTTTTGATTTTAACTCACCTCTTCCTAAAATTTTTACTTTGTCTTTTTTGCCGACAATCCCGTTGTCGTACATCATCTGAAGATTTATGGAAGCCGCGTTGGTCTTTTTAATCAATTCTTCTAGCGTATCCAGATTAATTGGTTTGTAGTAAATCTTCTCATTATTCTTAAATCCAAATTTGGGAACACGTCTCTGCAAAGGCATCTGTCCACCTTCAAAGCCGATTTTTTTATGGTATCCTGAACGCGATTGTGCTCCTTTATGTCCACGGCCGGCCGTACTACCACCACTTCCCTGCCCGCGGCCTCTCCGCTTATTATTTTTGGTTGAACCTTCTGCCGGTTTCAATGTGTGCAACTTCATATTATAAAGTGGTTACGCTCACTAAATGATTTACTTTTTTTACCATCCCTTCAATCTGCGGAGTATATTCCACTTCAACGGATGAATGAATTCGGCCTAAACCCAACGATTGAATAGTTTTCAACTGAGTGGCCGGTTTTTTTATGGTACTGCGGATCTGGGTAATTTTCACTTTTGCCATACTGCTTATCCGTTAAATACTTTCGATAAAGAAATACCGCGATTGCGGGCAATCGTCTGTGGATCGCGCATGGTGGTCAATGCTTTAAAAGTAGCCTTCACCACGTTATGTGGGTTAGACGAGCCTTTCGATTTTGCCAACACATTGTGTACGCCTGCGCTTTCCAACACGGCACGCATGGCACCTCCGGCAATTACACCTGTACCGGGAGAAGCCGGTTTTAATAACACAAAACCTCCGCCAAATTTCCCTAACGATTCGTGAGGTACCGTACCTTTAATAATAGGCACTTTTACCAGGTGCTTCTTGGCATCATCTATGCCTTTGGTGATGGCATCGGTTACTTCATTGGCTTTGCCTAATCCGTAGCCTACCACTCCGTTGCCATCGCCTACCACCACAATGGCTGCGAAGCTAAACCTGCGTCCACCTTTCACCACTTTTGCCACACGCTGAATTGCGACTACTTTTTCTTTTAAGTCAATCTCGCTGGCCTTAACTGTGCTGACGTTGCTCTGTGTCATTCGTTTTAAAATTTTAAACCGCCTTCTCTGGCTCCATCGGCCAAAGCTTTTACGTTTCCGTGATACAAATAACCATTCCGATCAAAAACTATTTGCGTAATTCCCGCAGCAATAGTCTTTTCGGCAATTTTTTTTCCAACTTCTTTCGATACGTTCTGATTTACTCCTTTCAGATCATACTCTTTTGAAGAAGCGGCCGTGAGTGTACAACCTTTCGTATCATCTATTACTTGCGCATAGATGGCCGAATTGCTTTTAAAAACTGAAAGCCTTGGCCGGGCCGATGTGCCTTCAATTTTATGGCGGATGCTCAGTTTAATCCGCTTTCTCCTGTCTTTAATATTTGGCATAACTATTACGCTTTAGCGGCTGCTTTTCCAGCTTTTCTACGAACATACTCACCCACAAACCGAATCCCTTTTCCTTTGTAAGGTTCTACCGGCCTAAGTGATTTTATTTTGGCGGCCACCTGGCCGATCAACTGCTTATCGGTTCCTTCTAAAATAATCATGGGGTTTTGACCCTTTTCCTGAACAGCCTGAACTTTCAATTCAGACGGAACGGCCATAATCAAACTGTGCGAGTAGCCCAAACTTAAATCTAACACATTCCCTTGCGCTGTTGCTTTGTACCCCACTCCAATCACTTCTAATTCTCTGCGGTAGCCTTTGCTTACTCCCTCCACCATGTTCGCTATAAGCGAACGGTACAGGCCATGCATGGCTTTGTGTCTTTTTTGTTCAGTGGGACGTTGCACCGTTACTTTGCCTTCTTCTAAATCTATTTTGAAATCGGCATCAATGGCTTGCTTCAACTCGCCTTTAGGACCTTTTACGGTTACTTTATGATCTGCTTCCGAAAAGGTGCACGTAACACCTTTTGGTAAACTAATGGGTAATCTTCCTATTCGTGACATGGTTTCGCTCGATTAATAAACGTAACACAAAACTTCACCTCCTACATTCATTGCTTTTGCTTCCTTATCGGTAATTACACCTTTTGATGTAGATAAGATCGCAATTCCTAATCCGCTTAGTACTTTAGGTAAATCCGTAGAAGGCCGGTATTGTCGCAGACCGGGTGTACTCACACGCTCTAAGTGGGTAATGGCCGATTCCCTCGTCTCGGGATTATACTTCAAGGCAATTTTAATTTTTCCTTGTTTGTTTTCGGTGTCCTCAAATTTGTAATTGAGAATGTAGCCTTTATCAAAAAGCACCTTGGTCATCTCCTTTTTCAGGTTAGAGGCAGGTACTTCTACCACGCGGTGGCGTGCTTTAATGGCATTGCGCACGCGGGTTAAATAATCGGCAATCGGATCAGTAATTTTCATATCATTTACTTTAAAAAAGCAAACCCGTTTTATCAAACGGGCTGCAAAGATAATTAACAATTTTGGTTCTCCAAACTGTTACCTGGTTTCATCCTGATAATAAATCAGGAGACCTGGATACTCAGCAACCTATATTTTAAGGCCTACCAGCTTGCCTTTGTCAAGCCCGGGATTTTTCCCTCGCTTGCCAGTTGGCGAAATTGGTTACGGCAAAGGCCAAATTTACTCATATAACCACGTGGCCGACCGGTTAGTTTGCAACGGCTGCGCAAACGCACAGCAGAAGAACTGCGGGGCAATTTGTCTAAGGCTGCATAATCACCAGCTGCCTTCAACGCTTTGCGTTTCTCAGCATAGCGTTTTACCAACGCTTCTTTTTTATTGTCTCTCGCTACGATTGATAATTTTGCCATGATCAGTTTTTATTTACAAAAGGCATCCCAAATGCTTTCAGGAGTTCATAACTTTCTTCATCTGTTTGTGCGGTCGTTACAAAGGTAATGTCCATGCCATTGATTTTAGCCACTTTGTCGATCGAAATCTCGGGGAAAATAATTTGTTCTTTTACTCCTAGTGTATAATTTCCACGACCATCAAAACCTTTATCGCTAACTCCTTTAAAATCGCGCACGCGAGGAAGTGCTACATTCATCAGGCGGTCCATAAACTCGTACATCCGGTTACCACGCAAGGTAACTTTTACCCCGATTGCCTGACCCGCCCGCAACTTGAAGTTAGAAATGTCTTTCTTCGATTTGGTAGCTACTGCTTTTTGGCCGGTGATGGTGGAGATTTCTTCAATCCCAACATCAATAATTTTTTTATCGGCCACAGCTCCACCCAGTCCTTTGTTTACACATATCTTTTCCATCTTGGGCACTTGCATAACCGATTTGTACTGAAACTTCTGCTTCAGATTCTGTACAATTTCTTTCGTGTATTTTTCCTTTAATCTTGGCGTTGCCATGACTTTATTATTTTATAAGTTCTCCTGTTTTCTTTGAATACCGCTGAAGCTTTCCTTTTTCATTGAGTTTGCGCCCTGTGCGGGTTGGTTTACCCGATGATGGGTCTATCAACATCAGGTTGCTCAGATGAATACCGGCTTCTATTTTCTTTATACCGCCTTCTGGCTTACCGGCCGAGGGCTTTTGATGTTTGGTCACAATATTTACTCCTTCTACAATAGCGCGATCTTTTTCGCGTAGTATTTCCAGCACTTTGCCGGTTTTATTTTTGTCATCTCCTGACAGCACCTTTACCGTATCGCCCCGGCGGATGTGCAATTTCTGTTGTGAGTTGTGTTTCCTTTCCATAAATTATAATACTTCAGGCGCCAACGATATGATTTTCATAAATTGTTTCTCGCGAAGTTCGCGGGCTACCGGGCCAAAGATACGGGTGCCGCGAGGTTCATCCTGCGCTGTTAACAACACCGCTGCATTATCTTCAAAACGAATATAAGATCCGTCTTTTCTGCGAACTTCTTTTTTGGTGCGAACAATAACTGCTTTACTTACGGTACCTTTCTTAATTTGGCTGGATGGTAAGGCAGATTTTACAGTAACCACAATTTTATCGCCTACACTGGCTGAACGTCTTTTCGTACCTCCCAGCACATGCAGACAAAGAACTTCTTTTGCTCCGCTATTATCGGCTACCGTAAGTCGGGTTTCGGTTGATATCATAACTACTTCGCTTTTTCAATAATTTCAATTAATCTCCAACGCTTGGTTTTGCTCTGCGGGCGGGTTTCCATAATACGCACCACATCGCCAATACCGGCTTCGTTCTTTTCATCGTGAGCCACAAACTTGGTAGTCTTGGTCATGAACTTTCCGTAGATCGGATGTTTTATTTTTCTATCCAAAGCCACCACAATGGATTTTTGCATTTTATTGCTTACCACTTTACCAATGCGTTCTTTCCGGTTGCTGCGCACTTCGGCAATGGCGGTGGTTGTTGCTGTCGTTTCCATGGATAATTATTTTTGGCGTTCCTTCGCGGTCAATTCTGTTTTCAATCGGGCCACCAGCTTTCTGGTTTCTTTTATGCGCATCGGGTTTTCGATAGCCGAAACATGATGTGCAAATTTCATTTTGCGTAAATTTTCTTTTTCACTGCCGATTTTGTCTTGCAACTCGGCTATGGTTAATCCCTTTATCTCAGCATTTTTCATGGTTCTATTATTTTGCTGTCTCTTGTTCTACATAGTCCCTTCGAATGGTAAATCTTGTTTTGATCGGGAGTTTACCGTCTGCCAATGCCAGAGCTTCTTTAGCCGTAGCTGTGTTTACGCCTCCGGCCTCAAATAAAATAGTGCCCGGCTTTACCACGGCTACCCAATATTCAGGTGCTCCTTTACCTTTCCCCATACGCACCTCAGCTGGTTTGCGGGTAATAGGCTTATCGGGAAAAATACGAATCCATACCTGACCTTCACGCTTCATGGCGCGGGTAAGGGCAACACGGGCCGCCTCTAACTGACGAGCTGTAATCCAACCCGGTTCCAATGCTTTCAGGGCGAATGATCCGAAGGCAATCTGGTGGCCGCGCGTGGCCAACCCTTTCACTTTGCCTTTTTGCATTTTCCTGAATTTCGTTCGCTTCGGTTGTAACATGACTATTTACCTTAAATCGTTCTTTACGAAATTATTTTTTTCTTCCACGTCCTTCGCCTCTTCCCCTACGGTCATCTCCTTCGCCTCCTTTTCTCCGATCTTCGCCTCTCGATCTTCTTTCGCCACCACCACCCGGTGCACCGCCTTTTGTTTCATTTCCTGTGTTACCAATCATCCCTACGTTGGGCGATAGATCACGCTTGCCATATACCTCGCCTTTAAATATCCATACTTTAATTCCGATTTTTCCATACACTGTTTGTGCTTCCGAAATGGCATAATCTATATCCGCACGAAGTGTATGCAAAGGGATACGTCCTTCTTTATATTGTTCGGTACGTGCCATATCGGCACCGGCCAAACGACCTGATAATTTCACTTTAATACCTTCTGCCCCTACCCGCATGGTGGATGCAATGGCTTGCTTCATAGCCCGGCGATACGAAATACGCGCTTCTAGTTGTTGAGCAATTGATTCGCCCACCAATTTGGCATCTAACTCAGGACGTTTGATCTCATAAATATTGATCTGTACGTCTTTGTTAGTGAGTTTTTTCAACTCTTCCTTAATCTTATCTACCTCAGTACCACCTTTACCGATTACCACGCCCGGACGAGCCGTGTGTATGGTTAGAGTAATTCTTTTCAGGGTTCGTTCAATTACTACTTTGGAGATTCCTCCTTTTTGAATCCTCGCATTAACGTATTTTCTGATCTTATGATCTTCTACCAACTTATCAGAGAATGAATTTCCACCGAACCAGCTGGAATCCCATCCGCGAACGATGCCCAAACGAAGGCCTACCGGGTTAATTTTTTGTCCCATTATTCTTTGATTTCTTTAACTGCTTGTTTTTCAACTTTAGCTGGCATGCGATCTACCACCAAGGTAACATGGTTGGAGCGCTTCCTCACTCTGTGTGCACGTCCTTGAGGAGCCGGTCTTAATCTTTTTAAGATGCGGCCACCACCTACGTGTACTTCTTTTACAAAAAGATCAGCTTCTTCAAGCTTTACTTCGGTATTTTTTGCTTCCCAATTGTTAATGGCCGAGAGCAACAGTTTTTCCATTTTAGCTGAGGGATGTTTGGCATCGTACTTTAATATATTCAATGCCTTGCTAACCCGCTCGCCACGAATCAAGTCGGCAATCAAACGCATCTTGCGGGGTGACGAAGGAGAGTCGTGGAGATAAGCCACGGCCGGACCCGACTGAGCTGCCAATTTAATGGCCTCAATCTTTTCTCTTTTTACTACTGATCTTTTCTTTTTCTTTTCCGTTTCCATGTTTCAGGTCTTTTAAAAAATTACGCCTGATTAAATCTATTTTGATGCAGCCTCTGCTTTGTTATTTCCAGAGTGCCCTTTGAAGGTGCGGGTCGGGGCAAATTCGCCCAGTTTATGCCCTACCATGTTCTCGGTTACGTACACCGGAATAAATTTATTTCCGTTGTGAACAGCAAACGTAAACCCAATCAAATCAGGGGTTATTGTACTTCTGCGCGACCACGTTTTGATCACTGATTTTTTACCCGACTGCTCCATTACCTGCACTTTTTTGAGCAAGCGTTGATCGAGGTATGGACCTTTTTTAATTGACCTTCCCATTATTTTTTCCTCCTTGCAATGATTAAACCATCAGAATATTTTTTAGGGTGGCGAGTCTTTTTACCCTTCGCCAGCAACCCTTTACGTGAACGAGGATGCCCACCGGAAGCACGGCCTTCGCCACCGCCCATCGGGTGATCTACCGGGTTCATTGCCACACCACGTACACGCGGGCGTCTGCCTCTCCAACGGGTACGGCCTGCTTTACCCACCTTTTCATTCATGTGTTCGGCATTGGAAACAGAACCCACTACAGCAATACAGTTTACTAACACATTTCTCATTTCGCCTGAAGGCATACGCAGCGTAGCATACTCTCCTTCTCTTGCCACTAATTGTACGAATGAACCAGCGCTTCGGGCAATAGCAGCTCCTTTGCCGGGTTGAATCTCTACATTGTGAACAACGGTACCTACCGGAATTTTAGATAACGGCAAAGCATTGCCCACTTCAGGTGCAGCCTCTTCGCCAGATACTACAGTTTGCCCTACTTTTATTCCGTTAGGAGCTACGATGTATGACTTATGGCCATCTGCATAATACAATTTGGCAACCCTTGCTGTACGAGTAGGATCGTACTCAATTGATTTAACTACAGCCGGAACGCCAAACTTATCTCTCTTAAAATCTACCAAACGCAATTTTTGTTTGTGTCCACCACCAATGTAGCGCATCGTCATTCGGCCTGCGCTATTGCGACCGCCTGATTTTTTTAGTGTTATCACCAGCGATTTTTCGGGACGCGACTCAGTAATATCCTCAAATCCAGGCGAAAGCCTGTGACGAGTGCCCGGAGTTACTGGTTTTAATTTTTTCATTGCCATGACTGACCTTCGTTAAGGGTGTCTGTTAATTTAAACGTTGCTATAAAAATCAATAACTTCACCGGCAGCTAAGGTTACAACAGCCTTTTTATAATCGGGCCTACGGCCGGTTAGCGTACCTGCCTTGGTGAAACGAGATTTTTTCTTACCTAACACATTAATTGTGTTTACCTTTTCTACGTTGACACCGTATGTCTTTTCAACTGCGCTTTTTATTTCGATTTTATTGGCTTCTTTATTCACAATAAAACCATACTTGCCTTTTTCATTTAGGGCAGAAACTTTTTCTGTTACCAAAGGGCTTATTAAAACACTCATCTTATGCTTTGTTTAACAGGTTGCTGATTTTTTCTATTGACCCTTCCGCCAAAATTAAATGGTCGGCATGGAGTACATCATAGGTATTGATCTGGGAAGCCGTAATAACCTTGGTGTTTTGTAAATTTCTTCCAGACAGAACTACATTTTTAGCCACTTCCGGCAGAACCAATAACGTTTTTTTGGCGCTTAAGGAAAGTGATTTCAATAACTGAATATATTGCTTGGTTTTAGGGGCTTCAAAAGTAAAGTCTTCAACTACGGCAATGGAATTATCTTTTGCTTTGTATGTTAAGGCTGACTTGCGCGCCAGATCTTTTACTTTCTTATTTAACTTAATTGAATAATCGCGTGGTACCGGCCCGAAAATACGACCACCACCTTTGAATTGAGGGTTTTTGATATTCCCTGCACGTGCTCCACCGGTTCCTTTTTGTTTTTTAATCTTTTTGGAAGAGCCGGAAATTTCATTCCGTTGCTTCGATTTGTGAGTGCCCTGACGTTGGTTGGCCAGGTAGCTCTTCACATCTAAATAAATGGCATGGTCGTTGGGCTCAATGCCAAACACTTCGCTGGTCAAGCTTATGTTGCGACCGGTTTTTTCACCATTTTGTTTTACAACCGCTAAGTCCATTACTTTTCAAGAATTATCGTTGAATTTTTTGCACCGGGAATAGATCCGCTTATCAGAATCAGATTTTGGTCTGCAATGATCTTCACCACTTTCAGGTTGGTAAGTTTTACGCGGTCACCACCCATCCGGCCTGGCAAACGCTTGCCTTTAATTACACGGGCCGCAAAAGACGCGTTACCCATAGAGCCGGGAGCCCGTAGGCGGTTGTGCTGACCGTGAGTTTGTCCACCCACCCCACTAAAACCATAACGCTTTACCACACCCTGAAATCCTTTTCCTTTGCTGGTACCCACTGCATCGAGAAAATCGCCTTCAGTAAATACATCGCTTACTTTTATTTCTTTACCTAATTCAATAAGGTCGGCAAATTCATCACTAAAGTCGCGGAACTCTACTACGTGGCGTTTGGGTGTTGTGTTTGCTTTCTTAAAATGCCCCAGCATGGCAGCCGGAGTATTTTTTTCTTTCTTCTCCCCAAAAGCCAACTGCACGGCTTTGTAGCCGTCTTTCGAATCGGCCGTTTTTACTTGGGTAACCACACAAGGTCCCGCCTCGATTACAGTAACGGCTATGCTTTCGCCATTCGAGCCGAAAATGCTGGTCATTCCTACTTTACGTCCTAATATTCCGGGCATAATTGAAACCTATTTAGCTGATTTTGAACCGATTTTGGGGTTTTCCCCGCAAAAAGGACTGCAAAGATAGGAACTAAAGTGAAGCTAACAAGAGGGCAGTAGAAAAAATTAGAAAGCAGGGGAAAAGCGGGTTTATCCGATCTCCTTATTACGGTCTTTCTCTACTGTTTACGCAGGTTTTCTGCTTTCCGTTTTATTTGTCAAATAAGTAATCAAAGCCTAAAACTTTACCTTGGGCCTTTCTTTTTGCCCATACTGTATGGCATTGTAGTATTTCAGTTTTTTCTTGCCCAACGAAGTTTCATAGTAAGGTTTGGGGGACGCACATGCACTCCATAAGATTAAAGCTAAGACAAATAGTACAAGCACCTGTTTCATATTCCGGCTCATTGATTTACCATAAATACAGCGTCCTGCAGATATTCGTATAGAGAACGCGCCAAGTTGTACTTTTGCCAGACAAACTGCACCGGCTCTCGGCTAACAACCATTACCTATGAGTGAAAAACGAACAGAAATCGCTGAGTTAGGCGAATTTGGACTTATTGAACGCATTAATATTGTCTCCCCCAGGCAAAATCTTACATCACTGAAAGGAATAGGTGACGATGCGGCCATTATTGATATTGGCCAGGAAAATTTGCTGGTTTCTACTGATATGCTCGTTGAGGGCACTCACTTCGATCTTTCGTATATCCCATTACCTCATTTGGGGTATAAGGCCGTAGCCGTAAACGTAAGCGACATCGCTGCCATGAATGGAAAGCCCGAACAGATCGTGGTTTCGCTCGGGCTCAGCAACCGCTTTTCGGTAGAAGCGATTGAAGCTTTATATGAAGGTATCCGGTCTGCCTGTATTAATTATAAAGTAGATCTCGTAGGCGGAGACACCACAGCCTCTCCCTCAGGTTTAATAATTTCTATAACCATTATCGGGCGGGCTAAAAAGGATAAAACGGTATTGCGGAGCGGAGGCCACCCAAATGATATTATTTGTGTAACCGGTGACTTGGGGGCAGCTTACCTGGGGCTGCAAGTGTTAGAGCGAGAAAAAGAAGTTTTTAGGGCAAACCCCAGCATGCAACCCGATTTGGAAAAATATCAGTATTTGGTGGGGCGACAGTTAAAACCCGAAGCCCGCATGGACATCGTTTACGACCTGCAAGAGAAACAGATTGTTCCTACTTCAATGATTGATATTTCGGATGGACTGGCCAGCGAGTTATTTCATCTGGTAAAAAATTCAAAAGTGGGTGTAAAATTATTTGAAGATAAAATACCGGTAGATTCGGTGGCGTACGATACAGCCATTGAGTTTAAAATCGATCCCATTACGGCAGCTCTTAACGGAGGTGAGGATTATGAATTGCTTTTCACTATCCATCCTTCTGATTTTGAAAAATTAAAAAATCACTCTGACATTCATTTTATCGGCCACATGCACAACAACCCTCAACAAAATGTAATGCTTTCAAAGCATGGCACGGTGGTGCCGCTGCAAGCGCAGGGGTGGAAGCATTTTTAAAATGAGAGATTAATTTTTTGTACCTTCTCTATATCAATCTTCCGGATAGGGAATAAAAACAAAATTGGTAAAGTCTTCATCTACCACAAAAAGACAACAAAATTCATCGGGGTCTTTGTAGGCATTCACAAAATCCTCTTGTTTGTCTTGGGCAACAAGTTCGCGCTGTACAAATTCATCTAAGTACGAGGCATAATAGTTCCAGTCGAGGTGGAGTTCAAATTTTCCAATCAGTAATTGGCCAATCGGTATCTCTGTTTTGGAGATGGCAAAAACAGGGTAACTAAAACCGCTTTTACGGATTTGGTACGAAGCCTCCTTCAGCGTGTCGGCCACCTTTATAAAATCTTGCGAAATGGTGCCCAGGTATTTTCCGTTCAGTTCCGGATCGTTCATCATGATTCTATATTCTTCAGACTATTTTTAGCCAAAATAGACAAATTTCCTTTGCCTTAACTAAACAACCATTGGATCTGTTTTAAAAGCCATTGTTCCTAAAGTACAGATAAATTTCACCATCCATTTTGTAAATTACCTCATCAATTTAATCTCTTATGAAAAAACTTCCTTTTACAATTTCCGCTATTGTGTTTATAGTAGCTACCCTTGGTCTGGCGTCATTTTCATTTCAGCAAAAAGAAAAATTTCCTTTAAAAGAGAGTATGGAGCGAGGCAAAGCAATCTACACTGCCAAGTGTATAGCTTGCCACATGGAGGCTGGTGAAGGCACCGATGGTTATTATCCTCCTCTGGCCAAATCAGATTACCTCATGGCCGATAAAAAAAGGTCTATTGAACAAGTGCTCTATGGAGCCTCCGGCCCTATGCAGGTGAACGGGTACGATTATGAAGAAAAAATGCCGGGCTTTGATTTTACCGATGAACAAGTAAGCGATGTGCTAAATTATGTTCGCAATACCTTTGGCAATAAAGGAGATGCCCTAACGCCCGAAGAAGTGAAGAATGCCCGAAAAAAGTAATTGTGCCAGGTCGGTTTTATTTTTTATCTTCTCTGGTCAGTTTTAATTTTTTTGCCCGGTCAGGGTAATCAGTAATGATTCCGTCTGCCCCCATCTCTTTTAAGGCCAGCATTTCTTTTTCATCGTTTACCGTCCACGGAATTACCCGCACTTTATGTGGTTTATTTTCTTGGCCTGCACGGCTAATTATTTTACTATGAAGTAAATTGATTTCGTTTTTATCGAGCAACGTATATTCCGGGCTATAGATATCGGGGGTAAAACTCAAATCCTCCAGATTTTCATTAATGGATTTGAGATTTTCTACCAAGGCAGACAACCGCACCTGCGGATATTTTTTATGCCAGTATTTTAATACCCTAAAATCAAAAGACTGAATCACTACCCGGTTCCACGGCAGGTATTGATCAACCAATTGATAAACCAAATCCGAAAATTCTTCTGGTTTAGGATGAAAAAAACCGTCACCCGCTGGTTCTGTTTTAATCTCGATATTGTAATCCACTTCATACTTGGTAAAATTTTTTATATGATTCTCAACGGCTACAATCACTTCGCTAAGCAATGGTTTAGCTACTTTCATTTTTTTTTGTGAAGGAAACCGTTTGTTTTCCTTCAGCCCGCAATCCCATTGTTTTACTTCGGCATACTCCATTTTATAAATATTGAATTTTTTTTCATCCTTCGGTTTAATTTCCTTCCCCGAAGGATCAAGACAATATTCGGCACTCATCCACGGCTCGTGCGAAACAACTACTTGTTTATCTTTTGTAATAACCAAGTCCATTTCCAACGTGGTTACGCCCGAATCTAATGCCAGCAAAAAAGCAGGAATTGTATTCTCCGGCATTAGCCCACGTGCTCCGCGGTGGCCCTGCACATCAAACCGTGGAACAGATAATTGGGCTAACGTAGCGGTAACCATAACCAGTGAAAAAAAAAGTGTTATACAAGTTTTCATTTTTAATAAGATGTGGTTTCTAAGTTCAACTAATAAGTGCAACACAAGGGGTTGAAAGAAGGGAAGATTTCTCCTCCCTTCAATTGACCGAAGTTAATTAAACTTGTGTTGCGATGACAAATTATAAACAACTGGGTCAAGA
>JAFDZA010000019.1 GCA_018267135.1 Bacteroidota bacterium
CAGGTGCTCGCGGGCCCGCTATCAACCTCATCTGTTCAATGAACTTTAAGCCTGGTTCCCCAAACTCCGAAAGCCTAAAACCTCTTCAGATCTTAAACCCTTCCCCAAACGGGAGCGCAAAGGTAATATTCTGCGTTTTTTCAGCAAAAAAGTAAGTGAAAGTTTTTAGACTATTTATCCACAAGCAACTATTAAACTGATATACAGCAGGTTATATTCAAATATATTTTAGAGTTTCTTTTTAGAAATAGGTACCGTGCTGCAGGCTTCACCAAACATGATGCTAAAAGCCACCGGACTTAGTTTATTAATTACCTCTACATAGGCCGAGGGGGGTACTTCTACTTTGCTACATCCTTTTACAACCACTTTAGCATTCCTGAATTTCTTCCAGTCTATTTTCTGAAGCTGACTTATAAACAGGTATGCCTCTAACTCTTGTGACGAACCTACCACGACCGATTGGGCAAAGGGTTGTAGTGCTGAGGCTACTAACATAAATGCCCATGTTGGGATAATGGCCTCAACTGAACACTGCAAAGCCACGTGTTTGTTCAGATAAAAATGCCAATCATGATTTTTTATGTGCTGGCGAAAATCTTTTTCTTTTAAAATTATTTCTTGATAAAGGAAATCTTTCAGATCAAAAACCATTCTATCGCCCGGAACATAAAGTTCTTCCAAATCAAAAGTAACCAGAGGGCTGGCTGTTACGCGATTTATTATTTGATTATCCATATGTTTTTATTTGAACATCATGAAAATGTTTTTGGTTTTTTAACCAGGAAATCTTTTAAATAAAATGGTTCAAATTCTTCAACGGATTCAATTTTTCTTTGATTTATTTTTTTATAGCCCAACTCTCCTAACTCTATTGCCGATGGGGTAATATTTTCTACAAAGATCGCATGGGGGTGGCGAATTATTTCTTTGCATTTAATAGAACCTTCTCCAAAAAAGAAAACAGGATATTTTAGGTAATAAGAAAAGCTATTCTCATCAATAATTTTTGCTTGGATTGCTTCTATTGTTGCCTGTTCTTGATCTATCAGCATACAGTAAACTTCATTTCTGCGTGCATCGAGCATAGGGCACAAAAAATAATTAGCTGGCAATAGCTGTCGGTTAGATTTAAAAAATTGGTACAAAAGCAATTCTAATGTGTTTACGGCTATTAGCTGCGAGTTAAGCGCATAACAAATACCTTTTGCTGTGGAAGTGCCAATTCTTAACCCTGTGTAGGAGCCTGGGCCTGATGAAACTACAACGGCATTTACCTGATTTATGTTTAACGAGGTTTCGTCAAACAATTGGTTAATCGTGAAAGAAAGCTGTGCTGCGGCAGATTGTTTGGTTCGTTCTTCTTTGAAGGAAACAAGTTGTTCGTCTTGGTAAAGGGCACAAGAAAAAGTGTGCGAAGACGTCTCCAAACTCAGGAGCAATGCCATTTAGTTAACCGACAACAGTTTATAATAGGTGGCCAAATCGCTCAGCAACTTTCGAGCCTCGAGAATTTGGCCATCGCGGGCAATTTGGTATTCCATCTGGCCGTTCATCATTCCATAATGAAAAACAATTTCTTGCTCAAGCAGCTTTTTAATATCTGTTTTAAAAAGCTGGGCTACGTTATGACGGCTTTGTTTAATTCGGTCTTTTAATTTACTAACCGATTCAACCAGCTGATCATTATTTTTTTTTGCTTGAGCCGATGCCAGCAGCTCATCTGCTTTCTTTTCTATTTCCGGTATAAACTCATATTGTTCGGTTTTTATCCATAAAGCAAATTTCTGATACGCTTCCTCGCTTAAACTGAATGTGGCAAAATTGGTCGGTACTGTTTTATTTTCGCCACAGTACCGGCTGGCATAATCAAAAATTAAACCCGAAGATACTACCCCGGCTACCGCCTGAGAAATTTCTTCATCTTTTGCTTCAATATCCGGATCAAGCCCGGCATCGTCATACACTTTGCGTCCTTTTTTTGTTTTAAATTCTTTTTTTACAGAATCGGCAAATTTGGAAACGGATCCATCGCTTTTACGATGGGCGTAATCAATGGCTTGAATGCACCGGCCACTGGGGATGTAATACTTAGCCGTGGTCACTTTCAGTTGTGCATCGTAAGGAAGCGGGCGAGTCGTCTGCACTAAGCCTTTACCAAAGGTGCGTTGTCCCAGCAACAAGGCGCGGTCGTAATCCTGAAGTGACCCGGCCACTATCTCAGATGCTGAGGCTGTGCCGTTACTTGTTAAAATTATTAATGGAATGTGAAGATCGAGCTGGGCATTTAGCGTGCTATAGGTTTTGTTGGAATCGGTTGATTTTCCTTTGGTGGATACCACTTCTTTTCCTTTCGGGATAAAGAGGCCTGCAATATTTACGGCTTCGTAGAGTGAGCCTCCGGGGTTATCTCGCAAATCAAGAATCAGTTTCTCAGCTCCCTGTGCTTTTAGTTTGGTAATGGCTTCCGCTACTTCCCGGCCGGCTCCGGGCGTAAATTCATCTAACTTGATAAAACCGATATTTTTATCTATCAATCCTTGATAGGTAACATTGTTAATTTTTATTTTCTCACGTACGATTTTAAATTTTAATGTACCCGTTTCGCCATAACGCTTCACTTCTACCAGCACTTCGGTTTTAGGCGATCCTTTCAGCAGTGCGCTGGATTCGCCCGTGGGCTTTCCCTGCACTTCTTTTCCGTCAATGGATATCAATTCATCCCCCACATGAATACCTGCTTGGTAAGCCGGAAACCCAACGTAAGGATTGGTTACTACAGTTTTGCCATTCAGCCGGCCCACTAATGCTCCAATGCCGGCATATTGCCCGGTGGTTTGAATACTGAATGCTTCGGCATTTTCTTTTGAAATATAATCGGTGTAGGGATCTAGGCGGTCGAGCATTCCGCTGATGCTAATATCAATCAGTTTTTTAGGATTCACCTCATCCACATAATATTCATTTACTTCCTTTAGCAGCGAAGCATATATATCGAGGCTTTTGGCAATATCGAAATACCGCTCAGCCGGACTGGCAAATGCAAGCCCTACCAGTATTGCCAGTGCCAGTATTTCTATTTTTAGTTTGCGGCTATGCATTTTCCTTTGATTTTTTTTAACGAGGCTATCATCTTTTCATGGATGAATGACGATGGCTGTATTTCTCTTGCTGTGTAAATATACGCAATCGATAAGTTTTGAGCCGGCTCTAATTCTCTTTTGTTGAGGCGGTAGGCTTCGCGAATGCGCCTGCGGATGGTGTTGCGGTCAGTAGCTTTCTTAAAATTTTTTTTGGATACTGAAATAAGTAATTGGTTTACTCCCGTGCTGCCCGGTGCCAGCCAAAAAATAATTTTAAATGGGTTCAGATAAAAAGAAGAACCTTTCTGAAATAGTTCTTCAATCTGCTTTTTACGGTAAAGCCTTTCCTGTTTTGAAAATGAAAACTGCCCCATGAGATCATTCCATCCCGGGTGGGCATGGTCTTTTATTTAGATCTTGTTTTGGAAGTACCTTCGTCTGAAACGGTAAGTTTTTTACGGCCTTTTTTTCTACGCGAGGCCAAAACCCTGCGGCCATTGGCCGTGGCCATGCGTTCACGGAAACCGTGCTTATTTTTTCTTTTCTTGCGCGAAGGCTGATATGTACGTTTCATACGTCTTTCTATTAAAGGGCTGCAAATATGAGAGTATTTCTTTGAATTGCAAAGAAAAAAGGCAGCCGCCAGTGTAGCGGCTGCCTTCCTCTACCTCTTGGGGTTATTTTTTATCGGGAGATTGCTTTTTTGATTTGGCAAAATCGCCTGCCTTCACAATATTGATCATTTCGGGTTTCAGATATTTTTTTATGGCTGTATTCACCTGATCTACGGTTAGGTCCATTACCTTTTTTTCGTATGTTTCATCCCACTTCAAATCGCGTTTAATGAAAAGGTAATTGTTAAGCGTGTTGGCAAGGCCACCATCCTGGGCACGCTGTACCGTGCGTTGTTGCGACCAACCTGATTTTGCGGCAGCTAATTCTTCGGCCGTAAAGCCGGTAGTTACTGCTTTATTGATTTCATCTTTAAAGGCGGCCTCCAGTTTGTTTACATTCTCGGGTGCATAAATGGCATACGCAAAAAATGAACCCACGGGGTCGAGCGAGCCCGCGCTAAACTGGGAACCTACACCATAACTCAGTCCTTCTTTTTGACGGATGCGGGTGGCCAATCTTGAATTTAAAAAGCCACCGCCCAGCATAAAATTGCCAATTACCATAGCCGGATAATCGGGGTTATCATCGCGAAACTCAAAATTATAAGCGGCTACAAACATGGCGTTAGCTTTATCGGGTGTTTCAATTGCCTCATTAATGGGTTGAACCTGTGCTGCTTTGTCTGTGAGCCGGGCATAAGCACCCGGGCTTTTCCAGTTGCCTAATAACCCGGTAATCAAATCCTTCATTTCATTCACATCAAAATCGCCCACTACCGACATGGTGGCCTGGCTGGCCCCATAGAAATCATGATGGAATTTTTTTACATCTTCTAATTTTAATGCTTTAATGTCTGTTGCATCTTCCTCAAAAGTGGAGACATACCTTGGGTCTGATTTCTCGTGCGGTGAAATATAGCGCTGGATGCGGTTGATGGCAAGCGCCTGAGGCTCGCTTTTTTGCGATTCAATTCCGGCCAAGGCTTCATTTTTCAGTTTATCAAATTCATCTGCCGGAAAGCTGGCTTCTTTTAGTAACTCCGTTACCAATTTCAATGCTTCGGGTAAATTAGGTTTCGTGGTAGAAATATTCACCACCACCTGTGTTGCCCCACCTCCGATTGATACGTTTGCTTTCAAGCGATCAAATTCATCTTTAATTTGTTGGCGGGTGTGTTTGCTAGTTCCCATGTTAAGCATGGAGGCGGCATACTCGCCCGGGTTTGCTTTATTTTGCAGTGATTTATCATTGCCAAAGCGAAGCGTTAGCCGTGCTTCTACCGATTCGCCCCGGGTTTTTTTCGACAACAATGCCAATTTCATTCCGTTGGGTAAGTCTGTGCGCATCGTACGCGATTCAATATTGGCTGGGGAAGGATCGAATACTTCGCCTTGTGCTACCGCCTGAGCGCCTTTATAATCTTTTACCATCTCATCCACATCGGGGATGCCGGGTATTTCAGAACGGTCGGGCTTTTCGGTGGGGATAAACACGCCTAACGTGCGGTTATCGGGTTTTAAATATTCTTTCGCCACCCGCAACACCTCTTCGGTGGTTACGGTTTTAATACGGTCGCGTGTGAGAAAAAGCAAACGCCAATCGCCCATGCCAATGTAGTTGCTAAGCTGAAGGGTAATATTTTGCGAAGAGTTGAACGACAACTCAATTTGTTTGATCAGTTCGTTTTTAGCCCGCTCTACATCTTCTTTGCCTAACTGGGCGGAAGCAAATTTATCGAGCGTGCTTAGCATAACCGTTTTGGCTTCTTCCAGCGATTTTTCTTTCAATACTTCGGCATACGCCCAAAAGAGTGAAGGTTCTTTAAAACCTTGTGCAAAGGCGGCCGTGGAACTGGCCAGCTTGGTATCAATCAATGCTTTGTATAATCTTCCGGAAGGTTCGCTGCCCAATATTCTTGCCAGCACCTGAATGGCCGCATAATCTTTATGCGAGCCGGCCGGTATGTGATAAGCCGCCATAATTACCTGCACATCGCCCACTCGCTTGAGGGTAACACTTCGCTCGCCATCCTGAACGGGATCGAGGGTGTAGGTCTTTTGCAACTCGCGGGCCGGTTTCGGTATAGATCCAAAATATTGATTGATCAAGTCTAATGTTTTGGCTTCATCTATTTTACCGGCCACAGCTAACATGGCATTGTCGGGTTGATAGTATCTTTTATAAAATGCCTGAAGGCGGTCGATCGGCACATTTTCCAAATCGGCACGCGAGCCAATGGTAGATTTTCCATAGTTATGCCATAAGTAGGCCGATGAGGTTACCCGTTCCTGCAATACGCTGGCCGGGTCGTTTTCGCCTCGTTCAAATTCATTGCGCACTACGGTCATTTCACTTTCCAGATCTTTCTTTGCTATGAATGAGTTGACCATCCGGTCGCTTTCCAGATCCAGCGCCCATTTCAAATTCTCTTCGGTCGCATTAAAAGTTTCAAAATAATTGGTGCGGTCGAGCCAGGTCGTGCCGTTGGGGCTGGCTCCGTGTTCGGTCAGTTCTTGTGGAATGTTAACATGCTTGGGGCTTCCTTTAAAAACCAGGTGTTCCAGCAAATGCGCCATACCGGTTTCGCCATAATTTTCGTGCTTGGAGCCTACCATGTAGGTAATGTTTACTGTAACGGTCTGCTTGGATGGATCGGGAAACAGCAATACCCGCAAGCCATTGGCCAGACGGTATTCGGTAATGCCTTCCACTGTGGTAATTTTTTGTGGAGGAGCCACTATTTTTTCGGGAGCGGAAACAGCAGGCGCTTCGGGCTTGCTTATTTCCTTATCCTTTTTCTTTTGAGAAAAGGAATAAAAAGAAACTGCCAACAAGACAAATACTACAATTTTTCTCATAATGGGTTTATTTAAATCGATTTCGGGACGCAATAAAACGAATAAATACGAACTTGCCCAAGCAAAAAATTTAGGCTTTTTTTACCGGATGTCTGTTTCTTCTTTCATGTTAAAAACAAAAAATCTTTCGGTGGGGTATGGATCAAAAAAAGGAGCGCACATTTTGCTGCACGAAATAAATCTTACGCTCGGTGCCGGCCAGCTCACTTGCTTTATGGGGCCTAACGGCATCGGTAAATCTACTCTGATCAGAACGCTGGCCGGGCTTCAACCTGCTTTAGCCGGTGAACTGACTGCCCCCCATGAAAAAAAAATTGCTCTGGTACTAACTGATAAAATTTCTTCCATGAACATGCGTGTGTATGACTTGGTCAGTTATGGCCGTTACCCGCACGTAGGTTGGGGCCTTTCTTTTACAGAAGAAGATCGCCTGGTGGTAACCAACGCTATTGCCGAGGTACACCTTGCGCACCTGACGCATAAAAAACTGGAAGAACTAAGCGATGGCCAACTGCAACTGGCCATGATTGCCCGGGCTCTGGCACAGGAAACACCCATTATTTTATTAGATGAGCCCACCGCCCATTTAGACCAAAACAACCGGGTGGAGATAATGCGGCTTTTGCGTACGCTGGCACACCAAAAAAATAAAGCGATTTTGGTGGCTACCCATGAATTGGATTTGGCCTTGCAACTGGCCGATACCATCTGGCTGGCTACCCAAGATAAAAAAATAAAAAAAGGTATGCCGGAAGATTTGGTGCTCGACAATTCATTTGATGATGTTTTTCAATTTAAAGGCTTTGATCTGAAAACCGGAAAAATCAGGCATGAACCTTTTCGGAAACAAAAAATAAATTTAAGCGGAAGCGGTTTTGAGTTTTTATGGACTAAAAATGCATTGGAGCGCGAAGGTTTCTTAGTTTCTGCCGAAGGCGATACTGTTGATATCCTCCCGGGTGATACAACCCAATGGCAGTATCATAATCATTTATTCCATTCTCTTGAATCTCTGGTGGCCAAAATTATTTTTGAAAAAATGTGATTGAGCGGACACTGTAGTGTCATTGCTCCATTTTCTTCCTGTCTTTCATGGCAAAAAAATAAACCGGTATGCCCAGCAGGGTAATGATTAGTCCGGGCCAAGTGTAATTGGGTTTAAAAATAATCAGCAATAAGCAAAATGCTGTGCCCATCAAAATATAAACGATGGGCAACACCGGATAGCCAAAGGCTTTATACGGGCGGTGGGCATCGGGCCGTTGCTTGCGAAGAATGAAGATCCCTATAATGGTGAGGATATAAAACACGACCACCACAAACGAAATCATATCGAGCAGGTCTCCATATTTTCCGCTCAGGCACCAGATAGAGGCTAAAATACACTGCACCCACAGTCCGTATTGCGGCACAGCAAAGCGATTCAGCTCACCGGCTTTTTTAAAGAATAGTCCGTCTTTGGCCATGGTGTAGTAGGCCCGCGCACCTGCCAAAATCAATCCGTTGTTACATCCAAACGTAGAGATCATAATCATGATAGCAATGACAATGGTGCCCGATGAACCAAAAATAAAATTGGCTGCGGCTACTCCTACGCGGTCTTTTTCGGCAAAGGCAATATCGTGCAGCGACATGGTGGAGAGATACATCAGGTTGGCTGAAACGTAAATAATGGTAACGATTAAGGTCCCCAAAAATAAGCTCAAGCCTATGTTGCGTTCAGGTCGTTTCATTTCGCCTGCAATAAACGTAACGCTGTTCCACGAGTCGCTGCTAAATACCGAACCCACCATGGCCGAGGCAATGGCTCCCAGCCCGAGTATCCAGGTGTAATCAATCAGGTTGTGCTCTTTCGAAATACCATGCAGCCGCCAGGCATCGGCCCAGTTGGCGTTCCACACTTCACTCTTCATCAGAGCAAAGCCAAATAACACCAACCCGAAGAGAGAAATAATTTTAATAACGGTAAGAAAGGTTTGAATCATTTTGCCGCCCTGCACCCCACGCGAGTTAATGTAGGTAAGCAATATTATGGAGAGAATGGAAACAATCTGAGCCGGAGAAATTTTTAATAATCCTAAATTCAGCAAAACCAAATCTTCGCTGAATGCGGGAATGAGGTACGCTGTAAACTTGGCAAACGCCACACCTACTGCGGCAATCGTTCCGGTTTGTATTACCGCGAAGTAACACCAGCCATATAGAAACGCCACCAACGGATTGTATGCTTCTTTTAAATAAACATATTGCCCGCCCGCTTTGGGAAACATACCGCTGAGTTCGCCATAGCTGACAGCGGCCGTAATGGTCATAAACCCGGTAATAGCCCATACGGCCACCAGCCAGCCGGCACTGCCTACGTTGCGCACTATGTCGGCACTGACAATAAATATGCCCGACCCAATCATGGAGCCCGCTACCAGCATGGTGCCGTCCCACCAGCCCAGCACGGGTTTAAATTCTTTTTCGCTCATAGCCGGCAAGATAATTTTTTATCTTTATGAAAGAAATCTTTTTGGTAATCCAAAAGTGCTGTGGCTGGAGTTTGAGTTGAGGAAATAATCACTTCTTCGCCCTTTCAATCTCTCTCAAGTTTTCCATTTTCTTGTTGCGCAAAAATCCATTAATGTCTTCAAAGTGTTCTTTGATGCGCTTGTTGCCAAATTCAAAAACTTTGGCGGCAAGTCCATCAAGAAAATCACGGTCGTGCGAAACAAGAATTAAGGTACCGTCAAATGCTTTCAGCGCCTCTTTCAGTACATCTTTTGTTTTTAAATCTAAGTGATTGGTCGGCTCATCAAGAATTAACAAATTCACGGGTTGCAATAATAATTTTATCATGGCCAAACGCGTGCGCTCGCCACCCGAAAGTACTTTCACTTTCTTATCGATAGTATCGCCCCCAAACATGAAGGCACCGAGTATGTCTTTAATTTTTGTACGGATATCTCCTTGTGCAATTTGGTCTATCGTTTCAAAAACGGTAAGGTCGGCATCGAGCAATGAAGCTTGGTTTTGGGCGAAGTAACCAATCATGGCATTGTGCCCTACTTGCATTTTTCCCTCGTAATCAATTTCGTCCATGATGGCTTTCACCAAAGTGGATTTGCCTTCTCCGTTCTTCCCAACAAAGGCAACTTTATCGCCACGCGAAATGGTCAACGATGCATCTTGAAACACCACATGGTCGTCATATTTTTTTGTCAAACTTTCAACGATGACAGGATAATTTCCCGAACGGGGTGCCGGTGGAAATTTCAAATTCAATGACGAGGTATCCACTTCATCTACTTCTACTATCTCCATCTTCTCCAACATCTTCACACGCGATTGTACCTGCAGTGTTTTTGAATACGTCCCTTTAAACCGCTCAATAAATGCGGTGATGTCGGCAATTTCTTTTTGCTGGTCATCAAAATGTTTTTGTTGTTGCTCGCGTCTTTCTTGGCGCAACTGCAAATAATGCGAGTAGTTGGTTTTGTAATCGTATATCCGGCCCATCGTCAATTCAATGGTGCGATTCGTAAGATTATCAACAAATGCTTTATCGTGGCTGATTACAATGACGGCTTTCGCGTTGGTCTTCAAAAATTCTTCGAGCCATTGCACTGATTCTATGTCTAAGTGATTGGTGGGTTCATCCAGTAAAATTAAATCCGGTTTTTGCAAAAGGATTTTGGCCAACTCAATGCGCATACGCCACCCGCCACTAAACTCGTCCGTAGGGCGTGTAAAATCAGAACGCAAAAAGCCCAAGCCCATCAAGGTTTTTTCTACTTCGGCATCGAAGTTTACTTCTTCCATGGAATAATATTTTTCGCTGAGTTCAGAAACCTCTTCGATGATTTTTGAATATTCATCCGATTCATAATCGGTGCGTGTTTCTAATTGCTTATTCAATTCATCGATGCGGTTTTTCATATTCAAGATTTTTGAAAACGCCTTCGATGCTTCTTCAAAAACCGTACAGTTATCTTCCGTGAGCAAATGCTGTGGCAAGTAGGCAATGATTGCCTCTTTGGGGGCGGATACTTTCCCGTATGTGGGCTTGTTTACACCCGCCATAATTTTGAGCAAAGTTGATTTGCCCGCACCATTTTTGCCCATCAAGGCAATGCGGTCGTCTTCATTGATGTTAAAGGTAATATTGCGAAACAACGTTGTTCCGCTAAACTCAACTCCCACGGCATCTACAGAAATCATAATTTTTGAAATTGGGCTGCAAAGATATTACGAACCGGGAGATTTAAAGAATGCCCCGTAATTTTTCTGGATGACCATTAACGGGAGGCTACCGGCCTGGGATTTTTTTGCTCATCCGGGTGGATGAGCCCAAACGGAACTAAAAAATATTCCAAGTAAAAGCAATTGCCCAAGCTATGGGGGAGTGAATGTTTATGCGTTTGTCGGGAGCGGAAGTAAAATTATAAACGTAGTTCCCTTGCCCGCTTCTCCGGTTGCCCGGATGCTGCCCCCCAGCATCTCTATTTGCGATTTAACTAAGTACAATCCAAGGCCTTTGCCTTCTACGTGAAAATGAAATCGCTTATACAATCCAAACAGGGTGTCTTTATTTGTTTGCGTGTCTATGCCCAATCCGTTATCAGTAACCTGCAACTCAATAAAGTCTTCTTTCCTTCTTGTAGAAATAGAAATAACCGGCTGGCGGGAAGGGTCTCGGTACTTGATGGCATTGCTTATCAGGTTATAAAAAATACTCTCTATATAGGCAGGCAAGGTATACATCGACTTGACATCAAACGAAATATTTAGCTTCGTTTCAGTGTCTATGATTTCGTGGTTGAGCTGCTGCGTAATTTTTTTTACGACATCCTTAAAATCTACATCCTTAAATATTTCCGTATTCAGGTGCTGCACTTGCATAATAACGGAGAGGTCGCGTACCACCTCATCCAGTTCGCGAGCCGATACAGCGGTCTTTTCAACCAAATCGTCCAACTCCTGTTTGGACTGGGCATATTTAAAAATGTTAGTGAGCCCGGAAAGGCGAGCAATGGGGGCGCGTAAATTGTGCGAGATAACGTACGCAAAATGCTCCATGCGGTTATTGCGCTGTACCAACTCATGGTTGGTATCTTTCAGTTCTTTGTTTTGTTGTGCCAGTTCAAACGTAAGTTGAAGATTTCTTTGCTCTATAATTTTTTTTTGCTCTACAATTAAACTTCCGGCTTCTTCCAGTTGCTGGTTTCTCGCTTGCAAAAGATTGTGCTGGGTTTCTATTTTTTTTTGTTGGGCCGTAAGCTGTTCATTGTGTGTGGTCATTTCTTCGTTCTGGGCAATGATCTCTTCATTCTGGGCGGCAATCTCTTGCGTGCGTACGTGCACCTTTTTTTCCAGCTCCTCATTTTGTTGATGCAGCCATTCGTTTTTTTCTTTCTCTAAACGAATCAGTTTATCTGTCAGCTTAAATGAGCGAAGCGTATAAAAAGCCAGGTAAATCAATGTAGGAACAATGATTAAGAAGAGTAACCCTTGAAGCAGGTAGCTGTTGCGCAGGGCTATTTTATAATCATTACGAGCTTCGCCCATAATGTTGTATTCAAACAAATTGATTTCTTCCGTTAATTGATGATGGAAAGACCACAGGGAATACCCTTTATCCTGTGCAATCATTGTAATGGCCTCTTCGGTTTTATTTTCTCTAATCTTCTGGCGAATCAGAGTACACCAGGCAAAATAATTGTTTATCGTATCGGCAAGTTGCTCTATTTTGCCGGAAGGAAATTGTTGCTGCAAGAGTAATGATTTTAGTTCATTAAGTGCTTTATTTTTAGCAACTACGGCTGTATCTATAAGGCTCTCGATCTGTGGTTTATCTACCAAGGCTCTTCCCCGCAAGGCAAGATCTAATAAATGCACACTGGCAATCAGGTCTTTGTTAACAACTTCGGTGCGAATTGTTTTTTCGAGTTTGGCTTTGTTCGCATCAATCACATCACTATTCGTTTTCAACAGGAAAATGCTGGCGAGCAAAAGCAGGGTGATAATCGAAATAATTCCGGCTAAAACAAATATTCTATTTTTTGTGGGAGAAGACATGCAGGCAACTTAACTGAAAGCTACAAATTAAAGTGGTTCAACCACAAAAAAGAAACCCGGCATAACGATTACCGGGTTACTTAAAATCCATCTGAAAAGATTGTTACTCTTTTTTCTCTTTGGAAGAGGTTTTGGCTTTTATGGCTTTGATGGTAAGAGCATCGCCTGTTCCTTCATAGTCGGCAATAATGGTTCCCCCTTCGGTTACTTCGCCTTTCAAAATTTCTTCGGCTACGGGGTCTTCCAGGTATTTTTGTATAGCCCGGTTAAGCGGCCGTGCGCCAAACTGCTGGTCGTACCCTTTTTCTGCTAAGAAATCTTTTGCTTTTTCGGTCAGCTCGATGGCATAGCCGAGGGTCAGTATCCGGGCAAACAATTTTCCGAGTGTAATGTCTATAATTTTGTGGATGTGCTCGCGCTGCAGTGAGTTAAACACGATTACGTCATCGAGGCGATTTAAAAATTCCGGACTAAAGGCTCGCTTTAATGCACTTTGTATAGTGCTCTTCATCAACTCCTCTTCGTTTTCGCGTTTGGCTTTGGTGGCAAAACCTATGCCCGCACCAAAATCTTTTAAATCGCGCACGCCAATATTAGATGTCATAATAATAATGGTGTTGCGAAAATCTACCCGTCTGCCTAAGCCGTCTGTTAGAATCCCGTCATCTAATACCTGTAACAAAATATTAAACACATCGGGGTGTGCCTTTTCAATTTCATCGAGTAGCACTACGCTATAGGGTTTGCGTCTCACTTTCTCGGTCAGCTGGCCGCCTTCTTCATAGCCCACATATCCAGGGGGCGCACCTACCAGCCGCGATACCGAAAATTTCTCCATGTACTCGCTCATGTCTATGCGCACGAGCGCATCGTCTTTATCAAAGAGATACGTGGCGAGCACTTTGGCCAGTTCGGTTTTTCCAACCCCGGTTGGGCCGAGGAAGATAAAAGAGCCAATTGGTTTTTTAGGGTCTTTTAATCCCACGCGTGTGCGCTGAATGGCTTTGGTCAGTTTCTTAATGGCTTCTTCCTGACCAATTACCTTCCCGCTCAGTTGCTCGCCCATGCTGAGCAATTTGTTGCTTTCTTTTTGGGCAATACGATTGGCCGGGATGCCCGTCATCATACCTACTACATCGGCTACGTTATCTTCTGTTACCGTGTATTTTTCGGTACGAGTTTTTTCTTCCCAGCGAGCCTTGGCTAACTCGAGCTGCTCCAACAATTTCTTTTCTTTGTCGCGCAGTTGTGCCGCCTCTTCGTATTTCTGGCTTTTTACTACCCTGTTTTTTTCTTTCTTCACATCTTCAATCGCTTCTTCAAACTTCACAATTTCATCCGGCACATGAATGTTATTAATGTGTACCCGGGCTCCGGCCTCATCCATTACGTCTATCGCCTTATCGGGTAAAAAGCGGTCGCTGATGTATCGATCCGACAATTTTACGCAGGCCTCCAACGCTTCTTTGGTGTAGCTTACGTGGTGATGGTCTTCGTATTTTTCTTTAATGTTATCTAGTATCTGGATTGTTTCATCTACGGAAGTAGAATCAACCATCACCATCTGAAAACGTCTGGCCAATGCTCCGTCTTTTTCTATGTACTGGCGAAATTCATCCAGTGTGGTGGCACCTATACATTGAATTTCACCCCGTGCTAAGGCCGGTTTAAACATATTGGAGGCATCCAACGACCCCGAGGCTCCGCCTGCCCCCACGATGGTGTGTAACTCATCAATGAACAAGATTACATCGGGCGATTTTTCAAGTTCGTTCATCACGGCTTTCATCCGTTCTTCAAACTGACCGCGATATTTGGTGCCGGCCACTAGTGAGGCCAGATCGAGTGTAACCACCCGTTTGCCAAACAACACACGTGAAACTTTTTTCTGAATAATACGCAGGGCAAGGCCTTCGGCTATAGCGGTTTTACCTACCCCGGGTTCGCCAATTAATATGGGGTTGTTCTTTTTTCTGCGCGACAGGATTTGGGCTACCCGCTCAATTTCTTTTTCGCGCCCTACGATCGGGTCGAGTTTGTTGTCTTCGGCCAATCTTGTCAGGTCGCGTCCAAAATTATCCAGCACAGGGGTACGCGATTTTTCAGTACCTTTTTTTTCTTTTCCGGATCCGGGGGTCGCTCCACTTCCAAACATTTTTGAAGAATCTTCATCCGGATCATCGGTATCGGAGGAGGCTTTCGGGTTTTCGTGTTGGTATTCGAGCATCTCTTTTACAATATCGTATGCTACATCGAATTTGTTTAAAATCTGGGTGGCCAGATTATCGGGGTCGCGCAGGATAGACAGCAGCAAATGCTCGGTACCGATTAATTGTGCTTTAAAAACTTTAGCTTCGAGGTAGGTAATTTTCAAAATTTTTTCTGAGGCTCTCGTCAATGGGATATTGGCTACATTTTTAATTTCATTCGTAGCCGTTCCCTTCGATACTTTTTCAATCTCCATACGTAGGTGATCTAACTGCACCCCCAGTTTTTTTAATATGGCCACAGCTACCCCTTCCCCTTCCCGTATCATGCCGAGAATCAAATGCTCCGTGCCAATGTAATCGTGCCCTAACCGCAAGGCCTCCTCCCGGCTTAGGGTGATCACTTCCTTTACTCGGTTAGAAAATTTCGCTTCCATGTTAAACATAGCTTCTTTATGTAAATGTAAATGTTTAGCCCTTATATTTCAAAGTTGGCCATTTTTGGCAGTAATTTATTGAGTGGACGTACAACAAAAATTTATTTTTTTTTGTTCGCTAGCCCGTGCGATGCCCGTATCACTTCGCCTGACCCGGGGCCTTCGCAAAACAACAAATCAACTACGCTGAGGTTAGCTGCAAATTCATTGCCAAATACCTGCCCATAGGGTACGGCCCTGTAAAAATTGCGCGAAGAGTAGGGGATTCGGTCTGAAATGGTATTGCGAAGGTCAACCTCATCAGTTGTACTGACTTGATAGGAAGATGTTTTTTGTATTTTTTTATCCCATTTTATATTCTTAAGACAGAATGACAGCAATTCTGTATTCAGGTCTATAAGAAATGTGTGTGTCTTAAATAAAATAGACCTTAGCTCATCGGAATAAAACTCAAAATAAGGAGAACTTCGGTAAGCTGATTCGATCGTTCGCCAATGGGTGTTTCGCCAGTGGGTTCCATCTTCCATTCTCACTTCTTTAAAAAGAATTTTACCGTGGCGGTGATGTAATGGCACGGACAAAATTTTTTTTCCTTGCGCGGTATTGATGTAGCACCGGTTGCGATATGTTTGTTTAACAAAATGCTCGTGCTGTTCTATTATTACAAGATCGCAATCCACAAGGGCGCAAAAAAATTCGAGGGAAGGAAGATAGTGTGGTTCAATCCGGGCGGTCATGCTCAGCTGTATTCATCTAAATTACCAAGGCCGTGCCGTGTCACGATGGGCACCTCACCAATACAGTCAACAATGGTAGAAGGAATATTTCCACCGGCTCCGCCATCAATTACTAAATCCACCCGGTGTTTAAAGTCTTCGTAAATTTCTTCTGGGTCAGTAGTATATTCTTTAATTTCATCATCATTTTTTATAGACGCTGTAATCAGCGGGTTGCCCAATTGTTTTACAATATCCAGAGGGATGGCATGATTGGGAATGCGGATGCCTACAGTTTTTTTAGTAACTCCTAATATTTTAGGTACTTCCGTGGTTGATTCAAAGAGGAAAGTAAACGGGCCGGGTAATGTTTTTTTTAATATTTTAAATACCGGGGTGTCTATCCGTTTTACATATTTAGAGATGTGGCTCAGGTCATGACAAATAAATGAGAGGCTCAACTTCAGCGGCTTGATTCCTAAAATAGTACACAGCCGCTCTACCGATCTGCGGTTGGTCAGGTCGCAGCCGATTCCGTAAATAGTGTCGGTAGGGTAAACAATAATGCCCCCGCGTTGCAGCCACTCTACCGTGCGGCCAATTTTGCGGGGCTCAGGGTTTAGCGGATGAATTTTTATTAGTTCGGCCGGCATGGTGCAAAGATAGCTTGAGAATCGGTCTGTAGAATCGTCTTTCATTTTGTAATTTTGAAACTTGATTTTTTATGAAAGCATGAAAGAAGTAAGCAAAAGCAAACTCGCATTTTACATTATCGGATCCACGTTGCTGATTACGTTTGCCTTTTATTCTTACCAGGTTTGCTTTACACCCAATATTTTGGTGGATCAGGAAGATCGTGTCTTCATTATTCGCTCAGGCGAGTCCTTTGCCGATCTACAAAAACGCCTTTACGACAATGCCTTTATAAACGATGCCGTGTCGTTCAATTTTCTGGCCCGGCTCACCGGGTATAGCCAATCGGTAATAAGCGGTCGCTATATTTTGCGAAGAAACATGACGAATCTTCAGGCGCTGAGTGTCCTTAAATCGGGCCGTCAGGAAAAAGTGAACATTACGTTTTCTTATGTGCGATTACGCCAGGATCTGGCCGAAAAAATAACTAAAAATCTGGGGCTTTCTCCGGACGAATTCAGCAGAGCTCTCGATCAATTTATTTCATCCAATCAGGAAGGATTTACCAAGGATAATATTCTGTGCCTGTTTATCCCCAACACGTACGAAGTGTATTACACTATTCTGCCGGAAGAATTAGTTGCCCGGATGAATACCGAGTATAAAAAGTTCTGGAATGCAGAGCGTTTGGCTAAAGCCAAACAAACCGGCCTTACCCCCATTGAAGTTTCCATCCTGGCTTCTATTGTTCAGGCTGAAACAGTAAAGTCAGACGAAGCCCCCGTTATTGCCGGCTTGTACCTGAACCGGTTAAAGAAAGACATTGCCCTGCAGGCAGACCCCACCTTGGTTTATGCCGTGGGCGATTTTACGCTGAAGCGTGTACTGAACGGGCACAAACAAATCAAGTCGCCCTACAACACTTATATGTATCCCGGGCTTCCTCCGGGGCCAATTAATGTGCCGCAAATTGCCAGCATTGATGCTGTGCTGAACTACCAGCATCACGATTATTATTATATGTGTGCCAAAGAAGATTTTTCCGGCTACCATAACTTTGCGCACAATTTAGAAGACCACAACAAAAATGCCCACCGGTACCAAAAGGCACTGGATGCCGAATTGGCCAAGGCCGAAAAAAATAAAAAATAATGTACCGTTCAGAAACCAAAATCAGAGTACGTTATGGTGAGACCGACCAGATGGGGTATGTGTACTACGGAAATTATGCCATGTACTATGAAGTGGCCCGGGTGGAAAGTTTGCGGCAACTCGGCATTACATATAAAGAATTGGAAGATGGGGGAGTGATGATGCCCGTGCTGGAAAACAAATCAAAATACTTGTCGCCCGCTTTGTATGACGATGAGTTGCGCATTGTTACCACCATTCAGGAAAAGCCGGGCGTGCGCATTCTTTTTCATTATGATATTTTCAACGAATCAAACAAGCTGATCCATCAAGGAGAAACCTTGTTGGCTTTTGTAAACAAAACCAACGGTAAGCCTTGCCGCCCGCCCGAGCAATTTCAACGGGTACTCATACCTTTCTTCGGATGAAATACGTTACCCGAAAACGGATATTATATTTTCAGACGGCACGCACCACGCGCCATTGGCTAAAGCACATTAAATTCAAGAAATACAATAATCTTTCTTTTTATAAATTTTTAAAGATTTTTTTCTTCAATATCTCCGAAGATGAAATTCTGGACCGTGCCAACGGGGTAGCCTTCAATTTTATTCTGGCTATTTTTCCGGCCATCATTTTTTTGTTCACCCTCATTCCCTACATCTCACTTTATTTTCCAGAGATTACTACGGGAGTCATTATGAAATTTATGTCGGAAGCCATTCCCGACACCATGTATGCGGTGGCTTCTTCTACCATTTTAGATATTGTAAGTAAACACCGGGGCGGGTTGCTCACTTTTGGTTTTGTGCTGGCCGTTTATCTTTCCACCAATGGTATGGTGTCGCTCATGCGGGCGTTCAATGCCTGTTATCGCACCATCGAAAAAAGAAATTGGTTTAAAACACGATTATTAGCTACGGCCTTAACGCTCATGCTTTCGGTTGTGTTAATTGCGGCCGTAGCCTTACTCATTGCCGGGCAAATTGGGTTGAACTACGCCACCGAGCATCTGGAGCAACTCGGCAAGGTTAATCTTACCCACTACACCCTCTACATTTTTGTATTAATCCGCTTCGGCATTATGTTCATTGTATTTTTTATTGCCATCTCGTGCATCTACTACTTTGGGCCGGCCGTACATTACAACTGGCGTTTTTTTTCGATTGGCTCCACCTTTGCCACGCTGGCCATACTGGCGCTTTCGTACGGGTTTTCTTATTACGTAACTAATTTCAGCAGTTATAATAAAGTGTATGGCTCCATTGGCGTTCTTATTGCGTTAATGGTGTGGGTTCAGTTGGTTACCGTTATTTTATTGTTTGGCTATGAAATTAATGCTAGCCTTCATTACGCCCGAAAAATGGAAGCCATCAAAACCTTTCAGCGCACCGAGCGGGCGGTAAAATCGTTCCGCTGAGTTTAGACAAGTATTTTTTGTACTTCTCAAAAATTCAATTAATTTTGCCGCATCTTCTTACGAAAAATAATTAAGAGGGGACCTAAAAGTCCCCTCTTTGTTTGTATGGACTGGAAAGAAAAAGCAACCGAACTGGCACAGCAGGCTCTAACTAACCCCGCTCATTTTTTAGTGGATGTGGTGGTAAGCAAGCACAAACCTATGAAGTTTACCGTGATTGTAGATGGCGATCAGGGAGTTACCATAGACGATTGCGCCACTGTAAGCCGCTCGTTAAATAGTTTATTGGAACCTTTAATTGAAGATAATTATACGATTGAAGTAACCACGCCCGGGTTAGATCATCCGCTAAAATGGCACCGGCAGTTTGCCAAAAACATAGGCCGCCAACTGAAGATACATTTGCGGGATAAAAAAATTATTCAAGGTGTGCTGCAGGCCGTAGAACCTGAAAAACTTGTAATTGAAGAAAAAGAAAAGGAAGGAAAAAAAACAGAACTGAAAAGCAAAGAAATTTTCTTTGCAGAAATAGAAAAAGCTTTTGTAACCGTATCTTTTAAATAGACCGAACAATGGATGCATCTACATTAATTGAATCGTTTGCCGATTTTGCCAAACAGAAAAACATCGACCGGCCCACCATGATCCGCATTTTAGAAGATGTGTTTCGCAACATGATCCGCAAAAAATATGTGCAGGACGATAACTTCGACATTATCGTTAATGCCGATAAGGGCGATTTGGAAATCTGGCGCTTTCGCGAAATCGTAGATGACGAAAGCGAAGATATCTGGGACCACGACAAGATCAGCCTTTCCGATGCCCAAAAGATTGAGCCCGATTTTGAAGTGGGCGAAGAAGTAGCCGAGGAAATTCACTTAGAAGATTTCGGCCGCCGGGCTGTAACCACCGCTCGCCAGGCGCTCATCCAAAAAGTAAAGGACCTGGAAAAAGACATTCTCTTCCAAAAATACAAAGACATCGTAGGCGAAATTATAAGCGGAGAAGTATATCAAATCCTTTCGCGCGAAGTGTTGTTAACCGATGCCGAAGGAAACGAAATTTCTATTCCCCGAGGCGAGCAGATACCCAAAGACCGCTACCGCAAAGGCGAAACCGTGCGAGCCATCGTACACAAAGTGGATATGGTAAATGGAAGCCCCAAAATTATTATGTCTAGAACATCGCCCGTTTTTCTGGAACGTTTGTTTGAGCAGGAAGTGCCCGAAGTGTATGATGGGCTGATTACCATCAAGAAAGTAGTACGCGAACCCGGTGAGCGTGCCAAAGTAGCCGTAGAATCGTACGATGACCGCATTGACCCGGTGGGCGCCTGCGTAGGTATGAAGGGCTCGCGTATTCATGCCGTAGTTCGAGAATTGCAAAACGAAAATATTGATGTTATTAACTTTACTGAAAATCTGGAGTTATACATCCAGCGTGCTTTAAGCCCGGCAAAAATTACCAGTATTAAAGTAGATAAAGAAAACGGACGAGTAGCCGTATTCCTTAAGCCCGATCAGGTTTCGTTAGCTATCGGCAAAGGGGGGCTCAACATTAAACTTGCCGGACGCCTGGTGGGTATGGAAATAGACGTGTTCCGCGAAACCGATGGCACACAAGAAGAAGAAGATGTGGATTTGGATGAATTCAGCGATGAAGTAGAGAGCTGGGTGATTGATGAACTTAAACGCATCGGGCTCGATACGGCCAAGAGCGTGCTCGCCCTAAACACCGAAGAACTGGCGCGCAGAACCGATCTGGAAGAAGAAACGATTGATCAGGTACTGAACGTATTGAAGAAGGAGTTTGAACAATAAGAATCAGACTATAACAATAACATAAACTCGTAAATCGAAAAAAATAAGAGATATTTGAGCTCATGGCAGAAGAAAAAGGCATACGGTTAGGTCAGGCATCGCGCAAACTCAACGTTGGGCACAACACGATTTTGGACTTTTTAGGAAAAAAAGGAATCAAAATTGATAATAATCCCAACGCTAAACTCAGTGCCGAGCAGTTTGCCATGCTAGCCAAAGAATATGCTTCTTCCGCCTCCGAAAAGATGGAAGCCTCGGGTCTTACCATCGGTACCAAGCATGCCGAAAATGTAGCGCCCAAGCCAGAGCCTGAAGTACATCGCAAAAAGACAGATGAAGAGGAGAGCATGCTCATCAAAAATCTGGGCTCGAAAGAAATCGTTAAACACAAAGAAGAACCCAAACCCGATAAGGTTGAAATTGAAAAACCTAAACTGGAGGGAATTAAAGTACTGGGCAAAGTAGAGCTTACCAAAAAGAAAAAAGAACCGGAAGAAGTAGTAAAAGAACCCGTGGTAGAAAAAGCCCCGGAAGTTCTGCCTCCGGTAGAAAAAGCTCCGGAAATTGAAGTCGTAAAAGCTAAAGCTGACAAACTGCAAGGGCTGAAGGTATTAGATAAAATAAATTTACCCACCCCCACGTCTGACCCGGCAAAAAAACCGGCTCAGCAACAGAAGAGGCCACGCAAGCGCATTCCTAATTTCAATGAATCGAAAGGACCTAAACCGGCCGGTGGTGCGGGCAAAGGGCAACGTCCAGCCCCGCGGGTTCAAA
The DNA here is from genome assembly GCA_018267135.1 of Bacteroidota bacterium. GTDB lineage: Bacteria > Bacteroidota > Bacteroidia > Cytophagales > Cyclobacteriaceae > ELB16-189. Next base: position 21,755 of record JAFDZA010000019.1, read on the forward strand.
AGGTAGAGCCTACCGACAAAGAAATTCAAGATCAGATTCGCGCTACGCTGGCCAAATTGAGCAGCGGGCAAAAGAAATTTACCGGTGCCAAATATCGTAAAGAAAAACGCCAGGCCGTTTCCGAGGCAGAAGAAGAGCGTCTGCAGCAAGAACAAGAGCAATCGAAAACACTCAAAGTAACCGAGTTCATTTCGGCTAACGACTTAGCCTCATTAATGAATGTTTCGGTAAACGAGGTAATTTCTACCTGCATGAGTTTGGGTATGTTTGTTTCCATTAATCAACGATTGGATGCAGAAGCCATTACCATCATTGCCGATGAATTTGGTTATGAAGTACAGTTTACCACCTCCGAGGCCGAAGAGGAAGATGTACAAGAAGCTGACCTCGAAGAAGAGTTGCAACCGCGCGCCCCGATCGTAACAATTATGGGGCATGTTGACCATGGGAAGACTTCTTTGCTCGATTATATCCGGGAAACAAAAGTGGTAGCCTCCGAAGCGGGGGGCATTACCCAACACATTGGAGCCTATAATGTTACTACTAACAGCGGCCAGAAAATTGCTTTTCTCGATACTCCCGGCCACGAAGCTTTTACAGCTATGCGCGCACGCGGTGCCAAACTGACGGATATTGCCATTATTGTAATTGCCGCAGATGATGATGTGATGCCGCAAACCAAAGAAGCCATTAATCATGCCCAGGTAGCCGGTGTGCCTCTGATTTTTGCTATTAACAAAATTGATAAGCCGGGAGCCAATCCTGAAAAAGTAAAAGAATCGCTTTCTAAATTAAATATTCTGGTAGAAGACTGGGGCGGCAAATATCAAAGCCAGGCCATCTCAGCAAAAACCGGAGTGGGTATTGACGAACTTCTGGAAAAAGTATTGCTGGAGGCGGAACTACTGAATCTTAAAGCCAATCAAAATAAGGCGGCACAAGGATCTATCATTGAAGCCGAACTCGACAAAGGCCGTGGCTATGTAACTACCCTTATGGTACAAGCCGGCACTTTAAAGGTGGGCGATATTATGGTAGCAGGTTCAAATCATGGACGTGTAAAAGCCATGTTTGACGACACGGGTAAAAAAATTAAGGAAGCGGGGCCGTCCACTCCTGTTCAGGTACTTGGTTTAGATGGCGCCCCTCAAGCCGGAGAGAAGTTTCAGGTTTATGAAACCGATCGCGAGGCACGGGAAGTAGCCAATAAACGCAGCCAGATTCTACGCGAGCAAAACATACGCACCAAAAAACATATTACCCTGGATGAAATCGGCAGACGTCTGGCCATCGGTTCATTCAAACAACTGAATGTAATTGTAAAAGGTGATGTGGACGGATCCATCGAAGCGCTTTCCGACTCCCTGCTTAAACTCTCTACCCCTAAGGTAGCCGTTAGCATCATTCACAAAGCGGTAGGCCAGATATCCGAATCCGATGTGCTGTTGGCCTCTGCCTCCGATGCCATCATTGTTGGCTTCCAGGTGCGCCCGTCTGCATCGGCCCGCAGGCTCGCTGAAAATGAAGAAATCGAAATAAGATTGTACTCCATCATCTACGATGCCATTAACGATGTAAAGGCCGCGATGGAAGGTATGCTCGAAAAGGAACTGGAAGAAGTGATTGTGGGCAATGCCGAAGTAAGAGATGTATTTAAGATTTCTAAAGTAGGTACCGTAGCCGGCTGTATGGTAACGGATGGGTACATTAAACGCAATAACCAGGTGCGCCTCATCCGTGATGGTATCGTGGTCTTTGCCGGCAAACTCAATTCACTCAAACGCTTTAAAGACGATGCGGGCGAAGTAAAAGCCGGGTTCGATTGTGGTATGGGCATTGATAACTTCAACGATATTAAAGTGGGCGATGTCATTGAGAGCTACGAGATGCGCGAAGTAAAAAAATCGCTCTGATCAGCTTTCGGGCTGGTTAGCTTGTTTCCCGATCAACAGCACTCCCACTAAAATCAGGGCCGTACCAAGCAATTGCCAAAAGGTAATCGCTTCGCCTAAAAAAATATTGGCTAATACAATGGTGGACACCGGCCCCACACTTCCGATAATGGCCACATTGTTTGCTCCGATTTTATTGATGGAAGCTGCTACCAGATACGAAGGCAACACCGTGGCAAAAACAGCCATTAGCAAACTATACAGATAGATGATAGCCGGTTGCCCAACCAACGACCCGTTGTGGTGTATAAAAAAATGAATAAGCACGCCCGCTCCCGCAAAACTCATGGCATAGCTATTGAATTTGGAAGCCCCCACCTTGGGAATGATCCTTCCGCTGCCTACCATATACCCGGCATAGGTGATGGCACATATAAAAATTAAGACCGATCCAAAAACGAAATTTGAATTTTGGGCTGATCCAAAATCTACCTCTCCTAAAAAGGCGGCTATTAAACCAAAATAGGTAATGGTCAGCGCCAGCCATTGAATAGGTTTCACTTCTTGTTTAAAGAGAAAGGCCGACATCAGCAAGGCAAAGGTGGGATAGGCAAATAGAATCAGGCGTTCCATGCCTGCCGATACATACTTCAACCCGGCAAAGTCAAGTAGGCTGCTGATGTAATAACCCAAACAGCCGATCAGCGCTATGCCCATCCATTCTCTCTTTGTAAATTTTACATTTGTGCTTTGCGAAGAAGAAACAAAAGCCGCCCCAATAAAAAATGGCAATGAAAAAATCATGCGCAAGGCCAGCAGCGTTAGCGCATCTACCGGGGCTTCGCGATAGGCCAGTTTTACCCAAATGGCTTTGGTGGAAAAAAGAATGGCTCCGCCCAATGCTATAAATATCCCCTGAGCAAACCTGTATTTCACTTTCATTCTCATCCCGCAAAGATGATTTGAAATGATCCGTGCCGGTTCATATTCTGCAAAAAAAAATTGTGACAGAAGTGAATGAGATAAGTATAACCGGGTTGTTTTGCCGCATAGGTAGCCTACAGACTTTCATTGCCTTGTACTGCTTGATAGGCTACATCCAGAAAATTATAATTCATATCAAACATAACTATCATTACAAACGGTTTCATCGCATCTTCTTTTTTTCTGCTGCGTCTTCTGTACAGAGACTCCCCAACAGAGTTTCGTTTCAGGCTCTGCATTATCATCCTCCTCTTTCGTTTGTTGGTGTGGAGAGCCAAGAAAGGCAGAAGCTTTAAGTAAAAGACTTTTTATTAAAAAAGTTAGAGCAACTTCTCTCATTTTGTTATTGTATCGTTTCTTTTACCCTTCCGCACTTCAGCATCTTATCGCCAAAGTAGGGGTTCTTAATTTCTTTTTCGTTGGAGAGCCAATAGGCACCGGTGTTGTTGTTGGCCATCGGGCAAAATTCCCAGTAGATAACTCCGGCCGACAGTTTACCTCCATTTACCCAAGTTTTCATTTCGTTGCTGAGTGAGCTGAATAATTTGCGTTGTTCATCTAAGCCTGATGTGGTGGCCGTTTTAGAAGCCAATTCAACAGCCGCAGCCGGTGCTTTGGCATCGGTTAGAGATTGTTTCAGTGCTGCTGCACCCGCCTTTGCTTCGACTGGGTTCGATGCCACCAGCGCATTTTTCAGATGTAAATAATGGCTATAAGCATTTCCCATTTTAGTGTCTTTAAACGTTGCCGTGCCGGTGGGTTCATTTTTTTGACCTCCGGCATGATCGTGCTGAGCCGACAAGGTTAAGCTGGCCATCGTTAAACAAATACCTATCATTTTAGTTTTCATGTTTAGGGGGTTTAAATTTTTCATCTGTTTGTTGTTTGATTTAGGTAAGCACAAATTAGTCCAAAAAAATAGTATTTGAACAGGTGCTTTTATTTTAAGGTTTCTATGGTTTCTCCGCATTGGGGCATCGTCTTGCCAAAATACGGGTTACTGATTTCTTTTTCAGTACTTATCCAATAGCCTCCGGCATTATCAAAAGCCATGGGGCAATATTGATAGTAAGCATGAATGTTACCTACTTTAAATTTTTTTATGAATGAATACAGTGCTTTGGAAAGATTAGAAAAGGAGGCCCGTTGAATCTCAATATCCTGAGTGGCCTCCATAATTGTGGCTGACGTTTCCAATGCCTTCAAAGTTTCGGGTTCATTTACTCCTCTATTTTTTTCAGGCCAATTATTTTTTATTTCATGCAGTTGGTTTTTTAGCTCTCGGGCTGTTGTTGATGCCAACTTCGCATCGGAAGATACCAAGGCGTTTTTTATCTTCAGGTACGGAGTTATCAAAGACCTGATAGGCAGAGCCCACTCGGATTTAATTTGAAAATCGTCTGATCCATTTTGTTTTTCTTCCAGGCTTACAGTTGAGGCTTCGGGTTTTTCAGGGAGATGGCCAGCCATGGGGTTGCCTCCCTTCTTCAATATGGTTTCGCTGTAGAGCAAGTAAGCACCCGTTGCTGCTACGGAGTCTCCTTCGGCAAGCCCTTGTGTAATCTCTACCCAATCAAAGTTTTGAAGACCCGTGGCTACCCGCTGGGCTATAAATTTTCCTTCTCCATCTTTTTTGTAAACTAGCGAGCCGCCTTGCTCGCGCACTACGGCACTAGTTGGAATAGCCAGCGCTTTCTTTTTAGAATGTGTTACCACTATTTCTGTTTGCATGCCGGGCATCCATTGAAGATGGGAATAGGCTAACGGAGCTCGCAGCATAAAAATCTGCGTACCTTGTCTATACTCGGGAGTAAGAAAATTTATTTTGCTCAGTATCGGTTTGTTTTCATAACCATTCACCCGGATTGTTACTGAGTCTCCCCTTTTTAACCCGGCTGCTTCGTGCGGATAAAGTTCGCCTTCGGCCCACAGGTAGTTTAGGTTTTCAATCCGGTAAAGAATAGTTCCTTCGGCTACATATTGGCCTTCGGCTACATTGATCTCGGTTACTACTCCCGATACGGGTGCCACAAACCGAATGGTGGGGCTGGCTAATTTTTTGTTGGCTAGTTCTGTAATTTGTTCTGAGGTCATTCCATACAACCATAATTTTTTGTATGCAGCTTCCAAATAATCTTTCGCATTTCTATCGCCTATCGTATTTACCTGATCCCGGGCCAACAGGTATTCTTGTTCGTAGGTAAGCAATGGCTCGCTGTACAGTTCGTAAATGGGTTGGCCTTTGTTTACCCGAACTCCTGTTTCTTTAATATAAAGTTTGTCTATCCGGCCGGGCACGCGCACACTTATTACTTCCGTTTTTGTTTCGTCTGTTTTTAATTTTCCGTTTAAACGCATATTACTGCCCATCCATTGATATTTTACCGGCTGAACCGACACATTGGCCAGCTCCATCTGATTTTTATTTAGATGGACTTCGGTCTCATTATCACCGATTTTAATTTCAACCAGATCCATCCCACAAATTGGGCAACTGCCCGGTTGGTCTTGAACTACCTGGGGGTGCATGGGGCAGGTAAAACTTTTTTTATCATTCAAATTGGATGAAATGTTTTTCTTTTGGTGGCACGCTCCTACTCCCAGGAGGAGAACCAGAAAAGCAATCTTATATGATCGAAATTTCTTCATGGCTTACTTATTTTCGATTTTGATAAAGCTTTCACTATCTATCAGGTACTGGGCATTCATGGCAATTTCGGATGATTCGTTGAGGCCTTCAATTATTTCAATCTCCTCGCCCGATTGCATTCCGGTCTTTACCGGCACGGGCGTAAAAATTCCTTCTTTTAAAATAAAAGCAACTTGCTGCACTCCTAAGTCTATTACTGCCTGACGTGAAACCCAAAGTTTATCATGATCTGTATAAACCCGGTGGCCGGTAATCATTTGGCCTACTTTAAGTTGGTTTTTAGTCGCATCGAGATAAGACCGCACCAAGAGAAACGGAGTGCCTTCACTATAAAACGGTTGAATAAAATCAACCCGGGAAGCAATAGACTTTTCCGAGTCATTCACTTTTAATTGAAGCGGATCTCCAACTTGTAGCTGAGTTACCGATGCCGGAAAATAAAGCTCGGCCCAAAGCTGAGTGCCCTCTACTACATTAAATAAACTCTGCCCGGTAGTAACATACATGCCTTCGCGGATGGACAAAGATTGAGTAGAAGATTCTCCCTTCCGTGGCATAACAGGCGCCTGATTTTGAGTTTCATTTTCGGCCGAACTCATTCCTCCTGATTGCTCTACTGATGCCAAAGGCAGCGAATTGTTTACCCGATTTGATTCAACAATATAGCCGTTGTAAGGGCTAACCACCGGAAGTGTGAAAGCTTCTTTTCCGGTAGCCAAAATTGTTTCTACCTGCGAAGCTGTTAATCCTAAAAGAATCAGTTTTTGTTTCGCTTTTTCAAGAAGTTGATTGTCTTCTTTATGTTCGCTGGCCACGTACAGCAATTCGCGCTGAGCCGCTCCCATTTCGGCACTATACACTTCCATAATTACCTGCCCCCGGGTTACAGCCTGATAATTGTATTTCACGAAAAGTTTTTCAATGCGCCCGCCAAAGCGTATGGGCAATGAAAACCATTTCCTTGTATCGTAATTAATTAGTCCCGCTGCACTCGATGTTACTGTTACTGTTTTTCTTTCCGGGCGAATTGTTTTTATAGAAGCTACTACCGATGCATGTGTTGCCCTTGTCCGTTTTTTCAACTCTTCGGTAATAACACCCGCCTGATGGGGGTTCGATTTCTTTACCAGCTCCATTCCACAAACCGGGCAGTTTCCGGGTTTATCACTTACTACTTGTGGGTGCATCGGGCAAGTATATTCCGTAGCTTCGTGGAGGTGTTCATCTTTTTTTGAATTACACGCTGCCGTAATAAAGACCAGCCATATAGCTACCCAACTGATTCGGTTAAGTGAGGTTGTCATTTTTATTTTTCTAAAAGTTTTTCATAGTTCACGGCTGTTTCAAAATACCGGCTCATGGTGTCGAGGTACTGAATTTGCGCCATCAGCCGGGCTTCATACGCATCCATCACCGCGTAAAGGTCTTCCCGGTTTTCCTGATAGGCCAGCAAAAGTGTTTCGTGGTTTTTTTGTAAGGCCGGAATAATTTTTTTTTCGTAATTAAATACCTGTTCTCTTAATGTTTTTATTTCGTTTACCATACCGGCCGTCATTCCTTGCAACTCGTTTAATACCGACTCGCGTTCGTACTTCATAGCTTCTATCTGGCCCTCCATGCCTTTTACGTTCGACTTATACATTTTAGAAGACCAGGGAGCAATGGGGATGGAGATCATTCCCAGCAACATATATTGGCCGGGCATGCCACTGCCCAGAGGGAACATGTGGTTATAACTGATCGTGAAATCGGGTTTTGCCTGCACTCTTTCCAGTTGCTGGTTCAGCCGCATGGAATAAATGGTTCGGTCTATTTTTTTTATGTCGCTTCGGTTTTGGGCCAATAGGGCCGTATCGGGAAGCTCCGGTATAAAATTCCGGTAATAATTAGTCGTGTCTATCTGATAACGAATTTCTTTAGGCACATTCATCAACTGATTTAGAATTACATTTTTCTGAATAATTTCATTGTCATTCATAAGTATCAAATTCTGCACTTCGCTCAATCTGCCTTGGGCCTTATAAATGGTTCCAAGTTTAGACTGGTTGTATTGATAGCGCACCTCGCTGATTTTTAATACCAGCTTGATGGTTTCTTCGTTTTCGCGCAATACCTTTTTCTTTTTCTCTAAAACGATCCACTGGTAAAAAGCCGTTTTGGCCAAAGCTCTCAACTCATTAAACGTATATTTTTCATCTGCTTTCTCCAGTAAGGTTTTTGACTGGAGAAACGATTGATTAGCCCGGAGTTTGGCCGGATTAGTAAATTTTTGCTGAACCGAAAGCATTATTTGTCCCTTGTCTCGCTGGTCCATTACTTTCGTTCCCGGGTAAGGCAGCATCCAGGGGCCACCACCTATTTCGGGCGCCATCAGGCCGGTAGCGCCCTCGGCATACAAAGCCATCGCTTCGGCCCGGTGTCGGTAGTTTTTTAACATCGGATGATTCGTATTAATTACTGACAAGATGCTGTCGAGCGTAACTTTTTTTTGAGCCTCCGCAGGGTCAGTTAGACTCATCGTCATCCCGATCAGACAAACATTAATAATAAACTTTATCTGTTTATTGTATTTTTTTCGGTTGAGTAAAACGGCCATTATCCGGTTTGGCTTTGTGTTAATGTGCGGTTGTTTCATGGATATCCAGTTTTCCGAATTTTTTGAGTTCATATTCTTTTGTCATTAAAAAAATGAGAGGCGTAACCAACAAAATATGAGTAGAGGAGGTGAGCACTCCGCCAATCATAGGCAGCACAATCGGTTTCATTACATCGGTACCTACCCCGGTAGCCCACAACACCGGCACCAACCCAAACAAGGCCACAGATACCGTCATTAGTTTAGGCCTTAATCGTTTGGCCGCACCGGCAATTACATATTCCTTCAACTCGGCAAGCGATATTGTTTCCGATGAGTTGCCACGCACCTCAATTAATTGCCGCATGGAGTCGTTCAGGTAAATAACCATGACTACACCTGTTTCTACCGCTATTCCAAACAAAGCAATAAACCCTACGGCCACGGCAACCGACAGGTGTACCCCGTAGAAATAGATCATGTAGGCTCCGCCAATCAGTGCAAAGGGTACGGTAATTAAACTGAAGAATGCTTCGCGCACAGAGTGAAAGGCAAAGTAGAGCGAGAAAAAAATAACAATCAGCACAATCGGTGCAATGAGTGCCAATGTTTTTTTACTATGAAGGAGATTTTCATATTGCCCACTCCACTCTATGTAATAGCCATTGGGCAGCCCGGTAAGTTCCTGGTTCAGTTTATCTACTGCCTCTTGCACGGTGCTTCCCAGGTCGCGGTCCCGCACGTTAAAGAGTACCGTTCCTCTAAGCATGGCATTTTCAGAATTGATCATGGGCGGGCCATCTTGTATTTGCAGGTTAGCCACGGCAGACAAGGGCACCGTTCCCAGCGCGGGGGTTTGTACCGGAATCCGTTTAATCTGATCTAAACTATTTCGGTAGTCCTGGGCTAAGCGAACATTGATTGAAAATCGCTGACGGCCTTCGATGGTACGGGCAATGGGCGTGCCCCCAATGGCCGATTCTACCAGGGTGTTTACTTCGTCAATCGTTAATCCATACCGGCCAATTTCATCGCGCTTAATATCAATCACTAAATACTTTCCTCCGGTAACGGGCTCTACATACAAATCTTTTATTCCGGGTATTCCTTCCAACGCTTTCTTCACTTTTTCGGAAACAGAATAGATGGTATCAAGCCGCTGGCCATATACTTTCACGCCTACGTCTGTGCGGATGCCCGTAGCCAGCATATTAATCCGGTTAATGATCGGCTGGGTCCAGCCGTTCACAACCCCGGGTATTTGCAACTTCGCATCTAATTCGTTGATGATATCTTTTTTAGTAAGGCCCGGCCTCCACTCACTTTTGGGCTTTAGCATGATGATGGTTTCAATCATACTAATCGGAGAATTATCGGTGGCGGTATTAGCCCGGCCGGCTTTGCCTAAAACTTTATCTACCTCCGGAACGGAATGAATAATTTTATCTTGTACCTGAAGAATCCGTTTGGCTTCGGCATTGGAAATATCGGGAAGCGTAACCGGCATAAACAAAATAGATTGTTCGTCTAACGGAGGCATAAACTCCGACCCCAAACTAATCATCAGCGGAATACTGACAGCGAGGGCGGCCAGATTAATGCCAATGGTAGTTTTGCGCCACCGGATGCACCAACGTATGACCGGCTCATAGATTTTTTCTAAAAAACGGTTGATGGGGTTAGTGTTTTCATCTTTAACTTTTCCTTTCATAAAAAAAGAAATTAAAACCGGAGCCAGTGTTACTACCAGAATAGCATCTACCAGCATAATAAAGGTTTTGGTGTAGGCCAGCGGATGAAAAAGTTTTCCTTCCTGCCCGGTCAGCATAAACACAGGCAAGAATGAAGTAATGATAATAATTGTAGAATAAAAAACGCCTCTTGAAACCTGTTGGCTCGATTTTTCGATAATGGCGAGCCGCTCTTCTTCGGTAATCCAGGGTTCTTCTTTTTTGCGTGAAAATTTTTTGAAGAAGCTCATGATTTTTTAATTAATGTTTGAGTTTTTCTTTTGTGAGTACCTGTGCGAAAGATGTTTATAGGCATTTTCTGACATAATGATTCCGTTATCGGCAATAACCCCAATGGCCAGCGCGATGCCGGTAAGCGACATAATGTTAGACGAAATATGGAATGCATTAAGAAGAATGAAAGCCGTGGCTATCGCAATCGGGATTTGAATTAAGATGCTCAACGCGCTGCGCCAATGAAATAAAAAAAGAATAACCACAAGCGATACGGCCAGCATTTCTTCAAACAGGGTTCGTTTAATAGACGATACCGATTCTTCAATCAGCCCGCTTCGGTCGTAGGCAATTGTAAATTTCATGCCTTCCGGAAATCCCTTGGCTACTTCTTCCATTTTCTTTTTTACTTTCTTAATTACTTCGTCTGCATTTTCTCCGTAGCGCATCACTACAATGCCGCCCACTACTTCGCCATCGCCCTCTGCATCAAAAATACCAAGGCGCAGCTGGCCCGTCATTTGTACTGTCGCTACATCTCTTATTCTTATCGGGATGGAGTTTTCCGTTTTTAATGAAATATTTTCTATTTCTTCCACATTCTTAATGTAACCCGTGGTTTTGATTACATAGCCGATGTCGTTCGATTCAAATTTTCTTCCCCCCGCCTCGTTGTTGTTAGCGCGGATAGCCTGAATAACTTGCTGTACCGATAACCCGAAATACGTAAGCTTATTAGGGTTGATGGTAACCTGATATTGTTTTTCAAACCCGCCAAAGGAGGCTACCTCGGCTACCCCCTGAACATTCTGCAACCCAAATTTGATGTACCAATCTTGTAGAGCACGCTGCTCGCCTAAGTCCATGCCGGGGGCATTCAGCGTGTACCAAAGAATATGGCCAACGCCTGTTCCATCTGGCCCGATGGTGGGCACCACCCCTTCCGGCAACAGGCGCGAGGCATAGTTCATCCGTTCCAGCACACGCTGCCGTGCCCAATACACATCTACCGCATCTTCGAAAATGACATACACAAAGCTCATCCCAAACATGGATGAGCCCCGCACATATTTTACCCGGGGCAGCGCCTGCAGGTTCGTAACCAATGGATAGGTTACCTGGTCTTCCATAATTTGAGGACTGCGGCCGATCCATTCGGTAAATACAATTACCTGGTTCTCCGACAGGTCGGGGATCGCATCAATTTTACTGGTTTGAATGGAGTACCATCCCCACCCCAACAACCCGGCTGCAGCCAGCAAAACAATAAACCGATTGCGCAGCGAATACGAAATGAGTTTTTCAATCATAAATAAAAAAAGAAAAATGAACAGACTTATTACAGATCAGTTATGGCCAAAGCCTGTAACGACCGAGCCGGACGGCTCTTCTTGAAAAGAAAAAAATCAAATAAGGAAAGTATGGAGCGACACCGTCAGGTCGGGGGTGTGCCGGGGCGGATCATAATCAACGTACGTTGCGGTAGCACGATCGGCAGAAGAAATAATTTCAGAAATAAAAACAAACGGTTGAACTACATAAACAAACGAAGCCACCGGCACATCAGCTTTTACTATGGAGGCAGGATAGGTTTGTCCTTCATGAATAAGGGTTTCACTTTCACAACAAGGTTTTGATTCGTGGTGGCACGGTGGCGTTTTTATCTCCATGGCACAAACCTCAGCCTTTGAAAACAACGTTACATGCTGCACAGCCCCGCTGCATATATGCAGCCCCACCATCAGATAACTGCTGGAAAACAGCGTGATGGAGGCAAATGCAAGGCAGGCTATTTGGCGCACGAACTTCATTGGTAGGCAATTTACGAAAAATCGGGTGATTTGGTTTTATGTTTTTTTTTCGGGTGAATCCAGCTGATTATATATTTGCATTTATAGTCGCTTCAATAGTGCTTATACTCATTAAAATTGCATGTTGTGTTCAATTATATAATCTCTAAAAACCACAACTCAAAAGCATTTAATCTTTAAACAACAGATGCAAGGTGAGACAGAAATCATTACAGAAGACTTGCGGTTGGTAGATAGGTTCTTTTATCAGTTTAGGGTGATTGCACATCGCTCCAAAGAATAATAGAATAACAAGGCAGTAATTCTTTGTTCATTCTTACTATTTCTTTTTAATTTCATAATCAAACGTACCTACTAAAGGTTCTCCTTTTAAAGAAATGCCCTCTATAACTCCACTTGCTTTTGTTTCTTCATCATGATTGTAGAACGATATGACAGCATGCCCCGTAGAATCGGTCGTGACGTGAGGTTCCCAAAATAAAGTAATGCGCTTATCTGGTTTGCTATTGCTTGGTCTTTGCACCTCATACTTGGGTGCATAAAACTCACGCTCTGTTTGAAAGCCTTGTACATTAAATATATAGATACCTTCGGTAGGTCTCTCAAAAATATCTGCTCCTTTTTTTATATAAAAGCCGATAACGCCATTAATACCCCTCGAGCCGAAAATTGAAGCATTAGGGCCTTTCCATATAGTATAACTTTCAATGTCTCGCACGCTAATTGAACTTAAAGTTTCTATGGGAACAGGCATATCATCAATCAGTATCAACGGTGTTCCTCCACCTCGTATTGATACTTTCCAATTTTGTCCTGCTCCTGATACCGACACGCCAGCTTCCCGTCCTTGAAGCATTTGGAGTGGGTGCACTGTCGTTTCCAACGCGATGTTGCCTGCTACTTTTGTAGAAGCAGAACCTCTGCCGTATATTTTACTTCCTTTTTCACGCTCTTCTTTTTTGGCTTGCACAACTACTTCTTTCAACAGTATCGGTTTTTGACCAAATTCATAATGGATTTTTTTTTGTTCGATGCTTTGGGCTACGAACGATTTTTCAAAATCAGTTGGGGTATCACTGAAGGGAAGTAAGGGAAAATGGAGTGCAGGGAAGTCGGGTTTATTGTTCAAAATAAACTTTGTCCATTTACCTCCCTTTTTCGTTTCGCCCTGTAAAAATATCTTTGCAGAGTCATAGCAAATAACTTGGTTTATTTCAAAATCTCCCGTGGCATTGGTTTGAGCAATTTTTGTTTCAAAAATGGGTGAGGCACACATGTAAGTTACTTTTCCATTGGCAATGGGTTTATTGTTGTGCTTGTCCACCATTTTCCCTGTAATGGTCAGCCCATGTTCAACTGCATATTGCTGCTGTGCCCATTGTAATTCAAGTGCTTTTTTGATTGTGAACCTGCGCCAACCTTGTGTGAGTAAAAGGTTATCGAGTGCCTCATAGCGGTCTATATTCGTTGGGTTGAAATAGTAGCCCGGTGATTCTATATATCCGCGCAACTCAGATGAGAGCAATAAATAAGAGTTGATGGTTTCGCGGTTGTTATCGGTAAGCACATAACGATTATCGCACACGGCCAATGAGAGATTGGCAATAAGGGGCACACCGCTTGTATCTGTTGCTTGTACATGAAGTGTTATCAATTCTCTTGGTGAGTATACTGGTTTATCGGGAGTGATTTTGATGGTTGGGCGTTTATTTGCGTCAATGAATATCAACCGTTCTGCTAAGGGGTTTCCTTCTTGGTCAGTTAGGGTAATTTGTGCTAAACCTTCTGGGAAAACAGACTTAGGGATTTTCACAAGGGCAATACCGGCAGGAATTTTTGTGCTTGCTGAATAACAGACGATGCCCCGTGTTTGCGCAATGATATAAATCGTTTTGAGATCGGGCATGGTGGTTTGTATCCTTACGGTCACACTTTTGGTATTAGGTTGGTTTTTCACAGACAGAGTTATACCATATTCTTTTGTACTTGGAAGGTTTACATCGACCATGTTGTCAATAATAGCACGATAGCTTTTCTCTTTTCGCGGTGTAATGTAAAATGTGCCCATGCCGAGCAAGTTGCTTTTAAATTCACAAACTGTTGCGTTTGTTTCATCAACAATTTTTCCTTTTACCTCTTGCCCAAGTCCATTGTTGCCGATGGCTTTGAAAGCAACTTCACTCGTTAACCCATTGACCAAGTCTCCGCCTTCAGGGAAAAACTGGATGTCTAATTTCTTCTCTTGAACAACAGCATGGGAAATGGCAAATGACTTGCTCCAGATTTTGATCATGCAGTGAAAGAAATAATCTTCATTATTGTTTTTCATCCAATTGGTGTAGGCTCGCAACAGGTAATTTCCTAAAGCAATTGAATCGGGCAAAACCATGTAGCCTGTAGCAGAACTATTGGTTGCCAACAGTTTTATTTGTTTGGCCAATTTTCCATCGGGGTTAATCAACTCAACATAAACTATATTGCTAAGTTGTGATGGCTCGTGAAAAGTGCCGCCTGTGGGGTATGCCTTAAGCCAAATGGTGTCACCATTGGTATAATAAGGTCTATCGGTATGCAGATAAACTTTTTCCTGCGGAAATTCTTGCAGGTACTTTTTAAAGCCTGCTACAATCTTTTCGAGCACATCTTCTGACGGAGAAAAAGAAACTAGGGCAAGAGTGAGGAAGACAAAGATTTTTTTCACGTAATAAAAATAAACAAACCTTTGATAGTAAAAACAGGACTAAACCACTATCGACTTAAAGTCGATAGGTTGTTAAAAGACTAAACCACTATCGACTTAAAGTCGATAGGTTGTTAAAAGAATGAAATTCTTACTCCAGAATAATTGTGTCGGTTTCCATGTTACCCGGCTTTCGGTGATGCTCAAGGTATTCTTGCACCATCTCGTTCGTTATGTTGCCCGTACTCTAAACACCGTACGCTATCGCCCAAAAGTGACGCCCCCAATACCGTTTCGAAAGTTCAGAATACTCTTCTTGAAGTCTTCGCGATGTCCTCCCCTTCAATCTCTTAACAATATCACTGATATTCAGCGATGGACGATATTCAATGTGGATATGTACGTGGTCTTTACTTACTACTCCCTTCAGTATCTTCACATCCTCAGCATCAGATATTTGCTTAACAAGATCGCGGCATCTCTTTTGGATGTCTCCCTCCAAAACTTTATACCTACATTTTTTAACCCAAATTATGTGCACAGTAAGCCAAGATACTGTGTGGCTACCGATACGAAGTTCTTTGCTCACTTAGCAAAGTTACTATTTGTGTAGCAACTAAAAGTCTTGCGCTGAAAGCGCATAGTTTCAACTAATGATTGTGACCAATAAAAAAGCCTTCTCGTAGAAGTATTTAGTTTTTTCTCTTTTTTGTATTTTCACATTATGGTAGTTTGGTCGGAGTTACGAAAACGCTCGCTTGACGACAAGGTGCAGGCGTTATACCGGCACGCCACGTTTATTACGGCCATCCGGTATTACCGTCATAAAATAAATTTATACCTGTTGGGCAACGATTATATTGAAGTTTTTGTCAATCACAAAAAAGCGATGATTGATAAAATTGATTTGCTGGATCGCTCGCACTCGCGCATGAAATTTTATTCCGACCAGATCAAGCTAAGTCTGTAAAAAAATCGGCTCACCTTCGGGCGAGCCGTGAAATCTGATTACATACCCTTACTTCTGCGTATTGGGTTGGCTTCCTTTGCCGGAGCCTGAAATAGACTGGCGCATCTCCGTATCGGCCTGCACGTTTTGCATTTTGTAATAATCCATGATGCCCAAGTTGCCGTTTACAAAAGCTTGTGCAATAGACTTGGGGATTTCCGCCTCGGCTTCAATCACTTTCGCGCGCGCTTCTTGTGCTTTCGCTTTCATTTCTTGCTCTACCGCCACGGCCATGGCTCTGCGCTCTTCGGCTTTTGCTTCGGCTACTTTTAAATCAGCTGCCGCCTGGTCGGTTTGCAGTTTCGCACCAATGTTGGCACCTACATCCACATCGGCAATATCAATGGAAAGAATTTCAAACGCGGTGCCGGCATCTAGCCCGCGCGACAAAACTAACTTTGAAATCTTATCAGGGTTCTCCAGCACTTCTTTATGTGATTTGGCCGAACCGATAGAGGTAACAATACCTTCGCCCACGCGGGCCAAAATCGTTTCCTCTCCGGCACCCCCCACCAGTTGCTGAATGCTGGCCCGAACCGTAACCCGCGCAATGGCAATCAACTGAATGCCATCGGCTGCCACGGCTGCTACCTTCGGGGTGTTAATCACTTTGGGGTTCACCGAAATCTGCACGGCTTCAAATACATCGCGGCCGGCCAGGTCTATGGCCGTGGCTTGCTTGAAACTTAGATTGATGTTTGCTTTATCGGCCGAAATCAAAGCTCGGATTACATTCGGCACATTGCCGCCTGCGAGGTAGTGCGTTTCCAATTCGCGGGTGGTTACTTGAAGCCCCGCTTTGGTTGCCGTGATGAGCGAGTTTACAATCACACTCGGTGGCACTTTACGAATGCGCATACCAATCAGCTCACCAATGGTTACTTTTACTCCGGCAAAAACAGCGGTGATCCACAAGCCTACCGGCACAAAGTACATGAACATAAAGAAGCCGATGATGCAGAGGAACACAATAAAAATAAAAGCAAAATTTTCCATAACGTTTAGTTGATTGGTTCTACAAAAATTTGGTTTGATATAATTTTAATGACGCGGATACGCTGGCCGCTTTCTACATATTCGCCCTGTGTTTTCACCTCATAGGTTTTGTGGTTTATCTCTGCTTTGCCTACCGGCCGCAAGGTAGAAGTGGTTTGCCCTTCGGCTCCGGCAGTCAACTCATCCAGTTCGCCTTCATTTACCCGGCTGTCGCTGGCCGATTTTAATGAAAATTTTTTCCAGGCATTGCCAGAAAAAGAATAATACAAAATCAGACCCGCAGCCACGGCCGTACTGCCCACCGTAACCCACCCCACCTCGCTGCCGAAATAACGAAAGCTCAACCCGGTTCCTAAAATCAGAAAAACAAAACCAATAACGCCTACCAGCGTAGTACCCGGCACAAAAATGATTTCGACCACAATCAGCGCCAGCCCGACCACAATCAGCATAATAACTATAAACCATTCCATCGTGCCGCAAAAATAGTCAATTCAGGGAGTTTCACTTTCAAAAAAATTCCCAAAGCGTACTTCTTTTTTCTTTCCGTCTGTTTTAGCAATTTCGGGCTACACAAAATTTAAAATACCTATGAAGAAAATCTTGATTGTATTTTTTGTACTGATGGCCGGATTCGCCATTAAAACAAAAGCCCAAACCGTTTATGCCTCCCCCAAAGGTGAAAAATACCACACAGCCGATTGCAAAATGTCGGGCGATGCCGATGGCATGACACTGGCCGCTGCCAAGAAAGCCGGCAAAACAGCTTGTGCTATGTGTAAACCGGACGAGCACCTGAAAGACAAGCTGGTGCAATGTTCCGGCAAAACCAAAGACGGAAAGCAGTGCAAACGCATGACTTCCAGTAAAAATGGAAAATGCTTTCAACACAAAGACAGTTGATGGAGCGCCAACCTATCCACCCGCAGGGGCCAACGTTTTCGCGTATCATTGCCGGAGCCTGGCGATGGCACAATGTTTCGCCCGAAACCGTAGAACGCTTAGCCCTTGTGGCGCTGGAGGAGGGCATCACCAGTTTTGATCATGCCGATATCTATGGCGACCACGGCAACGAAGTGGTATTCGGAAAAACGCTTATCAAAAATCCATCGTTGCGAAATAAAATCGAATTAATAACCAAGTGCGACATTCGGTTTCCTTCGGCCCAACGTCCTGCCACCCGCGTAAAACATTACGATACCTCCAAAGCACATCTGGTTTGGTCAGTCGAAAATTCATTAAAAAATTTTCACACCGACCGGCTAGATCTGCTGTTGATTCACCGGCCCGATCCGCTGCTGGATCCGCTTGAAGTAGGCGAAGCTTTTGAGCAACTGAAAAAAGAAGGCAAAGTGTTGCACTTTGGGGTTTCTAATTTTACCCCGGGGCAATTTCGTATGTTGCAAAAATACTTGCCCTTTCCACTCGTTACCAACCAGATTGAAATTTCCCTTTCCCGGATTGAACCGTTCTTCAACGGAGATTTAGACCTGATGCTGGAGATGGGAATTTCGCCCATGGCCTGGTCTCCATTGGCGGGCGGTAAATTAGATGTGGACGAACGTACCATGTTCGGTCTGGCCGGCAAGTACCAGGCTTCGTACACCCAAATGGCCATTGCCTGGCTGCTCCGGCATCCTTCCAAAATTTTTCCGGTAATTGGCACCACACAACCCGAACGAATAAAAGAGATTGCAAAGTCTGTTAATATCCAACTGGAGCGACAGGATTGGTTTGAAATGCTGAGGTGGGTGATGGGTAAAGATTTACCATAAGCTCATCACTACATTCCTATAAAAATTCCTTCTTCGTTTTCCTGAACCGGGAAACACTCCAAATCAGCACTGCGCTGTTCACCCTCACGGCCAGTTTTTAAATCAAACCGATAATGATGCAGGGGGCACACGACTTCCCCCCGATAATTAATTTTTCCTTTACAGAGCGATTCTCCGTTGTGTGTACACTTATCTTGTACAGCAAAAATATTTTCATTGAATGTGGCCAAACAAATACGCCTGCCCCGCATCACTAACAGGCATGGAGTACTCAGCCTCTCGATGGCTTCCTGGCGGTTGTTAAAAATTTTAATCCAATCCATTTTCCGTTACCTTCGGATAATAAAGCCGAAAGGTATGATCAAAAAATTCATTTATATTTTTGCGTGGTGGGGTGCCGTGCAAGTAAATGCCCAAACCAATACCAAGTTACAAAGCGAACTGGATCAAAAAATAAAGCAGGTGGAGCCCCAACTGATTGAATGGCGCAGGCACTTTCATCAAAACCCCGAACTCTCTAATCGCGAAAAACAAACCGGTGCCTTCCTTGCTGACTACCTGAAATCATTAGGGCTGGAAGTTACCTACCCGGTAGCTAAAACAGGGGTAGTGGCTGTATTAAAAACAGACAAACCCGGGCGGGTAGTGGCTCTTCGGGCCGATATGGACGGCCTGCCGCTGATCGAGAATAATGCCTTGCCTTTTGCCTCTAAAGTAAAAACCATCTTTAATGGACAGCCGGCCGGAGTGATGCATGCCTGCGGCCACGATGCCCACATGGCCATGCTGATGGCCGTAGCCAAGATTCTCAGCGAAAATAAAAAGGAACTGAAGGGCACGATTAAATTTATTTTTCAGCCCGCAGAAGAAGGGGTTGGTGCCGATGAAGCCCCGGCCGGTGCTGCTTTAATGGTGAAAGAAGGCGTGCTGGAAAACCCCAAGGTAGATGCCATTTTTGGGTTACATATACAATCGTTGTTGCCTTCGGGTACACTCAATTACCGGCCCGGTCCATTGATGGCGGCCGTAGATGGATTTGAAATTCGGATAAAAGGAAAAGGAGCCCACGGAGCCACTCCGTGGGATGGAGTTGACCCGGTGGTGGTGGGCAGCGAAATTGTAAATGGGTTGCAAACTATCGTCAGCCGCCAAACCGAATTAACCAAAGCCAGTGCCGTTATTACCGTAGGTGTTTTTCATGCCGGAGTTCGGCAGAACATTATCTCCGATGAAGCGGTGCTGCAGGGAACCATCCGCACTTTTGATACGGCTATGCAGCGAAAGATTCATCAAAAAATAAAATTGACCGCTACCAAAATTGCTGAAGCCTCGGGCGCCCAAGCCGAGGTAACGATACAAGTAATGTACCCCGCTACGGTAAACGATGTTAGCCTTACCCAACAAGCTGCCAAGAGTTTAATTAAAACAGCCGGCACCAATCAGGTAAATATCATTGACGCTGTAACCATGGCCGAGGATTTTTCTTTTTACCAACAAAAGGTACCGGGTTTCTTTTTCTTTTTAGGTGCCTACCCGGCCGATATGCATCTAACCCGAAAACCCACGCACCACACGGTAGATTTTATGATTGACGAAAAATCGTTTCCGGTAGGTGTTCGCGCCTTACTGAATGTTACGCTGGATTATCTGGCCAATACCCGATAAATCATTTCTTCGTGTATTTCCAGTTTCTCCCTTTTCCTTCCGCAATCCACTCTACTGCTTGAGCCATGCGCTTGCTGCGTGTCTCTTCGGTCTTGGCTTCTTCAAACCATTGAATGTATTCTTTTCGGTGCGAGTAAGAAAATTTCTCAAAAACGGTTTCTGCTTTTTTATTTTGTTTCAATATTTTCTTGAAATAAACCGGAGTGGCAATCTGCTTACTGCCCGCAGGTGTATTTTTTATTTCGCGTTTAATTCCTTTCTCGTTCAGTTCTCTCGCTTGCCGGATAAAGCCCAACAAAATTTTATCGGATGGTAAATCTTTTAGGGAAGTAATGCGATGAAAGTTTCCCATGCTTTCCCGGTTGGTTGGCTGCAAAAATTTTTGGGGATCTTTAATAAGAGAAGCTTTCCAAAAGCCAAAAGCACAATGCTCTTTAAAGGCTGCCATATTGCACAACAGTCCTTTGTAATCGAAGCAGGGAAAGCCCCACTTAATTACTTCCTTTACCTCGGGGCAAGCCTGATGAACCAGCTCACGCAAATGCGATAAAATAGGCTGAGCAAACATAGCCGATTTGGCAATGTAGGCATCTACTTGTTGGGATGGCAACATCATTTCTTTTTTTAGGTTTTCTAATAGAACGCATCTTCAATATGTACAATTTTTTTTTCTCCTGGCCGGTCGGTAATAGAAACGATATCGTACCGTACAGGGCCTTGCCAGTTTTGGCGGTAAGTATATTCTTCTGCGCCTTCTATAATATTTTTTGCTTTTTTCCGGTCAACAAAATCTTCAGGATAGCCATAGGCATCTGAGCTGCGAAGTTTTACCTCAATAAAAATCAGCCAGTTATTTTTTTTTGCAATCAAATCAATTTCCGATCGTTTGTGGCGGAAATTCCGGGCTACAATTTCAAATCCTTTGGTTTCCAAAAAATCGGCTGCCAGTTGCTCGCCTTCTTTGCCTTTGCTGATTTTATCGCTCACGGCTTTTGTTTTACCTTTGACCGTTAAAGGTAACTGATCGAATGAAGAAAATCATTGAAGGCTTTACAAAACAATTGGCTCACGCTCTCAAGGTAGGCCAGGCCATTGATATTGTGCGTCCCGGCAGCGACATACGCAATATTCTGATTACCGGCATGGGGGGGTCGGGTATTGGTGCTAATTTAGTAGAGTCGCTCACGTTTGGCCGCGTAGCCATCCCTCTCACGGTTTCTAAAGGATATAACATTCCGCAGTTTGTTAGTCCACACACGCTCTTTATTGCGTGTTCTTATAGTGGCGATTCGGAGGAAACGCTGGCTGCCGTGCACAAAGCCATGCTAAAGCGCGCGCACGTAATTTGCATTACTTCGGGCGGGCCGCTGTTTGAGCTGGCTAAAGAATACAACCTGGTTTTTATACAAGTGCCGGGTGGCCTGGCCGGTTCGCGGGGGCAAGTTGGGTATATGATGATTTCTCTCCTCCATGCCTTATATCATACCAATCTGATTGGGGCCGCCTACCTAAAAGAAACGGAAAACGCTATTGAATATTTAGATCGTGGAGAAAAGGCCATTCAGTCGGAAGCAGAGTTGATCTCTAAAAAATTGCGAGGGAAACTACCTATTATTTATTGCGATGAGCGACTGAAAGCCATGGCCATCCGGTTTCAAAATCAGCTGAATGAAAATGCCAAACAGTTCGCACATGTAAATACCTTCCCGGAAATGACCTACAATGAAGTGATGGGCTGGCGTTTTCCGGAGCCTATCTTGCGGCAATCGCAAGTGGTTTACCTGTACTCTGACCATGACCATGAGCGGGTAGAAAAACAAATGGAAAAATACCGTGATTTTTTTGAGAAACGATCGAACCCAATCATTGATATTGTAGCGGAAGGTGCCTCTTTACTGGAACAATATTATTACCTGATTCATCTTACCGACTGGATCTCGTATTTTTTAGCTCTGGAAAATGGAATCGATCCGGAAAAACCGCATGAAGACCAACAACCTTAGCCCGTGGCGGCATGAACTCTGTACTAAACCGATCCACCGAACTGATTGACCTCGGCCTGATTGATTACCAGCAAGCGTGGGATTACCAAACTACTTTGTTTAAAAAAATTCTCAGTCAAAAATCAGAAAACAGATCCCTTCCCACAGACGAGCAAAAACTGACTGACAATTATTTAATTTTTTGCGAACATCCCCACGTGTACACGCTGGGCCAAAGCGGAAACGAAAAAAACCTTGTTATTCCGCCAGAAAAACTTTCATCCCTCGGAGCCCGTTTTTATCACATTAATCGCGGGGGCGACATTACCTACCACGGCCCGGGGCAACTTGTAGTGTACCCGGTATTGGATCTTGAAAATTTTTTTACAGACATCCACCGTTATATGCGCACACTGGAGGAAGCTGTTATTCAAACATTAAATCACTTTCAACTTACAGCCGGGCAGATGAAAGGATTAACCGGAGTTTGGCTGGATGGAGATACGCCTGCTAAGGCAAGAAAAATCTGTGCGATGGGTGTAAAAACAAGTCGGTGGGTAACCATGCATGGGTTAGCGCTGAATGTAAACACCGACCTAACCTATTTTAATCACATTGTACCCTGCGGAATCTCAGACAAGGCGGTTACTTCGATGGAAAAAGAATTGCACACCAAACAAGACACCAAACAAGTAAAAGAAATTTTGAGATTGAATTTGACTTCTTTGTTTAATATGAAGCCGATTATATGAAAAAAGATATTCCTATACCCGATGTAAAGAACGTTACCCTTGCCGTAGTGCGCGAAAAAAATATTCTAAACGAAGACGAGTGGAAAGTATATCTCCTCAACAATAATGATTTCCCGATTGAAAATACGCTGGTGGCGAGCCGTGGTTATGGTGAAAAAGACGGGGAAGAACAACGTACCTCTACGCTCCGGCATTTTTTAGAAACCGTGAATGCCAAAAGTTGGGCCATTGTTGAAACCATCACCTCCAATGTGTTTCATCTCAACAATGAATATTGGGTAAGCTACTATATAGGTCGGGAAATTTACGATAAGCGTTTTGTGTTTGTGCCCGATACCATTTGCGAAAAAAATTTGGTATTCATTCCTGAAATACAAAAGCAAGGCGTACTTCATTCATAATTGTTATCCTGCTTCTTTACATTTTTTAGTATCCTTTTGTAATTCCTTTTTCAGTAGCAGGCACACCCTGAGTCATCCACTCGGGAGCCGGCTTGCCCTTTAGATAGTGGTCGAAGAATTGCATCATGCGAATGGCAAAGTCGGTGCGGTCTTGCCGTTGGGTTAGCCCATGCCCCTGACCGTTGTAATTCAACATCCACACGGGTTTATTTAATCTGCGCAAAGCCATATAATATTCAATGCCCTGATACCACGGCACCGCCCCATCGGCATCGTTATGCATCATCAGCAAGGGTGTGTTTACTTTATTAGCGGCAAAGATGGGCGAGTTTTCAATGTAGTTCATCGGTTTTTCCCACAAGGTTCCGCCAATGCGGCTCTGGGTGTGTTCGTACTGAAACATGCGACTCATGCCGCTTTCCCAGCGCACCCCTCCGTAGGCACTAATCATGTTACTTACCGGAGCACCTGCTTCGGCAGCGGCAAATAAATCGGTACGGGTAACGAGGTAGGCCGTTTGGTAGCCGCCCCAACTATGCCCTTGCATGCCGATGTGTTTTTCATCTACAAAACCCTTTGCCATGAGGCTGGCCACTCCGGGCATTACACAGTTGTAGGCACTGGCTCCGGGCGAACCGATTTTATAAACAATGTCGGGCACAAATACCAGATAGCCGTTGCTTACATACAAGGAATAATTGATGTAGGAACGAATGGGGGCCGGAGCATAGTGGTGATGTAGGTTATCCGAATTTTTTTCATAGAAGTACACCAGCATCGGATATTTTTTCTTCGGGTCGAAATTTTCGGGCTTATATAGCAACCCCTGCAGCGGAATATTATCCAGCGAAACCCAGTTTACCATCTCTACATTACCCCATACATAGTTTTTTATTTGCGGGTTGGCGTTGCTTATTTTTTTCACTGTAGCGAAATTGAAATCGGAAGTCCACACATCGGGAAATTCCCTGAAGCTTTCGCGTGTAAATAAGAGTTGCTGGTCGTTCCGTGCTTTTACGGTTCCGGCAAAGCGATAATCATCCATCATCAGGCGGGTAAGTTTTCCATCTTTCAGCGAAAGTTTGTAGTACCCGGAGGCTTTGGTGGTTTCATCGAATGCGGAAAGCAGCATTTCTTTTTCGGGATCTATAAATCGTTCCTCCCAATCTAACCTGAGGTAGCGAAAAACAATTTTTTGACTGCGTCCGATTTTAGTGAGGTTAACCGGTTTGTTTTTATTTTCTCCATCAAATGCCCAAAGATCATAGCGATCGTAAACAATCAGTTGAGCATCGTTTTTTGTCCAGCCGGCCATACCGTACGGATTGGGGAAGCCGGGGTGATCATCCTCCTCATCGGCAAATTTTACTTTCAATCCTTCATTGAGTTTCTCTGACTTTTCGTGTGCTACCGAATAACTAAACCAGGCCGTATCTTCCAAACTATACCAGAAAACAAAATTACCCAAGGGCGAGAAGAAGGCATTGGCGCGCACATTTTTGGCAATGGTTTTTTTTATTTTTCCGGCTATATCGAAGAGATAAAAATCGGCTGCCGGGGCACCTTCCCAGGTTATGTTTTTTTGGTACGGCAAGTTTGTTTCGCCCAAAAACACAGAAGTATTTCCTTCATTGGCTATTTCAACAGAGGGAATTTCTTTGCTGCCGATTTGGGTTACGCTTTTGTTAGGCAAATCTAATACGGCAAGATAAGAGCGCTTCCGTTCGGTATCGAGTTGCTTGTTTTGTTGCGGATAAATCAGTCCATCTTCGCTGCGCCAGATTTCAACATTTACAATTTCTTCGGGCAAAAGTAATGTGTCTTGCACAACCGGTTTGGGCGCAGTGCCAAAAAAGAGTTTGTTTCCGTCTTTTGAAAAACGGGTTCCATAATATTCATTTAACAACCAATTTTGAGGCAGCGCCATCGATTTTTCTACCTCTTGTTGCTTTGCCGTTTCATCCCCATTTTTCCAATAATACAGTTGGTATTCATGAATGAGCGCCTTGGTGGTATCGGTGTCTACCAAAAAGGCCAGCTGGCTTCCATCTTCGCTGGCCGATACACCCTTAAATTTATATTTGCTTTTTCCTTCGTAGAGGGTGTGCAATTTTTCGATTGCCAGATCATAGTAGTACACTCCGGCTTTCAGCGTGCTGTCGTTACCGGAAGAAACGAACCAGAGTGCGTGCCCGTATTTGGTAAAGCCATAGTCGCGCACATACCCAAAGGGGGTTTCTTTTCCGTCTGCCAAGTGGCGAAGCATAAGGGTATAGCCGTTGTCGTCTGTGTTAGCTTTGGTTTTTTTCTTTGGCTTTTCAGGTTTCTTTTCTTCGGTTTTTAGCTTATCGTCTTTCTTCGGTTTGTCTGCTTTTTTTGCCTCCAGCAAATAGGCCAGCCATTCTCCTTTTTTTTCAGGGACGCGGTATGATCTGACTTCGGGTATTTTTATGGTTTTGCGGATTTCAAAAGAAAAAACACCCAGCGAGTCTTTAGGTAAATCCTCTTTCTTCTTTTTATGTCTGCGTAAGTCTTTTACCAACTTCAATTGAGGTTTTATTTTGAATACGGCAAATTTGCTGTCGTAGGTGAGCAAAATACTCTCCGCTCTTTTGATAGAATCTTCTGTATTGGTTTTTAGATTATAGAAAATCACTTTGCCATCTCCTTCCTGCGGGTTAACAGTGAAAGCGGCAAAACGGCCATCGTTCGTTAGTGCCTTGTACGTAATTTCTTTCCAGGAATCGTAAACCGAATGAGTGAGTGGTTGTTTCGGAACGAGGGTTACTTGTTTAGCCGTTTGTTTTTTTTGTGCATACAGCAGCACACTCAAACAAACGAATGCAAGGAAGGAAATAGATTTTTTCATAGGAGGTGTTTGCCGTTGGCCAAAATAAATAAACAAACTCTATTCCCTAAATAAAGCGAGGGTAAAAGGTTAGAATTGTGTTTAGACAGCTATTATGAATAGGTAAATTCTCCGAACGAACTTTTCAGGGTTACTTTTCGGGTTTCGGATCGCTCAACGCGGCCAACGATTTTAGCCTCTACACCCAACCTTTCAGAAATGGAAATTATTTCGCGGGCGTGCTTTTCGTTGATGTAAATTTCCATTCGGTGGCCCATGTTAAAGACTTTATACATCTCCCTCCACTCCGTGCCGCTGCAATCGTGGATGAGTTGAAAAAGCGGTGGCACGGGAAACAAATTATCTTTGATAACGTGAAGCTGGTCTATAAAATGAAGCACTTTAGTTTGGGCTCCTCCGCTGCAGTGTACCATGCCGTGTATTTCGTTTCGCCATTTTTTTAACACTTCCATAATAATGGGAGCATAGGTGCGGGTGGGTGAAAGCACTAACCTACCCACATCTACCGGAACGGTTTCTACCCGATCTGTTACTTTATACCTGCCGGAATAAACCAACTCGGCCGACACATTTCCATCATACGTTTCGGGATACTTAGCGGCATACTCTTTACTAAATACATCATGACGGGCTGAAGTAAGGCCATTGCTGCCCATGCCTCCGTTGTACTCTTGTTCATACGTGGCTTTTCCAAAAGAAGCCAAGCCCACAATAACATCGCCCGCCTGAATAGTTGCGTTGTTAATAACGTGGGCACGTTTCATTCGTGCGGTAACGGTGCTGTCCACAATAATCGTTCGCACCAGATCGCCCACATCAGCTGTTTCTCCACCTGTGCTATAAATTTCCATACCATACTGGCGCAGCCGTTGCAACACTTCTTCTGTTCCGGCTATAATGGTTGAGATGACTTCGCCCGGGATTAAATTTTTATTTCGCCCAATCGTTGATGATAGCGTAATAGGACCGGTGGCACCCACACAGAGCAGGTCGTCTATGTTCATGATGATGGCATCCTGGGCAATTCCTCTCCATACGTTAAGATCGCCTGTTTCTTTCCAATAAAGGTAGGCCAGTGCTGATTTGGTCCCGGCTCCATCGGCATGCATCACGGTGCAATAGGCTTCATCACCACCCAAAAAATCGGGTACGATTTTGCAAAATGCCTGAGGGAATAATCCTTTGTCTAATTTTTTAATAGCCGTGTGTACGTCTTCTTTAGAAGCGGAAACTCCGCGCAGGGAATAGCGATCCGGTTTCAATTATTTCAATTTGATGTTTAACGATAAATAGCCGGGAGACGATAAGGGATTGTACTGATAGTTGTTATAGTAAACAGATGACTGTTGCCGGCCATACATTCCGGGGGTGCCGTAAGACGGGCTGTAGTTGGTGTTGTTATTCTTATTAGGAGCTATATATCGGCCTGTTTCAAACTCAACCGGCAACATTTCTATTTTTGATTTGTCTAAACGAAATGCTTTAAACGGAATTTTAGCTTCGTAAATATAGGCGCCATCGTCTAAGGCTACAATAATTGCCTCAATGCCGTTGGCCAGCCCCAGCCGGCTCGATACTATATTTTGCTTAGCCAACCCTATGAGTTCAACTACTTCCACATCGCTCATCAATTCTTTTTTGTACTGTACCCGGGCTGCCGCATCCATCTCTTTGTCATTTTGCTCTTTCATTTCTCTTTTTAGTTCGTTGGCATCTTTGCCCACGGGGTATTTCAGTCCTACTTTATCTTTTTTCTTTCCGGTGGGGTTCAGTTTTAACGAAAGCCCAAAGAGCCCTATTTTCAGTTGTGTCAGGTCGTCTGAAATCTTTAAACGGAAATACAGATTCTCGGCATCATTGCCTACGTTCGATAAAAATTTTCCATCGGGGTCAAGCCACCATTCGGCCGGCCAGTCGTCTGTTTTCCCGTCTATCACAGGGGGTTTTTCGAAAAAAATACTTTCTTTCTGTCCTTTCTGTGCTGATACTAAAAAAGAAAGGCAAAGGAAAATGCCGACAGCCCATGTTTTCATACGTAGCATTTGAGAACGTAAAATTAATTTTTTTGATGATGCCTTAATCAGCCAGCCCTAGTTTTCTGTAAAAATCCCACAGCACAACCCCCACACAAACCGAGATGTTGAGCGAATGTTTGGTGCCGGCCTGGGGGATTTCAATAGCCCGGTCGCCCAGCGCCATGGATTCTTCACTTATCCCCTGCACTTCGTTGCCAAAAACAATGCAATATTTTTTTTTATCGGAAAGCTCAAGCCGCTGCAACGGAATGCTTTCGGTAGTCTGCTCGATCAGCAGGATTTCGTACCCTTCCGATTTCAGTTTTGCTAAAACAGCCGCGGGATTTTCGGCATATTCCCAAGCTACCGATTCGGTAGCACCCAACGCGGTTTTATGTATTTCACGATTGGGTGGGGTGCCGGTAATTCCCGTTAAATATATTTTCTCTGCCCGAAAGGCATCGGCTGTTCGAAAAACGGATCCCACATTATGCAAGCTGCGCACATGATCTAAAAGAATAGATACGGGCATTTTTTCGGCTTCTTTAAATTCATTCACCGAAAGCCGGCCCAGTTCTTCAAGTTTTAATTTTTTCATTTCCTCCTGTTCGGGGGCAAGGTAGGTACATTACGCCAGTTGATTTACCAATTGTATTGTTTCTTTGGCTTCGCGCACATCGTGCACGCGTAAAAGAGAAGCACCTTTTAGCAAGGCAATGGTATTTAAACAAGTGGTGCCGTTTAGTGCTTGCTCCGGTGTTCCTTGCAGGGTTTTCCAGATCATGGATTTGCGCGAAAGCCCAACCAATAACGGTTTATTCAGTATATGGAAACGGTCGAGTTTATTCAGCATCTCAAAACTCTGGGCAGGAGTCTTAGCAAAACCAAAACCCGGATCCACTACGATGTCTTTTACTCCCAGTTGGTGTAGCTTCGTTATCTTCGCTTGAAAATATTGTATTACTTCTATTACTAAGTTTTCATACTGTGTAAGCTGCTGCATGGTTTGGGGTGTGCCGCGCATGTGCATGAAGATATAGGGCACGTTTAGTTCGGCTGCCGTTTCGCCCATCTTTTCATCTTGCTCGCCTCCGGAGATGTCGTTAATTAAGGAAGCGCCTGCCTCTACGGCTTTTCTCGCTACCGCAGCGCGAAAGGTGTCAATAGAAATAACTGCCTCGGGAAATTCTTTTGCGATGGGTTGAATAACCGGAATGACCCGGCTCATCTCTTCTTCTTGCGAAAGTGTACCGGCCCCGGAGCGAGTAGAGTATCCGCCTACATCTATAATGTCTGCTCCTTCGGTTAGCATTTTTTCTACTTGGCGCAGTTGTGCCTCCGCGTTAAGGAATCGGCTACCCTCATAAAAACTGTCGGGAGTAACATTTAAAATACCCATAATTTTAGGCTGCGAAAAATAGGTCAGCCTTCCTTTCAGGTTCAGTATTTTGTTGGGCGAAAAAAGTTTACTTTGCATGTTTATGAATGAGAAAACAGCTCACGAATATAATCAGGTAATGAGTGTCTGCAAAGAACTCTTTCTGAAGAAAACGCATGATTATGGCACGGCCTGGCGCGTGCTAAGGCTGCCCTCCATTACCGACCAGATTTTTATTAAAGCCCAGCGCATTCGCAGCATTCAACTAAAGGGATCGCAAAAAGTGGAAGACAGCGTAAAAGATGAGTTTATCGGCATCATCAATTATTGTTTGATTGCCCTGATGCAAATGCACCTAACCGATTCAGACAAAACAGAATTAACTAGGCAGGAAGTAGAACCTTTGTACGATCGTTTTGTTGCCGATACTTTTTCACTTTTGCAAAATAAAAATCACGACTATGATGAAGCCTGGCGGGATATGCGGGTGAGCTCCATGACGGATATTATTTTAATGAAACTTCATCGTGTAAAACAAATTGAAGATAACCGGGGCAAAACACTGGCCAGCGAAGGGGTGCAAGCCAACTACCAGGATATGGTTAACTATTCTGTTTTCTGTTTGATTAAACTCGCTGCCAGCAACCTTTAAAACAACACTAAAACTAAGAGCAAAATAAAGATGCAACGATTTCTCGATCAATTTTCGCGCTATTTTACAGGCTGTCTTTTTATTTTTTCCGGGCTGATCAAACTCAACGATCCGGTGGGCACACAAATAAAAATGGAAGAATACTTTGAAGTATTTACCCACGACTTTGGATCGTTCTTTCAACACTTTATTCCCTGGTCGCTCGAAATAGGGATGGTCATGATTGTGCTTGAGTTGATGCTGGGGGTGGCCATTCTTGTTTTGTGGCGCATGAAGTGGACAGGCTGGGTACTGCTTGGGTTGATGGTATTTTTTACCTTTCTCACCTTCTACTCGGCTTATTTTAATAAGGTAACCGATTGTGGCTGCTTTGGCGATGCCATCAAACTCACTCCCTGGCAATCGTTTAGCAAAGATGTAGTGCTGATGGTTTTTGTATTGCATTTATTTTGGTACCGGCACCGTTCTATTCCGGTGTTGCGCACACGCGAAGGAGATTTTTTAATAGCCGGAGTAATGGTGGTATGCACCGGGGTAGGCATTTATGCCATCCGCCATTTACCTTTTATAGATTTTCGTGCCTACCGCATCGGCCACACTATTCCCGAGCAGATGAAACCCGAAGAACAACCAATCATTGAATACCTGTTTGAAAAAAATGGCGAAAAAATAAAATCACAGAAATTTCTTGCGGCCGAACAAGGCTACCACTATTTGTCTTCTCATGTGCTGAACGAAGACAAAACCAAACCCAAGATTACCGATTATAATGTAACCAGCCCCGCAGGAGAAGACAAAACGACTTATACATTCGAAGGCAACCGGTTGCTCATTATAATTTTTAATGTAAATCTCGCCTCCACCAAAAACATAGCCGCTCTGCGGTTGCTTACTCAACAATTAGAAGGAAAAGCAGATTGCTTTATCCTTACCGCTTCCAGCGAAGAAGAGATTGAAAAATTCAGGCACGAAAACCAACTGGCTGTGCCTTACTATTTTGCCGATGCTACCGTACTTAAAACCATTATCCGTTCTAACCCCGGCATTGCCTTATGGAAAAATGGCACCGTATTAGGCAACTGGCACTACAACGACATGCCTGATGCCGCCACCGTGTTAACCTTGCTTACGCAATAATGAAAATTTTTCTTATCGGCTTGCCCGGCTCAGGAAAAACTACCTTGGGCAAAAAGCTCTCAGAAAAACTAAGTCTTCCATTGGTTGATCTGGATGCCGTCTTAGAAAAAACCGAAGGCAAAACAATTCAACAACTTTTTGCCGAAAAGCAAGAAGCCTATTTCCGGGAGTGTGAATCTGCCACACTAAAAAAATATAGCACTTCTAATCTTGATTTTGTCATGGCTACCGGGGGAGGCGCCCCGGCATTTTTTAACAACATGGATTGGATGAACCAAGCGGGCATAACTGTTTTTTTAGATGTACCTGTAGCTGATATTTTACAACGGCTGCAACCCGCTGATCTGATGAGCCGCCCTCTGTTTGCCGGGCTTACACCCGATCAAAGAAAAGATAAAATCGAATCGTTGCGCCTTCAGCGTTTGCCTTTTTATGAAAAGGCCAGGTACCGGTTTTCTCCGGAAGAAATTACCGTTGAAAATATCCTTCGAAAAATTAAAGAATAAATCCAAACGTAATAATTACCGATGGGTTAGAATGGCTATTGTTTACCACCGGGCTATCGCTGCGCAATGCTCCGGAAGACTGATAAAGCGAGTAGGGCTGATAAGTGGAATTCCATTGAGTGAGTGAAAAACCTAAGTCAATAAAATAGACGGGCGTGCGGTAGCCCAAGCCACCTGTGTAACCTTGTATGGCATTATCTATATTATTTTGAGGTATTGAATACGGGTCAGGCATATAGCTATAACCTAACCGGGCACGGTATTTTTGATACCGGTATTCGCCACCCACCCGCACATTAAATGTATTTCTAAATCGAATCTTAATTTCGCTGTTGTCTCCCGAAAAATCATAAGGTGTGCTTGAGTTCGATGAGAAAGCGGCATTTTGATAATTTACCTTTTCCACCTCGGCAGTAAGAAACCCATGCTTTTGAATAAAGCAAGTAGCTCCGGCCCGCAATCTCCACGGTGTGCTCAGCCCATACAAGAAAGGTTCATTATATGAAATTTGTGAATTGATCTGCCCATTGAGTATACGGTTATTGGATGGGTTGGTGGCATCGGTAAAAGAATAATTATTCCAGTTAGAAGTGAGTGTGGCCGAATAATTTTCGGTAAGCGTAGGATACGATGTAGGCGTAGTGGCCGACAACCCAAATTGTATAAAATCTTTAGGCTTTACAATGACCCCCAGTGTGCCGTTAAACCCGGTGCCGTTTACGTGCAAGGTCTCATCCAATTCAAAACTGTTTAGCGAATTAGTGAGGGTATTGTAGGTTTCTGTATATTTTTTTTGCGATTGGTAATTGATGGAACTGATGCCCACGGCTGCGCCCACAAAAAAGAAATCGCCCACATTTAAACTGTAGGCTATGTTCCACTGGTTTTGCGCGCCCGAGGTCTGCACCTGCTCACGCTGAAGCGGAGCCACTCCCCCGGGGGCGTTGCTGTGGTATAAAGTTGTATCTCCATTGGGTGTCTGCTCGCTGTTGGGGCCAATCAGATAATTTTCATACCCAAGCCGGGAAAGTGTGTTATAAGCACTGGTGTTACCGTTGTTATTGGAGTTGAACTGGTACGGGCCATAGCCATCACTCTGCTGGGCAAAATAATCAATCATAGAGTTATTTACATTGGTGCCTTGGTAGGTGAAACTCTTGTTAAAATTATTAACCCGGTTAAATGAAATAGCAAAATTTCCGCTCACCAGTTTGCCATTGTCTTTGTCCGTATGCAGCACAAGGCTGAATCCGGGGATGTTAAAATTAGATTTGGAATCGGATGTGGTTTGATTCAGATAACGCGATGACGAACTGTAAAACCCTGTGCCCAACGATAGTGTTACTTCCGATTTATTATAAAAGCCAATGCCGGCCGGGTTAGAATAAGCCGAACTGTAATCTCCCCCCAAAGCCACCTGAGCTCCGCCCATAGCCTGAATGCGCGCGCTGCCACCCGGATTGATACGGCCAAAAATCAACGACTCGTCTGCATAGGTTTGTGCCTGTGCCTGCCCGACCATAAAAATAAAAAGCCCAATTAGCCTGAGGCTAATGTTATTTTTCATAGCTGAAAATTAATGCAGATAAAAAAGACGAACTGTAGGTTTATAAAAAAAATTATCGTCTTCCGCCACCGTGCCCACCACCACTAAATCCGCCACCGGAATGTCCGCCTCCAAAACCACCACCGGAGAATCCACTGTTTCTCATTCCGCCAAATGATGTGCCGGGCCTCATCCAGGAATTAGAATTTCCCTGAGTACCCGTATTGTTGTTAAACCAATTCGAGCGCGAACCCGAATTGCCGGTAGACCATGAACTGCGGTTGTTGTTACTCCAGACAGACCGGTTAGCGGTAGCCGATGATTGTTTCCAGGCATTCGAGTAGTATGATGAACTGTTGCGTGCGCCAACGGTATTAGAATAATTACTACGGTTGAAATAAGAAGAATTACTCCGGCCGGTGCTGGAGTAGTATCCTTGCGCGGGCGATCCGGTGCGGGTGGCACGCCCGCCATAAAGATTACGATTGTTTTCGTTTACAGTACCTCCAGCTGCGGTTCCTCCATAAGGATAGCCATACCCATACCCGCTATAACTATAAGGATTACCAAAGCCATAACTCATGTAAGGATACATACCATACAAACTGTTGTACCCCATACCATAGCCATAGCCATAACCATACCCCATGCCGTAGCCCATTCCATAATTCATCATCGGGTATCCTAATCCATATCCATAGCCCATGCCCATGCCATACATACCATAGCCCATACCATAACTAAACGGGCTGTATCCATAGCCCATGCTGTATGGCGAATAATAAGAGTATGGGTTATAGCCATAGTAGCTGCTTCCATAGCCATAATTGTTATAGTTATTATAATTTCCAGCATAATAACCAGACGAGGAAGACAAAGGCTGGTAGTTATAATTATAATTTGATGAATAATATGAACTGTTTGAACTGGTTCTTTGGCCGGCTACATATTCGGGGTTTTCATTTCGTGCCGAATACGAATCGGAAGGTGTAATCTGGGCTATGGATTTATTTTCTTTAGCCGCAGTTGTTACCACTTCTTCGCGCGTACTGATGGCCAGTTTGACCCGGTCTTTTGACGTAAAATACATATCGTCATCTTCTTGTGCGAAAACGGAAATCCCCGAAGCCATAGCCAGCAAGGATATCATCATCATTTTGGTTTTCATAATCGAAGAGTTTACAATCTTAGTAACGTAAATTTACTTAAACCGGATAGTTTTTCTAACACTTTCTTCAATTTTGAAGCCAAACGTGCCAATGACTGAATATATTTGCCATTCATAAAAAAAAGATAAAAAAAGGATAAAAAATGGGAAAGGAAATAACCAGCCGCAGCCAAGATTACTCGCAGTGGTACATTGATTTAGTGAAGAAAGCCGATTTGGCAGAAAACTCTGACGTGCGCGGTTGCATGGTAATAAAACCGTATGGCTTCAGTATTTGGGAAAAAATGCAACAAGCATTGGATAAGATGTTTAAAGATACCGGGCATACCAATGCCTATTTTCCCTTATTTGTTCCGAAGTCATTTTTGGCCAAAGAAGCAAGCCACGTAGAAGGTTTTGCCAAAGAGTGCGCGATTGTTACCCACTATCGGTTAAAAAATGCAAGCGATGGCAGCGGGGTAGTGGTAGATCCCGAAGCCAAGCTCGAAGAAGAATTAATTGTGAGGCCCACCTCCGAAACCGTGATTTGGAACAGCTACAAAAAATGGATACAATCGTATCGCGACCTTCCCATCTTAATCAACCAATGGTGCAATGTAGTGCGGTGGGAAATGCGCACCCGCTTGTTTTTGCGCACGGCCGAATTTCTATGGCAAGAAGGCCACACCGCACATGCCTCGGCCGAAGAAGCTGTAAAAGAAACCCGCCAGATGCTGGATGTGTATGCCGATTTTGTGGAAAATTATATGGCCGTGCCGGTTATTAAAGGAAAGAAAACCGAGGGCGAAAAATTTCCGGGCGCCATCGATACTTACTGCATTGAAGCCCTGATGCAAGACGGCAAAGCCTTGCAGGCCGGCACTTCGCATTTTCTGGGACAAAATTTTGCCAAAGCATTTGATGTACAGTTTACCAACAAAGAAGGAAAACTTGAACTGGTATGGGGAACTTCGTGGGGCGTAAGCACCCGTTTGATGGGCGCGCTCATCATGGCACACAGCGATGACGATGGATTAATTTTGCCTCCCAAACTGGCACCGATCCATGTTGTAATCGTTCCGATTTTTAAAAACGAAGATGAACTAACCCGAATTTCAGCTAAAGTTGATATCCTCATTTCCGCCTTGCGCCAACAAGGATACTCCGTAAAATTTGACAATCGGGATACCCACAAGCCGGGGTTTAAATTTGCCGAATATGAAATGCGCGGAGTGCCGGTGCGCATTGCCATCGGCCCGCGCGACCTGGAAAACGGAACGGTAGAAGTAGCGCGCAGGGATACAAAAGAAAAACAAGTGATGAAGATGGATGACGTGGTAAATGAAATACCTAAATTGTTGGATTCTATTCAGCAGAACATTTATCAAAAAGCATTAAAATTCCGCACGGACCACCTGCGCAAAATTGATTCGTATGAAGAATTTAAAAAAGCGTTGGACGAAACTCCCGGGTTTATTTTAGCCCATTGGGACGGAACAAAAGAAACTGAAGCCGCCATTAAAGAAGAAACCAAAGCCACCATTCGCTGCATTCCGCTGGAGGCATCCGAAGAAAATGGCCAGTGCATCTATTCAGGCAAACCATCTAAGCAACGTGTGTTATTTGCCAGAGCGTATTGAGGTTGTCTGTTTTTATAATTTTTTGGAAGATGACCACAACATAACGGCACCCCATACTAAGGCGTTAAGAGCTCCGCTTATAGTGCTTCTAAACCAGTTTTTATCTAATAGAAAGTGAACCATAAGAGTGGTAAAGAGAAAGAAGAGCAGAATTCCTATTTTGATTCTACTCTTCTTCACTTCATGGCTTTTACCACATCTACAAATTCCCTCGACTTCAGCGAGGCACCGCCCACCAGGCCACCATCTACATCGGGGCAGGCAAAAAGTTCGGCCGCATTTTTAGCGTTCACGCTACCCCCATATAAAATAGAAATTTCGTTAGCTACTGCTTCTCCATATTTTGAAGCCAGTTGTTTTCGAATGACCGCGTGCATTTCCTGGGCTTGTTGTGCCGTGGCTGTTTTGCCTGTGCCAATAGCCCATACCGGCTCGTAGGCAATTACTACTTTTTTCAGATCATCAGCACTTAAATAAAACAAAGCTTCTTCCACTTGTTGCTTTACTAATTTTTCGTGTGTGCCAGCTTCGCGTATTTCTAATGCTTCGCCACAGCAAAAAATAGGTGTACGTTCGGCAGCCAATGCCTTGTTTACCTTCGTAGCCAGCAATGTACCGTCTTCTCCAAAATATTGTCTGCGCTCGCTGTGGCCGAGGATGACGTAAGGAACTTCCATCGATTTCAGCATCAGGGCAGAAACTTCTCCGGTGTATGCTCCCCAATCATGCTCGCTGCAATTTTGAGCGCCCGTTATGACCGATGAATTTCCCAATTGATTTTTGATGGGTACCAAATAAGGAAACGGTACACACAGTACCACTTGTGTATTCGCCTTCACTTCACTTGAGATCATTCCCATTACCTCGGCTACCAACGCTTTCGCTTCACTGAGTGTTTTATTCATTTTCCAATTTCCGGCTACAATTTTTTTTCGCATGGCAGAGGTTTTTTAGTAATTAAAGGTTAAAGAAATTTATTTTTTAATATCGAAATGAAAAACTTCCGAAGTAGTGTTGCGGGTAAGCCGCACACTCTTCACGGGGCTTTTGTAAGTAACATGCACCAGGTTAGATTGGTCATCATGAATTTCGGTAACAAGGTCATTAAAGACCTCGATGGTTTTCAGTTTTTTTACATTCTCAATTTCAATGTAGGATACGATCGAGATATCTTCTTTTTCGTAGGCTATAAAATTCAACAGAACCGGCCTCCCATCAATTTTCACTCTAAGATGAAGGCGGTAGTAGGCACTTACCAAATCTTTGGTCGTGGTGGCCGCAGGAGGGGCAAGCAAATCAAGCTCAGGTTCTTTGCGCTGCGCTCGTACCCCCAGTTCCAACTCATCAACAAAAACGCGTGAAATGATTTCGAGTGATTTATTTTTTTCATTATAGTTAATTTCCGTAACGGATATATGAACCGGGTGAATCCATCCCCACCCCCATAAAATAAAACTGAAGATCATAACTTCCCAAAAATAGCCTTAACTTGTAAAAAGAAAAAGTAACATTCTCTTTGTTGCTGCGTTCCATTTAACGTATTCATCTTATGAAGGCACTCCCGTTAATTTTATTTTGGTCGTTGCTCCTGTATTCGTGCAAAGAAGTAACCTTTAAAGCGCCTCAGCCGGCCGGGGTAGAGGTACTGAAAGAAGTACCTGCTACGCTTCGCGGAGTTTACCAGATGATCGACCCTTCCACAGGCGACTTTGCCGATACGCTCATCATCGAGCCGTGGGGCTACCGCATGAAAGATAAAAAGGATGTGGATTGGCTAACCCGCGGCACCCTGAGCGACTCCCTGATATTAAAATTTTATGAAGGTTATTATTTTGTCAATTTCAGGTCGGGCGACCAGTGGGTGTTGCGGCTCATCAAACAGAACCCGGATAAATCCATTGAATACATGGCCATCGACATTCAAGATGAAAAAAGCGGGAGCGATAGGCTCAAGAAGATTTCAAAAACTTTGAAGGTGAAAGAAATTAAACGGAAAGAAGATACTTTTTATGAAATTACCCCTACCCGCAAACAGATGATGTCGCTTATTAAATCGGGTATATTTAGTAAAGTCAGGATCAACAAAGTGAAATAACCTTAGGCCAGATGCTCGATCAGGTTACTGAAAACTCCTCTTAACACTTCGCGCATTTTGTTGGCCCGGCTTGAGTCGTACCTGGTTTCGCTGTTGTCCATGTAATTTACTTTTGTCATTTCCAGTTGCAGCGCATGGATGTTTTCTAAGGGCTTGCCGAAATGGCGAGTGATGTATCCTCCTTTAAACGGGTAGTTATGACTGACGGAGTACTCGCTGCGATCCAACGCGCGCAGCGTAGTTTCAATGAATCCGGGTGAGGCCGAAGTGCCATCGGCATCGCCCAAAATCAAATCCGGAAAGTTTTCTTTCTGAATGGTGGGGACGTGCTGCCGGATCGAATGGCAATCCCATAGCAACACTTGGCCGAATTTATTTTTTAAACGTGCCAATTGTTTTTCAATTTCCTGGTGATACGGGTAAAAATAATTCTTTAGCCGGTGGGCTACTTCATTGTGATTCACTTCAACACGGGCATCTTGGTAAAGCGGTTCTCCCAAAAAAGTGGTGGTGGGGCATAAAGCCGTAATAATACGTCCATCTGCATAAAGTGGTTTGCTTTGCGGGTCGCGATTCAGGTCAATTACCCATCGGCTGTAGCGGGCATGGATCATCGTCATGCCCATAGCGGGGACGAAATCATAAAGTTGCTGTACGAACCAATCAGTATCGTCTGGCGCGCTAACCAACCGGGGGTTGTATTGGCCTTTCAGTTCATCGGGAAATTCCGTGCCACAATGTGGCACGCTTACCAGTATGGGAACTTCCATTCCTTGTGCTGACGTTACACTAAAATTCATTTCTTCAATTTTTGCTGTAATTGTTTATGTGTTCCCTCTATCTACTTTTGATATCTCCTCCGCATTTGATCTTCGGCTAATTTTTGTTGACGTTGGGCTTCTAAAAAATTCATTTCTGCAATTTTCATTTGCTGTCTTGCCACTTCTTGGCATTGTAGAAGTTTTTCGGTCGCCATACGGGTCAGTTCAGTCTGCTTTACAGCCTCTTGTTTACATTCTTCCACTATTCCTTTTTGAACGTACGCATACACCAGACTGATGAGTGTCATCATCGTCAAGAGTGCGAAGACTACGGCTGTAATTCGTGCCTGCTTCTGCGTTTTCATTTCCTGTTCTGATTTCGCTTTTTTAATTTTTTGCGGATCGTCCTGTTCTTCTGTTTCCATGGTTATGATTTTTTAGATTTCTTTTTCTTTTTCCATTTTATCTTGCCATCAACCCATTGCTGCAACTCCTCATTGGTTTTCTTTAGGGTTTCGGCTTGCAGCGCTATTTTCTGGGTTAATTCCGCATTCATTTTTTTAGCCACTTCCAGTTCGGTTCCGCCAAATCGCTTTTTCAGATTCATTACCCGGTGATACGATTCATCTATTCTGGAAACCGGGATGGCTCCGTTGCTTACAAATTTTTTTATGATGGTATGCACTTTCTCTACGGTGCGTTCTTCCACGCCTTGAATGTTATTTGAGAAACACAAAATATCAACCCCCGCGTTGATTGACAGCCGGATGGCCTCTTCTAATCCGTAATTACTGGCAATAGCTTTCATCTGCATGTCGTCCGAAAAAATAACACCCCGGTAGCCCAGCTTTTTTCTCAGCAGACTGTCGAGTATAGATTGAGACAAGGTGCCGGGCAAAGCGTGATGATCTAATTTTTTATTTACAATGTGGCTGGTCATGATGGCATCGGCATACCCCGTGCTAATAAGTTCGCGATAAGGTTTTAGTTCTCTTTCTTGCCATGTATTGGTTACATCTGCTAACCCGAGATGTGTATCGTCTTGCGAGCTGCCATGGCCCGGAAAATGTTTAAGCGTAGTTACCACTCCATACTTG
The DNA here is from genome assembly GCA_018267135.1 of Bacteroidota bacterium. Taxonomy (GTDB): domain Bacteria; phylum Bacteroidota; class Bacteroidia; order Cytophagales; family Cyclobacteriaceae; genus ELB16-189. The sequence continues at coordinate 61,734 of JAFDZA010000019.1, forward strand.
CGGTGTTCTTTCACCACTTCTTTGGCAAACAAACTTACCGAATCTTCGTTGGCCGAATATGATCTTCCGTGCTTTACAATGACCGGGTTATCCGGATTAACGGCTACATCTACACAAGGCGCAAAATTTACGTTGATGCCCAACCCGGCTAAGGTAGCGGCTGTGGCTTCGGCATAAAACCGAACCGAATCTAAAGACTTTGACTTGCCAATGTCTTGCGCGGTAACTGATCGGGTAAACCCATATTTTTCTTTCAGTCGGTTTACTTTACCGCCTTCCTGATCTATGCAGATAAAAAGGGGAATAGGGGCTGCCTTTTGGTAGGTCCAACTCATTTTTTTAAAGGCGGCAAATGCGCTGGAAGATTTGGGGATATTTTTTTCAAAATAAATAAGTGAGCCTACTTTCCCGGTTTTTACTTCGGCCAACACGGCCGAATCTACTTCGGCCTTGGGCATACCGATCATAATCATCTGCCCGATTTTTATACTAAGACTGTCGGGTGTTTGTGCTAATCCAACGAACGAAAGAAAAAAGAGAATAATAAGTGAAGCCAATTTCATGGAGATATTTTTTAGTACAACCAGACAAAGATGCACAATTTTAAAGTGAGCCGGTTATCAGTAGCTGACGCGTATTTTTTCCAGAATGGATTGCACATTCTGACGTACTGAGCTGCCCGATGAGGTAAAATTATTGTGCATAAAACTAAACACTAGAATTTTATTTTTTTTGGTTATCAAAAAACCACTCAAACATTGCACGTTCGACAGCGATCCGGTTTTACCAAAAATATAAGGTGTTTCGCTTTTGTATAATTTTTTTAACGTACCGCTTTTCCCTCCTACGGCCAGCAAGGCAAACAATCTTTCTTTTGATGAAACGGCATAGGTTTTTTTCCAAAGTGTTACAATAGATCGTGGAGTAAACAAGTTGAAACGCGAAAGCCCGGAGCCATCCACCCATTGCGGGGCATCGGGCAGATCAGACAAGAGTTTTTGTGTGGCATACCGAATGGCAATTTCCGGTTTCAGCGTGTCGCTTACCATGGCCGCACATTGTAATAATAATTGCTCGGCAATAAAATTATCACTTTCTGTCATCATGGGTTTATACGCGCTGTCCACCGGAATGCTTTTCAGCACGAAATATTTTCCTGACGGAAATGACATCACGCCTTCTGCTTTTCGGTGTAGCGTGTCGCTTAATAAGCCGGCCGTAAGATCGGGGCTGCCACGGAATGGGATTTGCCACGATTTATTTTTCTTTTCGGAAGGATAGTAGATAAGATGGTTTGAATCTATACTCCGTACCATTTCTTCTTCGGGGTGTTTTTCATTAGCTGATTGCCAATCGGCTGCAAAGCGTTTCGGTTGGAAATTAAACCCGTCTTTCATTCTCTGGATAGCAATCAGATTTCCGTAAATAGGGAAAGAGGAGCGTTCGGCAGAATAATAATAGTTATAATCGTCCCAGGCCCAGCCCGGCCCTAATGCTTCGGTCTGAAAGTTGGAAGAATTAAAAAAAAGGTTACCGGCTGTGTTTTTAAGAAAGAGATAGGTTCGGCTATTATTATAAATACCCGAATAAAGAAAAGAGGGATCGCCCATACCTTGAAAAAAGAGAGAATCGTTTTTTTTTATATACTTCAAGGCAATAAGTGAGTCGCCTAATAACCGCAACGAGGTATATAGCGTAAAAATTTTGGTGTTGGAGGCCGGTGTAAAATACGTGGCTCCGTTAAAATCCACGATGGGCTTAGATGAATTTAATTCGGCTAAGTAGAACCCGACCTGATCGTGCAGTGATTTTTCGGATTGTAGAACTTGTTTCTTTATTTGAAAGGCAGGCGAGCAGCTTGCCAAAAGCAGGAATCCGGCTGAAGCAATCCGTATCACTTCTCGGCCAGATAATGTTCTTGCAAAATTTTTCGGTGATGGGTTTCATGACCGGCAATGATAAAGCCCAGTGCCATGACTGAAATTTCTTTTCCGCTGGCTATTCCCTTACGGGTGAGCATTTCCGGTGTAAAACTTTCAAACAAGTCTATCGTGCTGGTGCGGAGGTGCGCCATTTCGGCTGCTATTTTTGGTAAAGGTCGGCCTGAAGCATTTGCCTGAGGTGTGTAATCTTTTTCATCGAAGCCGGGCAATTCAGTTTTATCGTTTCGGGCAAATCGCAGCGCACGATAAACAAAAATACGTTCGGCATCAATGAGGTGGCAGAGCGTTTCGCGAATGGTCCACTTGCCGGAGGCATATACCCAGTCGGCTTTGGCTTGCGGAATACTGTGCACGAACTCTTGCAGACGGTGGCCAGAAATACGCAGAGCCTGAAACAAGTCTGGCTCTTCTATCAGTTTTATATAATTTTTATAAAAGGAATGAACGGAATCAAGATTTAGCAGCATGGAAGAAATAGTTAACGATCAAAGTTAAAAACATTTATGTCATTTGGCAGATCATAATTTTCCGATCAGTTCAATATACAATTCGGTTAGTTTAGCTTCCGACTTGCTGGCCGTGGCAATGATCTGGGTAAGGTTAACGGGTTTCAGGTTGTCGGGATCGCATTCATCTGTCAGCACCGACACTGCACAGCAAGATAGCCCCATGTGGTTGGCTACCAGCACTTCGGGTACGGTACTCATACCCACCGCATCTGCCCCGGCTTGTCGCAAAAAACGATACTCGGCCCGGGTTTCCAGATTCGGTCCTTGCACCGCCACATACACTCCCTGGTGCAATTTTATTTTTTTCTTTTTAGCAATGCCTACTAACAGACTGTTTAGTTTTTGTGAATACGGACGGCTCATATCGGGAAAACGTGGCCCCAGTATTTCGAAATTGACTCCCCTCAATGGGTTATCGGGCTGCAGGTTGATGTGGTCGTCTATCATCATCAATTCGCCTTTTTTCCAGTTGAGATTCAGACAGCCAGCGGCATTGGAAATCAGCAGATAGTCTATCCCCAGAAATTTCATTACGCGCACGGCCAATGTAATCTGTTGCATATCATATCCTTCGTAGTAGTGAAAACGGCCCTGCATGGCCAGCACTTTTTTCCCTTTCAGCTCTCCGTAAATCAGTTTGCCTTTGTGCGACTCAACCGTAGAGATGGGGAAATGGGGGATCGAGTTATAATTAATTACCACCGGGTTTTTTATTTCTTTCACAAATTTAGTGCCCAGGCCGGTGCCCAGAATAACGCCTACTTCGGGTTGTGTAATGCCGTGGTTCTGAATGAAGCTTACCGCCTCGTTAATTTGATTGAGCATAATCGGTTAAAGGAACGAAAGTTGGAAAAAAGGAAATGGATAATCAACTTTTTTTGCCAAGGCGGTCGGCCTTTAAAAATGCGATGGGTTGATCGGTGGTTTTTTTAATGACCAGATCGGCCATGATTTCGCCCACGATGGAGGCAAACTTAAAGCCATGCCCGCTAAACCCGGCTGCCATTACCGCTTCACCATCTGTGCCGGAAACAAAATCGATTACAAAATTTTCGTCTGGTGTGTAGGTGTACAAGCAACTTTTCATTTCTATTGTAGATACATATCCTTCCGGTATAAACCGGCTGAGCATGGCAATAAGATTTGCTTCGTCCTCTTTAACAGAATTGCGATCTACCAGGTCGGGGTCGGTAGAAATGCCCGGGGTGTGATGTCCTAACTTTAACCCGGTTACTCCTCCGAAGGTGGATGACGGAAGAGTGGGGAAGCCATAATAAATACCCGGCTTCTCCGAGTCGGCTAAAGTCCAGCACGGGAACTTTCCAAGTTCAAACCGGGAGCTTATTTTGGGTTTCATCCAACCGATTACCTGCCGTGTTACTTGCAATTTGTTTGCCACCTCTTCCACCAATTTCCCCGTCCAGGCTCCGGAAGTAATTACCAGGTTTTCGCACTGATATGTATTCTTATCGGTGGTAATGATAAATGTACTTCCTGTTTTTTTCCAAGCGAGCGTTTTTTCTTGGGTGTGAATAGAGGCTCCGAGTTGCAGGGCCCGTTCGGTGTAGGCTAAAATGGCCCGTTCCGGAGTTACCAATCCGGCATCAGGTTCCATCATCCGTTCGTACTCGTTTGGAATTTGAAATACAGAAAAACGATTATTCATTTCCTGCACCGATACCGGTTGAATCGGCACATTGTATTTCTCGGCCGATAATTTTAATCCTTTAATCAATGGACTTTCAGGTTTGCCAAAATAAAGCAACCCGGTTTTAAAATAGAGTTGTATTCCGGCCTCCGTTTCCAGATCTTTCCAGTTTTTGTAAGCGGCCTGCAGCAGTGGCACATAGTGGGGATGCTCGAAGTAGGCTTTGCGGATAATGCGGCTTTGGCCGGCATGTGAACCGGCTTCGTGCGGAATGGTAAACTGCTCAATTCCTAAAACGGATAATCCTTGTTTGGCCAGGTAATAACAAGAGGAGGAACCCATGCTGCCTACCCCCAGCACAATCACGTCATACTTTTTTTGCTGAGTAGACTGGCTCTTCTCTATAAGTGGCGATATGCGGTACAGCAAATCAGAAAGTGACGGAACTAAGTTCATGCGGTTGCTTACGCGCTCATTTTATTCTACACGTAGTGATTTCCGTTTTTGGTTTGCGTTACGTCTGTGAAAAACCGAGCTATCTTTTCAGTTACAGCCTTAAAATATTTTTCTCCTTTTTCGGCCGAGGCTTGGCGGGGATCGCCCACGCCTGTGCTTTCGGTTACCTTTGTCCATTGCCGCTCGGCCCACGCCCAGCCTTCGCGTATCGCCTGGTATTTGAATTTCTTGGCCAAGCCATCTCCTGCTTCACTTAATGGCAACACTAAGTGTGGTTTTAAGTACAGCATTAAACTGGTTTCCATTTCGCCTGCGTGATCGTCTTTGTTTTCAAAAAAATCTTTTTGGTCTATGGACTTAAACCAATCGCACGAGCACAAAAACATTTTTGGAAACTTTAATCCCAACTCACGGATCATCGTTTTAAAATCATTTCCTCCATGGCTGTTTAAAATTATTAATTTATAGATTTCGTGGCGGCTCAGTGTTTCAACCACATCGCGCAATACTGCTAACTGGGTACTGGGGTTCAGGTTCATGTCAAGCCGTATATCATGCTGGCCTGTGTTTACACCAAACGGAACAACCGGCAACACAATTATTTTTTCGCCTTGTTCCCAGGTTATGCGGGCGGCCTCGGCTGCAATGCATTCGGCTTCTATAATGTCTGTGCCATACGGTAAGTGGTAGTTGTGTGCTTCGCACGCGCCCCAGGGAAGAACAGCTGTTTCAAATTTCGTTTCTTTAACAGCCTTCCAATTGGTTTCGGTTAAAATATACGGGCGCATATCAGAAGTTGGGCGAAAGCATATACTTGCCATAAAATTCTTCAATGACCGCCACCGCCTCTTCGGGCGTATCTACCACACTAAATAAATCCAAATCTTCAGGGTTAATCATTTTTTCGGCTACGAGTGTTTTCTTAAACCAATCAATTATTTCTGTCCAGAATTTTCTTCCTACCATCACAATGGGGAAGCGGCCAATTTTTTTGGTTTGAATAAGTGTAAGGGCTTCCGAAAGTTCATCAAGTGTGCCAAAGCCTCCGGGCATAACAATAAATCCTTGCGAGTATTTTACAAACATTACTTTGCGCACAAAAAAATAATCGAAAGTAATAAGTTTGTCGGGGTCTATGTACACATTCCCTTTTTGCTCGTGAGGTAAAAAAATATTCAAGCCTACTGACTTTCCTCCGGCTTTGTGGGCACCTTTGTTACCCGCCTCCATAATGCCGGGGCCTCCGCCCGTAATGACACCGTACCCTTGCTGCACTAATTGCGAAGCAATTTCTTCGGCCATTTTATAGTACGGGTGATGGGATTTAACCCGGGCTGAACCAAAGATGGTAACACACGGACCAATCTTAGCCAGTTTTTCAAAACCTTCTACAAACTCGCTCATTACTTTAAAGATTACCCACGAGTTGGCACTTTTTATTTCTGACCAATCTTTGTCTTTAAATGCCTGACGGATGCGGTGCTCTTCTTCCAGCGCATTCTGAATTTTAACAATTTTTTCCTTCTTGGCTGTTGATGTTTTCATTTCCTTCATTCAATTCGAAGCTTGAAATTAAGGAAAGGAAATGAATTGATGTAATGAGGGTTACAAGGTCAGTATTTTTTTCAGGGTTTGCCTCAGGTCTTGATATTGAAAAATAAAACCATCGCGCTTCAGTTTTTCGGAAGATACTTTGCCTCCTTTTAACACCAAGTCGGCCCTCTCTCCCAAAATAATTTTTAAAACAACAGCCGGGATTGCCGGCAACCATAATGGTTTTTGCAAAACCTCGGCCAAATTTTTTGTTAACTCGGTGTTCGTACACCATCCGGCCGCGGCATTGTAAGCCCCTCTCATTTTTTCATTCGATAGAGCCTGTTCAAAAATCCGACACAGGTCGTCTATGTGTATCCACGATACGTATTGTTTACCCTTGCCCAGAGGCGCGCCTATACCCCACCGCACGGGGATTGCCATTTTGGTTAACGCTCCGCCCTTTTTGCTGAGCACAACACCAATACGAATTTTTACGGTTCGAATATTTAGCCGATGAAACTGGTCTGCTTCGAGTTCCCACTGTTCTGTTACCCGGGCTAAAAAATCATTTCCGCTGTTATCTTCTTCCGTAGCTATTTTCTCGTTTTCAAAAAAACCATAATACCCAATGGCCGAAGCCATAACTACTACTTCTACCGTATGATTTACTTTTTCGAGTGTCTGCCACAACAGCCTCGTAGAAAGCACCCGGCTTTCAAGAATTTCTTTCTTTCGTTTTTTGTTCCACCGTTTATCGGCTATGCCGGCTCCGGCCAAATGTACAATAGCATTTACTCCTTTAAAGGCATCCCCATCAATCATACCCGTTTCCGGATTCCATAAAAAAGACTGGCTCTTGGTTTTGGCCGGAGAGCGAACCAGCGATACTACCAGGTATCCATTTTTTTGCAGCCATTGGGTAAGGTGCGTGCCAACCAACCCACTTGCCCCGGTAATTAAAATTTTTTTTGACATTACAGTAGCTTTAGCTCAAATTAGCATTTCTATGCAAACTAAATTTAACATCCTGCTGGTTTTTGTTTTTCTCTCCGTGTCGCTCCGGGGGCAAACGGTAGTCGTAAAAAAACAAAACGAAAAAATAAAAGGCGAAGCAACCGAAGGGTATGCTACTGAGCTGGAGGGCAAAAAAGAAAATATAGCCTCTGCGTGGAGCAAATTTTTAAAAGAGATAGGCCGGGTAAAGCTATTTTCATCTGAGCCGGTAGTAATTGCCGAACCCAATTTTAACGGAACCGTTTACCCAAAAGGAATAGTGTATGCCCACCTTTTTGAAAGCGGCAAGCAAACAAGAGTGTGGCTCGGCATTTTAAAAGCGGACTGGGAAGAGAAAGAGTATGAGTTTGCCAATAAAAATCTGGAGAAGTTGGTTTATCGCTTCGGCATTCAGTATAACCGCAGCGTGGTGCAAAATCAGATTGATGAATCCCTTCAGGCAGCACAAGCCGTAGAGAAACAACAACAACGGTTTGTAAATCAAAGCAAAGAGTTGGCCATCCGGCTGGGTAACAACGAACAGGAAAAAATACAGTTGCAAAAATCGATGGATGCCAACCGACTGGAAAATGAAGCACTAAAAATAAAAATAGATCAAAACAAAAAAGCACAAGACTCTCTGAAAAATGTAGCCGTTCAAATTAAAAAAGTAACTGAAACCCACCGGGAGCGTTTGCGAAAAATAAACTGATCCGCACAAAATAAAGAAGCCGGCTTCATCCGAGCCGGCTTCTACCTAAAACACTAACCTAATCCTTAAAACGTATAGCGCACCCCCAGTTGGGCCTGCCAGCGCGAACTAAACTGATCAATCGACCACTTGGCCGAAGGCTCTCTGTAAGCGGCACCTGTAACATTGGCTGTTCCGTTTGAAACAGTTCGCCCGCCAATAGACAGGCCGGGGTCAACCGATGAATTCACTGTGTTGGGGGTAAAGTAGTAAACACCCCAGTATTTGCTGATTAGGTTGCTGAAGTTAATGATATCAAAAGTTACCTGCAGGGTGTTTACCTTCTTTCCTGTATTAATTGGAAAATCGTGCATCAGACGCAAATCCATTTGGTTATTCCAGGGTGTACGCGCTCCATTGCGCTCGGTGTAGTGGCCCTGACGCGTATTGAGGTACGTATCATTCTGCACGAACTGGTTAAACGCTTGCTGTTGCGTAGCCGATAAGTTGTATGGGTTCTCTCCGCTTTTTACATTGGGCACATAAAACAAATCAACCTGCTGACCATTCTTCGTCAGGTTGTTGCTCGAAGTAATGGCGTAGGTAAACGGAGAGCCCGATTGAAAAGTAGGAATTAATGAGAGATACGAAGTTCCCCCACGCTGCCATGATTTTTTGTATTGAATGGTTCCTACGATGCGATGGCGGATATCAAAGTTAGAATACGTTAGCCCGGGATTATTAGGGTTCAGTGCCTGATTTAACTGCCACCCCGATTCCGGAGAATTCCGGATGCCGTTCAAAATATCTTTCGATTGGCCATACGTATAAGCTGCCATAAAACTCAATCCAAAAGTATACGATTTTGAAATCTGCGCGGTAAACTGATAGCGATATCCTTTGTCGGTATTGGTAATCAAGTACACACTTGAGAAATTATTGCTCACGCGATTCGCAGTCGTTCCTCCTCCTAAATAAAGTGGTTGAACATGGTTCGCATCAAAGTTGGCATACGCCACTGAGTCTTTCAGGTTAACTTGTTTGATGTATAAATCTTTTACGTTTTTAGTGTACACCGCTTCGAGTGTCAGTTTGTAGCCATTTCCCAGCTGAATGTCGGCCGCCAGATTGCTTCGCCACATGCGGGGGAGAGAAAAATTCCGGTCCATCAGATCTAACTCGGTTCTGTTTTTAGATTTATAAGCTGTGGCAAACGAACCAAACTGGGTAGGGTCGGTAGGCATGGCAACGGAAGTAGCTGGAGCTATGGGCACCGGTGGGTTTACATCTAATGCTTTAAAGGCTGATCCGTTATTAACGTATGTGTAGCCTATCCACGCAAAAGGAATACGCCCGGTAAACAAGCCTGATCCCCCCCGGAAGATTACACTTTTATCTCCTTTCAAATCATAGTTAAAGCCAAGACGTGGCGAGAGGTATAACCGGCTAAAATATTGGGTGCCAATGGCCGATGGGTTATTATAAGCATAGGTAGTTCCATAGTCGGCAGGAGTAGTGGGGAAGTTAGCTCGTGCCGTGCCGTTGGGGCCGGCCGGCAGTATCGGGAGGTCTGCCCGAACCCCATACGTCAATGTCAGTTTTCCTTTCACGAGTTCATCCTGCAGGTAAAAGCTCGTTAAGAAGACATTAAATTTGGCGGGTGAATTATTGAGCAACGTACTTCGTGTATTATCGGTATCGCTGTAGAGCGCGCGCATGCGCGAGGGTTTATCAAGAAGAAAATTATTCAGGCTACTGTAATCGAAGCGGCCGTTCCATGAGTTGATAAACACATAGTCTATTTTATAAAACTCATTGTGTGTTCCCACTGTAAAGGTGTGGTTGCCGGCAAAGTATTTGAAGTTATTGGTAAATTCAAACGTGCGTTGGCGCATATTAAAAATGCCGGCCTCGCGGTTGGTGCCCAATAACGCCCGCCCCCCGCTGATACCATTAATCTGAAGTTGCGGGAAAATGATACCGGTGGGGTCGCGTCTGTCTTTAATGTCGGTATATCCCACAATCAAACTATTGCTGGCATTGTTACTGAAGCGGCTCTTCCATTCTGCAACGGTGCTGATATTTGTATTTTTTTGAATAAAATCATAGTTGCCAAACTGAAACTCGGTGGACGACCGATCGAGGTTAGAGGCCTCCGAAACAATCGAGTTATTACGAACTACCAGCGAATGGTTTTTATTAATTACCCAATCTACCCGGTTAAAAAATTTGGTGCTTTTAGCGTAGATGTTGTAGTCGGTTATTGCTCCCGGGTTGTAGGATGTCATCGCTCCATACTGAGTTGAGAGATTAGATAATTTTTGTATGATGGCATCGGCCAGCGGCATGTTGGCATACATGGCCAGCGCGGCCGGCACACTACCTCCGTTCAACTGCGACAGGGTTTGATTCATAAAATAGCCCGGTGCATTGGCCGGGTAAAATTGTGGCACCGAGTTGTTGGTAACTTCTTCGTTGGTAAACCAAAATAATTTATCCTTTACCAATGGAAAACCCAGACGAAAGCCGGTTTGATAATCGTAGTAAGAACGATTAATGCTTCCGCTGCCTACCTTATCATCGCCTTTATATTTTCCCGTAATGGAGGCATTACGCCCAAAAGCATAAACCGATCCTTCTACCGTATTGGAGCCGCTTCGCGAAACTGCGTTCACGCTGCCTCCGGTAAAATTACCCAGCGAAACATCATACGGAGCAATCTGCACCTGCACTTGCTGTATCGCATCTAAGCTGAATGAATTGGTGCGTGTGCTGCTACCCGGTTGGTTAGATGTACCACTGATGCCTCCCAATGACGGGCTGAATCCGATGGCATCATTATTAATGGCTCCATCCAGCGTAATATTATTGTAACGGAAGTTGGTGCCGGCAAAAGAGTTGTTGCTGCTTTGCGGTGTAAGCCTGGTGAAATCGGAAAAACTTCTGGTGAGTGTGGGCAATGTTTGGATCTGTTGCTTGCCCACACTGGTAGCCGTACCGGTTTTTTCAGTAACCTCCTGGCCGGTGCCGGTTATTACTACTTCGGTTAGCTGCTGCGAAGCTTCGGTTAAGGTTACATCCAGTCTCAGGGTTTCGCCTAATTTCAAAAAAACGTCATCAAATCTTTCGGTTTTATACCCTACGTAAGTAACCAATACTTCGTACGGGCCGCCCGGAGTAAGGTTTACTAAAGTATAGCGACCTTCGGCATTGGTGTTGGCACCATACGAAGTGTTGGTGGGTTTGTACACCACCTGTATCGTGGCACCGGGCAAAGTTTCGCTCCGGAGGTCTGTTACTTTACCGCTTACGGCACTGGTCGTGGTTTGTGCGAAAAGAAAATTTGCTGCGTTTAGTAAGATTAGCCAGGCAAGTAAAATTTTTTTCATTTGATTTTTAGATTTGCCGCAAAGGTGAGCATGCCATGTTACCGGATGAGGTAGTCTGCATTATGAAATGGTTAAGCCCGGCCGCAAAAAACAGAAATGATTTTTCTCGGAGGCTAACTGAAAGGAAAAGGAAGTTACCGGAATGTTAATATGAATTATCTCTTCAGCCCAAATACTTTAGGCAAGAAATAAATACGGTGGCCATCAAAAAATTATTTACTGATAGGCACTTTGCTGAGCAGCACTTTAATAATATCGGCTGTTTTGATGTTGTCGGCTTCGGCTTCGTAGTTTAATAGAATGCGGTGGTTCATTACATCCAGTGTCACCTCTTTAATATCCTCAGGCAATACATAATCGCGACCTTCCATATAGGCTACGGCTTTGGCCGACAGGTTAAGATTAATGCTGGCCCGGGGCGATGCGCCAAACTGAATGTATTGTGCCTCGCTATCGAGTTTATATTCTTTTGGTTTGCGGGTGGCCGTTACCAATTCAATGATATATCGTTCGAGCGATTCTGAAATTTTAACATTATTTACTCCTTCGCGTATGGAAAAAATATCTTCTTTTGTGAGTAATGGATTTACCTCAAGAGAAAACTGCATGTTGGATATCCTCCGCATAATTTCCAACTCCTGTTCCTTGGTAGGATAATCTACAAATACCTTCATCATAAAGCGATCCACCTGAGCTTCGGGCAGCGGGTAAGTTCCTTCTTGTTCTACCGGGTTTTGTGTTGCCAGCACCAAAAAAGGTTTATCGAGTTTAAAAGTAGTTTCGCCAATGGTTACTTGCTTTTCCTGCATGGATTCGAGCAGGGCTGATTGCACTTTGGCTGGCGAGCGGTTAATTTCATCGGCCAAAATAATATTGGCAAAAATGGGGCCTTTCTTTACTTCAAATTTTCCTTCTTTTTGATTGTAAATCATCGTGCCGATCAGGTCTGACGGAAGCAGGTCGGGGGTAAACTGAATACGTTGAAAATCTAAATGCAAGACTCTGGCTAGCGTACTAATAGTCAGTGTTTTGGCCAGCCCCGGCACCCCTTCCAGTAAAATGTGGCCATTGGTAAACAGCCCGGCCAGCAAGCGGCTTACCATGTATTCTTGGCCCACCACCACTTTCCCCACTTCGGTGTAAACTTCCTTTATCTTTTGTTTGTGTGCTTCGTGTTGTTCTGTTGTAGATGCCAATGCCATAACCTTAAAAATTCAAGTCACAATAATACTAAAAATTGATGGTGGTTTTGCACCTTCTGAAACAAGCGGCTGCGGATAAATTATTTAAACTAAATTGCTCTCTGGTTAAATATTATACAACCATTCTATGGCGATCCGGCTCGGCTTAGTTGACGACCACCTGTTGTTCAGTAAGTCTCTCAGTTTACTTCTTAAAAGTCTTGATGGGTACGTTATTGAGGTAGAAGCCTGCAATGGGAAAGACTTGCAAAAAAAAATTAAGTTCCCTGCCGGCACCCGACATTATGTTAATAGATGTAAACATGCCCCTGATGGATGGGCGGGAAACCGCCCGTTGGCTGCGGGCCTCTTATCCGTTTATAAAGATGGTGGCGCTCTCAATGGACGATAAAGAATCAACTATTATCAGTATGCTTAAAGCGGGTTGCTGCAGCTACCTCTATAAAGACATTCAGCCGGAAGAATTAGAGTCGGCTCTGCATCACGTATATCAGTACGGTTACTATAATTTGGATGCCATTCACAACAAACACCTCAGGGTAACGAATGGCAACGAAGCACAAGCGCCCGTTCATCTGTCTGACAAAGAATCAGAATTTGTATTGCTGGCCTGCAGTGATCTAACGTATAAAGAAATTGCCCATCGTATGAACCACAGCGAGCGTACCATAGATGGCTACCGCGAGTCTGTATTTAAAAAGTACCGGGTACAAAGCCGCGTGGGTATGGCTCTCGAAGCCATCCGCAGAGGTCTTATCGTTATTTGAATGTTTTTATTATTCAATTGATAAGTCTTTCATTTCTTTCACTTCCTCCAACGTCATCAGGTTAGCATTAAGAGAATTCATGATGCGCCAATGTTCTTTGGTTTCGTTTCCTTCGGCCAGTAAAATAACCGGGGTGCGTTGGTTGAGGCTCAGGTTGCGTATTGAGCGAACCATCTCAATACCGGTAACCACCGGCAGGTCTTGTCCGCAAAGAATCAGATCAAAGTAAGAAAGCTTTGCAGCTAACAGCCCTTCAAGGCCGTTGTCGTAGCTTTCTACATACCAATTTTGCAATTGTGCTTTGATGTTTTGCAAGATTTGTTGCTGCCGGTGGACTACCAGTACCTTCATAAATAATTAACCTTTAACCGTAAACCCATTATAAACTGCCTTACCCTAATGCAGCCAATAATAGTGCTCAAATGTGGGGAATGGAGAGCATTCCAGTCAACGGGAAATTTCCCGTATTTTAGATTAAATCATTATTAAAAAGTGCCTTATTAGCTCGTTTTGGCTTATCTGTATTTTTTCTATTTAGGGTTATTACCCCCGAAGGCCTTTTTCCATCTGTTCTATACTGAGCTTATATTAGATCTCTTCGGCAATCTTTTTGCCAGTTTATATACCTCAATCCACAAAACAGAAACGGCAGCAACGCCTGCTGTGATCCCCAGTTCGTAAAAATGTAATGCCGATACATTGAAGAAGCGGGTTACCGGTTTTACATAAAGAATACCCAGCAGGGTAACTAAAACCAATGCATTAATTCCGATTAATAAAAAATTACGCTTTGTTAAGCTCTCTAAGATGCTGTAATAAAAAGAGCGGTTTGTGTAGCTCAACAATATATTGGCGAATATTAATGTGCTGAACACCATCGCCCGTGTTTTTAGTTCATCGCCTCCGTTCTGAACGGTAAACTGATAAACCCATAAAATACCCAGTGTAATCATTAATCCCTGAGCCATACTTACCGTCAATTCGCGCCAGCTAAAAAACGTATCGCGCATAGGGCGGGGTGGTTGTTGCATGGTGTTCTTATCCATCGGTTCATTTTCATAAACAATGGAGCACGTGGGGCCCATTATCAATTCTAAAAAAATGATATGAACCGGTGTGAAAATGACCGGATACACCCACCCTAAAAATAATGGCAACGAAACGGTGAGAATGATGGGGATGTGAATAGAAATGATATACTGAATGGCCTTTTTAATGTTGGCATAAATTCTTCTGCCTGCGGCAATACCGATTATCAGTTTTTCTAAATCATCGTTGGGAATAATCAATGCGGCCGCTGCTTTTGCGGTCTCTGTCCCTTTGTGGCCCATGGCTACCCCAATGTGGGCTGCTTTCAAAGCCGGGCCGTCATTTACGCCATCGCCCAACATGGCCACTACTTCGCCTTTTTTTTTCAACGCATTAACCACGGCCAGCTTTGCTTCCGGAAACATACGGGTAAATAGTATTTTTCTTTCAGAAACCTCTATCAATTGCTGTTCAGAAAAACTCATTACTTCACTACCGCTTACGGTGGCGGATGCGTGGCGGATGCCGGCTTGCGTGGCAATGGCTCGGGTAGTATCTGCATTATCACCCGTAATCACTTTTACTTTTATACCGGCCTCGTATATCTGCTGAAACACCCGGTCAATTCCTTTCTTAGGCGGATCATAAAATACCGTTAATCCTAAAAAATCGAATTTAAAATTTTGTTGCTGGGGCGGAAATTCCTCATGCTCCCACTTTGTCTTGGCCACACCCAACACCCGATATCCTTGCCGGCCAAATTCTTGAATCCGTTGCTTGATTTTTTCTTTTTTATCCTCGGGAAGATACGAAACCTGAAGAATCGCCTCGGGAGCTCCCTTCGCTGCAATAATTCGGTTGCCTCTGTCATCTTCAAAAAGATGCGTCATCATCGGAGGAGTTCCACCTAACGGATATTCGTGTATCATCCGGCAATTTTTTCTGTGGTCTTCCGGTGCCGTGCGTTCGTATATTTTGTGCAATGTTTTTTCCATCGGATCAAAAGGAACCGGCTCGCTGCTCCACATAGCGTACGCAATCAGTTCGGAAAAATCTTTATCGTTAAATTCATTTTCTTCCCCCGTTTTCCCGGACGCATAATCGTACAGCACTTTCAACTGCATCGTATTTTCAGTAATTGTTCCGGTTTTATCGGTGCAAATTACGGTGGTGCTTCCCAGTGTTTCTACCATGCTGCTGCGCTTAATAATGATGCCTTCGCTCATTAGTTTCCAGGCACCTAACGCCATGAAGGTGGTAAATGCTACCGGAATTTCTT
Organism: Bacteroidota bacterium; assembly: GCA_018267135.1. Lineage (GTDB taxonomy): Bacteria > Bacteroidota > Bacteroidia > Cytophagales > Cyclobacteriaceae > ELB16-189. Next base: position 77,176 of record JAFDZA010000019.1, read on the forward strand.
CAGGTAATATAGACATGGCCAGAGTTAGGCCATCGAGCAGGCTTTGAACTAAACTGTGCGTATGGTAATAGTTAAACAGGCACACCATCAGAAAAACAACACCTCCGATAATGGCCATTGACTTTACAAATCGGGTTACCTGCATTTGCAGAGGCGATACTTCTTCTTTTATGTTCTGAATGGAGTCGCCAATTTTTCCCAGCCGGGTTTGTTGACCTATTTTTTCTACCTCAAATACAGCCAACCCTGACACGGTAATGCTGCCACTATAAACCCGGTTATCCTCCGACTCGCTATTTTTAAATACCGAGAAACTTTCGCCTGTAAGCGTGGCTTCATTCACCGAAAAATCATTGCTGTGCACAATGCGCCCATCGGCATTAATCATTTTACCTTCTTCGATAATACAGAGATCGCCTACGGCTATTTCGCGGGTGGGTATTTCTATAGCCTGAGAATTTCGGATCACCCTGCTCAGAGGTTCGTTGAGTTTTTCTAACTCGGCCAATGCTTTTTTACTGCGATTGTCCTGATACAAGGAAATAGCCGATACGGCCAGGATGGCAAAAAACATAAATACTGCTTCCTCATAATTGCCCACCACAACATAGATGATTGCTACGGCCAAGAGCAGCAGCAACATCGGTTCTTTCAAAAAATTTAACACCCGTTTTAGCCAGGTATTTTGTGGCAGTGTTTCTATCCGGTTGTATCCAAACTTTTGCCGGGACGATTTCAGTTCATCCTCGGTAAGACCTTTTAAATGTTCAGGAATCGTTGAGGTCATTCCGTTTTCAGTAAAATTAAATTTTCGCAATGGCGAGGAACCCATGCATTCCGTATCGAAACCCTACTTTATAGGAAATTAGTAACGAGATTTTCTAAATTCTTTTACCCGTCTTGCCGCAGCCAGCCCAAACCCCACCATCAGCACGCCTGTGCCAAGCCACAACACATTGATATATGGTTTTTCAATTGCTTTGATAACTACCCAATCTTTTTGGCGCGAATCGCAGATCAAAGTAAACTCACCGGTTTTCGGGTTAATGCTGGCCAGAAGTACCCGCACGCCCAGGTCGTTAATTTCAGATGCCATCCGGCCCACCTCCGTTTTGTTGCGAATCATAAAAATCGGTTCGGCATAAAACGACTCATGCTCGCCTTCTATGCGCACTCTCGCTTTTACGGCTATGTCTTCCGCGGTTAGCTCCAGTCCCTCTACTTTTTCTATCCGTTTTACTTCTTCGAGCACCGCAACATAGTCGTTAATAAAAAAACGCTGACCTATTTTTACATTCACTTCTTCGGGCTTGCTCCACTGGGGTTCTTCTTCTCTGTTTAAAGTAAGGGAAACGTGCGTGTATATGTCGCGGTTAAGGTTTCGTTTAATATCGGGCGATGCCAGAAAGCCCCCCATAGACGGGTTAATTTGAATACGCGGATAAAGCGTAGCGGCTATCTTTCCGTTTTTCCGAAGCTCTATTTCATAGTACGTGTTTTCCGGATAGATATCTAACGTATCTTTTGTCCGGTACATTTTTTCTCCTCTATAAAAAATGTCTTTGTTGGCCACCACACGGTAAGGATCGGGCGTGGGCTCAATATCATTTTTACGAACATATCCTCTTTTGTTTCTGAACTCCACATTTTCGCTTCGGTATTCAATATCATACCCGGCCATGGATTTAGGCTCGTTGATAAACAACAGCAAATTATCGCGATTAAAATCAGTACCCATGTCTTTACTAATGGGCAATCCATTCGTATTAAGAGAAACAATGTTGGAATATCCGGACGAAAACATAAGGCCAATCAACATCATGCCCACACCCATATGCGCTAATGCGCCTCCCGAAAGACTAATTTTCCCTTTTATGACAGAAACCAAAATCCTGATGTTGGCAACAATTAGGTACACCCCCGACAAAGTGAGCACTAAATAGGCCGGCTGATACACTTTTGCCAACGCGATAATCAAGGCGAACACAATCAATGAAATCAAAGCCGGAGCAAGTAAGTCTTTCCACTTTTCTTTGCTCATTTTATTCCACCAAAAAAACTGAGCCGATCCGGAAACCAACGCCAAAGCTACCGCAAACCAAAGTTGGAACTTCGAGTAAAATTCCACTTGGTTAGCCGGAGGGGCAAGGTTAGAATGGCCGCCAAAAAATCCAACAATTTTATTATAGACCGGAATAGAGGTGGGTAACAACACCTGAAAACCCATCAGACACAGAACGGTAGCTCCTAAAAATATCCAAAACTCACGCGAGTAAGTTGACACTTCTTTTTCATCGGAAGGAATCTTTTTCCAATTAACTGCCACCAACACACCCGAGGCAATGGTAAAGAACAACAGATACAACAGCAGTTGGCCCGACAGGCCCAGGTCGGTAAATGAATGAACGGAGGCATCGCCCAAAATACCGCTGCGGGTTAAAAAAGTGGAGTAGAGAATCAGGATGAAAACAGCGATCACCAGGAGCATAGATGTTTTCAGCGCGGTGCCGTTGCTTTTGGTGAGCATCATTACGTGGATAGACGCAATGAGAACGATCCAGGGTACATATACTGCATTTTCTACCGGATCCCAGTTCCAATAGCCGCCAAAGCTTAATGTTTCGTATGCCCAGTAGCCACCCATTAAAATACCGAGCCCCAGAATAGCCCCCCCCACCAAGGCCCAGGGCAAAGCAGGCTTAATCCATTCCGAATATTTTTTTTGCCACAAGCCGGCCAGACAAAATGCAAAAGGAGGTAAGGTAAGCGCAAACCCTAAAAACAAGGTGGGCGGATGAATCACCATCCAATAATTTTGTAGCAAGGGGTTAAGCCCGTGCCCATCTTTGGGAATAAACTCAGGATTGGTTTTAAAAATGGGGTCGTCCATGGCATCGCGCAACAAAATAAAAGGCGAACTTCCAATTTTAAAATCCAGGCCTGGAATTACCACTCCTAAAATCATGGAAGCCAGAAAGGCCTGCACCATAGCAAACACCATCATTACCGGAGCCCGCCACGTACTTTGTGTGTGAATTAAAATAAGCCCCAGTATGGCTTGCCAAAACATCCATAATAAAAAACTTCCTTCCTGCCCTTCCCAGAAACAAGAGAGCATGTATTGTGCTTGTAAATGAAGAGATGAGTGGCTGTAGGCATAATGGTATTCAAAGTAATGCCGGTAAATGATTGTGAACAACACGGTAACAATGCCCAACACAGACAGCGCATGAATATAAAAAGCTACCTGCCCGTTGAACGCCCATCCTTTCCCAGTTAGCTCTTGTGCCGAATAAAAACTTTTCCAATAAGAAAAGGCCGAGGCCAAGGCCGCCACCAATGAAATGATAACAAAGAGGTGACCTAAGTTGCCGATGAGATAGTGCATGCGTTATCTAATGATCAGTCGTTTTAACAGTGCCGGTAATCGAAATAATCAATTTTTTACCAGTTTATTTTCCTGGTATTTAGAAGGGCACTTAAGCAAGATTTTTTTGGCAATGAACTGATCGTGCTGATATCCCCCCACTACTACTACTTTCTCACTTTTTAAAAAATCAGGAGGCATGGGTTCGTTGTAAATTACGTTTTGTTCTTTGTTTTTATCATCCACCAAAACAAACGAAAACGAAAGTTTGTCGGGGCTGTTTTGCAAACCGGCCACATGTCCTTCGCTATCTTTTTTTAACTGGCCGACCACATGAATCTGATCCTTGTTGCCCGACTCAGCCATTTGGTATGCCTGATCGAAATCTACATAGGTACTGGCATCTCCGGCCGTAGCAATGATAATGCCTATGGCCGCAGCAATGATAACAATGGCTATAATATGCGTGCGTTTCATGAAATTACAATTTTGCGAATGTCTCTTCTCGTACCACCTTAACTGCAAAGATAACCGTATTTGCTACCGGCTACAAGTTGGCGGGAGATCCGGCTGATCAAATTTATTTATTCAATTTTTTTTCCAGGCGTGAAATTTTCCGGTCGGTAAAAAACAAAAAGGCAATCAGTCCCAACAAAATAACCAGCACAATAGCTACCACCACATAAATTTTTCCTTCCTGGCGCATCGTGTCTGCCATTTGTACATCTTGTGCCCACAAGGGGCTGACTACTGCCAAAAAACAAAACAGAATGCTACTTATTTTTTTCATCTTCCAAATCGTAAATTTTTTCTTCTATTAATTTCAGTCGAATCCGCAAGGTGGCTATCCACCATCCCAGCAGCACCCAACCGGTTACGGCCGGATAAAAAACCAACCGCATGCGGCTGTCCAGATCATAGGTATTAAATCCCGGATTCCCACCGTTTCCGGGGTGCATACTACTCGTCATCCGGGGGATGATAAAGAGTAAAGGTATCATCGCCACAAAGGCAAAAATATTATACACCGCACTAAGTTTGGCCCGCTGCTCATCATTCGAAACAGAGCCTCGCAGAATGAAGTAAGCAAAATAAATAAGCAAGGCTATGGCAGCTGCATTTTGTTTGGGGTCGCCATGCCAGGGCGAGCCCCACGTATAGTTAGCCCAAATCATGCCGGTTATAATTCCCAGCATACCAAATACCAGCCCTACGTGCGCATAGGCCGTTGAATAAATATCAGCTACAATACTGGGCTGGCGCAAGTACCGGATGGCATAAATAGTTGACATAAGAAATAAGAACACCATACCAAACCACATCGGCACGTGAAAATACAAAGCACGAATGGTTTCGTTTACAATATTCAGCCGGGGTACTTCTAACAACAGCCCACCTACGGCCGTGTAGATCAATAAAACTACACACGCTATTTTCCACCAGGTCTTTTTCATTTCGGGGCGAAGATAAGGAGGATTCGTATGATCTCCATCCGGCATATTATGACCGGTTTAGCAAAGTCTTTCTCAGTTATTTTTTTATTTCAACCAAGCCGATCGCATCCCCGGCAGTCGTTACCTCTTGAGACAGGTTATGTATATCGGTTTCATATGAGGGCACCGATTTTTTCAGCTTACGGTTAGCTTCATATAGCTTGGCATATTTGTAAAAGGTGTGGTTCGATTCGGCCATAGCTACCATCAAGCCTTCAAAGCCATCGAAAATACCGCGTTTTAAAATATAGCTTCGAAAGAAAGTAAAACTGGCTCTGAAAATAATTTTAGCGGTAGAGCTTTTCTTCACACCAGTGTTTTCTTTGGCAAAAATATCAGAGTAAGTCTGAATTTTTTTTATGGTGTCGGATGAATTGTGGTACGCTTCATGCAAAATGTCGCCTTTCAGTTGTAGCGGTTTAGTGCCATTGAAAAGCACTACTTTATCGTGTGGGTTTTCTCCGCCCCATATCCCCATGTTTCGGTTCCAAAGTCTGATTTTTTTATCCGGATACCAATTTCCCCGTCTAATCCACTTGCCCCCATACGTTGAAAGCCGGTTCATTTTATAGGCTTCGCTCGGCCAAGTTTCCTTAATGGAGAGAATAGAATCCGCCAATTCGCTTGAGAGGTATTCATCAGCATCGAGGGAGAGAACATGTTCATGCGTGGCCAGCGACAAGGCAAAGTTTTTTTGTTCGATATGGCCTTCAAAGGGATGTTCAATAAACCGCACATCTTGCTTCAGGCATATTTCTTTGGTGGCATCTCGGGAGTATGAATCAACTACTACAATTTCATCCGCTACTGTTCTCAATGAGTGAATACAACGCCCTATACGTTTTTCTTCATTGTACGTAATAATTACAGCGCTGATTTTATTAGGCATAATGATTGACCATTTTGTGTATAACGAACCCACTCAATATGTCATTGTTACCACTCATTCAATTTTGACTCATTATATAGTCTATCGTTTAATTTTGTTGTTTTTCAATTTACCGAGGCTCTTTTACACTCATTTCATTTTTACCTCCCGTAAACGGCCGATATCTATTTTAGTTACTCTTTTATAGCTCTTTGGTTATCAAACATTTTAATGGGGTTATAGAGACCTCTACGGTATTTGCCGACTTTAGCCGAAGAGAGGCTCGGAAGATTTGCGCTTTGTGGCCACGTAAAATGATTTTAGAAAAGCCAAGCAGACATTGAAACATCAAATTTGAGTAAAATCAGGCACATAGCAAAATGCACTCATTTTTACTGCCTCATTCGTTGATTTTTATCCGTCAATAAAAACTAATAGGCTTTATCGCTTCCGGCCAGCAAATTCGTTACGGTAGAAAAAATAATTTTCAGGTCGAAAATCAGAGACCAGTTTTCGATGTAAAATACATCTAAACGAAACCGGCCTTTCATATCGTGCAGTTGTTGGGTTTCGCCTCGGTAGCCTTTTACCTGAGCTAATCCGGTAATCCCCGGTTTTACCGAGTGACGCGACATAAATTTACTGATCATGTGCGCAAATTTTTCATTTAAAAATAACGGATGAGGCCGCGGCCCTACAATAGACATATCGCCCATCAATACATTTAAAAACTGTGGCAGCTCGTCCAGGCTGGTCTTTCGCAAAAAAGCACCTGCCCGTGTTATCCTTGGGTCGTTCTTGGTGGCCTGCACACTATCAGCTGCTTTATTAACCTGCATGGTTCTGAATTTAAAACATCCAAATTTGGAGTTGTTAATGCCTTCCCGGAGTTGTATAAAAAAAACGGGGCCTTTAGAATCGAGTTTGATCCACAATGCCACAAGCGCGAAAAGCCACCAGCCTATGGTTACTAAAAACAAACCGGAAAATACAATATCAAATAATCTTTTCGTCAGTTGATTTCGTTTATCGTCTAGAGGGAGTGCCGTAACACGCAAAACCGGAATGTTGTCGTAGCGTTCCAATTCAATTCCTTTCAGTGTAAACGCCCGAAATTCGTTTAGCACTTTCACCTTAATAAATTTGTCTTCGCACCAGTTGATTACTTCTTTTACCTGTATGTGCGATACCTCCGGAACGCAACAATACACTTCGTCAATTTTATTTTCGGAAACATGTTGGTAAAAGGCCGGCAAGTCGCCCACGTTGCGGCCCGGTTTATTTTGCGGATCAAAGAAGCCGGTAATCCGATATCCGTACTCAGGATGACGATGAAAAAAACGTTGAAGTTGGAGCGCCAAATAGCCATACCCCAATACGGCCACCGGCTGCAGGTATTTATTTCGTTTAAATTGTTCCCGTAAAAAAAAGATAAAAAGAAACCGCCACCCCAGTGCGATTCCTAAAAAGACGGAGTAAACAGAGGCCAGGCTCCAAAAGTGTACTTGCGGAAATTGAAATAAATATAAAAGCGTAGAGGTAATTAAAAAATGTTGGAACACCGCAAAAGAAATGTGCTGAATCACGCTTCCGGTTTTGGCCATGCGGATAATTTTGTATGGGTTTGTATAAAACAACACCAACACCCACGAGGCGTTGGTAAGCACTAAAAACAATAACCAGGAACGGTCGAGCGGATGGATGATAAAGTGGCCGGTAGAATAAAGCGCCAGGAAAAGAGCATTAAAAAAGAGGACATCGCCAATGAAGATAAGGAGTTTTAATACTCTAAAAAAAGCAGACTCATTCATAGATGGATCCTTTAAACATCAAAAGTAAGCACTGCTACATTGAAATCCATTTTCTTGGTTTTTTTTACGCCACTTTAAACCTTCGTGTTTCCGGTTGGTCTTAGCCTCATGAATTTACTTCGAAGTCTGTTTTGTTATGTAGATCCGGGGGTGGGCAGCATCATTGCCCAGGCAACCATTGCCGGTATTGTAAGCGTAGTCTATACACTAAAGTTGTATGGTCAGAAAATAAAATCTTTTTTTTCGGGCTTTTTTAAAACCAAGAAGCAAGACTCTGCCAGACCTTGAAAGAGGAAAGTTCATTTCGGGATGCCAGCGGGTTTGTTTTCCGCGATCGGGGAGAAGTTTTGAGGGCGGTAAACAAAGTGTATCAGCCCGATTTTGATTTTTTCATTCAAAGCGGTTTGTATGCCGAGTTGGCCAATGACCACAAAGTGGTTGCGCACGAGATGGTGTGGCAGCGCAAGCCTGCGGAAGAATCCATCGCTTTTGTTTTACGTCCCGATCAAATTCCCGTTATCACGTATCCGTATGAATGGAGTTTCGGCCAATTGAAAGATGCCGCCTTGCTAACGCTGGAAATACAAAAACGATCGCTCGAAAAAGGAATGATCCTAAAAGATGCCAGCGCTTACAATGTTCAGTTTATCGGTAGCCGGCCGGTTTTTATTGATACACTGTCTTTTGAGCAATACCGGGAAGGCATGCCTTGGATGGCCTATCGCCAGTTTTGCCAACATTTCTTGGCTCCTCTGTGCCTGATGTCTCAACATTTTTTACTGGCCGAAAGCCTGCTCAAATCCAATCTTGACGGAATTCCTCTTGACGTTGCCTCAGCCCTCTTGCCCATAAAAAATAAATTCCGCTTAGGTGTTTTTACGCACTTGGTTCTGCACGGCAAAATGATCGGCCGATTTGCCGAAGGCAGGTCAGGTACGGCCACACAAAAAATAAATAAAAGGCAATTGCTGGCTCTTACCGATTCGCTAACTTCTACTGTGGCCGGTTGCCATTTGAAATTCAGCAAAACGGTGTGGAGCCATTACTACCAAAATACCAACTACTCTTCGGCAGCCGAAGAGCACAAAGTGGAAATATTGAAAAAATTTTGTCGGCAGATTAACCCCCAATTGGTATTGGGCATAGGTGCCAACAACGGGCGGTATAGCCGGGTTTTTTCACCGCAAGCGTATGTTCTCTCTACCGATGTAGATTTTCTGGCTGTCGAACAAAATTATATTCAGGCAAAAAAAGAAAACGATGAGCGCCTGCTTCCGTTGGTGTTGGATATTGCCAACCCCAGCCCGGGCATTGGCTGGAAAAATTTGGAACGCTCTGCTTTTCTTCAGCGAGCCAAACCCGATCTCATCGTTATGCTTGCCGTGGTTCATCACCTGGTGCATACCCATCATATCCATTTTGGTATGCTGGCACAACTGGCCGCTTCCCTGGCGCCTTATCTGATCATTGAATTTGTGCCGCCCGATGATTCGCAAATAAAAAAACTACCGTCTTTACCTCCTGCTAAACAAGAGATGTATAACGAAGCTTGTTTCGAAAAAGAATTTGATAACTATTATTCTCCGTTGCAAAAAATAAAAATCAACGACTCCGGCCGGATTTTATATCTGTTTCAACGCAAGGCATGAAAAAAATTAAAAACTACCTGCTGCCTGTATTTTTACTTCCTGTCTTTTTTTTGTTGACTCAGATTTTTGTGGTGTGCCGGCCACTCACTCCGGCCAAAATGAATTTGTTTTCGGCCTGGGCCGGCCATTTTTTTATTTGTTTGCTACTTTGCGAACTAATGGTGGTAGCCGTTTTGCTGCTGCTCAAGATTAAACTCTTTCGCTTAAGTTGGGCCGAGGCTTCGCTCCTATGTCTGTTCTTTTTTGTGTTCTTTTTTTTCGAGCGGCAGATCGAATTAGTTACCCAGGCAAGCCATAGCCCTTGGCTGCGCAAACGATATATAGAGCCTCTCATCGTTTTGGCTCTGGCAACAATCGGTTGGGTAGCTATCCGTAAAAAAAAGGCGGCTGCTTTAGCCGGGCTTTTTAATTGGGTTATTCTCAGCCTCATCGTCTATCAGGTGTATGCGGTTTACCAAAACCGGTCGCGGTTTGCTTCCAAAAATTTTGCCGCCTGTTTGCCTTCCGTATCTATTGAGTCAAAAAATAAACGATTGCCCGATGTGGTATATGTGCTGCTGGATTCCTACACCAGCAGCCGAAATCTTAAAGAATATTGGAACTACGACAATGCTCCTTTCGAAAAAAAATTAACCGACTTGGGTTTTCAGATAGCGGCCGACAGCCACACCTCATTTGACCGCACCCAGTTTTGTATGACCTCCATCATGAACCTGTGTGCCGACTCAGCCCTGGTAGCTTCTTTGTCTGATATGGAGACCGGCTACTGGATGAACCACAATCTGGTTTGCCAAACTTTTGCCCGGGCCGGGTATCAGATTCAAAATTTTTCCATTTTTGAAATACAAAATACCGTTTATCCCAATTCACCCTTTGGGTATGCGGGGCGAGCGCCCGGCCTCATCCAAAATCTTATTTCGCAATTCGTCATTTTAAGCCTGCTCGAAGGAAGTAACCGCCTGAATTTTTTTGAAAAAAACCGCGCTATCCTGGCTGACCTGGCTGATACCGTGCAAACGCAAAGGCCGCAGTTTACGTATGCACATATCGTTTCTCCGCACGTGCCGTATGTCATTGATTCCACCGGGGCTCTTACCCATGTCAATACCCCATCGAACGATGCGCAAGCCTATCTGGCACAACTGAAAGGCCTTAACCAATGGGTGGTGCAGTGGCTGGCTCATTTTCTGTCGAGCCGAAAAGGGCGTGAGTCGGTTATTGTTATTCAGGGCGACCACGGCTTTCGGTATTTGCCCGGCCAGCCGTGGAGAGAATCGTCCGGAGTTTTAAGTGCATTTTATTTTCCTGAAAAAAACCATGCCCCCACGCTGCCGGCTAATCTTCCGCCCACTAACAGCTTCCGGTTTATTTTTCGGTATCTCAACACCCAATAGTAAAAGTAACAGTGGTAATTTGCTAGTCTGCTTCTTGTGAAAGCAGGAAAAGCAAAGACTTACTTATTTTTTTGCCGATGCGCTTATATTTGTAAAATTGTTGAGCAGAGAAAATTGAAATTCAAAAAAAGTTATATCGTCTTAACCTTGGTTACGCTTTATGCAGCCAATTATTTTCTTTTTGAACGAATTCTTCTTTTCAATGAGTTGTTAAGCCTGATCGGGGTCGGGTATTTCGTCTCATCTTCATTTACTAAGTCGGGCCAATTTATTCTGCCACGCAGTGCCATTTACAAATGTGTGCTGGCTTTTATAGGGCTGGGCATCTTCTATGCGTTTATCAGCCTGCGGCTTAAAACCAACTGGTATTATTATTTTAGGAATGCGAGTATTATTTATTCGGCTTTCGGTTTTTTCATCGGGTATCATTTGTACACACCGCAATACTTTTTTTTTCAAAAGATAAAAAATAAAATTTATGGCTATGCGCTGGTGGCCTTGGCGTGGCGCTGGCCGTTTTTAATTGACCGCAACTCGTACTCTTACTTGCTGGCGGTGGTGCAAAAAAAATGGACGCTGCATTCGTTAGGTCTGCTCATGGTGGTGTTGGTGTTATACTTTGCCGCTTTTACTTCGGCCACGGTGCCCATGATTATGGCGGCCATCGGAGCTCTGGTAGTCATTAGAAGTTATGCTTACTTTAAATTACTAACCTTATCGGCCGGGGTGGCCTTTGTTATTTTTTTTTCGCTGGCAGTGCCGTATCTAAAACTTTACCATACCGATAGCACCAAACTTTTTGGCAACGTAGAGTATGTGTATAGTCAGCATCCATTATTTCAGCTTGATGCCAATACCAGTTGGCGATTTATTCTCTGGTACCGGGCGGTGGTAGAAAATTTTCCTAACAATTTAACCGGCATTGGCATTGGCACTCCGCTGCTACCTTACACCGAAGGGGCTACTACACAAACAACCGGCACCACCGATGAATACTGGGCGCATGTAAGCGGGCTACACAACACATTCATCACGCTTTTTTATAGATTCGGCATCTTATTTATAGTTATTATCGCGCTTATTTACCGCCAGGTGATGCGCGAATTTTTTATACATAAAAAATATTACCTGCACCACCGTAACGACTTCAGTTTATTTATAGGTTTTGTGGTGCTAACGATGGTAGGGCTCTTTAACCTGCTGCTCGACTCGCCCACCCTGGCATCATTGTATTGGGTTTCGTTAGGGTTTGTGGCTAAGGCAATAAATGTTAGATTCTATGATTAATCTTCGCTGTAAAATATGTGAGGCAGCTACAAGGCTCGTCTTTAATACACAAGTACTAAAGAAATATGATGTAGCCTATTATCAGTGTGAGAGCTGTGGGTTTTTGCAAACCGAACCGGTGTACTGGCTAAAAGAAGCTTACGAGAATTCGATGAATCTTACTGATACCGGAATTGTAGTGCGAAATCTTCGTTTGGTGCGAATTAGCAGCACTATTTTATTTTTCTTTTTTGGTAAAAAAGGAAAGTATCTTGACTACGCAGGGGGCTTCGGTCTTTATACGCGATGGATGCGAGATGTAGGCTTTAATTTTTATTGGAGCGATCCTTTTACCTCCAATTTATTAGCCCGTGGATTTGAAGCGGCCGAAGGAGATCGCTTTTTGTTAGCTACCAGCTTTGAAAGCTTTGAGCATTTTGAAAACCCGCACGAAGATTTAAAAAAGATATTACACCTCAGCGATAACATATTGCTTTCTACCGAGTTGCTTCCATCCCCCACCCCGCCCCTATCCAACTGGTGGTATTACGCCCCCGAGCACGGCCAGCATATCGCTTTCTATACGAAACAATCCTTCTCTGTTTTAGCAAAAAAATATGGGTTACATTACTATAACAGCGACAACATCCATTTACTTACCAAGAAGCAACTTTCTCTGATCGGACGAATTATTTTTGCTTTGCCTTTCAGCAAATATTTTTTTTATGTGGGCTCTTATTTTATTGCTCCTTTTATGAAGCCCAAAACCTGGACTGACGCAAGCGAGTTAAAATAAATTTGCTAAGGCAGTCCTTAGGTTTTTAATGATAAGAAAATAAGAGTGATGCTCCAACGATTACCCTACTGATACATTCTTACCAAAATTCTTCTGTTTATTTTACAACTAATTCTTCCATGTAAACGGGAACAGCAGATACGAAACACTCGTTACTAATCCGTCTATGGCCAAGAGCATCACTAAGGGCGGGTAGCTCACGCTGGGGTCGAGATCGTCCATACAGTTTTTGGTAATTTTGATGGTCACCAGCAAAATGGAAATGACCACCGGGAAGCTGAGTACGGCCATTAATATGTTGCTGTTATTGGCCTTCGAGGCAATGCTGGACAGCAGCGTAAGCGAAGCGGCAAAACCAAACGAAGCCAGCAACAATGTTACGACAAATGTACCTTGATCTTGCACGGGGTTATTGAGCAACAACGTAAACAAAAAATAACCACTCAGCGAAAGGATGGCGCAGAGAAAAAAATTGTAAACTATTTTGGAGATGAGAATGGCGGCAGGGCTGGCAAGGGAGTAAAAATAAATTTCGAGGCCTCGTTTTTCACCTATAAAACTTTTGGCTACGGTATTGACAGAAACAAACAAAATGGTAATCCAGAAAAGGGCACTCCACACCAACGGGGTAATCAGGTTTTGCCGCAACGCAAAAGCAAAGTAACTGATAAATACCATGCTGAGTAAGTACAAGCCCAGCCCGGCCAGTACCGACTTTCGTTTGAGTTCGAGCGAAAATTCTTTGAGTAGTAGGGTGAGGAAAGTCAAAGTCAGGCTTTGTTCGTTTTGGCTACTTTCATCAGATACATTAATAGGAGCAACCCGCTGGCTGTAAAAATCCCTCCGCCCAAACCTAGCGCCAGCCAGGTAAAAAGTACCGGCTTAGTCGGTTCGTTATAAACTGTAAAACCCTCTACTACCTGAACGCTTTCGGCCAATTCTAAATTATTTTTATAAGTTAGGCGTTCTTTGTGAAGGTTGATTATTTCAGAATAAATTTTTGACGGATCCACTAAGAGCATTTCATTTTTTGAAGAGGCCGCACTCCCGTTCAGCAGGCGTCTTTTCAGGGAATCTAATGAATTGATTTCCGTAGCAATTTTATTAATTAGCTGCTGATACATTTCTTTGCGCTGTCTTACCCGGATTTTTACAAATTCATTGTTATTAAAATATTGGGTTACCCCTTTTTGTAGTTTAGGTAATATCTCTTTGTTGTAAGTATAGACCAAAACAGAAAACAAATTACTCTTGGCCTGCGGCTCTCCTTTATCAGGATTCAGGTTTTTAATATTAATTGCTTTAATAGCACTGACTTCTTCTTCACTGAGAGCTAACCGCAAAGCGAGTTCCGGTGTATTTCCTTCATCAATTAAATGAGTCAGTGTTTCATTCATTTCTTTTACATGGGCTTTCGTTAAAATATCGGATGTAATCACCATTTTACTTTCATACACTTTGGGTAAAAGTATAAATACGGTTGTTCCGAGGGTTAGCCCGATCAAAATCCAGATCAGAAAAAGACGATAATGGTTCTGCACAAAACGCACTCCGTTCGCAACCACTTCCTTTAAGTCTATAATATCTTCTGTTTCATTCATTTTGCAATGTTATCAAAAACCTTTCGGCTAAAAAAGCATGGTTTTTCTCTTACAATGACCTGAGGCGAGAATTTTTAATGGTCGCTATTATAAAAATGGGTTGTTTTTTGGCCTATAACTGATTTTGATCAGATTTTACTATGACGAATGGCAGGCGCTATTTCAGTTGAATTAGAGAAATTCACATCACCACCTAATTCCTAATAGTTATGAAAACAAGATTGCATACGGCAGATTATCTGCTGGAACTATCCACCTCGGCCGTGGTCGTGGGGCTTTATTTTTTAGAGTACATCAGTTTTGGGTTAGCGGCTTTGGGGTTGGCCTTTTGCCTGTCGTTATCTATGCCGCGGAAGCGTTAGCCACATTCCTTGTGCAAGAGAATGCCTCTCTGGGTTGAAGGTTATTCTCTTTTTATTTTTTTGCTCTGGGCTATTTCAAGGTTGCAGGCTTAGATCAATTTTTATATTTCTTCGTGCTGAGGTTCCGCCACTTCAACCTGGCAGAAATGAATTGAAACCGTATGCCAGCCGGCCGATTCATGGTAGGTAATACGAAACGAGTAGGTATCGCAAACAGCTTTTAAGATAGACAGCCCAAGTCCTAATGACGGAGATTTGGTATTGGATTTAATAAATCGTTGAAACAATTTCTGCGAAGGCACTTTCAGCGGTTCTCCGGTATTACTTACCGATAATGTTTGGTCCGTTATAATAATATTAATACGGCCTCCGGTAAGGTTGTGTTTAATGGAGTTGGTAATCATATTCTCCAACAAAATGCCCAGTAAGTGCGTGTTCATTTTTACTTCTAACCGTTCTGAATAGTTTTTTTCTACGCGCAATTGTTTCATCTTCACAAGTTCATCCAGGGTGGCATACAGTTGGTCTATTTCATCGTTCAGACATACAGTAGTCATTTCATGAAATTGCCGATTTTCTATTTTCGATAAGATAATCAGTGCTTCATTCAGTTTAGAGAGGCGGTTAGCCGCCCCCGAAGCGGAGTTAATCAAATCCATCTGCTCTTTAGAAAGTTCGGGCGATTGAAGAAGGATCTCCAGTTTGTTTTTTACAATGGCCAGCGGAGTTTGTATTTCGTGCGAAGCATTTTCAGCAAATTCTTTTTGAATGTTAAACTCACGGTTAATTTTGTCGGTCATGGTTTCAATGGCCTTGGCGAGTTCGTTAAATTCGTCAATATTACTTTTGCGCAAACGCATACTCTGCGCCAAATCAATTTTGTACTTGCCTATTTTATCGAGGATGGCGTAAAACGGCTTCCATATCTGCCGGGACACGCGATTGTTTACCAAGGTGAGTACGGCCACGAAAGCCAAGAACAGCAACCCCTCCAGCAGCACCACTCCCTCCAGCAATGATTTTTGTTCTACCGCGGCTCTGCGAATTTGTATAAAGTAATTTTTTTTGTGAATTGTTTTCACAAACGAAAGCTGGCGGTATAAAATACGTTCTTCTAATACATCATCGTAGATGGTGGTATCCGATAAAATTTCGGTAGTTGTTTCGGGCCGGCCGGTAGGCCGGAGATATAGCATATTGGCCGAATATTGTTGATACAGCAACAGGCTGTCTGATTTTTGAAGTTGTTTAAGATTATAGGTTTTGCGTTCGTGCAGTTTGTGGGCGATATCGTTATCAATGATGATCTCAAAAAGTGTATAGAAGAGGATGCCGCCCAAACAGAAAATAACCAGTGAAACGCTTATAAAATAAAGGTTGGTTTGGTTAAGCAGTTTCATGTGTCGGTAAACTTGTACCCTACGCCATACACAGTGTGCAGGTAATCGCGGGCACCATAGTCAATCAGTTTTTTGCGAAGGTTACTGATGTGTACGTAAATAAAATCAAAATTATCGGCCGAGTCAATGTAATCGCCCCAAAGATGCTCGGCAATAGATTCTTTGGTGAGCACTTTCTTTTTATTGGATAAAAAAAAGAGAAGTAAGTCAAACTCTTTTTTGGTTAAAGGCACGGCTTTTCCTTGTACGCAAGTTTGAAGGGTATCGGGGTTTACGCTTATCTCGTTAAATTCAATTTCTTTTTTGCCTTCAAATTTTCTTCTGCGTAATACCGAGCGGATGCGGGCATTTAGTTCGGAAAGATTAAATGGTTTCGTAAGATAATCGTCTGCGCCTACATCCAATCCAAAAATTTTATCTTCGAGCGAATTTTTGGCAGTGATGATGATGACTCCCGAATTTTTTAATTCTTTTTTCAGGATTTCAACCAACTGCAGCCCGTTGCCATCGGGCAGCCCGATGTCTATCAAAATACAGTCGTACTCGTAGATATTTATTTTTTCGGTAGCCTCTTTAATATTGGTGGCGTGTTCGCATACGTAGCCTTCCGATTTCAGGTATGTGGAAATGGCGGTTTGCAGTTCGTGTTCATCTTCTATGATCAGTACCTTCATTCGTTTTTTTAAAAAATGGCCAGCCAGAAAGGCGGCTGGCCAAGTTACCTAAACCTAACAAACAAACTACCCACATGTTTGTTTTCATTTGCTATATCTACACGATATAGTCCTTTCTTAATGCGCTTGGACAAGAGGTAGGTCATCTCCAGTTTCAGGGCAGCCGGGTTGCCCGAGTTCTCTTTGTCGAGTTTAAATTGGAAACTTCCGTACGAATCGGGTAAGAGAGTTCCAGCCTGGTCGTAAATTTTGAACGTGGGCGATTTGAGTTCTGCATAGGTGGTAAATGCCATGTTAATCTTTTTAATTTTCCGGGCCTTGGCATGAGGCTTGCCATTTTTGGCAAAGGCCTCAACCGTTATATTGTCTTTGGCCAACGCATTGGCCTGAGCGAGCTGATCGGTTAGCTGGTGATTGGTTTCGGTAAGGGAAGAAATCTGGGCGAGCAAATGATTATTTTGTTGTAACATTTTTTCATTAGCCGCAGCCAGCTCCTGGTTTTTGGCTTCCCATTGCTTTTTGGAAACCTCCCACTCTATAAATTTTTTCGTGTTTTGGGCGTTTGCCTGTTTTACTTTTCTAAGATCTCTTTCTTTGGTAGCCAGTTTGGTATTGGCTTGTGCTACTAGCACATCCAGTTCATTAATTTTTTTAGTACCGGAGTCTATTTTAGCAAACAGTTTTTTTTCAGTATCGGCCATTTGCCGGTTTATTGCGGAAAGCGAATCTACTTTTGCCGCTTCCTTTTTTATGTTGGCCTCTATTTTTTTATTCAACTGTTTAGAGTTGTACCATAAGGTAGCACTACAGGCTACCAGAATAGTTAAGCCACCGATGAATATGTTTTTTTTCATAAAATTTTAAATGAGTGCGTTTTAATTTTTTCTTGTTCATTCATTGGTGGGAGAAAGGTAGCGGGCAATCCTTCAGCAATCCTTAAGAAATACATTCTGTAAAAATTATTTTTCATCGGCACATTGAAAAATGTTTTTCATATCCGCATTGTTTTTCTCATGTGCCGCATTTGATTTTAATAATTGAACGATTTTTCGTTTCAGGGTTTTATTTTTCCAAAGCGAGCAAACGTCTTCTCCTCTTTTTAGGCGCCCTTTGGTTAATTTATCGGTAATGTCTGTTTTTAGTTTATAAAAGGTAGCCCGGTCAATATCGGCCGACCAGGTAGAACGGAATACAGATTCACTTTCCTGAAGCTGATCTATCCGTCCTTTGGAATTGGCAATGTTATCGGTCAGTTCGGAAAGTGTTTTTTCCGTCAGGCTGGGTAAATTGGTAACGGTAATAGACGCTAATGAAATAACGGCCGCCAATGCGCTGATGGATTTATTTTGTTCCTGGCTTTGCACCAACCCAATAATACCCGAAAGAGCACCCGTTATTACAGCCGCCTTCTTCCACCACGGCCGGTTAATTTGTGCCTGCATTTTTTCCAGCGTGCTTTTATAAAGCATTTCCGTTTTCAAAAACTTTTGAACGGTGGTAAGCAGTGAATCTTTTTGCTGCCCCAGGTTGGTAGGATCGGGCCGGTCTTTTACGGAAAGTTCCAGAATTTTGTAAACGGTTTTTCCGGCATCACTTTTCTCGGTAACCGAAAGGGCCAGGTTAAATGTATAAGCCCGATCCACTAAATTATAGGGCAGCACGCCTTTCGATTTAACCTTGATGAATGCACTGTATTTTTGCAATTCTAATTTATTAGCCAAGCTCCCGATGCCGGGCGGCAGAGCCAGATCGCTAAAGCGAAAATCATATTTATCTAAATTATCGCCCGACACATTCAGGTATGTAACCACCGAATCGCCTTCTTCAAATTCTTTTTTGGTAAAATCGCCCACTACTACCGTGCGGTGTTTTTTAGGTGGCACTACCCACACTCTCTTTTCAATTTGATGCGACTCATCGCTTACCGTAACTGATAGCATCATGGGCTTCACTTCCCGCACGTAGTCGTCCGGATTAATGGCATTAAAAATAATTTTACTGCCGGTAATCCGATAGCGGTTGCTTTTGGGGTGATAATCATAATGCAGTTTTTTATGGTCGTCATCATCGGCTGTAAAATCTAAAACTGTTTCTTTGCCCGGTTCGGTAAACAGTGTGTCGGGGAGGGCATACCGAAAGGAAGGTGGAGTATCTATGTCTTTTATTTTGAAAGTCAGTACCCGGGTTGATACCGCACTATCAGCTCCCACTAATGTAATCCGTAGTTTGGCATATCTTTTTTGCGCTTCGGCATTGGAGGGCACCCATTGCAAAACTAATTGATCGCCCATCTGCTCGATACGGCAACTATCAAACGAACGAAGATTTACATTTTCATTAAAAAGAAAATACGGTGTTGCCGGTTGGTTTGAAAGAGCATTGCTTTTTAATTGAGCCGACAAAAGAAAAGGCTGGTTTTCTTCTACTGAAATGGTATCGGGCAGTTGCCTGTCAAATTCTATTGACGGGTTTTTTCTTTGCGATTTTACCAGAAGCTCCAGTGTAGCTTCATCCTTTTGTTTCCCAAGTGAATCAAGCAAAAAAAAGGTGACCAAATAATACGGCTTGTCGCCCGGTTGGGGCGTCCACCTAAACCGGTCGCCCTCAAGAACCGAACCGCTTGGCTGGCCTTGCATGGTTAGGGAGTATTTTTTTATCTGATTAGCTTCCAGACGGATGAAAACAGGTTGCCCTGGCCATGCTTCTACTCTCGAAGCTGTGTGTAAAATCAGTTGCTGTGCAAACCCCGTTGAGGCTATGGCAAATAAACAGGCAACAAAAAAGACTCTCATTTTCAGAAAATACGAAGGCAAAATGCAAGTCAATTCTTAAGAAAATCTTTAGAAGCGTTATTCCCCCACTCTTTTTAAATAAAAAAAGAGTGGGATCAAAAAAACTTTAATACTGATAATCAATGGGTTGCCTTTCGTTTTGAAATAAACACCGGTTAAATGATAAACAGTGTTCATAAAAACACGTAATGTTGTGCCATGGGTGTACGAGAACGAAAAGCACGCGATCGCCAAGAAATGCGCGACATCATTTTAAAATCGGCTTATCATCTGTTTCTGGAGAAAGGATTTGCCGATGTCAGCATCCGCAATGTGGCCGAAGCGATTGAGTATAGCCCGGCTACCATCTATCTGTACTTCAAAGACAAAAATGAAATTATTCATGCCTTGCACAGCCAGGGGTTTGGTTTGCTAAACAAACATTTTCAGCCACTCTATAAAATAGCCGATCCGTTTGAGCGACTGAGAGAAATGGGGAAAGCCTATATCCGGTTTGCCATTAAAAATGCTGAAATGTACAAGCTGCTATTTGTCCGTTCGGAGCCAATGGACCATCTGGCCGGATGTGAAGATAAAAACTGGGAAGAGGGCGACAGTGCTTTTAATGCATTGTCGCAAACGATCGAGCAGTGTAAGCAAAAAGGGTATTTCAAAAAATTTGATACGCACCAGTTTTCTATGATGGTGTGGAGTTTTACGCACGGGCTTTGTGCCTTGCGGCTAAGCGGGCATTTAGGTCGTGTAAAAGAAGAACGCGAAGGCAAGCGGAAGTTAGACCAGATTATGAACGAAACCTTGGAAACATTTATCCATACTTTAGAAAAACTAAAACAGTAAATTTTTTTACTTTACTTATAAACACTGTTAATTTTTTTAACAATGAAAACCAAAATAGGATTACTATTGATTGGCTGGCTGGTTGCCACTCCGCTCTCGGCACAAACAACGGTGCTGGAAGGCTACATCCAGGAAGGGCTGAAGAATAATTTGCAATTGCAGCAAGAGCAACTCAATTATGAACGAAGCTTAGAAAATCTGGCACTGGCTAAAGCATTGTTTCTGCCGTATGCCGGAGTCAATGCTTCTTATCAGCTGGCGGATGGTGGAAGAAAAATATCTATTCCGGTGGGCGATTTGGTTAATCCGGTGTATCAGAATCTTAACGCTATAAACGCTGCGCTGCACAATGGAGCCCCCTCGTATCCTTTCATTGCCAATCAAAATACCAATTTTCTAGCCACCAACTTTCATGATACCAAAGTGCGGGTCATTCAACCTCTGTTTAACCCCGAAATTTACTTTAACTACAAAGCGCAAAAAGAATTGGTTACCGTACAGCAAGCCCAAAAAAAAGTTTACGAAAACCAATTGCGGTATGAAATTGCTTCGGCCTATTTTCAATACCTGCAAGGTTTGGATGCCGTACAAATTCTTAAAAACACACGGAATATCTTGTTGCAAGTGCAAAAAGTTAATCAATCGCTGGTAGCTAATGCTAAAGCCACTAAAGATATTGTACTCAACACCGAATATCAGTTGGTAAAAACCGAACAGCAGCAGGTAGCGAATGAAAAGAATGTAGAAGTAGCCCGATCGTATTTTAATTTTCTGCTCAACCGGGAATTTAATTCTCCGATTTTAAAAGACACACTCCTTTCAGCCTCTCTTTCCGATTCGGAAGAAATATCCACGCTAACAAAAACGGCTTTATCGCAGCGGCAAGAAATCATTCAATTACAAAACGGGCTGCATGCCAATGAGCAACTGATTTATCTTAATAAAGGCAATGCCTTATTTCCCAAAGTAAATGTAGTGGGCGACATCGGCTACCAGGGCTTTTACTACACCTTTGGCAGCAGCCAGCAATATTGGCTGGTTCAGTTTGGATTAACGTGGGATCTTTTTAAAGGAGGCGAAAAGAAAGCGCGAGTACAGCAAGCCCGCATTGATTATCGGGTAACCGAAAACAAAATGGAGCAAATGAAAAAACAAATAGAACTGCAGGTAATACAATCGCATTACGAACTTAAATCGGCCCGGCAAGCGTATCGGGCATCGCAACAGGGCGAACGAAGCGCAGAAAAATCGTTTGAGATCATCCGGTCTAAATACAGCGAGGGCGCTGCCCTGTTAATTGAATTTTTAGATGCTCAAAACAATTATACCACGGCCCAACTCACCCGCTCCATTAACCAGTATGAGTTGCTCCGCCAGGCCGCAGCTTTACAAAAGACCATCAGCAATCTATAATCTCCTGTATGAAAAAAAATCTCCTGTTCGGGTTAGCCATCAGTTTCTTTTTAGGATCGTGTGGCAAAAAAGAAAAAAGCAACGCTTCGCTTGCCCTCAATGAATCGGCCGTGGCCGTACAGTTGGTAGCAGCCGAGCCGGTTCAATATAGCCTTCCGGTAATCAGCTCGGGGCTGATTAGTACCGAAACTGAAGCAAAACTTTCCTTTAAAGTAAGTGGGATTGTCTCAAAAATTTATGTGAAAGAAGGAGATGACGTAAAAGAAGGACAATGGCTGGCTTCGCTGGATCAGACAGAAGTAAAGGCGCAAATGGCTCAGGCCAAAAACAATTTAACCAAAGCCCAGCGCGATCTGGAACGGGGGAAGCGCCTGCTGAAAGACTCCGCAGCCACCCTGGAGCAAATACAGAATCTGCAAACGGCTTTTGAGGTAGCGCAAGAAAATTTCAGAATTGCTTCGTTCAATTATCGGTATTCATCTATTCATGCCAACCAATCCGGAAAAATTATAAAAAAATTTATTAACGAAGGCGAACTGGTAAGTGCCGGCACACCGGTACTCATGCTAAACTCGGCCGCTAAAAATGAATGGATTGTAAAAATCGGGTTGCCCGATGTGGATTGGGTGCGTGTAAAAAAAGGCGATCGCGCCACCATCACTACCGATGCTTATCCCAACGAATCGTTTGAGGGTGTACTAAATGTAATTAACGAAGGAGCCGACCCGGTAAACGGGCTTTACGCGGCCGAGATACAAGTGCTGCCCGGCAACCAAAAATTGGCAACCGGTCTTTTTGCCAGCGTACAAATACTTCCCTCTACCATCACCAGGTTGGTGCGCGTGCCGGTAGAATCGCTAGTGGATGGCCAGGGAAAGAGCGCTTTTGTTTTTGTCGTAAGGGCCGATCAAAAAACAGTTCGTAAAATACCTGTTACTGTTTCCTTTCTAAAAGAAAAATTTGCTTTCCTATCGGGAGGAATGGATTCGGTAAAAGAAGTAGTGGCGGCCGGTTCCGGCTTTCTGACTGAAACCAGTGAAGTAAAAATCAACCGCTAAAAGAGTATGAAGATCGCTGAGTTTTCCGTTAAGAACTGGCAGTTTACGCTCATCATTTTTGTTTTGATGGTAGCGCTGGGATTAAATTCCTTGCTAACGATGCCGCGCGGGGAAGATCCTGAAACCACCGCGCCCTCATTTGCCATTATTGTGGTTTATCCCGGCACCAGCCCCATTGATATGGAGAAGTTGGTGGTAGATCCGATGGAAAAACGGTTTAATGATTTGGAAAACATCAAACGTATTACCTCCGATGTGTACGATGGGTTGGTTTCCATGCGGGTAGACTACAAACATGAAATGGATCCGGACGAAAAATACCAGGAAATAGTACGCGAAGTAAATGCCCTGCGGGGAGAACTGCCTCCCGATATTTTCGATATCCGCATCATTAAATTTTCTTCTACCGATGTTAATATTTTACAACTTGCCTTGGTTTCAGAAACGGCCTCCTATCGCGACCTGCAAAAACAAATTGAACTTCTCGAAAGCCGGCTTGAAAAAGTAAAGAGTCTTAAAAAAATTGAAACCCACGGGTACCCTCAACAAAATGTGCGGGTCTCGCTAAATATTGAAAAACTGGCACAACTCCATATTCCTTTAAACTATGTAATCGGGGCCATCCAAAGCAGAAACGTAAATATACCCGGAGGCAACATTGAAATGGGGGCTCGCAGGTTTAACATTAAAACCAGCGGAGATTATAAAGACATCCGTGAAATTGAAAATACCATAGTCTATACCGCTAACGCAAAAATTGTTTACCTGAAAGACATAGCCGAAATAGAAGCCGGCTATGAAGAGGAGACCTATCTTACCCGGCTAAATGGATTCAGAAGTGTACTGCTGACAGCCGCCCAAAAAGAGCAACAAAACATATTTGCAGTAGATGAACAAATGACTCCGGTGCTCACCCAGTTTGAAAGCGAGCTGCCGTCTAATATGAAGATGGTTAAAAACTTTGATCAGGCGAAAAGCGTACAAAAGCGCCTGACCCGGTTTGCAAAAGATTTTCTTATCGCTGTATTGCTGGTATCGGTTACGCTGCTGCCGTTAGGCAACCGGGCTGCTTTGGTGGTGATGATTTCCATTCCGCTTTCCATTTTTACCGGACTGTTTTTACTCGACATCCTTGGGTACTCCATCAACCAGCTTAGCATTGTGGGGCTGATTGTGGCGCTGGGTATTTTAGTGGACGACTCCATTGTTGTTATTGAAAACATAGAACGTTACCTGCGTGCCGGCAAGCCCAAAAAAGAAGCGGCCATAGAAGCCACCAAGCAAATTGGCTTGGCCGTACTGGGCTGCACCGCTACCCTGATCCTCGCCTTTTTGCCATTGGTATTTTTGCCCGAACAAGCCGGAGATTTCATCCGGAGTTTGCCTATGGCGGTTATCACTACGGTGCTGGCCTCTTTGTTTGTGTCGCTCACCATGGTTCCCTTTTTATCCAGCCGGTTGCTAAAAACACACACATCGAAGGAAGGAAATATTTTTTTACGGCTATTGAAAAAGGGAATTAGTCAATCCTACACACGGGTTCTCCACGAGTCTTTGCGCCATCCCTGGGTTACTTTAAGTATTGCTTTGGTTTTATTTGTTTCCAGCTTGTTGTTGTTTCCTGTGGTGGGGTTCAGTTTGTTTCCAAAATCAGAAAAGCCTCAGTTTCTTATCAACATAGAAATGCCGGTAAGTACCAGTTTGTATGAAACAGACCGGGTGGCGCGCTATGTGGAAGGCGAATTGAAAAAAGAAAGAGATATTATCTATTTCACTTCGAATATAGGCAAAGGCAACCCCCGCATTTATTACAATGTTATTACCCGAAGCGAGTCGCCTAACTTTGCCCAGTTTTTTGTACAACTAAACAATCTCACTCCTGAGAAGAAAACAAAATTGATTGACCATCTTCGCAGCCATTTTTTTTATTACCCCAATGCAAAAATTGAAGTAAAGGATTTTGAGCAAGGCCCTCCGCTGGAAGCCCCCATTGCCCTGCGTTTGTTTGGTGAAAATTTAGATACGCTGCGGAAAATTTCGATGGACGTGGAGGAAGTTTTGAAGAAGACGGACGGAACAATTTATGTAAATAATCCCATCGCCAACCAGCAAACCAGTCTCCACATAAAAATCAACAAAGAAAAAGCCGGTCAATTAGGAGTGGCCATAAGCGACATCGATAAAGTGGTAAGGCTCGGAGTGGCCGGGCTGAATGTAGGCAAATTTTCGCCTGGCGAGGGCGAAGACAAAATCAATATTAACGTAACCTTGCCCAAAGACAGAGTAGCAGGCTACGATGTGTTTAATAATCTTTTTGTAAACTCGGCCTTGGGGCAGGCTATTCCATTGCGCCAGCTGGCTTCCGTAGAATTTGAGACATCTACGAATTTAATAAGGCATTATGATAAAGATCGGTTTTCTACCGTTACGGCTTTTGTAAAAAGCGGATACCTGTACGAAGAAGTAACACGTGCTGTGTTAAAAAAATTAGATCAATATACTTTCCCAAAAGGGTACCGGTATATGGCGGCCGGAGAAGTGGAGAACAAGCAAGAATCGTTTGGCGGACTGGGCACTATTATTTTGATTACAGTCTTTGGTTTTATTGCCGTGCTGGTGTTGGAGTTTGGCAACTTCAAAAGCACGCTTATTGTTTTATCGGTTATACCGCTGGGTATCATCGGTGCAGTAGCGATGCTGTTCCTTACCGGCAACCCTATGTCGTTTGTAGCAGTCGTAGGGTTAATTGCGCTGGTGGGTATTGAAGTGAAGAATTCTATTTTGCTGGTGGATTTTACCCATCAGTTACGTGAGCGGGGAGTTCCTTTGGACGAAGCCATTGAACATGCCGGAGAAATTCGTTTTGTGCCGATCGTACTTACTTCTCTTACGGCTATAGGTGGGTTAATTCCTTTGGCTATCGAAGGCAATCCGCTGTACTCGCCCCTGGCGTTGGTTATTATTGGCGGGCTGATCAGTTCCACCTTGCTTTCGCGCCTGGTTACTCCGGTTATGTATAAACTGCTTCCTCCCAAAGTAGAGGTCATTGGCAAACAGCCGGGCGATATTCCGTTAGAGTAAATGCTTTTAGAAAATGCTCAGACAAGCTAAGACAAAATTCGAACCTTGTATTCTTCGTAGCGCTGAAGTACTTGCTTTACATAAAGTACGGGGCCATCGCATCGGCAATACCCGGCAGAAGAAACCGAATCGCGGTAGTATTTGGGGTTCGATTTCTGGCTGAGGTAATAGGCCACGTGGTCTTCCCACACATCAGGTTTTTTGCCGTATTTTTTGCTTAGTTTTTGCGCATCTATTACGTGCATAAGTCCCGCATTGTACGAAGCCAGAATAAATTTTTTTCGTTCACTGTCATCCGGTACGGTTTTTTTCCAGTAGTCATCTAAAAATTTCAGGTAGCGCACACCGGCAAAAATATTCTGATCAGGGTCCCACAAATTTTTTATTCCAAAGTGTTGGCCTGTTTCGGGCATTACTTGCATAACCCCAATGGCACCGGCCCATGATTCTACCTGCGGATTAAAATTTGATTCCTGAAAAGCTACAGAGGCCAGCAGGCGCCAATCCCATCCTAATTCGGCAGCACCTTTTTTCAATTGAGTATCAAAGGGCGAAAGTTTTTTGGTGGTTAATGGAATATCGGTGGTCATCATAGATACCAGAAACCGGGGGCTGTTATAGTAGCGATCGTAAATAATCTGAAATACACCTTGTTTCTTAATCTCAACAAGCCATTGATTGATACCTGCGAGCAACTCGGGCGAATTTTTTCGTAGCCCCCAGCCTATCTGTTGTGGCAAGCTGATGACGGTATTGATGTCGAGATTAGGGTAATATAACTCGCATACTTGGGCTATCATTTGGTCAGCCACGGCATATTGAATTTCGCCCATCGCTACTTTTTGTATGAGTGATTCCGTTTCCGAGTCGGCACTGTCTTCTCGTATAATTATTTCTTTCCCAATTTCATCCGACAAGTTTTGTAAACGGTCTATAAAAGAGGAGCCGTTTTTTACATACACTTCTTTCCCGCCCAATTCTACGGCATTGCGCAATAATTTTTTTTCGATCTGATCGGCCGGCAACCTACGCCAGTGAGTAGGTTTTTTTTGTACGAGCACTTGTTGTGTTTGAAATAAAGCTTCGCTGAAGGAAACATATTTGGTGCGCTCTTGCGTGATGGTGAGCGGGAAGGCAACAATATCACCTTCTCCACGGTTGAGTTTATCTAGCGCCTCTTCTATGCTTGCCATCACCCGCACCTTCAGGTCAACATGCAGGATCGCTGCCAGCCGTTGCAATAACTCATACTCAAACCCCATGGTGCGGCCTTTGTAGATAAAGTAGCTAACCGAGTTGTTGTCAATAATCGCTTCGATGTAGCCGCGCTTTTGTATGTCTTTCAGGTCGCACTGCAACAGAGGCCGCAGTGTAAAGTGGGCTTCCCGCTTCGAATGGAAGCAGTTAGTAAGGCAAAATAAAAGGAGAATACTGAAAATTCTTCCAGCCATGGTGGAAGATAGAAAAAGAGCAAGAAATAAAAAAGCTCATCAAAACACTATTCAAAAATTAAAGTTGTGCCAGCAATTAAAGCCTCTCATCTATTTCATTTATTCGTCTTTCAATACTTCTACCGGGTTGGTGCTGGCAGCTTTCAGTACGTGGTAATTGGTAACCATAAGTGCAGTAAGTAAAATGCCTCCCCCGGCTACCACAAACGCCATGGGCGAAATTGTAATTCGGTAGTTAAAATCTTCCAGCCAATTATTTAGCAACCAGATGCTGAGCGGCACACTCAATGCAATCGCAATAAAAATTAAATAGGTGTATTCCCGAATCATCAGCAACCAAATAGTGAACCCGGAGGCCCCCACTACTTTGCGAATACCAATTTCTTTCCTGCGTTGCTCCAGCGCATACATCATCATGCCAAGCAGCCCAAGGCTGGCAATCATAATGGCCAGGGCCGCAAACAGCATCAACCCTTGGCTGAACTTTTCTTCGGATTGAAATGATTTATCAAACGAATCATCAACAAAACTATATTGAAACGGATGGTCGCCCGCAAACTTATTCCAACTTTTGTTGACATCGGCAATCAATGTTTTCAATTGCTCTACATTGGTTGGTTTTACACGCAGCACCATAAAGTGGTTGGCTCCGGAATACATGGATCCTTCTTTGTGAAAAATCCCCAACGACTGCACGGGCGATTGCAAACTCCAGTAATTATAATCGCGTACGATGCCTACCACTTCATATTTTCTGCCGTCAACGTATTCTATTCTTTTTCCCAGAGTCGTTTCATCGGCTTTCCACCCAAAGTTTTTTACTGCGGTTTCATTTAAGATTACTTTTTCTTTATCTCCGGGGTTATTCTTTAAAAAATTTCTTCCCACCATAATGTGAAGCCCTAAGGTAGGGATGTACGATTCATCGGCTTTACAAAAATTTAATGGCATTAAAATATCCGAGCCTTCTTTTCGGAAAGAATCTCCATCATATAAATTGGGCGGTACGGAACTGCTCCAGGAAACCTGCTCTACACGGGGAATGTTCTTTAAGGCCTGCTGAAAAGTTTCGGCATCATTTATCCATTCAATGCGATTCACTACCAGCAGGTTTTCGCGGTTAAACCCAATATCTTTTTGTGCAAGGAATTTGATCTGTTGAAAAACCACAATGGTGGAAACAATCAAGATCATGGAAATAAAAAATTGAAAGGTTACCAATCCATGGCGAAGCAGTTTGCCCTGTTTGCCGGTTCGCAATTTTCCTTTCATAGCTTCTACCGGAGAAAATCGGCTGAGAAAAATGGCCGGGTAACTTCCCGATAAGAAGCTCATCAACACAATTAACCCAAAAAGTACCGAAATAATTTGGGGGATTTCGCTTATACTGAATTTCAAATCGGTGCCGGCCAGTGTATTATAAAATGGAATAACCAATTGTGTGATGCCCAACCCCAGTGCGGCCGCCAGGCAACAAAATAAAAAGGCTTCCGAAAAAAAATGAAATGCTAATTGGCGCTGACTGGAGCCCAAAATTTTTCGCAAGCTCGATTCTTTAATTCTGCGGGTGTATTGTGCCGTAGAAAGATTCATAAAATTGATGCACGAGAGCAACACAATAAATGTCATTACGCCTATCAGCACATAAACAATTTTAATATTGCCAACTTCATTTAATCGGTTATATACATGCGATGAATACAGGCGGACTGAAGTAAAAGGCTGCACGAAGAGCTCCCATTTTTTTCCGCTCTTCAAATAATCATCAAATGTTTGGTTCATGGCCCGCTCCAGCCAGGGCCCGGCATATTTGCGTGGCAATGGGTTGAGTTTGGCCTGCAAAGCGGCTGCCGAAGTATGTTCGTCCAGCAACACAAACGTTTCAAACATCGTCCACAACCATTTGTCGTTTGAATGCATAATCTGCGGAAAGGTGTTCATAGATAAAAGCATCTCAAATTTGATGTATGAATTGTGGGGTACATTTTTGGCAATGCCGGTTACTTCACAAGCAAATTTTACTTCGCCTTCAGAGGGATTGACGTGAGAGAATTGTAAGAGTTTTCCCAGCGCATTGGTAGTACCAAAATATTTTATTGCAGCATTTTCGGTTAAGATCACGGAAGCCGGCTTCTGCAATGCGGTAGCTTCATTTCCTTTAAGTAATGGGAAGGTGAAGACTTTGAAAAAGCTTGAATCGACCGCCAGGATATTTTTTTGATCGAACGTTCGGATGTCGTTTTTGTTTTCTGCATTCACCACCAAAAAATCGCCAGGCGGGTGGATGCGCGTTACTTCTTTCGCTTCGGGCACATCAGCCAGAATGGAATATGCTACACCCGGCCCCAACGAGGCAAATTGGTTTTCGTCATGGTCGCCCCAAATAAATGTTTGATTAACCCGATAAATATTTTCTGCATTTTTATGAAAGCGGTCGTAGCTCATCTCGTGCTGCACATATAAATAAATGAGCAACGTGCTGACCATGCCGGATGTAAGCCCTACAAGGTTAATGACTGAAAATGATTTTTGCCGTTTCATGTTGCGAACAAAAAGCAGAAAATAATTTTTTATCATGGCGTATAGAATTAATCAAATCTGGTAAGGACAAACACTATACCACATACTAAAACTTAGTTTTTGGTATGCCCAGGCTATTTATAAAAAATGAAGCCGTTCACTTCCGGTTATTCGTGTTCGGTATCGGACGAGGGGAAAAGGTGCCGGAATACGTATTTTAGGATAAAGATGCTCTAGCTATACCCTGAAATAATTGATATTCTAACAAGCAAGCAAATCTATTTTTTGTGATTTTTTAGAGATAAGTACCTACTCATCCTATGAAAAATAATAGTATTCTCCTGTTTAATAATGGCCCTTGCTTTTTCCTGCTCCGACCCGGTTAATAATATAAGGCCGTTATTAGTTGAACCCAAAATTCAGATCAGCGAGGCACAGCAGCACTTTACTTTGGTTGCGGCCACATCACCCCATACCGAAATGTCTGCCTCACCTGCGCTGTTTCGCTACACATTATTAAAAATGGCAGACTGGCGTAAGGCCTATCATAAAAACCTATCCGTGGGCAGCGCCTTGATTGTGCCGGTAAAATTTGAACAGGAAATTTATTACAAGCCCAGTGCAGAAAGTAAAACTACTATACCGATCAGCGCCCTTACCCATTTGCTTTTTTATAAAGACAAGCAAAAAGCGATGCACCTGGAGGTAGTTACCTCTCTGCCCGGTTTAGACAAAAGTGATAA
>JAFDZA010000001.1 GCA_018267135.1 Bacteroidota bacterium
GCCAAACGTGTAAGCCAAGTAGAAAAAATGATCAACGAAAGACCTGTACGAAAATTTAACTATCAAACCCCAAATGCTGTATTTTTACGAAAACTAAAAGTTGCACTTATTACTTGAACACAGCAATGAGATTAATTTAAATTTAACTGAATCACATAAATACGCAGAGATAAAGCCAATAAACCAACAAGACATAGATTATGCATTTAATACGGTTATTGATATCAATACGGGCTTAGCTTTGCTATCAAAATTTTCTAGTGCTCTTCGCAAATTTAATCCAACCTTTGACCCGCGAAACTTTGGATTTAACAGCTTTAAAAAATTCTGTAATAGTTTGCCAAACTACGTTATGCACGAAGACGGAAAAATAGTTTCACTTAAAAAAAAATATTAATAGGCTGCACTATGTTTCGTTCTGAAACTGGATAACAAAAAAATCAACTAATCTAAGGACGAGACACCTATTTGTTAATTGGTTAGAATGGAAACCCTTTTAAAAAGCTTGTTGGCAACTAGTGTATAAATACCGTTGGTAGTTTTCAATCTTTATTCTACTTTGAAAAAATA
Source organism: Bacteroidota bacterium (assembly GCA_018267135.1). Classification (GTDB taxonomy): domain Bacteria; phylum Bacteroidota; class Bacteroidia; order Cytophagales; family Cyclobacteriaceae; genus ELB16-189. The sequence continues at coordinate 571 of JAFDZA010000001.1, forward strand.
TTACTACACATCATGACGATCAACCGAAGAAATTTCATAAAAACATCAGCTGTTGGCATTGCTTCTACGGCTGCCTTGGCAAGTTGTGCCGCACCCGTTACAGAGGCTAAACCCAAAAGCCCGTTGGACGAACTAAAACCATTGACCGACAAAGTAGTTCCGATTTCCTTAGATGAACGCAAAGCCCGAATCGCCAAAGCACAAAAGTTAATGACTGAAAATAACATTGGAGCTATTTATTTAGACGGAGGCACTTCAATGAAATATTTTACAGGCGTGGAGTGGGGCAACAGCGAACGGATGATGGCGGCTATTATCCCGGCTAAAGGCGATGTAAAGTATGTAGTGCCTCATTTTGAAGAAGCTCGTCTGCGCGAATTAATTACCATCGGAAATGAGGTGCGCGTTTGGGAAGAACACGAAAGCCCGTATAAAGTGGTAGCCGGAATTTTTGCAGATGCCGGAATTAAATCGGGTAAAATTGGAATGGAAGAACGGGTTCGGTTTTTTCTGTTTGACGGCATACGGAAAGAGGCCTCGCATTTGCAATATGTTAGTGCCGATCCCATTACGGTTTCGTGCCGAATGTTTAAGAGCGCGGCCGAACTGGCGCTGATGCAAGTGGCTAACGATATTACGCTGGCGGCCTTTAAAGTTACCCACTCAATGATAGAAGAAGGAATGACTCAGCAAGAGGTAGGAAGCATTATTTCTCAAGCTCATTCTAAACTGGGTGCGTGGGGCGGAGCAATGGTTTCGTTTGGCGAATACACCGCATTTCCTCATGGAAGTAAAACGCCTCAAAAATTAAAAAAGGGAGAAGTGATCTTAATTGATGGCGGATGCAGCGTAGAAGATTATTCATCCGATATTACGCGCACTTTTATTTTTGGCGAGCCCACGAAAAGGCAACGGGAAGTGTGGGATTTAGAAAAGGCGGCACAAGCGGCCGGATTTGCAGCCGCTAAATTGGGCGACCCCTGCGAAATGGTTGACATGGCCGCACGTAAAGTAATAACCGATGCCGGTTTTGGCCCCGGTTATAAAGTGCCGGGCCTGCCGCACCGTACCGGCCACGGAATAGGGATGGATGGGCACGAGTGGGGAAATATGGTGTTGGGAAATAAGCAACCCTTTCAGCCCGGAATGTGCTTCAGCATAGAACCCAATATTTCCATTTATGGAGAATTTGGAATACGCCTTGAAGACTGCGCTTACATGACGGAACAAGGAGTGCGATGGTTTACACAACCGAGCGAATCCATAGACAAACCGTTCGCTTGATTTTATATTCTCAAGCAAACCACTCAAAATTAAATTTTCGTTTTTTGGGTTGCTTCCATTTCGATGGATACTTGCTCCCTTTTGGCTAATACTCTCTTGTAGTCAGTCGGGATTACTTTAATGAATTGCCTGGAGGCTTCCGGCCAGCGGCTGAGCACATCTATGGCTTGTTCACTTGAAGTAAGTTGCCGGTGCTGCTCAATCATCTGATAAACCAGCGCTTCATCTTCCGAATCTAACGGTTCGAGTTCTACCATTTCCAGATTACAATTCTTGGTAAATGTTTTGTTGGCATCCCAAACATAGGCAAGGCCTCCGCTCATGCCGGCTGCAAAGTTTCGGCCGGTTTCGCCCAATACAATTACTATGCCCCCGGTCATGTATTCGCAACCATGGTCGCCCACTCCTTCCACAATTACTTTTACGCCACTATTGCGTACAGCAAACCGCTCGCCTGCCATCCCCCGGATGTAAGCCTCGCCCGAAGTGGCACCAAAAAAGGCCACATTCCCTACGATTATGTTTTTTGATGGACTGAATCGGCTATCAGTATGCGGGTATAAAATTAACTTACCACCCGAAAGACCCTTGCCAAAATAATCGTTGGCATCACCTGCCAGTTCAAAGGTTACCCCGCCCGCAGTAAAGGCTCCAAAACTTTGTCCTGCTGTGCCGTGAAATTTGATGTGGATGGTATCTTTCGGCAATCCGGGCCCCAAATAAATTTTTGAAATCTCATGAGAGAGCATGGCCCCAACACTGCGGTTTTGATTGGTGATGATAAACTCGCCTTTTACATTTTCTGCTTGCTGCAATGCCGGCTTCGCTAATTTTATCAACTCGGTATCCAGCACCTGATCGATGCCATGATCTTGCTCTTCTTGTTTAAACAGTGCTGCATCCAGATTTATTTTTTCTTTGTGAAGCAAGCCCGACAAATCAATATGACTCAACTTCCAGTGATCATCCTGTCCATTTACTTGTAGGCGATCAACCTGGCCCACCATGTCATTTACGGTACGAAATCCCAACTCGGCCATCACTTCCCGAAGTTCTTCAGCCAAAAAAGTGAATAAGTTTACCACATACTCAGGCTTGCCGGTAAACAAGGCACGAAGTTCTTTGTTCTGAGTGGCAACCCCCACCGGGCAAGTGTTTAAATGGCATTTGCGCATCATAATGCAACCTGAGGTAACCAAGGCGGCTGTGGCTACACCCCATTCTTCTGCTCCCAACAACGTGGCCATAGCCAGATCGCGACCGGTACGGATTTGCCCATCGGTTTGCAGCACTACCCGGCCTCGTAATTTATTTCTTACTAATGTCTGATGAGCTTCTGCCAAACCCAGCTCCCACGGCAGGCCGGCATGGCGGATGGAACTCAGGGGCGAGGCGCCCGTGCCCCCATCATGACCAGAAATTAAAATGGCATCGGCATGGGCTTTGGCCACGCCCGAAGCAATCGTACCAACCCCGGCTTCGCTTACTAACTTTACACTAACGCGTGCTTCGCGGTTTGCGTTTTTTAAATCGAAAATAAGCTGAGCCAGATCTTCAATAGAATAAATATCGTGATGTGGAGGAGGAGAAATTAATCCTACACCCGGGGTAGAATGCCGCACGCGGCCAATCCATTCATCTACTTTGTGGCCCGGCAGTTGGCCGCCTTCGCCCGGCTTGGCACCTTGCGCCATTTTTATTTGAAGTTCTTGGGCATTGGTAAGGTAATAGCTGGTTACGCCAAAGCGGCCGGAGGCTACCTGCTTGATGGCCGAATTTTCCCAATCGCCATTTTCTTTTTTTGTGAAGCGGGCTTCGTCTTCTCCCCCTTCGCCACAATTGCTTTTTCCGCCAATGCGGTTCATTGCCACGGCCAGCGTGCGATGAGCTTCATACGAAATGGAACCGAAAGACATAGCGCCTGTGGCAAAGCGTTTGAAAATACTTTCTTTGGGTTCTACTTCCGATAAAGGAATTGATTTTGATTTTTTGAACGCAAGTAAACTGCGGAGCGTAATGGCTTTTTCGCTTTGTTCGTTGATGAGGGTTGAATACTTTTTAAACAAAGCATAATCGTTCATCTTGGTAGCGTGTTGCAGCAAATGAATGGTTTGCGGATTGAACAAGTGCGCTTCTCCTCGTTGCTTCCATTGATACACTCCGCCTACCTCTAAGCGTGGGGAATGGTTGGCCGTTTTAGGGAACGCCAACAAGTGCTTGGCAATAGCCTCGCGGGCAATGTCGTCTAAGGTAAGTCCGCCAATGCGCGAAACCGTTCCGGTAAAATAGATGGACACTACTTCTTGGCTAATGCCAAGAGCTTCAAAAATCTGTGCCCCATGGTATGATTGCAGCGTGCTGATGCCCATTTTACTCATGATTTTGAGCAACTCTCCGCCTACGGCTTTTTTGTAATTATAAATGGCTTTCTCTTCGGTTAATTCTTCGCTGAAGAGGTTTCGCTTCTTCATGTCGTGAATGGTTTGGTACACCAAATACGGATTAACACCCGAAGCACCATAGCCCAGCAACGTAGCAAAGTGGTGGGTTTCCCATACATCGCCCGCCTCTACCAGTAAGCCTACTTTGCCGCGCAACCCTTTTCGAATTAAATCATGATGAACCGCTGCCAGCGCCAGCAGAGAAGGAATCTGAGCGTGGCCGCTGTCAAAACTGCGATCGGAAAGGATAATGATGGTAAAGCCGTCTTCAATAGCATCGGTTACGTACTGACAAACACGGTTCAGTCCTTTTTCGAGCGACCCCGGCTGCCCGTCTGCTTTGAAATAGGTGTAAATGGTTTTGGTTTGCAAATGGGCATGATCTATGTAACGTATTTTTTCTAATTCATTATTAGAAAGAACCGGGGTAGGCAACTCCAATGTAATACAATGCTCAGGCGATTCTTCCAGTAAATTCAGTGAGCCGCCCACGTGTGTATTGAGCGACATTACCAGCCGCTCGCGAATAGAATCGATAGGCGGGTTGGTTACCTGGGCAAACAATTGTTTAAAGTAACTTGACAAGTGTTGTGCCTGCCGCGAAAGAATAGCTAGCGGAGTATCGTTGCCCATGGAGCCGAGGGCTTCTTTTCCGGTTTCGCACATTTGCGAAAGAATGATGCGCAAATCTTCTGAAGTATAACCAAACGAAATCTGACGCTTCAAAAATGTAACCGGATCGTATTTATGAAAACTTCCTCCCGGTTCGGGCAAGTCGCTCAGTTTTACTTTGTTTTCGCGTACCCATTGGCCATACGGCTGGCGTGTGCAAATATTTTTTTTCAGTTCATCATCGCTAATGATGCGGCCTTGCTCTAAATCCACCACAAACATTTTGCCCGGTTGCAGGCGGCCTTTGGTAACAACCTTGGCCGGATCCACATCAAGCACACCCACTTCGCTGGCCATAATGACGGTGTCGTCATTCGTTACAACAAAACGGGAAGGGCGCAGGCCGTTGCGGTCGAGTGTGGCGCCCACAATTTTTCCGTCTGTAAAAGTAATGGAAGCGGGGCCATCCCAAGGCTCCATCAGGTTAGCGTGGTACTCATAAAAATCTTTTTTTTCCTGGCTCATGCTGTCGTTTCCATCCCATGCTTCGGGGATGAGCATCATCATTACATGGGGCAGCGAGCGGCCGGCATGCACCAGCAATTCAATCACGTTATCTAAATTAGAAGAATCAGACTGCCGGGGATTGCAGATCGGCAAAATCATGTTGATTTCTTCTTGAGTAAAATAAGAAGATGCAAAAAATGCTTCCTTTGATTTTAACCAATTGATGTTGCCTTGTATCGTATTAATTTCGCCATTGTGCGCAATAAAGCGGAAGGGCTGAGCCAGCCGCCAGGAAGGGAAAGTATTGGTAGAAAAGCGTGAGTGAATGACGGCCAAAGCCGAAACAACTTCTTCGTTTTCCAAATCGGCAAAATAGGGGCGCAGCTGCCCCGAGGTAAGCATGCCTTTGTAGGCAATAGTTTTATAGGAGAGTGAAGAAAAATAAAATTGCCCGCTTACCCCTTTTACCGATTCAGTAATAATATGAGTGGTGTATTTGCGCAGAATAAAAAGTTGGCGTTCAAATGCTTCGGGATCAGTGCCTCCGTCAATCCGTTTGATGAACACCTGCTCCATGATCGGTTCGGCAGCGAGGGCCGACTCGCCTATGTCTGCCGAACAGACCGGCACAATTCGATAGCCCAGTAAGGCCATTTTCATTTTTTTTATCATCCGGTTTAAGGTGGTGCGGCATTCTTCGCGCACTTTGGGGTCGCGCGGAAAAAATACCAGCCCCACGCCATACTGGCCATAAGCCGGCAGTTTAATGCCCAGCTTGGTACATTCACCGGCAAAAAATTCATGCGGTACCTGAATTAAAATACCTGCGCCATCGCCCGTGTTGGGCTCGCAGCCGCAGGCACCACGGTGTGCCATGCGTTCCAGCATAGTAAGGGCATCGCTCACAATTTGATGCGACTTGCGGCCTTTCATGTTGGCCACAAAGCCCACGCCACAAGAGTCTTTTTCAAAAGAAGGATGATAAAGTGTAGAAGCAGTTTGTTCTTTCAATTTTGGTAAAAGGTTAAGGATATTTTTTAAAAGTAAAGAGCCGCCAAATAATATTGAACAAACCAGGATTTTTTTTTGAAAAATATTTTAAAACTCAACTAACGAACAGTAGCGAAAACGGTTGAAAAGAATGGTGATTGTACTGGTGCTTAATGAATGTGGTTTCAGGTGCGGGGATATTCAAATTATTAGTTGCCTGATAATTTCCAGAAGGGAGTAGCAGATACGATTGAAAAATTTTAGATTGGATAGTTTTTAGAAAAAATAAAATTAAACCGCTCACACCATGAACATTGCTATGCTTGGCTCCGGCTTTATAGGCCGTTTTTATGCCGACTCGCTGCAAGGCTATCGCAGCAAAGACAAAATTGTAAGCATTTATTCGCGCAGAGAAGAAAGCACAAAAAAATTTGCGGCCGACTACCACGTTCCGTTTGCCACGACCCAAATGGAAGAAGCCATTGCTCGCCCGGAAGTAGAAGTAGTATGCATTTCATTACCCAACCATCTGCACGAAGAAGCCGTGATGCTCTGTTGTAAGCACAAAAAAGCCGTCATAACCACCAAACCGCTTGGCCGTAATGCCACCGAGGCGCAGCGCATGCTGGAGGCCGTAGAGAAAGCAGGCATTTTCAACGGTTATTTGGAAGACTTGGTGTACACACCAAAATTTATTAAAGCACTTGAAAGCGTGAAAAATGGTGCTTTAGGCCGGGTTCTTTGGGCGAAGTCGCGCGAAACACACCCGGGCCCGCATAGCGATTGGTTTTGGGACATCGAGCAAGCCGGAGGCGGGTGCATCCTCGATCTGGGCTGCCACTGTGTAGAAATTACGCGCAGCTACATTGGCAAAGATATTAAGCCTCTGGAGGTAATGTGCTGGGCCGATACCCAGGTAAAACCGATTGATGCCGAAGACCATGCCATTGGTTTGGTAAAATATGAAAACGGAGCCATCGGCCAGTTTGAAGTAAGCTGGACTTTCCGTGGCGGGCTTGATTTGCGCGATGAAGTGATGGGCTCGGAAGGAACCATTTGGATAAATAATTTTTTACGCACCGGATTTGAAATGTTTACCAGTGGCAAGGGAGCCGACTACGTGGCCGAAAAGGCCGAAAGCAACTCAGGCTGGCTTTTTCCGGTGGGCGATGAACTGAACGAACTCGGGTACAACCACATGTTTATGGATATGTTTAATGCCCTCGAAAAAAAATTACCCCCCAAAGAAACATTTTACGATGGCTACGTAGTAAATGCCATTCTCGATGCGGCCTACAAATCGGCCAAAACCAAACTATGGGAGCCGGTGCAACTCAACATCTGGCGTGGCAAAACAGGAGTTACGAAAGACAGTCATCTGCAATCGTACGATGCCGATCATTACTTGGTAAAAGAAGAAGTAACACACTATGGGGCCAAAAAAGTGATTTTAAAAAACAAGAAAACCGGAAAGATTATAGAAAAGATTTTATAACCGTGACGTTAACAGCCATTAACTACGATATTTTTTAACGCATAATATTTTTATGAAAACCGCTGGCTTTCTTTTTATTTCTGTCGTTTTCATTGGGAGCTGCCACGCGCCATCTCCAAAAGAAAAATATACGGAAGCTGTTTCGCCTTTATATCATGCCTCGAATGCTCCTTTTTATCACGGGGTGGCTTCGGGCGATCCGTTAACCGACCGTGTCATTCTTTGGACACGCGTAACTCCGGATGTACCAAGCAAAAAAATTGCCGTGAAGTGGGAAATAACCACCACAGAAGATTTTTCTTCAGCCGTAAAATCCGATACGCTTTCTACCAATGCAGATCGTGATTATACCGTAAAGGTGGACGCCACCGGCCTGCAGCCCGGCACTATCTATTTTTACCGTTTCACGGCTTTAGGCAAAACCTCTGAAACAGGTAAAACCAAAACGCTCCCGCCTAACCCCGATCAAGTTAAACTGGCAGTGGTTAGTTGTGCCAACTGGGAATGGGGTTTCTTTAATCCGTATGAAAAAATTTCGCAACGAGCCGATGTAGATGTGGTTGTTCATCTGGGCGATTTTATATATGAGTATGCCTCCGGAAAATATGGCGACACTACCATTGGACGCATCAACATACCAAAACATGAATTGATTTCACTGCAAGATTACCGAGCCCGTTATTCGCAATACCGCCTCGACAAAGGCCTGCACGATGTGAGCGCCAGATTGCCGATGATTGCCATTTGGGATGACCACGAAATAGCGAACGATAGTTACACCGGGGGCGCACAAAACCATCAGCCCGAAGAGGGCGATTACACCAAGCGAAGAGAGGCCGCCCGAAAAGCGTATTACGAATGGATACCAATCCGCGAAAGCGAAAATCATTACCGTTCATTTTCTTTCGGCAAGCTAGCCGATTTAATAATGCTGGATGAACGGCTGGCGGGCCGGCAAAAACCAGTGAACACTCTTTCCGACCCAACCCTTGAAAGTGAAACCCGCACAATGTTGGGGCCGCAACAAGTGGCCTGGCTGGAAAATAAGTTGAAAAATTCTACCGCTATATGGAAGATCATTGGCAACCAGGTTATTTTTTCGGATGTAAACATGAAACCAATTTACCCACAGATGCCCCGCAACTTCGATAGCTGGGACGGCTACCCGGCCGAAAAACGAAAACTGAAAAAATTTATTCAGGAAAATAATATCAACGATGTAATCTTTATTACCGGTGATGCACACTCTTCGTGGGCCATAGAAGCGGCCACCGATATAAAAAAAACTTACTCACCCTTTGCCATAGAGCTGGTAACGACCAGCATTACATCCGCCAATGGAAATGAATATGCACCGGACGACTCCGTAAGGCACAGCGAACAACAAATGTTAAAAATTAATCCACACTTAAAATACATTAACAACCGCGATCATGGGTATTTGCTGCTCACCCTCACAGCCGAAAAGGTAAAAGCCGAGTGGTGGTATATGGAAACCATTCGGCTGCCCGAAACCAAAGAGTACTTGGGCAAGTCAGTAGGGGTAACAAAAGGCATTGTAAAAATAAATCCGTAGTTGCTTACCTTAGATTGATGAAACAAATAATTGTCTTTGTGTTGTTGAATGTTGGCTTATTTTCGGCACAGGCACAGGTAGTTGGGAAGTTTTTTCCCGACATGATTACCCAAACGGTAGACGATAAAAAAATAAGTTTGCCACAAGATGTGAAAGGTAAGTTTACTCTGCTGGGGCTGGCTTATTCAAAGAAATCGGAAGATGAGCTGAATACCTGGTTTAACCCCATCTTCGGCAAGTTTATTCAAAAACCCACGGGTATGATGGAAGGCATGGGATATGATGTAAACGTTTATTTTGTACCCATGTTTACGGGCATCAATGCCGCGGCCACCGGCACGGCCAAACGCAAAGCCATGAAAAACACAGACCCGAAATTGCTACCCTACATTTTGTTTTACAAAGGCGAATTGAAAAAATACAAAGATGAATTGAATTTCGACCGGAAAGATATTCCGTATCTTTTTGTACTGGATGCCGATGGCAAAATTGTGTATGCCACCGATGGCGCCTACAGTAACCAAAAAATGGATGCCATCGAGTCGGCTATAGACAATTAACTCAATTCCGCCCTTATGCTACTAAGGGCAAATCGGTAGGCTTGGTGTTCTCTAGTGCCTGACGGATTTCTTTCATAGCTTCCTTCTTCAGGTTCCGGTAGTTTACCGGTTCTTGAAGTAAACCCCGGATGTACGTCAGTACATTTTCCATTTGTACCGGATCCATAACATCCAGACTTTGAAGAATAGCCAGTTTAGATGTGTTTTTCATATGTAGTGGTTGTACTACAAATAACGGAAACGAGGAGGCTTTTGTTCAAGCAAAAAACCCTCCATTAATAGAAAGATAATAGGTGTGTAATATTTACGTAAAGAACGCTATGGTCTTTGCGCAAATCAGTTCACTGACTGGCTAAATCGAAGGCAAAGCCTTTAGATGATTATACACTATGGTCTAAGACTAACTGTGTTCCTGCCACCTTTTGGAGTAGCGGAGGATGGCTTCAACGGTTGAATCGGATGGATTGAGTTGGCCGCCATCTAATTGATTCTTTAAAGCTACCAGTTCTTTGTACTGAGCCTGTAGCTCGCTGTCGCAAAGAAGAGCCTGGTCAATCTCCCTCGTCTCCTCGGCCGAGGTTTCGAGGTACAATCGCCTCATCAGGTCGTGTTGGGTAAACGTTTTTATCATAGGCATTGGTTTTAGACATGTTTTTGCGCAAGTTGATCAGCGCATAACGCATCCGGCCCAAGGCCGTGTTTATGCTTACCCCGGTACGGTCGGCAATTTCCTGAAAACTCATTTGCAGGTAATGGCGCATGATCAATACTTCTTTTTGTTCTTGTGGCAATTGTTTGATTAACGAGCGCAATTTGCTTTTGGTATCTTGCTTAGCCTGAATTGTTTCAAAGGATTCTTCGGCAAATTGCAGGGAATCTAACAAACGGCTTCCATCTTCCAAAACAACCTCCGGATGGCGTTTACGGCTTCTGAAATGGTCTATGGAAAGATTATGGGCAATGCGGCTAATCCAGGGAAGGAATTTCCCCTCCTCATTATACCGGCCTCCTTTAATTACGTTAACGGCTTTAATAAATACATCCTGCAAAAGATCTTCCGCTACGTAGCGGTCTTTTACAATGAGGTAAATAGAAGTGTAAATTCTGGATTTGTGCCTCCGCAACAGCGCCTCAAACGCCTCCTCGTTACCGGACTGATAGAGCGAAACCAAGTGGCTGTCGCTGCAATTGTGGTCAATCATTTGTGTAGTTAGTTAGGTAACGTAAAGAGTGTTTCGATAGGCGGTATTTTTGGTTTTTTAAATCGTTTGAGATGAGAAAAGTAGAAAGTTTTTAACCAATCGGCAAAAAATTTTTAAAAAAATCTTGCCTGATGCTGCAATTCGTTGCTATTTGAGCCGGTTTTTAACGATTGTCAGATACAATGGCTGCACCCAAAAAAAGAATTATTAAGAGTTTAGAAAACTTGTCGGGCTCTCTGCAAGAGCTCTTGCGCGAGCAATATCCCAATGGATATGAGTCGAGCATAACCCGGATAACCAATGCTAAGAATGAACCGATTTTTGTTTTTCCGCTGGAAACTGACGATTCGGTTTATCTGGTAAAAATTCCGGCTACTAAAAATAGCGATGGAGGTTATGATGTAGAATCAGGCAAACCACAAGAGTTTGACGATACGGGCGATGAGGCTTCCGATTCTTTTGGCGAGAGTGATGATTTTGAGGGTGGCGATGAATATGAAGGCTCTGGCGGTGAGGAAGGAGGCGAAAAGCGCGGTGGCCGCGAAGCCAGTTATGATCCCGATTTCGACAATTAAAGTAGTCCGCTTTTCATAGGTTTATTTCACACCCAGTATAGTCTCGGTTAAAGTCTGAATTTTTTGTTTCGTTGCAGAAACGTATTTTTGCCAGACTTTTTAAAACCACCTTTTAAGGAAAATTTGTTATGGCAAAATCAGTAAAGAAAAAACCTACCAAAACGGCCAAAAAGAAAACAGTTACAGTAAAAAAGACTGCCAAACCAAAAAAAACTGTTAGTGCTAAGAAAAAGCCGGCTAAAAAAGCAATTAAAAAAGTAGCCGCACCGGCTAAGAAAGTTGTTTCTAAAAAAGCAACTCCTAAAAAAACAGAAGCAAAACCCAAATCCAAACCAAGCACCACCGGCACGGCACAAAAGCCAGCTCCGTCTCAGCTAAATATCTTTCCTATCTTAACCCAACGCCCGATCGCCCACAAACCGGCTAAATCGGCAGTGGTGCCAGAAAATAAAACACGATACAGCGATGAAGAATTAAAAGAATTTGAAACCCTTATTTTAGCTAAGCTTGATAAAGCCCGCGAAGAGTTTAAAATTTTGAAAGAAACACTTAACCGCAATAACGATGAAGGTACGGATGCCACCTCAGGCGGAAATACTAAAGTGTTGGAAGACGGAGCCGAAACAGCCGAAAAAGAAAATATGAGCCAGTTAGCAGCTCGCCAGTTAAAATACATTACCAACCTGGAAAATGCACTGGTGCGTATTAAAAACGGAACGTATGGAATTTGCTCGGTAACCGGTAAGCTGATTTCGAAAGAAAGATTGATTGCCGTACCTCATACTACGCAATCCATCGAAGCAAAAATGATGAAGCAGGATTAACAGCCGAATACTAAACTATTAGAATTACACGGAGTGGACTTTTTACAAAATCATATTGAAGCGTTGGTGTTTTGTTCCCCGGCACCCACAAAGCTGGCCGACCTTAAAGCATGCTTGTCGGAAATGTTTAATGCCGATTTGCCGGAAGAGGATATAGCGAACGCACTAAAGCATATCGAGGAAAAATTTCAAACCGAAGAATACTCCTTTCAGTTGTATAAAGCCGGGGGTGGCTACCAGTTTTTAACAAAGCCGGCCTACCAAGCCAGCATCGGCATCATGCTGAAACAACAATCGAAAAAAAGATTGTCCATTAGTGCCATGGAAACACTCTCCATCATTGCATACAAACAGCCGATTTCAAAACCCGAAGTGGAAAATATACGGGGAGTTAATTGCGATTATGCCATACAAAAACTGTTAGACAAGGGGCTTATCGAGATCCAGGGTAAAGCCGAAACCATTGGCCGCCCGATGCTCTATGGCACAAGCCCGAAGTTTATGGAGTATTTCGGTATAAACGACATCAATGAATTGCCTACGCCCAAAGATTTCAGCAACGAGGTAAATACCATTGGCGAAGCACCCGAAAACCAATAAGGCATTATTGAATACGAATTGCCGGATACCCCCGATTTGTGCGCGGCTTCAAAAAAACGAAGCCGCTTTTATTTTATCATTTTCTAAGTACCTTCAAACCGAAATACAACACTATGGCGCGTTTTGGCAAATCCGATAAAAAAACTTCGTTTGGCAAACAAAGCCGGGCTGAAAAATCATTTCATGAAAAAAAGAAACCCAGACTGGAGTCGGGCTCTTCTTTTTCCGATAGAAAATTTTCTAAAAAGAGTTTTTCTTCCACTCATTCAGAGTCGGAAGATAAGCCCTTTCGCAAAGACCGATTTAGCCGTGATGAAAAACATTCTTCCCGGTTTTCTCGCGATTCAAAGAAATCATATAGAAAACCAGGAGAGGAGGGCTTTTCAGACGAACGAACGTATTCCGCCCGGAGAGAATCGTTCAAGCGCAGAGAATCGTCAGATGAAAAAAAACCTTTCCGCAAAAGGGATTCAGGCAATGAAGACAGCCGGTTTACGGATCGCAATAAGCCACGGTTTAGCCGGTCTGGGTCGTCCGAAGGAAAACCTTTCCGCAAAAGGGATTCAGGCAATGAAGACAGCCGGTTTTCTAATCGCGATAAGCCACGATTTAGCCGGCCTGGGTCGCCCGAAGGAAAATCTTTCCGCAAAAGGGATTCAAGCAATGAAGACAGCCGGTTTTCTAATCGCGATAAGCCACGGTTTAGCCGGTCTGGGTCGCCCGAAGAAAAACCTTTCCGCAAAAAATTTTTGAGAAAGGAAGGCAGTGAATCATCCCCTGAAAAATTCGACCGGAGCCAGGTAAAAAAAATTAAAGCCAGCAACCCTCCGGAAAGAGAGATGCCGTTGCCTTCGGGAGAAAAAAATCCGGAGGGATTAATCCGTCTGAATAAATTTATGGCCAACAGTGGCGTAGGTAGCCGCCGGGAAGCAGACGAATTTATTAAAATGGGGCTGGTAACGGTAAATGGTGTAACCATTACCGAAATGGGGCACAAAGTAAAACCTACAGACGATGTTCGTTATGAAGGACGCAAACTGAAAGCCGAACAACCGGTATATATTTTACTTAACAAACCCAAAGGATTTATTACCACTACCGATGACCCGGAAGAGCGAAAAACAGTTATGGACATAGTGGCCAATGCTTGTAAAGAAAGAATATACCCGGTGGGGCGCTTAGACCGAAATACTACCGGCCTTTTATTACTTACCAACGATGGCGACTTGGCCGATAAACTCACACACCCTTCCTACAAAGCCAAAAAAATATACCGAGTAGAATTGAGCCGGGCACTTACCCAAAACGACTTTCAAAAAATTTTGGAAGGAGTCTATTTTGAAGAAGGGAAAGCCCAAGTTGATGACCTGGCCATGGTAAGCGATGACGGCAAGCAAGTAGGCATTGAAATCCATATTGGCTGGAACCGCATTGTGCGCAGGATTTTTGAAGCCTTGGGATATGAAGTAATGAAATTAGATCGCGTAGTGTATGCCGGCCTCGACAAAAAAGAACTGGCCCGCGGGCAGTGGCGGTTTTTAAAGCCTGAAGAAATTGTGCGTTTGAAACATTTTCAAGGATGAGTAATAGGTTAACTTGTGCAGCCAATCGGGTGGCTAAGAAATTCATTTTTGTTGCAGCCTTCCTGGCCGTTGCTCTTCAGGCCTTGGGGCAGACAGACCCATTGGAAGCTATTCGTAAAAAAATAGAAACTAAAGATTTTGCCGGAGCTAAATTAGAGGCCACCAAATACCTGGACACGAACCCTAAAAATAAAAACGCCTTTATTCTGCGAGGCCGCTCGCGCATGGCCCTGTCTGATTTTTATGGCGCCATTGGCGATTTCAATTTTGCTTTGGAAATAGATTCTACTATAGCCGAAGCCTGGAATTACCGGGGCGAATCAAAAGTGAATTTGGGCGATGACGATGGTGCCATTGCCGACCTGAACAAAGCCATAAAATTTAAGCCAACCTATGCTGAAGCTTATACTAACCGGGGGTTTGCCAAATACAATATAGAAGACTTACAGGGAGCATACTTTGATTTTTCTAAATCGCTGGAAATAGGCCCGGTGAATGACGATAAGTATTTTAATCGGGGAATTGTAAAAGCTGAACTGGGCGAATACGTCAGCGCTATTGACGATTATACCAAAGCCATTGAATTAGATAAAGCCGATGCCAATCTTTACAATTACAGGGGAGTAGCCTACTACAATACCAGCCATTATGAGCAAGCCATTGCCGATTACGATCAGGCTATTAAACTAGATGCAAAAGATCCGCTGAAATATGAGAACCGCGCCTTGGCTAAAAGCGCCAAAGAAGATTTAAAAGGAGCCTTGGAAGATTACAATAAAGCCATCGAATTAAACAATCAGGATGCGGAAACATATAACCTGCGCGGAGTGTTAAAATATACCATGCAAGATTATGACGGCTCCATTGCCGATTACACTAAAGCCATTGAGATAGATGCCACCAACCCTACTTACTTTGATAACCGGGCGCTGAGCAAAACCGAAAAAGAAGATTATGCCGGGGCTGTAGAAGATTATTCATCGTCTATCGAACTATATCCCACCGATCCGGAAACATATTACCAGCGCGGGTTGGTAAAGCTTACTATGAACAACAACTACGATGGCTGCCTGGACCTAAAGCGGGCAGACGAGTTGGGCTCGCAAGAGGCAAAAGCCGCTATAAAAAAGAGTTGTAAGTAACCACCGTAAACTCATCTTTTTTGTAAGAATAAATTTTCCGATTACTTTTGCAGTCCTTAAAAATAGACCGTAACACAGAGGAGTGGTAGAGCGGTTTAATACACCGGTCTTGAAAACCGGAGACCTTCACGGGTCCGGGGGTTCGAATCCCTCCTCCTCTGCTTTTTTTGCAGCCCATGATCTCATTGGGCTGCCATACACCAAACCTAGCCAGTTGTTATACTTGCGTTTTCAGAGTAAAACGAGTTCATTCATTACTACCTTTGTAAAATTTTAAATTTTGAAACCGCCCAAAAAAACATTGTCGGAAAGGCTTACCAACCGCTACCTGCTGGTGGTGCGCAACGAAGAAAACCTGGAAGAAAAAAGTACGGTTTCTTTTACCTATGCCAAAATACTGGTAATCAGCACCACCCTTTTTTTGATTATTTTTATATCCAGCCTTTTTCTTTCCAAAACACTTTTATCGAAATGGTTCGATCCAAAATATGAAGTAGCTGCCCAGAAAAAGCAATTGATTCAGTTAGCACAGCGCCTGGATTCGCTGGCCCAGGAAGAAGACCGAAAAGAAAAATTCATTCAAAATTTTCAACGCATTTTGCGGGGCGATACCTCCAGTGGGTTTGTAGATCCGGTACGTGAGTTTAGAACGTTGCCTACCAAGGCTGTTGGCTCTGCTAAATTATCGCCCACGGATTCGGCCTTTCGTAAAGAGTTTGAACAATCGCAGTACTCGGCTGTTTCGCTCAAGAGCCAGTACCGGGAATTACAGCAACTTTTTTTCTTTACCCCTATCACCGGGTTTATTAGCGATAAGTACGATGGCAAAAAAGGTCACTATGGAGTAGACATTGTGGCCAAAACCAATGAACCGGTAAAATGCGTGGCCGATGGCACGGTGGTGCTCAGCAGTTGGACACAAGATGCGGGCTATGTTATAGCCGTGCAGCATCATGGCAATTTGGTAAGCGTCTACAAGCACAATGCCACGATATTGAAAAAAGTTGGTAGTTTTGTAAACGCAGGCGATATCCTCGCCATAGTTGGCAACAGCGGTGAGATGACAGACGGGCCTCATTTGCATTTTGAAATGTGGTACAATGGAAGCTCACTGAATCCGGAAGACTTTGTAACTTTTTAAACGTCAAAAAAAATTGGTATGCTAACAACGAAAGAACAAAAACGCGTAGCCGAAGAAATCAGCAACAGCAGCAATGTTATTGGCAAAGGCACCGTGCTGGAAGGAAACATTGAAACCCATGGCAACATCCGGATAGAAGGAAGAGTGCTGGGTCATATTAAGTCAAAATCAAAAATTGCGCTGGGTAACGGCAGTCATGTGGAAGGCAATATTACCGCACAGAATGCCGATATTGAAGGAGAAGTAAAAGGCAAAGTAGATGTTTCCGAATTGCTCGTGTTAAAATCAACAGCAGTAGTTTATGGAGACATCAACACTGGCAAGTTAGTGGTAGAGCCCGGTGCCATGTTTAATGGAAGCTGTAAAATGGGAGTGGTAAAAGATATCAAACTTTCAGAAACAGGCAATACCTTGCGAGCACAGCCTCAAGAATCGAGGATGAATTAGATCAACCCATTTCATTTTTGAAGAAAGATCCGCCTAATACCTTTCTTAAATACTCTGGCTTGGGCATACAACTGCTGCTGGTTATTGGTGTGAGCGGATGGTTAGGCTGGAAAACAGACTGCTGGCTACAAATGCCCTTTCCGTTTTTTCTTTTGGCTATGGTAATTAGTTCTTTTGCCGGAATGATCTATAAGCTATACAAGTCACTCAATGAATAAAAACGTATTGCTATTTACGGTTTGTTGGTTATTGCTGGTTATTATTTTAGGCCTGACGGTAAACTATGCTGGCAAAAACACATTTACCTTCCCCATCTTACTGGGGGTGGCTGGAGCCACTTGGGTTATCTATTTTATAATAAACCGAACCCCGTCCGAAAAATGGGTAAAAAACTATCTTCTTTCCATTGTGCTGAAATTGTTGTTGGGCGGAGGGTTCATCTTAATTCTCATTTTTATGGATAAAACTCATGCCGATGCCAACGCCCTCTTTTTTATGATTGCTTATTTACTGTTTACCGGGCTGGAAGTATCCTTTTTGCTGCAGCGCTTCAACTGATTCAAATCTTGACGAAAGTCAGTTTCAAAATTTTTTCCAAAGATTTTTTTGGGTAAGGATAATTAATATTTTTGCAGTCCGAAATACAGACCTTGGCCCGTTTTACAATGAGAAAGCCTTTTTTTACTACAATTCCCGTAATTCTAACCTTGTTTTTTGTTACGGCTATTGGCTTCCCCATTTATGCCCAACATGAAGCAGACCACCACGATACAACGCATATTCAGGCTGGCCTCGACTCGGCCGGGGCGCCCCACGCAGCCGAAACGGAGAAATTCAGTGCCAATGAAGTAATTATTGAGCACGTGCTAGATGACCATCAATGGCATTTTGCCGAGCATTTGGTGCTCCCCCTACCTATTATTGTTTACTCTGCCGAGCGCGGCTTAGCGGTTTTTTCGTCCTCTCATTTTTATGACGACCACCACCATGAAATAGAATACAACGGCTACAAACTGGAAGGGCGAAACATCGTACTTACCGCTACCGGGGAAAAAGTATTGGATTTATCAATCACAAAAAATGTAGCCATGCTGTTTCTTACAGCAGTTGTACTTTTGTATGTATTATTTACCGTAGCCAGGTCTTACAAAAGAAACCCTAAGAAAGCGCCCAAGGGATTGCAGTCGTTTATTGAGCCGGTAATCCTTTTCGTTCGCGATGAAATTGTGAAACCTAACCTCGGACATCATACCGACAAATACCTTCCCTACATACTTACGCTGTTTTTCTTCATTCTGTTTGGAAACCTTTTAGGATTGCTTCCCGGGTCGGCCAACCTCACCGGAAACATCGCCATTACATTATCGCTGGCCGTGCTCACTTTTTTGATTACGAATTTTAGTGGCAATGCTGCCTACTGGAAACATATTTTCTGGACACCCGGGGTTCCTCTTCTGTTGCGGATCATTATTTTACCGGTCGAGATCATCGGGCTTTTTACCAAGCCATTTGCCCTCACCATTCGTTTGTTTGTGGCCATTACGGCCGGGCATATTGTGTTGCTGAGTTTGATTTGTATGACTTTTATTTTTCATAGTTATATCGTAGGCATTGGCGCTTCGGTCATGGTGTTGTTTATTTCATTGATTGAAATTTTGGTAGCGGCCATTCAAGCGTATGTGTTTGCGTTGTTTACTTCCTTGTACATTGGCATGGCCACGGCAGAAGATGAACATCATTAAGAATGAATTTTTTGTTTCACTTTAATTTATAATTCTATGTTATCCTTAATTCTCGAAGTAAGCTATGCGGTAATGGGTGCGGGCATTGGAGCTGGTCTTTCAGCCATTGGTGCAGGCATTGGTATCGGTCGTATCGGGGGTTCTGCTATGGAAGCGATGGCACGTCAGCCCGAAGCTTCAGGCAAAATTCAGGGTGCGATGCTGATCATCGCAGCGTTGGTAGAGGTAGCAGCCCTTTTTGGGTTGGTTATTTGCTTCCTTGTTTCTAACAAGCTGTAAAGAAAACAGAAAGGTGCGCTTGGGCGATGGGCCTGGCGGCCTTTCTTTTTACACTCCGAAGGGTTGAAAAGAAGTGAACAAAACAGAAAATAAAATTTAAACGTATGGATTTTTTACTCCCGGCTAATGGTCTTCTCTTCTGGCAAGTAGTTATTTTTCTTGCCTTGGTTTTGGTGCTGGCCAAATTTGCATGGAAACCCATTCTCAGTTCGCTGAAAGAGCGCGAAGAATCTATCCAGAATGCGCTTGACCAAGCCGAGAAAGCGAAGCAGGAAATGGCTTCCTTAAAATCGGACAACGAAAAATTGTTGAAAGAAGCCCGCGAAGAGCGCGATAAAATCTTGCGTACGGCACGTACGGCCGCCAACCAGATTCACGAAGAGGCTCAGGTGGCTGCTAAAAAAACTGCCGACAAAATGATTGAAGATGCCAAAGCGGTAATCAACACAGAAAAACAGGCTGCCCTGCGCGATGTACGGGCACAAGTAGCTTCATTCTCATTAGAGATAGCCGAAAAACTTATCAAGAAAAATCTGGCCAACGATAAGTCGCAAAAAGAACTTACCGAAACACTGATTAACGATCTTAAGTTGAACTAACCATGGCCGATTCGCGCGTAGCCTCCCGATATGTAAAATCCCTGCTCGGTCTTGCCATCGAGCAAAACGCATTGGAGCAAGTGCATACCGATATGCAATTGATAGATCGCCTTTGTCACGCCAACCACGACCTGCTGGTGATGTTACGCAGCCCCATTATTAAACACGATAAAAAAAGACAGATACTCGAATTGATTTTTAAAGGGAAGATAAGCCCTCTTTCACTTTCGATCATTGATATATTAACCCAAAAAAACCGCGAACCTTTATTGCCGGCCATCGCGGCAGAATTTGGCAACGCCTACAACGAATACAAAGGCATTCAGAAAGCAGTGGTTACCACGACAATAGCCATAGATGAAAACCTGAAAAAAGAAATAGAGGCCATTGTTAAAAAACTGAGCAACAAAAAGCAAGTGGAGTTGACCACTAAAATAGATGCTAACCTGATTGGTGGATTTATCCTCAACGTTGGCGATCGCCAGATTGATGCATCGATCAAAAACAAATTAAAATCATTGAAAGTAAAATTCAATGAAAACCCTTATGTAAAAGAATTTTAAACCGAAACGGACAAGCAATAAATAAACGAATTATGGCAGAAATCAGACCCGAAGAAATATCAGCAATACTCCGCGAACAACTTTCCAAATCGCGCACCGATGCTGAACTGGAAGAAGTGGGCACCGTTCTTACCGTGGGCGATGGAGTAGCTCGCATCTATGGATTAACCAAGGCGCAAGCCGGGGAGTTGATCCAGTTTGAAAACGGTGTAAAAGCATTAGTGTTAAACCTGGAAGAAGATAACGTAGGAGCCGTACTCTTGGGCGAATCAAAAGATATTAAAGAGGGCGATACCGTAAAACGTACCGGCCAGATAGGTTCAGTAAATGTAGGCGATGGATTATTGGGGCGTGTAGTGAATACGCTGGCAGCCCCTATTGATGGCAAAGGCCCCGTAGCCGGCAGTCTTTTTGAAATGCCACTGGAGCGCAAAGCTCCCGGTGTAATTTTTCGTCAGCCCGTAAACGAGCCATTACAAACCGGGATCAAAGCTATTGATGCCATGATCCCGATTGGCCGTGGGCAGCGCGAATTAATTATTGGCGATCGCCAAACCGGAAAAACAGCGGTGGCCATCGATACGATCATTAATCAAAAAGAATTTTTCGAAGCCGGCAAACCGGTTTATTGTATTTATGTAGCAGTAGGCCAAAAAGCATCTACCGTAGCTGGTGTAGCCGCCACGTTAGAGAAAGCAGGAGCCATGTCGTACACCGTCATTGTATCGGCCTCCGCTTCGGATCCTGCCCCCATGCAATTCTTTGCCCCCTTTACAGGCGCAGCCATCGGTGAATATTTTCGCGATACCGGAAGACCGGCATTGGTAATTTATGACGACTTGTCTAAACAAGCTGTAGCATACCGCGAAGTATCGCTTCTTTTAAGAAGACCTCCGGGCCGGGAAGCTTACCCGGGTGACGTATTCTATTTACACTCTCGCTTGTTAGAACGTGCAGCCAAGGTGATTAACAACGATGAGATTGCTAAGAAGATGAATGATTTGCCTGCCAGCATTAAGCATTTAGTGAAAGGCGGTGGCTCGCTCACCGCTTTGCCCATTATTGAAACACAAGCCAATGACGTATCGGCTTACATCCCCACGAATGTAATTTCGATTACCGATGGGCAGATATTTTTGGAAACCAACTTGTTCAATTCCGGTATCCGTCCGGCTATTAACGTGGGGATTTCAGTATCGCGCGTGGGGGGCTCAGCACAGATAAAATCAATGAAGAAAGTGGCGGGTACACTTAAACTGGATCAGGCACAGTTTCGTGAGTTGGAAGCCTTTGCTAAGTTTGGTTCAGACCTTGATGCGGCCACTAAACTTACCATTGAGCGCGGACGTAGAAATACCGAAGTGTTGAAACAACCGCAGTATGCACCGGTGCCGGTAGAAGAACAAGTAGCCATGATTTTAGCCTCTACCCGCGGTTATTGCGATAAAGTTCCGGTTAATAAGATCAAGGATTTTGAAAAAGAGTTTATTTCCTTGTTGAAGGCACAAAGCAAACAGGTGCTTGATAATTTCCGGGTCGGTAAATTTGAAGATGCCGATGCTGATGTAGTGAAGAAAGTAGCAACAGAATTAGCTTCTAAATATTAATTCGGTGATGTGTTAATTCGGTGATATGTTAATTACCGAATCAAAGAATCATCCCATTAACTAATTGAAATGGCGAGTTTAAAAGAAGTAAAAAGCAGGATAACCTCGGTAATGTCAACTCAGCAGATTACCAAAGCCATGAAAATGGTAGCGGCTGCCAAGTTGCGCAAATCGCAGGAGCGGATTATTCAAATGCGGCCGTTTGCTCAAAAGTTGAATGGGCTGCTACAAAATGTATCCGCGGCCGGAACAGACGGCCCCGCCTGGTATAGCCAGACCCGCGAAGAGAAAAAAATTCTTTTGGTGGCCATTAGCTCGGATCGGGGTCTGTGCGGAGGATTTAACAGCACAGTATTTAAAGCCGTAGCCCGGCTGATTGAAGAAAAATACTCTGCTCAATACAAGCAAAAAAACGTTTCTATTTTGCCCATCGGAAAAAAGGCAGCTGAATTTTTTAGCCGAAGAAATTTTCCGATGGTAAATGACTTCGCTCCTATTTTTCAGGATCTGTCGTTTGATAAAGTGGCAGAAGCGGCTCAGTTTTTAATGGATCGTTTTCGCCAGGGCGATTATGATAAAATTGAAATCGTTTATAACGAATTTAAAAACGTAGCTACCCAGATCTTGCGAACCGAATCATTTTTACCGGTGCAGGCATCGAATCAGGGAAAGAAAACACAAGAAGTAGATTATATCTATCAGCCCGATCAGGAAGAAATTATTACTGGGTTAATTCCTAAATCGCTGAAAGTGCAATTGTTTAAATCGGTACTTGATAGCAATGCCGCTGAAAACGGAGCCCGCATGACGGCTATGGATAAAGCGACTGAAAATGCAGGCGAACTACTGAAAGACTTGCGTCTGACCTACAACCGCACACGCCAGGCGGCTATCACCAAAGAAATTTTAGAAATTGTTGCCGGTGCCGAAGCACTGAAATCGGCTTGACCGTAAAAAATAACTAAATTGAATCCTATCTTTCGAAGATGGGATTTTTTTTTCGTTTGTATCGATGGCTGAACATCCTCAGCATTGACGTGGCCGGAGGAGCTGCTGTGGGGGCTCTTTTTTTTGCCCGTGTTTTTAAAGTAAATGTATTGCCGCAAGGCTTGTGGGTATTAAGCCTCACCGTTTGGATTATTTATACGGCCGACCATTTACTGGATGCCCGAAAAATTAAACAACCGGCCTCTACCGAACGCCACCGTTTCCATCAGCAGCATTTTATTTTGCTGGCTGGGCTTGTCGTGGCCGTTTCGGTTGCGGATTTGGTGCTGATCTTTTACATTCGGTCAGTTGTTTTTTTTCAAGGACTTTTGTTGTCGGTGTGGGTGGTTCTTTATTTTTTGATTCAACAACGTATTGGGTTTTTAAAAGAAATGGCCGGAGCTGTGCTCTATACATCCGGAGTATTGCTCATACCGCTGGCGTTAGATCAACAACTAACTACTGCAGGCAAGTTGCTAATCGCTCAGTTTGCCATTACAGCCTGGATTAATCTTTTACTTTTTTCTTGGATAGACCAGCCGAGAGACACAAAAGACAAACATGTTTCTTTTGCCACGGTATGCGGTCCGGTCATTACCCGCTATAGTTTGCTGTTTCTGTTTTTAGTTAATGGTATTTTATGTGGGGTGTCATGGTTGATAACCGCAGAAAATTTTGCTCCTACGAGCATTATCATTTTAATGAACCTGATTCTGCTTTTCATTTTCTTCAAGCATAAGTTATTTGAAGAAAATGATCGATTTCGTCTTTTAGGAGACGCTGTATTTTTGTTTCCGCTCATTTATCTTTTCTGGGGGCATGCCGCTTAATCGCTTTAACCGGATTGCCCCGGTTTACGACCGGCTGGCTACATTAGTATATGGCTCAAGCATACGAAAAGCACAAGTATATTTTTTAAATCAGATTCCAGATAATGCCCAGGTCCTTATTTTAGGCGGAGGAAGTGGATGGATATTACAAGAACTTTTTTGTAAGAAACCACACGTGCAGGTTTGTTATATTGAGGCGGCCTCTGCCATGTTAGCTTACGCCAAAATAAAAGCAGATAAACAGAGGGTTCAGTTCATTCACGGAACAGAAAACGATATTCCTCCGGGCGAGTTGTACGATGTCGTTATTACTAATTTTTACCTCGATCTGTTTTCGGATGAATCGTTGCGAAGGGTTCTCCAAACGATACAACCACAGTTAAAGAAAAATTCTATGTGGCTTGCCACAGACTTTGTGAATCAGATTTGGTGGCACAAGCTGATGCTAAAAGTGATGTATACGTTTTTCAGGGCGGTATCAAATATCGGGAATAACAAATTGCCCGATTGGAACAAAGTGATGCTGGAAATGGGTGGACGTAAGCGTGGCTCAATGTTTTTTTATGGTAATTTTATTGAGACAACCGTTTTTCAATTTTTATGAAACTCATGTTACTAAAACCACTAAAAAAATTTGGATAAGCTTAGATTTTATAAGAACAAGATTTTTACTTAGTTGTTTGAGATGATCAGCAAAGAGCAATAATCATTCATCTTCAACTGTCTTATTTTTTATTTCACAGGCTTTTTACATGAGGGTCAAAAAAAAATTACAAAACACGAAAAATAATTTACGACATATATATTGCACTTTTAATTTTTTTCTATTTCAATTAGTAAATCAATCAGCCCGAGACACCAACCCCATGAAAAAAATAGTATTCTCCTGTTTAATAATGGCTCTTGCTTTTTCCTGCTCCGACCCGGTTAATAATATAAGGCCGTTATTAGTTGAACCCAAAATTCAGATCAGCGAAGCACAGCAGCACTTTGCTATGGTTGCGGCCACATCGCCCCATACCGAAATACCTGCCTCACCTGCGCTGTTTCGCCACACATTATTAAAAATGGCAGACTGGCGTAAGGCCTATCATAAAAACCTATCCGTGGGCAGCGCATTGATTGTGCCGGTAAAATTTTGAACAGGAAATTTATTACAAGCCAAGTGCAGAAAGTAAAACTACTATACCGATCAGCGCCCTTACCCATTTGCTTTTTTATAAAGACAAGCAAAAAGCGATGCACCTGGAGGTAGTTACCTCTCTGCCCGGTTTAGACAAAAGTGATAA
>JAFDZA010000020.1 GCA_018267135.1 Bacteroidota bacterium
ATCAGGGGGGCAATTTGCCCGGATAAGGGTGGTCAGTTTCGTCCGGATATGGGTGGTCAATTTGCTCCGGATCGACTGGTCAGTTTCATCCGGATTGAAGTGGTCAATTTCTCCGGATTCTCCAGCAGCGTTCATCATCAAATTACGAACCGCATTGCGTAGCACTTTGCCAGCAGTTGCAGAGCTTCCAAACTCACTACCGTTTTCACGGGTACGTTGAAAGTTTGGGTCATTTGCAATACGGTCAGCAGATACACCGCCTTTGGTTTTTACCAAGTGTCCGTCTTGCGTTTTGTAGAAGGTCAATTCATCTAGAGTGCCTTCAATTTTTAAGATACCTTTTAATTTTGCCATTGCTTGAAATTTTTATGAGTTAGTAAATCAATTTCTTTTTTTGCTGTTTTATCAGCATTTGAAAACAAAAGTATAAGCACAACAAAGCCTTTACAAATGTTGTAAGTCATCCGTTCCGTTTATTCCGCATTATTCCAACAAACACACTTTTACCGCCTCACAAAAACATTTATCTTTGCTCTATCATTTCCATATCAGAAGCATGGCATCGGTATGGATAATGTATTAAAGTGTATAATTGAAATAATGAATAGACTGTGCATTTATCCTAAAGACATTCAGGTAATCACAGGCAGAAGCGACAGGTATGGAAGAAATCTCATCAAGAAGATTAAAGACCACTTCAAGAAGCAGCAGCACCAGGTTGTTACTGTTGATGAGTTTTGTCAGTACATGGGCTTGCAACCAGAAACGGTTGCCAAGCAAATTAGGTAAGTAGAAATCTTATCTTTGCTTTTGCTAATGATGAGGCACAGCATACCCTAACAGCAACAACATTTTTTCCTTTCTTTGTAGTGCAGTTGCACTTGTTTTAGTCAATCATGTTGCCTATTTGTTGCCCAATCTCCGCAAAGCATTGATAGTAAAGGGAACTGTATTTTTTGTATCGGAAAGTAACCACTATAAAATATATAAGGAACAAACTAAACCCTCTGTTGCGCAAAGTTTACTTTGTAAAATTCTCCCATTATTAACTAAGTTAAACGTCCATTTGCAGGCGTTCAATACAATTTTTATATCTGGAAATAGAAGTAAAATGATAAAGAGAATGCCCTAGTGATTACAAAAAAAGATGGCAATCTATCTACTTTCTTTACCAGTATATATATTTATAAAAAATAATATATTGATTATCAATAAATTATAAAATATTTTTCATAATTACCGCAAAGTACCCGGCTATACATAGTACTATTGCGTATAAGTACAAAGATTACTTATAATAAGTTTTTATGAATCTTGAGAATACGCAAGTGCAAATGCGAAAGGGTGTTTTAGAATACTGCATTTTACACATCATTGCCCGTGGTGAAACGTACGCCTCCGATATGCTGGATGAGCTAACTGCAGCTAAAATGATTGTAGTAGAAGGCACCCTGTACCCGCTTCTCACACGTCTGAAAAATTCCGGCCTGTTAGAATACAAGTGGGTGGAATCGAAAGCCGGG
Source organism: Bacteroidota bacterium (assembly GCA_018267135.1). Lineage (GTDB taxonomy): Bacteria > Bacteroidota > Bacteroidia > Cytophagales > Cyclobacteriaceae > ELB16-189. The sequence continues at coordinate 1,524 of JAFDZA010000020.1, forward strand.
CCACCACGAAAATATTATAAACTCACTCCTACAGGAGAAACTTTTCTGAATGGATTGACCGAAACCTGGAACGACCTGGTTCACTCCACCGAAATGATTCGTAAAAAAACTATTCCCGTATAACCTCTCACCCTTTTTTAAAATGAAAAAGACACTCAGCATCAACATCAGCGGCATCATATTTTACATTGAAGAAGATGGATATGACTCCCTGCGGAAATATCTCGACTCCATTAACCGCTACTTTGGATCGTTTGAAGACAGCAGTGAAATTTTGGCCGACATCGAAAGCCGCATTGCCGAAATTTTTCTGGCCAAATTAAATGAAGGCAAACAGGTAATTACGGCCGAAGACGTACAGCACCTGATGGCCACCATGGGCAACGTAAATGATTTTAAAGCAGCCGAAGAAAATGAATTTGCCGGCACCTCCAACAAAGAACAAAAACAACCCACAGGCGCAGCCCCATCAGCCAACAAAAAACTGGTACGCGACCAGCGCAGAAAAGTAATGGGTGGCGTCTGTGCCGGGCTGGCCCACTATTTCAGCATAGACCCGGTGTGGGTGCGAATTATTTTTGGTTTGCTCTTTTTCTTTTATGGCAGTGGAATCCTTGTGTACTTGTTGTTGTGGATTGTGTTGCCGGGCGAGGCCAATCTGGAAGAAGAACCCAGTTTAAAAAAAATGTATCGCAACCCCAGCAAAAAGGTATTGGGCGGAGTAGCCGGTGGGGTGGCTGCCTATTTTGGAGGCGATGTAGTATTGGTGCGTATCCTTTTCGTAATTACTTCCTTTTTTGGCGGGTTTGGAATCTTGCTCTACCTCATTCTGTGGTTTTCGCTTCCGGAAGCAAAAACCATTACCGAAAAAATGGAAATGCAGGGAGAGCCCGTTACCCTCTCTAACATTGAATCGTCTGTAAAGAAAAGCCTGAACGAAAAAAACGAAGAAGAAAGTACCTTCGCTAAAATTATTCTCTTCCCTTTCCGTGCCATAGCCGTAGTTCTTCGTTTTGTGGCCAAGATGCTGGGGCCGCTGGCCAAAGGTATAGTAGAAATAAGCCGCGTGCTGATCGGGTTAGTTGTATTACTTACCGGCATCGCCTTCGTTCTGTGTGTATTATTTGCGTTTGGGTTAGTGTTAGGCATGATTTCATCAGCTTCGCTGCCCGATTCGTGGGGCTTGGCACAACTGAATGGCAACCTGCCAATCGAAGCCATTCGGGCCACCTTTCCAATGTGGGTAATCGTGGCTGCTTTCTTTACAGCCCTCATCCCTTCTGTATTCATTCAATTACTCGGCAGCTCCATCTTAGCCAAGCGCATGGTTATTCGTCCGCTAATCGGATGGTCTATGTTTATCATTTTCTTTGTTAGTGTGTTGTTGTTGGGTTTATCTCTGCCACGTATCATTCTCTCCTTTAAAGAAGAAGGAGAGTATAAAACAGAACAAACATTTGAGGTTTCCGGCAAAACCGCAGTGCTCAAAATAAATGAAACCGGGCTGGATGATTACCACATGATAGACCTTCACCTAAAAGGCTATGAAGGCAAGCAACTCAAACTGACAAAAATCTTTAAAGCACAAGGGCAAAGCCGGAAGCGTGCCATTGAAAATGCTCAGACTGTAACCTACCAGGTATTGCAAGCCGACAGTATCATTACCTTCGATTCAAACATCGTCTTTCCGGCCGGAACCGCTTTTCATGCACAACGGCTGGAGATGGAATTACTTATCCCATTTGGGCAGCGTTTTAGTATTAACGAAAATATATGGAGAATGATTGATAATTACGTGCGATGGAATTATTCAGAAACTGAAAAATCTCAAACTTGGGTAATTACAGCTAAAGGATTAGAGTGTGTAACCTGTCCGCCCCGGCCCAAAAGCGAGCAAGGACTTGGTGAACACGACCAATTTGGGTTTACTGATTTTGATGAGTTGGATATCAAAGGCGTATTTAATCTTGAGATTCACCGAAGCGATAATTTTTCGGTGGAAATTAACGGCACAGAAAGCGAGCGGTCTAAATACAAAGTAGACCTGGCCGGCAACACATTGGAAATAAACTATCGCTCGGGTAAAAATATTTTCTGGACCCGCAATCTGGATGGAGAAGACTTAACGAAGATTGTAATTACCTTGCCCCACCTCAGCAACTTAAAAGTAAAGGGTGCCGGGAAAATACGGATAGAAGATTTTCAGGAAGACCAACTGGACATTCAAATAATGGGGGCGATGATGTGTGAATCTAACCTTTCTGCACAAAATCTGCAGCTCGATCTTTCGGGACCGGTAGTATTTGATCTTGACGGAAAAGGCGAATTTTTGGAAGCTGAAATAAGCAAAGTGGCACAACTAAAAGCCAGTGGCTATGAAGTACGCCATGCCGTAATTAGCGCCCGCGAACTAGGCCGTGCCCGGATCAATGCTGTAGAACGTATAGAAATTGAAACCGATGTTACCGGCTCGGTAAAATATCAGGGAAACCCCGAAGTAATTAAAAAAGACTGAGGCCGAGCCTGCTAAAGTAAGTACACCAAAAACTATAAATTGGCTATATGAATACATCCGGAATAGCTTGGAAAAATATAGACGAGTATCATGCACAGTTTTCAAAAGAGATGCAAGCTGTGCTGCAACAACTCAGGCAGGTCATCAAACAGGCAGCCCCCCAAACCACCGAAACAATTAGTTACGGTATGCCTGCCTTCAAACAAAACAAAGTGCTGGTCTATTATGCCGTAAACAAAAATCATATTGGCTTTTACCCTACCCCGCACCCTATTGAAGTATTTAAAAAAGAACTTCATAAATACAAAACTTCTAAGGGTGCCATTCAATTCCCGATAGATCAGGTATTACCTCTTCCTCTGATAAAAAAGATAGTAAAATTTAGAGCAGCTGAAGATATAAAAGCCGCCATCCGTAAGAAATAACCCTTGTAGTGTATCTGCAAAAAATAAAATAACCTCCGTGCAACCCCTCGCGTATATTTTGCATCTACCGGATGAACAGTTCAAATGGGGTTTCAGATTCATAGCTCAAACGAAACAGAGTTAATTGACGGCTGCCTGCGTCAAAACCACCGGGCACAGCAACAGCTTTACCAACGCTATGCCGGAAAGATGTATGCCGTCTGCTGCCGCTATGTAAAAGACCGGGCGCAGGCTGAGGATGTTTTAGTGATGGCCTTTACTAAACTATTTAACCGCATCAGTCAATACAAAGGCGAAGGCAGTTTTGAGGGGTGGGTAAGGCGCATCATGGTAAATGAGTCGCTCAGTTATTTGCGCAAACATAAAAATATGTACCTCGAAACAGACATAGAGGCGGCCGAATTCGAACCCGATTATCAAAAACTGGAAAATGAATTAGAGGCCAGCGACCTGCTAAAACTTATTGAAAGTTTGCCCGTGGGGTACCGTACCGTTTTTAATCTTTATGCCATTGATGGCTATAATCATCAGGAAATTGCCGCCCAGTTAGGCATTAGCGAAAACACTTCTAAATCGCAATTGAGCCGGGCGCGCGCTTACTTACAAAAAAAATTAACCGAATGGAATCATGAAAGCATCCAGAAAACCAGTTAACAAAATAGATCAGTTATTTAAAAACAAACTGGAAGAGCATTCTATTGCCCCACCAGAAAATACCTGGAGTATGGTAGAAGCCGGTTTATCAAAAAAAAATAATAAATGGATATGGTCTATAGCAGCTGGGGTAATGTTGGCCGCTTTGTTACTAATCCTTATTTACCAGCCGCGTCAACCAGAAAACACAACCCTCACCCTATCCACAAAACCCATTAATCGAACGCCAGATCAGATTGCCCAAGAAAAAGAAGCATCGAAACCGGAAATAGTTCGGGCAGAAAAACCTACCCATACCAACATGGCGCATGCTGCTATCCCATCAAAAAAGATACAAAGAAGAATACCTGCCGAAAAAGAAACCGGCATCTCATTAAATGAGAAAGAAGAAAAAACCATTGCTTTAACAATGACAGAAGACATAGAAAAAGAAAAAATAAAAACAGATGCAACGCATTCGGCAACTGTGACGTCTTCCACGCAGAAGCCGATGAAACTGGAATTTACACTGGACGATTTTCCGGCAGCAGAACCTGTGGCCACAGCGGTTGCTGAAAAAAAATCTGGCCTTAAAAAAATTCTGGAGTTGGCACGCGATATAAAAACAGGTGAAGGATCGGCTGTGGATTTGAAAGACATTAAAAATGAAATCTTTGCCAGCAGCCTCCTCGCCCGGAAAAAAAATAATTAACGTATGAACCTGATCCAACAAAAAATGAAAGCAGTCTTAGTATTTTGGGGGTTGGCCTTCCAGGCTGCCATAGCCCAATCCGCAGCCGACACCGTCACCATTCGGGTGGGTGAAGGAAGCAAAGTAATTTTCGCCATCAAAGACAAAAAAGATCTGGAAACGATGAAAAAATACAATTTTCAAAAATTGATGGACGACATGATTTACAAACTAGAAGTGCGCGACTCCAGCAAATTAGCCAAACATGCCAGCGAGTTTTTAAAGAAAGACACAATTATAAAAGAGCAGGCAACGGTTCCGGTCTCTCCCGAAATACCGGCACGGAATGAACATCACCGAAAATATTACGGGCACAAAACCTATAATTCATTTATCATAGACGTGGGCACCAATAACTATGTAAGCAACGGAAATTTCCCTACCCAGGATAACAGCCAATATGCCGTGCGCCCCTGGGGGTCTTGGTACATCGGGCTAAGTTCCATCTACCGTACACGCATGGCCAATAAATTTTTCCTGGAGTGGGGTTATGGCGTAAGCTGGTACAACTTCAAATTTCAAAACAACCAAACCCAGATCACCAAAGACAATACGGGCGTGCAATTCATAGCCGATGCCCGTGGCTACAACTATGAAAAAAGCAAACTCACGGCTTCCTTTGTAAATATATCGGTCGTGCCGGTAATTGACTTCGGAGCCAACAAACGCAAGCCCAGTTTTTTTAACGGCCGGCATGCCAACGGTTTCCGTTTCGGTGTAGGGCCGTATGCCGGTTACCTGATTGACAGCTACTCTAAGCAATTATACAAAGTCAACGGAGATGAAAAGAAAGAGCGCCACCACGATAATTTTTATCTCAACAATTTGCGATATGGGGTGCGCCTGCAATTGGGTTTCAATGATGTAGATTTCTTTTTTAACTACGACATGAATCCGTTGTTTGTAACCGGAAAAGGCCCGCAACTGAATGCATTTAGTTTTGGTGTGAGTTTCTAAACTTTATAAAAAGAATAAAAAAAGGAGGGCAACTTGTGCTCTTCTTTTTTTAACTTAAAATCGGAATGCTTCGCCTTTGGTAATTACCATTTCGCGTTCATCGCCCCGCAGTTTTAACTGGCGGCAAACTTTGCGGGGAGTGGGCCATTGCAACACACCCCATAAAATAACTACCCCAAAACTCGCGCTAAACCCCTGATGGGCCGTACAAAAAAAGCCGATCAGCAAAAGACTGCCGGCCCACACGTATGAATTGATTTTGGAGCGCACCACCAAATAATACTCTTCCAGCTTCTGCCCCAACCCCGCACGGGAAGCTATTTTAGTATAGCTTCTAACCGACTGCCAATGAACAATCGTTAGCATGATAAATATCAGCAAAGCAAACAGCTTCCATAAAAAACCATTTACAAGTGCATTATCAATCAGTGCAAACCATTGTTGGGTGAGAAACAAATAGTAAACCACCAGAAAACCAACCATCGGAATGAGCATCATAATCAACCCGTAGTTGTAGAGACGATAGAAATATTCTTTTAGAGAACTGAAATTCATCAGGTTTAGTAGCATCAAAGCTAATTATAAAATATCTTTGTTGCATTGTATGATTTCTCCAAATGAAAATCTTTCGCGTAAAGAACAAGTAATCCGCAGTGCGGCCGAATTGTTTCGCGAAAAAGGGTACGCAGCTGCCAGCATGCGCGACCTAGCCCAGAAATTAGGTATTGAAGCTGCCAGTCTATATTCACACATCAAATCGAAAGAAGAAATTCTGCAGAGCCTTTGCTTTGATATGGCAGCCGAATTTCGTAAGTCGTTAGATGCGGTGGAAAAACAAAAAACATCGGCCAGCGAAAAACTGAAGAACGGCATCATTGGCCACATTCAGGTTATGGCCAAAGATTTGATTGCCTCGGCCGTTTTCATGAACGAACACCGGCATTTAAGCCAGCCTTACCTGCGCGATTTTCTTTTGTTGCGCATCAACTACATCAACCGTTTTAAAGACATCATTGAAGAAGGCGTGCGCAAAGGTGAATTTAAAGAAAACATTGATCGCAAACTGGCCGTGATGACGCTCTTCTCCTCCCTAAACTGGATGCCCTTGTGGTATGACCCCAACAGCAACATAGATCCGCTTTCGCTTGGCCAGCAGCTGGCCGACATGTTGGTGAATGGGTTAAAGAAATCAAATTAGTTTTTAGGGTTCAATATGTGGGTGTCTCGGCAGAGCCTCATCTATCTTTTTTGTTTTGGGCTTTAACCCGAAAAGAAAACGCATGACATTAAACGGGCGAATCACCAGAAAATAAAGACCGATACAACTGATCAGTGTAAGAAAACTGATAGACCAGTATTTGGCCGCAATGCTCCATGGCAATTGCACTATGTAGTATCCCAGGGCGATAATTACGGTTTGGTGTAAAATATAAAACGGATATAATCCTTCATTAAAGTGTTTGAGCCACGGGTGGGGTTTGTTGAGATAATGTTGGCCGTACGCAATAATGGTGATGACCGTAAACCAGCTTACAAAAATAGCCGACACATCAAAGATGGTTTCCACGCTTTTCGTGGTCCACGAAAGTTGAATCAATCCGCGGAAATGAAAATAGCATCCGTAAAACGGAATTAACGCTACCAGAAGTGCCATCAGCAAAGTTTTTCGATTGGCACCTATCGTTTGCCATAGTTTAAAATGGGAGTAACAAAAAATGCCCATGATAAAAAATAAAAAATAAAAGGCGAAGTAAGCCCAGTCCTTCAGCAGATCGTGGGTTTCTTCCGGAAAAAAAGGACGAAGCATAATCTGGCTCACCAACATTGTAAGCGAAGGAATAAACAACAGCCCACCCGGAGAAGACAGTAAAGAATACATTTTTTGCTTCAGCCGTTCTGATCGGGGCGACCGCAGAAAAACCAGCAATGGTAACGCCAGCAGCGAGTATAGAAACAAATATAAAATAAACCACAGGTGATGCCAGCTTAAACTTCCTTTGGGATAGGGCACAAAATGAAAGACCGTTTTATAAAATTCCCAGTAATTGGCATACTGTGTTATATGCTCATAATAAATCTGAGGTGGAACAATGACCAGCATCCCAAACACCAGCGGAATAAATAACTTTCGAAAACGTTCTTTTCTAAACTGATACGGAGTACGTTTTCCCAATGCCATGTAGGTGCCAGCTCCTGAAATAAACAACAACAGCGGCATGCGGAAATAATGCGACCATATCATCCAGTATTGAAAGGAGTAACTAAGCTCATTATTTTTTACGTGCCAACCCCAATGGTTAAACCACATACCGGTGTGGAAGAATAGCAGAATAATAATAGCAATCAGGCGGAGCCAATCCAGATCGTGCCTGCGCATATCAGTAGGGGTTAGTGGTTCGCAGTTCATAATTTTTTTAACAAAGTAACCAACCTATTATCCGAAGTAATGGCTGTTTTTATAGTATAGAAGGCCGATTTTATAAACTCGAACAGAGAGCAGCCTCTTAGGAGATTTTTTTCGTGATGATCTCTTCTATTAATCGAAGCTATCTATTCAGTTACTCACGCCACTCGCCTGGGGTTTTTCCGGTTAGTTTTTTAAAAGTGCTGTTAAAACTCGATTTTGAGTTATAGCCTACTTCCTCGGCAATCTCCTCCACTTTAATATTAGGTTTTTCTCTGAGCAATCGTTTGGCCTCTTCTATGCGAAACGTGGCTATCATTTCAAAAAAAGATTTTCCCAGGCCGTTATTAATTACCTGCGAAAGTTGGTGAACGGATATTTTCATCCGGTTGGCCAGCTCGGGCAACGAAAAATCGGGCTTAAGAAACGGTTTCTCCTCGGTCATCAGTTCATTTAGTTTAATTACCAACTGTTGCTGCCATTCGGCAGTAAGCGAAGAGCTTTTATATTTTTGCCCATCGGTCAGTGAAGTCTGTCGGAAAAAACCCGATTCGCGTATGGCTTGAAAAGAAATCAGGTAGATAAGTACCGTCATGTATGCCGCAAATATATGGTCGCCTGTGTCATCGCGGTTAAAAAGTTTGACTACAAAAATCATTACCACAACTATTACAATTTGCAAAGTCGTGGCCCGCAACCTGACAAAAACCGGGAGCCGGGTAAACCAAAATGACTGTGTTTTGGCGCGAAAAGTTTTTATCACTAAAACCAAACTCAGGGCAGCATAGATTGTAAGGTGAAGCAAAATAAAATCGGAGTGATGCGGAGCACTAAAAAAATGAACTTGCGTTGGTCGAAAAGTGATGCCCGGGGTATGGTACGCTCTGATCCAGGCATTAAACTTTACGTCATCGCCCTGAACAAAAAAAGGCATCTGCAACAGCAGCCAAAATAAAGCCGGCAAGAAATGTCCATACCAGCCTTTACTCGTTTTGCTGTTTACCAAACTAACCAGCATTAAATAGAAGGAAGGGCCAATGAGAAAGGCTATCCACTCAGAAAAATCGACCAACCACAAACATTTTATAATATAGCCGGTATAACAGAGTAGAATTTCAAAGGTGCAGGCAGCCATGGCCAGCACTACCACACCCTGCAAAACATTTGCCTGAATTTTCCGGTGTTCTTTCGAGAAAAAGAAAAACGATAAAAAAACAGCCTGTACAATTCCCAGGAAAATAAAAATGGCGAAGAGGTCTATTTTGTACGGCATGAGCCGGCAAGTTACTCTTAAAAAAAAAACAAAAGTAGCAATCCGTTAGCTGTCACCCTAATCGACAACCGTGCAGACATCAACCGACAGACAAAACAAACTGGCCAAGCCCACCTACCACACAAATATTTTTAACTTTGTTTGTCCCTTTTGACGAAATCAGATTGTTATTGGGTTATAGTTCAAACATTCAATAACAATTTAAAATCAACAAAAATGAAAGAATACATTCTTCTTTTCAGGCACGAAAATGCGAACGGAAAAGTTTCACCGGAACAAATCCAACAATGGATGAAGCAACAAATGGATTGGGTAAACAGCATTGTTGCAAAAAACAAATTTGTGAGTGGCACAGGACTTTTGTTTGACGATGCCAAAGTAGTCAACCATAAAAAGTTTGTTACAAATGGTCCTTTTGGCGACATCAAAGAAACACTTGGTGGTTACATTGTTGTAAAAGCAGAGTCGGCAGACGAAGCAGCCGAATTTGCAAAAGGTGCACCGATTTTACAAGGCGAAGGCAATACCGTAGAAGTGCGACAAATTGTAACACATTAAACTGAAAATAAAGCCCACGTTTTTCGTGGGCTTTAAGCATTTAAACAGGAATGAATAAACCAAATGACAGCGATATAATTCCGCATTTATTTAAAACAGAATACAGTAAAATGGTATCTGTTCTTACTAAGTCATTTGGTCTTGAATACATTGAAACAGCAGAAGATATTGTAAGCGAAACTTTTTTGTCCGCACTTGATAGTTGGTCGTATAAAGGGAAACCTGAAAACCCAACGGCTTGGCTTTATACCGTTGCAAAAAACAAATTGAAAAATCATTTTGCCCGAAACACTACTTTCAACAAAATTGTATCTGAACAATTAGCCGACAAAAATCAGTTTAGCGAAATCGGAATTGACTTTTTCGGATAAAAATATTTCGGACAGTCAACTTCAAATGCTTTTTGCAGTATGCCACCCGTCTGTTTCAGCCGAAGCACAAATTTGTTTGGCTTTGCGAATACTTTGCGGATTAGGGCTAAATGAAATTGCTGACGCATTTTTATCCAACAAAGAAACTATTCATAAAAGATTGCAACGGGCAAAAGAAAAATTGTATGCAGAAAATATAAAGATTGAAATACCCGATAACAAAGAAATTAATGAACGGTTAAACACGGTTATCAAAACAATATATCTTTTATTCAGTGAGGGCTATTATTCAGAAAGCAACAATTCCATTGTGCGAAAAGACCTTTGTATTGAGGCACTGAATTTAGCTTATTTATTATTGGACAATCCGCTTACAAACAACCACGCCACAAATGCTTTAATGTCGTTAATGTGTTTTCACACTTCACGTTTGGAAGCAAGACAATCAGAAAACGGAAATATCGTGTTATATGACGACCAAGACAGAACACTTTGGGACACGGAATTTATTGAAAAAGGATTTCATTATTTACAGCAAGCCTCTAAATGGGGAATAACATCAACGTATTACGTTGAAGCAAGCATTGCTTATTGGCATACGGTTGATAACAGCAATCCCGACAAATGGACAAGCATTTTGAAATTGTATGACGTCTTATTATCAGCTAATAATTCGCCAATAGTAGCATTAAACAGAATTTGGGCGTTCTCAAAAGTTTACGGAAATTTATCAGCCATAGAAGAAGCCGAAAAATTGGACTTAAAAACAAACCATTTTTACTTCATTCTTTTAGCAGAATTATATAAAAATACTGACACTAACAAGACAAGTGAATATTTGGCAAGGGCACTTCATCTGTGCAAGACAGATACAGAAAAAGAAATGATACAAAAGCAAATTAGTAAACTAAAAACATACAGACCGACAAAAAGGGCGAACAGCTAACAGCGGTTTTGCGTCAGGCGGGCTGACGTGGTAAATTCAACATTAGTGCTTTTTATTAACTTTGGTATAAGGTTGAACGTTTATGCTTCTAATTCCGCCCGAACGCAAAGCCGCGGGACGGTTTTTGGGTTAGAGAATATTCCCACACTTTAGCGGCATGGAATTATTGTAAGACCAACGGTGTTCCTACAATGCATTAACTAATCGTATGAAGCAAAAGCAAACCGCCTACTTAGCTTTGGCCGCTGTGTGCCTGCTTTGGGGCACTACCTACCTTGCCCTGCGGGTGGGAGTTACTCAGTTTCCTCCCTTTCTGTTTTCGGCCATTCGGTTTGTATTGGCCGGTGTTATCCTCATCGGCATTTTATTACTAAGAGGGCATTCGTTTCCGTCTCAAAAAGTTATTTTCAATCAGGCCATAGGCGGGTTTCTTATGTGCACCATGGGCATTAGTTTGGTGGGCTGGGCCGAAGTGCAGGTAAGCAGCGGTGTAGCCGCCATTATTTGTTCTCTTATGCCCATCTGGGTATTTATTATAAATCTATTGGTAAACCAGGAAGAAAAACCCACACTGATAGTTATGATGGGGCTTGCTATGGGCATAGCTGGAATCCTTTTGATTTTCAGAGAACACCTTACTGAATTTTATCAACCTCAATACTTGGGAAGCATTGTCGCCATCTTCTTAGCCAACCTAAGTTGGGCCATTGGCACTTTTTGGTTGAAGAAAAAAAATGCAGGCACCGATCCGTTTATTAATGCCGGGTTGCAAATGCTGGCCGGAGGCATTTTTCTCATACCCTTTACGCTCCTGTTTGATGACCTATCAGTTATCAACTGGTCGGGCGAAGTAATCTTTGCTTTGAGTTATCTTACCCTTATTGGCTCTGTGGCCGCATACGCCTGTTATTTTTATGCTGTGGGGCACCTGCCGATTATGATCGTGTCGCTCTATGCTTACATCAACCCGGTAATTGCCGTTATTCTGGGGTGGCTGGTGTTAAACGAAAAAATGAACTCTAAAATAGCAGGCGCCATCCTTCTTACTTTATTAGGCATCTATTTGGTAAACAAAGGGCATCAGCTTAAAAGTAAATGGCGAGGTCAACCCAAACCAATTAACGACTGAGCAACCGGAAACTATAAAACAAAAAAATATGATTACCGCAGAGTTTAAAAAAAATTTCATCAAAGATTTAAAAAAACTAAAGGAAGAAATCGCTCTCTACCCCAACGAGTCTTCGCTGTGGAAAGCAGAGAGAGGGATTACCAACCCGGCCGGCAATCTTTGCCTGCATCTGGTGGGGAACCTGAACCATTTTTTGGGTGCCACTTTGGGCAACACAGGTTATGTGCGGCACCGCGAAGCTGAGTTCGCCTCTAAAAATATTCCACAACAACAATTAATTACGCAGGTAGAAAATACCATCGCCATGGTGGAAGATGTTCTGTCTAAAATTACAGATGAGCAATTGCAGCAAATATATCCGATTGATGTCTTCCAGGAAAAAATGAGTACCGGTTACTTTTTTATTCACCTTACCGGGCATTTGGGGTATCATCTGGGGCAGATCAATTATCATCGCAGGTTGGTTGCTATTTAAAAATCTACTTTAACATTTCTCTATATGTACTTACCCAAAAATTTTAAAAACGAAAATCTGAATGAAGTTCATGATTTCATTCGTCAAAATGGATTTGGAATTTTAGTGAGCCAGGCTGATAACAAACCATGGGCCACACACATTCCGCTGCACTTGTCGGCCGATGGCAAACATCTAACCAGCCACATTGCCCGCGGCAATGCTCAATGGAAAAGCTGGAATGAAAATGAAGTGCTGGTTATTTTTCAGGGACCACACACCTATGTTTCTTCTTCCTGGTACGACCACGAAAACGTACCCACCTGGAACTACATAGCCGTGCATGTGTACGGCACGCTTCGTATCATTGAAGGCGAAGAATTGATTGACTCCCTCAGGCTGTTGTTAGAACAGTACGAAAAAGATTCGGCCCGGCCGGTACGGGTAGAAAACCTGTCGGAAAAATATTTCAAACACGAACTTCAGGGAATTGTGGGGTTTGAAATCACCATTACAAAAATAGATCCGGCCTATAAACTTTCGCAAAACCGTGACGATAAAAATTTTAAAGAAGTGATCCGGCAATTGGAAATGCGTACCGACTACAACTCGCATCAGATCGCCCAAGAAATGCGAAAAATGAGACCTTCGCTTTCATCAAAATAAACAATAGAATTCTTTTAAAAAACAAAACATTCAACGAATCGTTTGCAGAATAGCACAATAAAATTTGGGTGATTTTTAACACTTAAAACGCTCAATGGTTCCACCTAAATTCCTTTATCTTTACTACAAAAAAAGAATCCCATGACGCTCGCAGAATCTATCTCGATTGAACGCGTAAAAAAATCGCGGCTCTCTACTATTGATTTTTCAAATCTGGGTTTTGGTAATCACATCAGCGACCACATGCTGGTGGCTGATTATAAAAACGGAGCCTGGCACGAACCTAAAATTGTTCCTTACGGAGATATGATGATGTCTCCGGCTATGCTTTCGCTGCATTATGGTCAAACTATTTTTGAAGGAATGAAAGCCTTCAAAAATAAAAATGGAGAAATCATCATCTTCCGCCCGCAGCGCCACCATCAGCGTATGAACAAATCACTTGCGCGTATGTGCATGCCCGCTGTTCCGGAAGATTTATTTTTAAACAGCTTAGCAGCCCTCATTGAGGTGGACAGCGACTGGATACCCACCACGGAAGGATCCTCGCTTTACCTGCGGCCGTTTGTCTTTGCTTCCGAAGCCAAGCTGGGAGTAAAGATTGCCGATGAATACAAATTTATTATCATCACCAGCCCGGTAGGCCCTTACTTTGCCAAGCCGGTAAAACTAAAAATAGAAGAGGAATTTGTGCGGGCAGCCGAAGGCGGAACCGGGTTTGCCAAGTGTGCCGGAAATTACGGGGGTGCCTTCTACCCTACGATGCTGGCGCAGAAGCAAGGCTTTGACCAAGTAATTTGGACTGATGCCAAAGAGCATAAGTACATTGACGAATCGGGCGCTATGAACATCATGTTTGTATTAAATGGAAAACTCGTTACCCCTAAACTAACAACTTCACTTCTCGATGGTGTTACACGCGACTCCATCCTCACATTAAGTTCTGCACTGGGCATTGAAAAAGAAGAACGCAAGGTAAGTATAGCCGAAATAGAAGAAGGGTTTAAAAACGGAACACTAACCGAAGCCTTTGGGGTAGGCACAGCAGCCGTAGTAAGTTCGGTCGCTTCTATCAGCATCCACGGAAAAAATTATACCCTGCCTCCGGTTGATGAAAAAAGTTTTCAGTTGCGCGCCAAGAAAAAACTGCACGACATCCGCATGGGCATTGAGCCCGATGTACACGGCTGGAATTATATTCTGCCTTAATGAAAGAGAAATTTTCAGTTACTGAAAAAACAGAAATAACCCGCTTACCCAAGCGTGGCCACTACGACAAAGAAGCCGTCTATTCTATTTTAGATGAAGCTTTGTTTGGCACATTGGCCTATGTGCGCGAGGGGCAGCCGTTTCAAATTCCGACCGGCTTTGCCAGGCTGGGCAATAAGTTGTACATCCACGGGTCGGTAGGAAGTTTTTATATGCGCGAACTGCGCGACAAAAAACACCCGGTGTGCATCAGCGCCTCGCTAATGGATGGGCTGGTGTTGGCCCGGTCGGCCTTTCATCACTCGGTCAACTATCGGTCTGTTGTTTTATTCAGCGAACCGCATTTGGTTACGGAAGAAAAAGAACTGTACCAGGCACTGGAGGCATTTACCGAAAAACTGTGCCCCGGCCGCTGGGCCGATGTGCGTAAGCCTACCCAAAACGAATGGAAAGAAACGATGGTTCTTTCGTTTGAAATTACCGAAGCCTCTGCAAAAATAAGAACAGGCCCCCCCAAAGACGATGAAGAAGATTATGAATTAAATGTGTGGGCCGGCATCTTGCCGCTAAAAATAGAAAGACAAACGCCCGTGGCCGATACAGATCTGAAACCGGGTGTAGCGTTGCCCGGTTATTTAAATTTCCATCATTAATCGGATGCGGCAAAAACTAAACCTGATCACGCTGGGCGTAACCGATTTTGCCAAAGCATTGGCTTTCTATGAAGCCCTGGGTTGGAAAAAATCAGACAAGAGCATGGATGGAATGGCTTTGTTTCCATTAGGCGGAATCGTTTTGGCTTTGCACCCCAGGCACGAACTGGCAGCCGACACAACCCTAACCTACCAGCCAACCGAATTTTCCGGCCTTACCATTTCGTATAATGCCAAGTCTGAAAAAGAAGTGGACGAAGTTCTGCAGAAGGTGGCTAAGTTAGGTGCCCCCATTGTAAAGCCAGCCCAAAAGGTATATTGGGGCGGATATAGCGGTTACTTTAAAGATTTAGACGGCTATGTATTTGAGGTTGCTTACAATCCGTTTTGGGAACTTGACGAAAAAGACAATCTGATTTTATAGAATTTTTACTCACTTCACCCGTACCGATTTCATCACGGCATGGGCGGTGGCTTGCCAATCTTCACGCTGATCTTTCGGACAGCTAAACGTAAACACCAGCGTGCGGTCGTTGCCCACATAGTACTGCACAAATGAATAGCGGTAGATGGGCATCCGTTCCGATTCTTTCATCTTATTACCGTTTACACGAGACTCAAATTCATAAAAAATAAATTTCTTTTTATTCACGGTTTGTATGCCAGAGCTGATCATATCCACGCGATCGTACAAATTATAGATATTTGATTTAAAGAATTTAGCCGCTACCTCCATATCAGCATCCGGCCATTGCGTAGGCGAAATATTGGCCATAAAATCAACATCGCGGTTCAGGTTAGTATAAGCACCCAGAGGCGCGCGCACCATGGTAGAGCGCACTACTATATCATTATCAGACATTTTTATAAAAGAGGGGGGTAAGGAAACCGAGATTTCATCGGTAATTTTTGTTTTTATCAATTTAGCTGAAGCAAAAGCACATAGCACTACGGCCAGCGGCAAAAAAAATCTCATAAACAAGCCCACAGGTTTTTTAACTAATAACGATTCAATGTTCACGATTGGTATATAACTCTTAAATTCGCGACTCAAAATTACGAAATACAAATGGTACGAACACATACTTGTGGTGAGTTAAGACTTAGCCACATCAACAAACAAGTAACATTAACCGGGTGGGTACAACGCCTGCGCGATAAAGGTAGTTTATTGTGGATTGACCTGCGCGATCGTTATGGAATAACTCAGCTCTTTCTGGAAGAAGGCATAAGCGATGCGGCTTTGCTGCAAACCGCCCGCTCGCTGGGTCGCGAGTTTGTGGTGAAAGTGGAAGGCATCGTAGCCGCACGCCTGTCTAAGAATGATAAAATACCCACCGGGGAGATTGAAGTAAAAGTTTCGTCTATCGAAATACTGAACGCCTCCAAAACTCCACCCTTCACCATCGAAGATGAAACCGATGGCGGAGATGACCTGCGCATGAAATACCGCTACCTTGATTTGCGCAGAAACCCCGTGCGCGAAAGTTTACAACTTCGTCATAAAATGGCGCAACAAACCCGCGCCTACCTCGATGGTCTCAATTTCATTGAAGTGGAAACCCCCGTACTGATTAAAAGCACTCCCGAAGGCGCCCGCGATTTCGTAGTGCCTTCGCGCATGAACCCGGGCGAATTTTATGCCTTGCCGCAATCCCCCCAAACATTTAAGCAACTGCTCATGGTAAGCGGCTTCGATCGCTACTACCAGATTGTAAAATGCTTTCGCGATGAAGACCTCCGGGCCGACCGCCAACCCGAGTTTACACAGATAGACTGTGAAATGGCTTTCGTTACCCAAGATGATATTCTTTCCACTTTTGAAGGGTTGATCCGTCACTTGTTTAAAACCGTAAAAGGGATTGACTTAAAAGAAGTGCCCCACATGAGCTATGCTGATGCCATGAAATACTACGGCAGCGACAAACCCGACACGCGCTTTGATATGAAGTTTGAAGAACTGAACAAGGTAGCCCAAGGCAAAGGCTTCATGGTGTTTGACGATGCCGCACTAGTGGTGGGTATCTGTGCCAAGGGCTGTGCCGGATATACCCGCAAACAAATAGATGAACTTACCGAGTTCGTTAAAAAACCTCAGATTGGCGCGAAGGGGTTGGTGTATATCCGATGCGAAAGTAACGGCACGTATAAATCATCAGTCGATAAATTTTTTGATGAAATTGAATTGGCCCGGTTTGCGCAACAGTGTAATGCCGAAGCAGGCGATCTTATTCTCATTCTGGCGGGCGATCAAGACAAAACCCGAAAAGCTTTGGGCGAATTGCGTCTGCATGTGGCCAGCCAACTGGGCTTGCGCGATAAAAATAAATTTGCGGCTCTTTGGGTGCGCGATTTCCCTTTGCTTGAGTGGGATGAAGAAACCAAAAAGTGGAATGCCATGCATCATCCTTTCACTTCACCCAAACCCGAAGATATTCCATTATTAAAAACAAGCCCCGGAGATGTACGTGCCAATGCGTATGACATGGTATTGAATGGAACTGAAATTGGCGGTGGCTCCATCCGCATTCACGACCGCACTACTCAACAACAGATGTTTACCCATCTGGGCTTTACCGATGAAGAAGCCAAGAAACAATTTGGTTTCTTAATGGATGCGTTTGAATACGGAGCGCCTCCCCACGGGGGTATTGCCTTTGGCTTCGACAGGCTGTGTTCTTTATTTGGTGGGGCTGACTCCATCCGCGATTTCATTGCCTTTCCCAAAAACAATGCCGGCCGCGATGTGATGATTGATTCGCCTTCTGCTATTTCCGAAGCTCAGTTGAAAGAATTGAGTATTGAAGTGAAGAAATAATCACTTCAATACTCAACCCGACATTAAATAACATAAGGGTTTATTGTTGGGCGCTAAAAAACAGAAAACGAATCGCGGTGAAATTTTAGGGCACGAAGTGAGATACCAAACATAAATTCATTTGTGGTAAAGGGGATGGCCGTTTTAGAAGCGGGCACTTCAATGGCATAACCCAATCGGTAGTTTTTAATAATCATCTGAAGTAACACTCCGTAGGTGTTAAAATTTCGTGTAAAGATCCCGGCCGAATAAAAATCTTCAATCTGTAGGTTCATATTTAAGTCAACCGTAGGTTTAAAATTATCTGAAGCCCGAAGCAACGCGGCCGGTCTTAATCGCACGCGTTCATTAAGGTAGATCATGTAAGAACCCAACATATAATAGGTGCGATCATAAACCAAAATACTTTGTCCGTTGCCCATATTTACACTAACAGGGATGAGGTGAGGAGCCGAAAGCCCGATCAGGTAACGGTCGCTCTTGAGCATAACACCGGCTCCGGTGTTAAACTTCGACACATTATATAAATTAAAATAAGGATCGCCCGGTTGCAGGTTAAGCCCGGACAGACTGTTGGTAAACCGCATGAGGCCAAATTGCATACCAAACGAAAATACTTTGCCCCCCGTTAAATCAATTTTATAAGCAGCGGCTGTTTCTAAATCATTGGTCGTATTCTCCCCTATCTTATCTTGAATGGCGATTAAGCCCACGCCTATTTTATTATCCTTAATAGAAAGATGGCTGTTAAAATTAAATGTTTCAGGATGGCCTTGCACCCCGCTCCATTGCGAGCGGTATTGAAAAGAAGCATTTAACCGCTCGTTGCTTCCGGCATAAGCCGGATTAATAACAAACGGATTATTCAGGTACTGTGCATAAACGGGATCTTGTTGCGCCATTGAAATCGTTGAGATCAATAGACAACTCATGAAGATCAATATTTTTTTCATACGATCATCGTTTAAGTGAAATAAATCCGGTAAGTGTAGGACGGCCGCTCGGGAAATCAACACGGTAATAATAAGTACCGCTGGGCAAATCTTTTCCGCTGTTGTCTCGGCCGGTAAATACGCGCGATACATTGTCGTAATCCGAAACCGAAAAAACCTCATTGCCCCAGCGGTCTACAATCACTACTTTATTGGTTTTAGTTTCGGCTATCTGATCTATGTATTGTAACCGGAAATAATCGTTAAATCCATCCTGATAAGGAGAGACGGCATTGTACACTATTATATCGGCTGAGATTTGAATTTTAAGAGATCGCTCCGTACAGTTATTGAGCGAGTCGCACACTTGTATGTTGGCATACTCGGTACCTACAAAATTGGGTTTTTGAGAATAATCCAAAATCAGATTGTAGTTGGTATCTATTACATCGGACGCACCGCTTACCGGCAAGGTGGCGCTAACGGCACGTAGTGTACGGAAATCAACCCCTACTGTTCCTTTGCTGATGAGTGGTTTCAAATCAAATTTTATTATGTTCCCAACAGCTCCGTTGATGACCGCATCGCCAATAGAAGGAGGCACATCATTAATATTTCCACCGGCCGAACCGCAAGGTTTACCACTCAGCGTAACCGCAACCGGGCGCGAAGCCGTGCTCAGGCAATTAGGCGCATTGCCCACCTGAACGCTGTAACTTCCACCCGAGGAAACGACAATCTGAGCGGTAGATTTATTATCCGACCACTTATAGTAACTGTATCCCGGAGGAGCTGATAAGCCTACAAAAGAATTTTGGCATACAACCGAATCGCCCACCACCTGAATGGCAGGACGCGAAGGAATACTCACTTGTGTAACGATAACCGGATTGGAGGTTGCACTCGCACACGCTCCATTAGAAACCTTTACCGTATAGCTGGCCGCTGTGGTGGTGGTAATGGACTGAGTGGTGTCTCCACTCGACCACACATAATGCGGAAACCCATTGGGTGCAGTTAGTGTAACCGAGCTGCCATTGCACAGCGCCAGGTTTCCATTTACAACAATGGTGGGCTGTGCCGGAGCCGATGCTGTAACAGAAAATACATTGGATGGAATACTCTGGCAACCGTTGCCATCGGTAACGACAACATAAAACTGACCGGGCGAATTAACCGCAATGGATGAGGTAGTTTGTCCGGACGACCAACTATAAGCGGCAAAGCCTGCAGGAGCAGAAAGGGTAACTATGCCTCCGCCACAAAGCGTGCCTCCGCCTGTAGCATTAATGGTGGGCTGTGCAGGAGGAGAATTTACCGTTAACACAAATGGATCAGATGCGGGGCTGGTGCAAACTCCATTCCCTACTTTTACGGTGTAACTCCCCGAAGTAGTTACCGTAATTTGTTGGGTAGTCAACCCGTTCGACCATTGGTACGTTGCAAATCCGGGTGGGGCAATGAGTGTTTGAGGTTTATTTCCGCACACTGAAAGCGAGCCGGTAAGGTTCAGTGTTGGTTTAGGAATCGTTACAATGGCCACAGTGGCTTGGGTGCGGTTGCTTTCGCATGTAGTAGAGGGGTCGTAAATCGTGGTATAGTAAGAAGTGTCTTTGCGAAGGGTGGGCGTAACAAACGTAGCTCCGGTAAATAAAACAGAAGACGAAGAAGCCGTGGCATACCAGCGATACACCTGAGCACCGGTTGCCCCCGAAGCAACAATATTAACAATACCGGCACCGCAATTACTTACTGCCGGCACCGAGGGTGCCACGGGTGGGGTGCAGTTTACAATGGTAAAAGGACTTGAGATAATGGTGCTCCAATAGCCTTGAGAGTCTTTTGTCCGCACATTCAATTTGTGATTTCCTGCCGCAACACTGCTCAGGTCAATAACGAAAGATTGGTTAATCGTGGCGGCCGGGGTAATACTGACGGGTTTGGCAGCTCCAAAACCCGGGTCGGGCGAGTCAATAAAGTATTCTAAACGTTGAAGCGTTTTGGTAACCAAATTTCCCGGGATAACATAAAACGACCGGTTCATAAAAGTTGACCAATGCCCCAGGTTATCCTGATACCGGATGGCAAGTTGATGAAACCCGGATGATAAACCGCTGACAGGAATGGTGAATGAGTTATTCTGCGGGCTGGTAGCCGCTATTGTTAACGGTTTTGCCGCCCCCATGCCCGGATCGGTATCAAAAAAATATTCGGCTCGCTTTAATGTGGTCGCATTAACTGTTATGGCTGGTGGTACAATGTAAAAAGTGCGATTGAGAAATAACGACCAATGCCCCAGATTATCCTGGTACCGGATGGCGAGTTGATGGAACCCGGGTGTCAAGCTGCTGATGGGGATGGCGAATGAGTTATTCTGTGGATTGGCAGCCGTTATCGTTAACGGTTTTGCCGCCCCCACGCCCGGATCGGTATCAAAAAAATATTCGGCTCGCTTTAATGTGGTCGCATTAACAGTTATGGCTGGTGGTACAATGTAAAAAGTGCGATTGAGAAATAACGACCAATGCCCCAGATTATCCTGATACCGGAAAGCTAATTGATGAAACCCGGGGGGTAATGATCCTAACCCGATTATAAAGGTATTGGTTTGAGGGTTTCCCGGTGTAATGGTTAGTGGTGCTCCTTTTCCTGTTCCGGGGTCGGTATCGAAAAAATATTCAGCCCGCTTAATCGTTGCAGCCGACACAACAGTAGGCAGGCTAACAATAAAAAATGTGCGCGAAGCAAATAAACTCCAATGTCCGTTGCTATCGAGAAAGCGAATATTAAACGTGTGCATTCCGGTAGCCAAAGAATTAATGTTAAGATTAAAGGTCTGGTTAATCGAAGCTGCCTGAGTAATGCTTAGCGAAGTTCCGTTGCCCTTGCCGGGGTCGGTATCAAAAAAATACTCAGCCCGTTTGAGTATTTGCGCGTACGTAACCGAACAGAAGAATAAAAAAAATAATATACCTGTTTGGGCAACCCAAATGCTCAATGAGCGATTTTTTCGCTTCAGGCTATCGGTAAGCCGGTTCATAAATATTGATTTTAAAAAATCAATTATTTACCGTAGCCGTGACATTTACCTGCAATTGTTGTCCGGGCAAAACCGAAGCGTTTTGAATATTGACACTATTTACTTGCGGAATGGGCGGAAGCGGGCTGGTGTCGTAGCCGCTGCCGGGTGCCCCCCCACTGGGGAAAGGATAAGACCCGCCATAAATACCAATATCAGAACCATCGGTAGCTGCATTGTGGCCGGGCGAGCCGGAGGTAAGTCGGTAATTAAAGGTGTTGTTATAGTTATTAAAATCGGCATCGTTTACAAAGGCCGGGTTCACCCCTACTTGGTTAGAGCCTCCGGTATTGTTGTTGGCCAAAAAACTATTAGTAGGTGTATAGGTGCTGATCGTGCTGGAAACCGACATGTTATTGTTAAACGTACATTGGGTAACGTTATACCATACTGTTGTGCTCGATGAACTGGTAAAAATATTATTGGTAATAATAGAAAACTGAAGGCTTTGCAATCCGGTAGTATTGATAAACAGATTATGATCAATAATAATGGAAGGTTGGTTAAAATTAGATACGACACCAGCAATAAAGATATTATTCTGAATCAAAATATTGCTTGATGAGTTTTGGCCGTTAACATAGGAGCTAAGAATATTGTTATAGATAGTCCAGTTAGTACAACCACTCATCGTTATATAGGTAATTTGATTTCTGAAAATTTTGATATTAGAAATCCCCAGAGAACCAGAGCCCATTGAAATACTCCCCCCTACTTTAAAACCTGTTACTACCGAACCCGAGCCATCATTTATGCCGGCATCTTTAAAGAAATAAATATTATTAATAGCACTGATCAGGTTAAACTGATTGGGCACATTGTAGCCCGCACCTATCAGCACCAACCTTTTATTAATCGTAATATCGGAATACGTGTATTGCGTACCATTTACATAGATGGTATCTCCGGCAGAGGCAGCGGCCACAGCCGGAGGAATATCCGGATATTGAGCGGGTTTGTTAATGTCGTTGCTAACGGTGCGAATGGTAGCGTGTGCCACCACCGAAGCAAATAGAAGGAATGTGAAGATGGGCGTTTTCATAGTTTGGGTTTTGTTGTAACAAATCTATGATAATGACTAACGCAGCGGTATCACATAAAAAGGGGATATGATTTAAGATTTTTCTTAAAAAGGGGTAAAACAGCAAAGGTTAAAATCCTGTATTTTTAAGTTTTCTATTTTAAGTTAAAATGCAGAAATTTTTTTGTGTATGGATTGTTTTTTTAGTGCCCGGCATAAGTACGGCTCAGCTTCCAAACCGGAGTATTGACCCTTCCTTAGAAAAAACATTTTTTTCTCTCGATACACTCATACGTTCGTACACCGACAGCACCAACTCAAAAAATTTTCTGGAGCTTCCGGTTTCGGTTTACAAATACGGGCTACCCTATTGGGAAGGGCATTTTGTAAAATACCTTTCTTTTTCATTACGAACCCAACAGAGCACCACGCGCTATCTGTTTGGCGAAGAAATGGGAAACATGCAGATCTATCAAACCGATCGCACCGGAAAACGGCTGAAAGAAATAAAACCCGATAGTTATACCCAGGCGGCTGCGGTGGTCTATCCTATTTCCATCTTGGCAGATTCTACCTACTACTACGTTATCCGTACAGAGACGCTTGCCGATGGTAGTTCCGCCAACGGGTTTTGGCTCATTGCACCGCACCAACTCGAAATTTTTTTTCATTACTATCGCGGCACTGAACTCGAAACCATTGCTAATCTGTGGGTAATGACGGGCATGTTGCTGATGATGTTTCTGTATATCGGAGCCAAATCTATTCAGGTAAAATCGGCCGAATATGGATACTATGCAGCCTACATTGTTTTTCTTTTGGCCTATGTAAGTTTCCGCATCGGGGTGGTGCTGAATTACGAATTATCTTTTTCGCTAGGCAACTGGTACATTTTTTTAAATAACCAACTTCAAGTAGCGGCTTATGTCATGTACTTTCCGTTTTTGGCCGCCTACCTTAAAACCAAAACAAAAAATCTTTTTCTACATAAACATTTAGTGTGGCTGCCGTACATCTTAATGATTTACATCGCGTTCGATGCCGCACTAATCTATTTCGAACAAATCGAAATTCATTTGTTTCTCTGGAATGCCGTGCGGGTTATTCTGCTGTTGCTGGTTCTTTACTTCGCCTACCTCATTTCAAAAATGAAAACTCCGTATGGGCTCTACCCAATCATTGGTGCGCTCTTTCTGGATTTCTTCGGCCTTGTCGCGATGGTGCTTAGTCTCAATTATTCGCTAACTGCTTCGCTGCCACAACCTTTTTCATTTCCGGTTTTTTATTACTTCGTAGGCATTTCCATCGAACTGGTATTCTTCTCGCTCGGGCTGGGATACAAAAACAAACAAGATGAAGTAGAAAAAACAGAAGCCCAAGAAGCATTAAAGTTAGCGGCCGAGCGGCAAAAATTTGAACAATACAAAACCGTTGTGGAGGTGCAGGAAAGCGAGCGGATCAGAATTGCGCGCGATTTACACGATGGCCTGGGCGGTACGCTGGCCGGAATTAGAATTTCGCTTGCTAATCTGATGCCGGAGTTGTCGCTCACCGAAAACCAAAAACTGCAACTCGATCGGTCGGTCGATTTGCTCAACAACTCCGTGCACGAACTTCGCGCCATTTCGCATAACATGATGCCCCCCTCGCTGGTGCAGTACGGATTGGCTTCCGCCTTGCGCGACTATTGCGATACTATCAATGGAATGAAAACCGTGCAGGTTACCTTTCAATTGATGGGTCAGGAAATACGCCAGCCACTCTCGCATGAAATCGCCATCTATCGCATTGTGCAGGAACTGATCAATAACATTGTTAAACACGCACAAGCACAACAGGCCTTAGTAGAACTGGTTTATGATGCCGGCACTTTTTCCATTACAGTAGAAGATGACGGCCATGGATTTGATTCTGCCGTATTATCTGTATCTAAAAATGCCGGTTGGAAAAATATACGCTCACGTCTTGATTTACTTCAGGGTGAGTTCGATTTGCGTTCCGATGCATCGGGCACTTCCATACACCTTTCCATACCCTTGCCCCCGGCCCGGGTGTGATCCCCCAAAAAGGGGATTTTTATCTTCCATCTTGACACAATGATTCATTCTCATCAACTTCGTGCAAGCAACATGAAACCGATCCGTGTTTTTATTGTAGACGACCACCCCATGGTGATTGAAGGCCTGCAGAACATGCTCCGGGCCGATGCGGCATTTGAGCTGGTAGGGCATGCCATGTCGGCCTCTTCTTGCAAAGGTTTTTTTGTAAGTCAATTTGCGGATGTGGTGTTGCTCGATATCAATCTGCCCGATGAAAGCGGAATACAGCTTTGTAAGTATCTAAAAAATCTTTTGCCCTGCCCTCATATCCTGGCCATCAGCAGTTTTGATTCAGGAACTTTTATAAGTGATATGATGAATCACGGAGCCGATGGATACGTGATGAAAAACGTTTCAAAAGAAGAACTGACAAAAGCTATTTTTGCCATCACCCAAGGCCGGCATTATTTAAGCCATGATGCCAATGAAAAGCTGAAGGCTGAAAAAAACAGACGCGAGCAAATGCCGGTACTTACGGTTCGCGAAAAAGAAGTGTTACAACTGATCGCTTCCGGGCTAACCAATGCGCAGATTGCCGAAAAACTTTTTGTAAGTGTTTCTACCATCGACAGCCATCGAAAAAATCTGCTGGCCAAACTACATGCCAATAACACGGCTTCTTTGCTGAAGACGGCCTCCGAAAATTTTTTGCTTACCTCAGAGAAATAGGAAGCCTATCTTTGGCTTGCTTCAAGTGCCTGCGCCATATCGGATTGAATATCTCCGAGGGCTTCAAGTCCTACCGAAACCCGGATTAAGCCGGGGGTAATTCCTACGGCCGCCCGCTCGCCATCGGTTAGCTTACTGTGAGTGGTAGAGGCCGGATGCGTGGCAATGGTGCGCGTGTCGCCCAGGTTGGCCGAATGCGAAACCATCATCAAGGTATTGAGAAATTTCCTTCCTTTGTCCACTCCACCCTTTACTTCAAACGTAACTACCCCCCCGCCTAACCGCATTTGTTTTTTGGCCAACGCATGTTGCGGATGAGACGGCAGAAATGGATATTTTACATACGCTACTTCTCCTCTTCCTTCCAGCCATTGGGCAAGAGCTAACGCATTGGCACAATGTTTCTCCATGCGCACGGCCAGCGTTTCTAAACTTTTAGAAAGCACCCACGCATTAAATGGCGACATAGACGGTCCTGTGTGGCGGGCAAAGAAGCGCACTTCTTTAATCAAGCTTTTAGAACCTAATACCGCCCCGCCAATCACACGCCCCTGTCCGTCTATAAACTTGGTAGCCGAGTGAGTAACGAGATGGGCACCCCATTGAGCCGGGGTTTGCAGGTAAGGTGTAGCAAAACAATTATCTACATTTAAAATAATATGGTGTTGGGCAGCCAGTTTTCCGAGCCACTCCAGATCAATCATATCTAATGCCGGGTTAGAAGGCGTTTCAACAAAAAAAAGTTTGGTGTTGGGTTGGATAGATTTCTCCCAAGAGGAAGGGTTATCTAAATCGGCATACGAATGTGAAATATTAAAACGTGAAAAAATAACATTCAATATCTGATGGGTAGAACCAAATACCGAACGCGAGGCCACCACGTGGTCGCCAGCTTTTAACAGGGCAGCCATACTGATAAACATAGCCGCCATGCCTGAAGCAGTGGCAATACCATCTTCAGTGCCTTCCAGCAAACAAAGTTTTTCTATAAACTCATTTGTATTAGGATTAGAAAAGCGGCTGTAAATATTGCCTTGAATTTCATCGGCAAACAAGGCCCGGGCCTGCTCGGCATCATCGAAAACAAAACTGGAAGTAAGATAGAGTGGCGTAGAATGTTCGCGGAAAGAAGAGCGTTTGCTTTGTGCCCGGATGGCATCAGTTTCAAAATTTCGTTTATTTTCTGACATACGGAAGAGGATAAAAAGTTTAAAATAATAGTAGAATAGTATGGGGAATGGTTATGAAATGATTTCAAAACTGGATGTAACCGTGGCGGTCTTCTCCAGCGTTTTGGCAACGGAACAGTATTTTCCAACGGATAAGTCTATTGCTTTTTTGGCTTTGAGCGGATCTATTTTCCCATACAGTTTATAATGCGCATGTACTTCGGTATAAAGCGAAGGAGTAACTTCTTTTTGGCGTTCGCCCGTAACCGTAATTTTTATGTCTTTTAGTTCTTCGCGTTGTTTGCGCAGAATACTGATCACATCTATGGCGCTGCACGCACCCATCGCTGCCAGCAATGTTTGCATAGGGCGCATGCCCAGGTCTTGCCCGCCATCGGCTGGCGATCCATCCAGCAAAATTTTTTGACCCGATTCATTAACCGCTTCCATCGCGCAGCCCTCATTCACCCGGCTTAATTCAATTGTAATCATATTTTTATTTTTTTTGTCCGTACAAACTTCCCAAAATCATGGCAACAAAACTAACTAAAGTTGCCGGCAATAAACTGGGCCACCCTGATTCATACATTTCAAAAATAATCCAGGTGATTAAGCCGGTTGCCATGGCCAGAAAAGCACCTAAGCTATTGGCTCTCGACCAATATAACCCAAGCACTAACGGAGCAAATAAAGAAACCAAACTCAGTATGGACGACTCGCCCACCAACTCGTATATATTCGATCGCATACAGGCCATAACCGTAGCTACAATACTAAATGATAATACACATAATCGGGTAACGAGCAGCAATTGTTTGTCGGAAAGCCGTTCTTTGGCTAAAGGCCGGATCAGGTTTTCAGAAAAGATAGCAGCCGGAGCCAACAGGGCAGAGCTGGTCGTACTCATAATAGCCGAAAGCAAGGAGCCGAAGAAAAGTACTTGCACAAAAATATTGGTATGAGCCAATACCATGCGCGGCAACGCAAGCTGAGCATCGCCCTGCGAAAACCCCGGGTAGAGATGCTTTACACACATACTGATAAAGAGCGGCAACAAAGCAATAGTTAAATACATAGCCGCGGCTATAAAACACGAACGCACCGCAATCTTTACCGAACCCGAAGACATCACTCGCTGAAAAATATCCTGTGATGGCAGCGAACCGAGTCCTAATACAGACCAGGCACTTAGGTAGATCATTACTTCCTTAAACTCCGGTTTTGGTAAAAAACGAAACGTACCCGAGGGCATGGTATTAAGTACAGCAACTACCCCGCCCGATTTATTTCCTAAAATGATAGCCAGTGTAATTAATCCAAAAATGATAACAATGCTTTGAAAAAAATCAGTAACCGAAATAGCCCACATACCCCCGATAAATGTATAAAACGTAACTATGCCGGCCGCTAAGACAGCCCCTTGCCACACGGGTATGCCAGCCACGATATTTAAAATTAAACCGAGGGCCACCAACTGGGCAGCGATATACCCAACATAAGGCACGGCCAGAAAAAAACTGGCAATAAGTTCGGTGCGCTTGCCATACCGGGTTTCAAAAAAATCGCCCAGCGTAAGGAGGTTTTTGTTGTATAACTTGCGGGCAAAAAAAAGTCCGAACAGCAACAGGCACAAGGCACCCCCGAAAGGATCTTCGATAACCGAATACAAACCTCCTTTTAAAAATTCGGCCGAAGCACCAAATACCGTTTCCGATCCAAACCAAATAGCAAACAAGGCCGCAGCACTGAGCGGAAGCGGAAGGCTGCGCCCGGCCAGCATAAAATCGCCTGTATTCTTTACACGCCTCGAAGCCCAATACCCGATGGCAATGGTAAGCAGAAGATAAAAAATAATGAAAGCGAGGAGCAACGCGCAGCCGGGTTATGTTGGGTAGGCTCAAACTAACAAAGCAATTGCGTTAATTCCAAAAAAAAATTCAGAGCAGTTTTGAAGGGAATAACTTAAAGTAATTTGTATTTAAACTCGACCGTAACTTCTACCTGTTCGGTAATTTTCTGCCACAGCAGTTGAGGAACTTCAACATCATAATCCTTAAACTTGATCACGAATTTAGATTTCACCACCATATAGCTGTTGTCGTTCTGAATAGACCCGTGAATCTCTACATCGCGTGCAACTCCATGAATAACCATCTTCCCGGAAGCCACCACTTTCTGCTCGCCCGAAACGGGTACGGCATAACCCGATATTTTTCCTTCGAAGGTGGCTTTAGGATATTTTTCGGATTCCAGGTATTTCTTGTTGAAGTCCTCTTTCATCAACGATTTTTCAAACTTAAACTCGTTGATCGGCACCGAAAAAACCACTTCACCGGTTTCTTCATTAAAAATACTGCTGGCCATCGTGTTGATAGCGGTTATATCTTCGATAGCCGCACTCGAAAAAAATTTGATGAACCCCTTATCTGACGAAAACTTCTGAGCATGAGCCTGCAGCACAAAAATCAACGCCATAGAAAGTGAAAAGAACCTTGCCATGTCATATTGTTTTTACGAGTACTAATTTACTCAAATGGATAGAAAAAGAAAATCCCCCAAAGTCCTGGACCCCGGGGGATAATCTTGTCTATAGTTGGCTTTAATCTGATGCTAAGGTAAGGGGGGCCTTCTGTGGGGCAAGCAGCTAACCGACCAAGCGAAATTTTTCCTGTTAAACAGTCGTTTTTAACGATAAACCGACTTTAGAGAGTCCTTTTTTAACGAGTCTTTCTCAGAAAAAGGCTTTTTAATCTGATCTTTAGGGTGCGATTTAGCTCCCGGAAAAGTAGTGCGCTGACTTATGTCGTAGGCGGTATAAATAAGCATCGCCACAAATACCACTGCTAAAGCGGCAAAAATTTTTTTTGATCTTTTCATGATCAGCAAAAATAAGTACTGACCACTACAATTTAAAAGAAAGCTAACCCGGCCCAAGCTGACGTAGAAAGCTAAAATTGTTTTGCCCTGAGAAGAAATTAACTTGCATGCTTGTTTTAAAAGAAAATGACCGACCGTATTTTAAAAATTGCCGGAGCCACCCTTAATCAAACACCTTTTGACTGGGGAAACAACCTTTTCAATATTCTGGAAGCGATTGAAGCTGCAAAAAAAGAACAAGTAAAAATCCTTTGCCTGCCCGAGTTGTGCATTACCGGCTATGGATGCGAAGATGTTTTTTTAAGTGATTGGCTCAGCGAAAAGGCTTTTCAGAAGTTATGGCTTATTGCTAGTCATTGTCATGATATCTGTGTTTATGTGGGGCTGCCTTTGCGGCTGGATGGCCAAACATTTAATGGGGCGGCTCTCGTTAGCAACGGAAAAATTTTAGGTATCACGTTAAAACAAAACCTGCCGGCCGGTGGTGTTCATTACGAACCTCGTTGGTTTGCTCCATGGCCAGCCGGCAAAAAAAAAGAAGTAACTCTGGGCGGGCAGTCGGTTTGGGTGGGCGATCTTGTCTATGATGTATTGGGCCTTAAAGTGGGAATAGAAATTTGCGAGGATGGCTGGGCAAAAGAAAAAAGACCGGGGTATCAATTTAAAAAGCAAGCCGTTGACCTGATATTGAATGGCAGCGCCAGCCATTTTGCTTTTGGGAAAAGTACCGACCGGGAAAACCAAGTGGTTTTAGAAGGCGCCTCTCAATTTGGATGTGTTTATGTTTTTGTAAACCAGCTTGGCAATGAAGCCGGCCGCCTGGTGTACGATGGCGATATTGTGATTGCCCAACAAAAACAACTCGTAGCTGTAAACAAAAGGCTGTCATTTAAAAACTACAACCTGCTCACGGCCGAAATAAATTTTGATAACCCGCAGGCCACCCCGGTTCAGGTGTGGACTGATTCGAAAGAAAAAAACGAAGAATTTGGCTTGGCCGCCTCGCTGGCTTTATTTGATTATCTCAGAAAAAGCCGGGCCAAAGGTTTTGTGCTCAGCCTGAGCGGAGGTGCTGACTCTGCCTGTTGCGCTATTCTCGTAGCCGAAATGGTGCGCCTGGCCAGCCGGGAATTGGGCTGGTCGGTATTCTGTAAAAAATTAAATATCTCCTTGGTATCAAATGAAAAGGAAGCCGTCAACATGCTCCTTTCATGCGCCTACCAAAGCACCGTTAATTCATCGGCCTCTACCTTTCAGGCCGCTAAACAATTGGCCGAATCAATCGGGGCTAGTTTTTTTCATTGGGCAATTGACGATGAAGTAAAATCGTATGAATCAAAAATTGAACAAGTTCTTCAGCGAAAGCTAACGTGGGAAACTGATGACATTGCCCGGCAAAATATTCAGGCGCGGGCTCGCTCGCCCATTATTTGGATGCTGGCCAACATTCAGCAACATATTTTACTTACTACGTCTAACCGTAGCGAGGGCGATGTGGGCTATGCCACCATGGATGGCGACACCAGCGGTAGCCTGGCGCCTATTGCAGGAGTAGATAAACCCTTTATTTTACAGTGGCTGAAGTGGGCCGAGAAAGAATTAGGATATAGCGGCCTGCAGGCTGTAAATACGCTGCAGCCTACAGCCGAGCTGCGACCGCTGGAGCGGGCCCAAACAGATGAAAAAGATCTAATGCCTTATCCTGTTTTAGTAGAGATTGAACGTTTGGGCATTCGCGACCGCAAAAAGCCGGCTGACGTATATCTGGAACTCGCAAAAAAATACCCTGATCGCCCGGAACTTAAAAATCACATAAAAAAATTTTTCAGACTATGGTCTGTCAATCAATGGAAACGAGAACGCATCGCTCCGTCTTTTCATTTTGACGACCTGAATGTGGATCCCCGGAGTTGGTGCCGCTTTCCCATTCTAAGCAGTGGATTTAAAGAGGAGTTAGATGAGTTAGACAATCTCTGACGCTCTTTGTCATTGCGCCCGATCGCTTATCTTTGCCCCCTAAACAACCATTTTTTACCGTCTTCACTCATCCATTACTAACTTATCTTTATGCTCAATTTTATTATCTGGAATGGCAGCCCTGAGATTATGTCGATCGGTGCCTTTGCGCTGCGTTGGTACGGCTTGCTCTTTGCGCTGGGGTTTCTCGTTTGCCAGCAGATACTCTATTATATGTATCGTCAGGAGGGCAAACCGGAACGCGATGTTGATACACTCACTATTAATATGATGATTGCCACCATCTTGGGCGCGCGCTTAGGTCATATTATTTTTTATGAGCCCACCATGTTATGGAAAGATCCACTCAGTGTTTTTCTTCCTTTTGAATTTCATCCATTTAAGTTTACCGGCTTACAAGGTCTGGCCAGCCACGGGGCAGCCATTGGTATTTTATTTGGCCTGTGGCTTTATTCTTCCTGGCTTATCCGTTTCTCTAAAAAGGAAGTAGATCTAAAAGGCGATGCCGGGCAAGAAGGGTCGGTGCAAACCAAAAAGAAATTTGGTTTTTTTATAGAACGCAGAAACAGGCCCAATCAAAGTTATCTGCAAGTGCTCGACCGGATTGTAATATTGGTGTGTCTGACGGGCTGCTTTATCCGGTTGGGGAATTTTTTTAATTCTGAAATCATAGGCAAGCCATCCGATAATCCGTTGAGCGTGGTATTTATTAACCGGGTAACCGAGTCCATCACACAAGATGCCAACGCAAAAGATCTGGTAGACTATATAACCGTAAAAAAAACCAACCTGCCCAACGGGCAAGACGGACGGGTGCCCATAAATATTTTACTGCTCTTTAAACAGGGAGTGGATGAACAACAAGCCCGCACCTTCGTAACGAGCAACGTAAAATACTACCTGGCTCAATATACCGAGTTTGTAGATGAGCCGAATCTTCATCCGCTTCAATACGATGTTATAAAAGGAAGCGAGGGCGCTTATTCTGCCCGCGTGCAAACTTTTGGTATTGCCCGGCATCCGGCTCAGTTGTACGAATCGCTGTCGTGCTTCGTTTTATTTGTCTTCTTATTTTGGTATTGGTCGAGGTACAAAATCAATTTACCCGAAGGAAGGATTTTTGGAATATTCATGGTGATTCTCTGGAGTTTGCGTTTTGGTTACGAATTCCTCAAAATCAATCAGGTTTCATTTGAAGACCAAATGACCTTAAACATGGGGCAAATTTTAAGTATTCCGATGGTGCTGGTAGGTGTGTATATTTTAGTTCGTTCGTACCGAAAGCCGGCCGCTTCCCATACCTGATGATTTATTAGTTCATGCTGGCACTGATCGTAGGATTATGGGGGATGTTGGGTGGAGATGCCGATACGCTGGTTACAGCCGATTCTTCGCGGATTCTTACTGTAAACCGGATTCTGATTATTGGCAACAAAACAACCAAAGACCGGATCATTTTAAGGGAGCTTACCCTGAAAGCAGGCGACACCATCAGTTTTAAACGGCTACCGCATGAGTTGCTGTGGGACAAACGCAAAATCTATAACCTTCGCCTGTTTCACACCGTTAGCGTAACGGCTTTAGAACTGCCCGATAACCGGCTCGACTTACTTGTGGAGGTAGCCGAGCGCTGGTACATCTGGCCCATTCCCATCTTCGAACTTTCAGATCGTAATTTCAGCGAGTGGTGGAACAACTATGGCCACGACCCCAGTCGCATAAACTACGGCCTGAGTCTGACTCGCTTTAACTGCCGGGGACGCAATGAAACATTAACCCTCACTGCCCAGTTTGGATTTACACAGCGCTTCGATCTATCGTACCGTATTCCGTACATAGACCGTAAACAAAAGCAAGGTCTTGCCTTCAGTTTTGACTATACCGAGCCCAAAAATTTAGCCTACTTTACTGACAACCACATTTTGCAGTATTTCAAATACACCAAGCCGTTACGGATTTCTACCGGTGGGGCTATCACTTACTTTTATCGAAAATCTTTTTTTGAAACACACGCCCTGCAAGCTGGTTACCGAAACAATTCCATTAATTATAAAATAGACTCGCTCAACAGCAACTACTTTGGGCAAAATCGCCTGTCGCTGCAATATGGTTTTATAAATTATAGTTTTAACTCCGAGCACCGCGATATTGTGCAGTACCCGCTGCACGGCTACCAGGTAGCCGGGTATATCAGCCAGACCGGTCTGGGTTTCGGCAGTACGGTTAGTATTTTAGAAATCGGTCTTTCCTATGCCAAACATATAGAGCTTCCCCATAAATTTTTTTTATCGAATTACACGGGCGGGTATTGGGTAATGCCAACCAACCAACCCTATGCACTGTATAGCGGCATGGGCTACCGCAAGCAGTATGTGCGAGGATTTGAAAAATACGTGATTGAAACTCCGGCTTTTGTGCTGAATAAAACCACTTTAAAAAAGAGAATTTTTTATAGAGTGTGGAATATGAGAGGGCTGCCCAAAGAACAACTGCAGTATTTTCCGTTGTCGGTTTACTTAAAGGCCTACACCGACTGGGGGTACGCACAAAATTACCCTTACTACCAAAACTACCGCGATATACTCACTAACCAGTTGCAACCGATCAACACTTCATTTACAAACACGGTAATTGGCAGCGTAGGGATGGGCTTTGATTTTTACAGTGCTTACGATATTGTAATCCGAACGGAATATTCCATTACCAACCAACAGCACAGCGGCTTTTTTCTCAGCCTTAAAAAAGAATTCTAACCTCCGTATTTTTTGTAAATTTTTTTCTTGCCGTTCTTTACTTCGTACCATATTCCTACCGGTTTCCCCGATTGATAACTTCCTATAAACCGAAGCCGGCCTTCATCATCATAAAATTTCCACTCGCCTTCCTCTAAAGCTTGATGATATTTCCCTTCCTGAACGAGATACCCGTTTTCGTTATACACAAAAGTGTTGCCTTCGGGCAGGCCGTTTTCGTAATTTACTATCCGTTCTAATTTTCCAATGCTGAAATAGTGTTTCCATAAGCCATCATATTGCGATTCTTGAAAACGGCCTTTACTTTTTAGTTTTCCATTTGAATGGAAATACCAGGCAGAGTCCTGCATTTTTCCTTCCTGCCAAATTTCTTTTCCTTGTACGGTTTCGGTTGGATAAAAATAAATTACTTCTCCGTGAAGTACTCCTCCCCTATAATTTTCAATAGAATTTTTCTTTCCGGAAGGGTAGTAATAAACCCATTCGCCTTCCTTTTTTCCAGCCATTATTTGACCAACGGCTTTTACATGGCCTTTTTCGTAATATTCTTTTACCCATTCCTGAGCTAATGCTTCTTGGGTAATAAAGAGTACCACCGATAATAATACCTGTCTATGCATTGACAAAAAATACGGAGAAAAGGTTATTCGTTATAAGCCGGTCTTGTTATCTCTTTTAGTTCTACACCCCATTGGCTCAATTCCTTCAAGATCGGATTATAAAATTCATCCCCTACCGGAATCACCACGCCTCGGCTCTCTATTTTGTTTTGTAGCAATAGCCGGGTGGCCATGGCCAGCGGTAAGCCTACTGTTTTGGCCATGGCTGTATGAGTTTCGTTTTCGCCCGTGGCGGTCAGCCATGCTTGTGTTTCTTTCATTTCCCCATGCAAGTTGTATCTGAAACGATGCCACATCACAATAAAATCTTTATCGCCTGAGTTAAGCTTCCATTTCTTATTAAGTATATGTTCTAAAATTTGAGCCGGAGTGCCTTCTGCTAATCCAACTTTTTCATCGGAAAAAAAACCACTCCAAATCAAACGCTTCATCTCTTCGCCATGCCCGGCAATATTAAACTGCGTCAGAATCTCTTGCTCTACATTTTTTTCGGTTCCTATGAATGAAGCCATAAATTGTCGGTGGGTCATGGTCTCCACATTCTCCATTTTAAACGTATCATCACAGCAGCCTAGTTGAACCAGAATATTCCAGGCCCGACAATACCCTTTGTTTCGCAGGGTTCCACGCAAAATAGTTTGACAATTTTGCAGCCCGTACACCTCGGCATACTTTAATGAATCGCGGTTAGCATAGCCATCGTATTCATCCAAACTGGGAACGGATATGGGGGTGGTGCGGGTAAATAGTTGCTGATATGGAATGTACCGGAACATTCCGTCTTGCAAAAACTTGGCCGTACTCTGGCCGGCTATCACCACATTGCGCGGGTTCCAGGTAAACTTATATCGCCAGGGGTTATCAGGTTCGGTTTGAGGGGCGATCAGCCCACCGGTAAAAGATTCAAAAGAATACACCTCTCCGCCTGCTTGTTTAATTTTAGTAATTACCTGCATGGCACTCATGTGGTCTATACCGGGATCAAGTCCGCTTTCGTTGAGAAATAAGAGGCCTTTCAATTTTGCTTCCGTGTGCAGGCTTTTCATCTCGTCTGAAACGTAGCTGGCGGTCATCAAGTGTTTTCCTTCCTGTAAACAAATGCGTGCTACCTTGGGATGAAGAACAGCCGGAACAAGTGATATAACTACATCGGCCTGACTGATAACTACCCGGCTGTTCTCCGCGTTTTCTATGTTAAATTCAATAGCCCTGGCATAAGGCGAAGAATGAATCTTTTCGGCTGCCGCCTTTTGAGAGAAATCGGCCACGGTTACCTGCCAATCATGAGCCGGTGCATACTTTATTAAATAAGAAATCAAGGCTGAAGAAGAACGGCCGGCTCCTAATACAAGAATTTTTTTCATACCTCAAAATTACCAGTTTCCCGGTATTGCATAATATTAGCAGCCCTTATCTCTTTTTCAAGAATTTAACTAACTTTCTGCATCACCTGTTTTATGGCAACCACGATTCAGTATTTTGAGCACTTAGAGGATCTCGATTCCGAGTCGAAATACTTGGTGCATAAAGCAAAAGAAACAACGGCCTTTTCTTATGCGCCCTACTCTAAATTTTGCGTAGGAGCCGCTCTGATGCTGGATGACGGCACAGTGATAACCGGGGCCAATCAGGAAAACGCCTCATTTCCTTTGTGCATGTGTGCCGAGCGGGTGGCCTTATACGCAGCCACTTCTGCACATGCGGGCAGAACAATAACCAAACTGGCCGTGGTGGCGCACAAGAAAAACCACAAAGAGTTAGCAGCTGCCACATGCTGTGGTGCCTGCCGCCAGGTTTTACTTGAATTTGAAGCTCGGCAAAAGAAACCCATTGAAATAATTATGATGGGCGAAGCCGGTAAATGGCTAAAAGCAACAGCTAACCTCCTGATGCCCGTAAGTTTTGGAAAAGAATCGTTAGAGTAAAAACCAAAGGATGCAACCCATGTAATATTTATGCTATATTCTACCCTTCAGCCTGCAAGGCTGCCATTATTTTTGTTTTTTTGAAGCCTGATCTTATACCCCTGTGATAACTGATATCGACATTAACGACCTCAAGCGCATTACAGAGTTGATTCATACCCGGCACGGCTATGACTTCCGCAACTATGCTATGTCTTCTTTTAAGAGGCGGATTCTGCGCATACTCGAATTAAAAAACCTTACCATTGAGTCGCTGATCAAGCGCCTGAGCGAATCACCTTCATTCATCAATGAATTTTTAGATGAGCTGACGGTAAACGTAACCGAAATGTTTCGCGATCCCGGTTTTTGGCGCGCCTTGCGCGATGAAATCATACCC
Organism: Bacteroidota bacterium; assembly: GCA_018267135.1. GTDB lineage: Bacteria > Bacteroidota > Bacteroidia > Cytophagales > Cyclobacteriaceae > ELB16-189. The sequence continues at coordinate 38,786 of JAFDZA010000020.1, forward strand.
GATATTCTGCTCAACCACAAAACATTTAATATTTGGCACGCGGGGTGCTCCTCTGGCGAAGAGGTACTCTCCATGGCCATCTTGCTGCGCGAAATGGGTATCCACAACCAAGTGTCTTTATTTGCCACCGACCTCGATATTACCATTTTAGAAAAAGCCAAAGCCATATCCTACCCGGTAAAAAATATGGAGATCAATGAAAAGAACTATATCCGGTATGAAGGCAAGTGGTCGCTCCGCGATTATTACAAAGAAGAAAACGGAAAAGTGATTTTTGATAAAGGGCTCTTGGCCAATGTTACCTTCCGCAGGCACGACCTGGTGTTAGGCGAAGTATTTAATAAGTTCGATCTTATTCTTTGCCGCAATGTTATGATCTACTTCAACCAGGCGTTGCAGAATGAAGTACTTAAGAAGTTTCATGCCAGTTTGTTCAAATACGGCTACTTAGCCATTGGGTCTAAAGAATCGTTGATCTGGTGCGATGTAGCCAACCGCTTTTTAGTGGTGAACAATGAAGAGAAAGTGTATAAGAAAATAAAAGATTAAGCCGGGCGATGAGCAGGTTCAGTCTCAATAACAGTTATAAGGCCGTTGTTATAGGTGGATCGGCCGGGAGTTTTCAGGGCATCACGAAAATATTAGCACAGTTGCCCAAAACCTTTCCGCTGCCCATCATTATGTGCCTGCACCGGCTGAAACACGTGCGCAATGGCTTCGTGGAAGCCCTTTCTATAAAAAGTGTTTTCCCGGTCGTAGAGCCGCACGACAAAGAACAGATAAAAAAAGGCGGAGTTTATTTGGCTCCTTCTAATTACCATATGTCCGTAGAACTGGGAAATTATTTTGCTATGAGCACCGAAGAGATGGTAAACAACTCGAGGCCGGCTATCGATATTACGCTGAGCACAGCCGCTTATGTGTACCGCGAAAAATTGATCGGTATTTTGCTTTCGGGCGCTAACCGCGATGGCGGATTGGGTATGAAGCACATTAAAGACCGGGGAGGGCTTACGGTTGTGCAAGAACCTACTGAATGTATGATTGACACCATGCCGCGGGCAGCCCTATCGCTTACCAAAATAGATTATGTGCTAAAGACGGATGAAATCGTAAGTTTGATGAATGAATTAGATAAACTATACCGATGATTGAACAAATTCAACAATTTTTTAAAGACTCTCATAAAGTAAACCGCTTGGTAACAGTTTGCTTCTTCGGGTTTCTGCTGCTGGCCGTTTACTTTTTAGCCACTCTAAAATACGATCTCGTTTTTAAAGGTGGAATGATCGACTCACACCGGGCCGACTTCATTTTTATCCGATTGTTTATTGTTATCGGGCTCGTCTTTGCCTTTAGCTACCTGGCCCTGCACTATACCCGTCTGTCTAAAAAAGAAGTGATTGTTTATCTTGACAAAAAAACAGAAAATATCCATAGCGCAGCGCAAAAGGCAGACCACACACATACTTCAAGCCATTTTGCCGTTCCTCTTCTTCATGAGAAAATTAAAGAAGCAAAATCTAAAGAAGAAAAATGGCAAGCTGCACTCAATAACATTTGCCACCAACTCCATGCCGGGCAGGGCGCACTCTACCAACTTGAAAAAGATAAGAGCCTGAGTATGACACACGGCTTTGCCTTGGTACTGAACGAAGGCGAAACACCTCCCTCCTTTCAGGCAGGCGAAGGATTAATAGGCCAGGTGGCCGCCACGGCCAAGAGCCTATACTTAGACGAGCTACCCGAAGGCTATGCAGCCCGCATCGGTAGTGGTCTGGGCAACGCATTACCCAAGTATCTTTTCATTTTTCCTATAAAAAAAGAAAATAATGTACTTGGCGTAATCGAAATTGCTACGTTTTCTGCATTGAGCGAGGCTGTAAAAAAACAAGTAGAAGAAGGTATCGGTATATTGAGCGAGATTTAATTTTGAAGGATAGCGTATGTTTAAAAATTTAAAAATAAGTGCTAAGATAACGGGGCTCATCGTGTTGCTGGTGGCCATGGTAGCCGTGGCATTTTCAGTCTTTACCTACCGGCTAAACGTAAGCGCAGAGCAAGACAAACTGAATGCCAGCCTGACGGCCGTGGCGGACCAACAAGCGCTGCTTACCAATCATTTCTTCGAGCACATCAGCACAACAGCTAAATTCTTGCAACAATCCGAGTCCATTAGGCAAATCATTTCTTCTGCCCCTGACTCCCTCAGCAAAACACTGAACTCCCTGCGCGAAGTTTATACATTCCAGGCCGTGTATGTACTGAATAAAGAGGGCAATGTAATTGTATCTACGGATACCGAAAACCCCAAAGGAAGTTTACTGGCCAACCTCGACAAAAGTTTTTTTGATCGCGCTGCCTCCTCCCTTCAATATAGTGCCGTAAAAAAAGAAAAAGAAAAATATTTTCTATTTGCTGCGGTGTCCCTGGCCGATAAGCTGCTTGCTTTTAAAATTGACCTCGATCCACTCTATCAAAAACTGGCAACCGGCAACATTGGAAAAACAGGCGAAAGCTATCTGGGGCAAATAGATCCGGTATCAAAACATGTCATCATCGTCAGCCCGCTGCGAAATGACCCGGGAGCTTTTTTAAAGCCAATTACCAATAACAGTGCTGCTAGCGGTGAACTAAAAAAAGCGCTGGCCGGAGAAAATGGATTGAGCATCAGCCCGGATTACCGGGGGAATGAAACCTTAAAAATTTTTAGAAAAATAGCCCAGCCCGGATGGGGATTGGTCGTAAAAATTGATACCGATGAATTAAAAAGTCAGGGCAAAGAACTAATAAAAATATACTTGGAAGCAGCAGCCGTACTTCTATTGTTGGCTTGGGCACTGGCAGCACTACTATCGCGCTCATTAACCGAGCCCTTGAATAACATGGGGCGCACGTTAGAATTGGTATCGCAAGGTGTATTACCCGAAAACACAGCCACCGGTACGCGCGATGAATTTGGACAGATGTCTGGCAAAGTAAATTCATTAGTACAAAACCTGAAAAGCAGTGCCGAGTTTGCCAAGAATGTGGGCGAAGGCAAATTAGATACACCCTTTCAGCCTGTTAGCGAAAATGACACATTAGGTCAGGCCTTGCTGCACATGCGCGATGACCTCATCCAAAATGAGAGAAGAGAAAAAGAGCGCAACTGGATTGTGCGTGGAGTAGCCGAAGTAGCGGAAATCCTAAGAGCTCATGATTCGGTCGATGATTTAGGTAATGATGTGATCCACTTCATAGCCGACCGGATCGAAGCCATTCAGGGCGTATTTTATGATGTTAATAAGGACGACCGCGGGCAGATGCTGATAGAGATTCGCGCTAGTTTTGCCTACAGTCGGAAAAAATATCTAAAGAAAACATTTCGGTTTGCCGAAGGTTTAGTAGGGCAGGCAGCGGCCGAAAAAGATACCGTTATGCGTACGGAAATTCCGGATGATTATTTATCCATTACGTCCGGAATTTTGGGCGAGCAAAAACCCAACTGCATCCTTATTGTGCCGCTCATCACAAATGAAGAAGTATATGGATTGCTGGAATTTGCCGGTATGAAAAAGTTTGATGACTTGCAGGTAAAATTCGTGCAGGAATTAAGCGTTATTCTGGCCCGTACAATCTACACCATCAAAGTAAATGAGCGTACCCGCAAACTGCTTACCGAGTCACAGCAACTCAGTAACGAGCTACAGGAAAAACAAGAAGTGTTGCGCCAAAATGCTGAAGAGATGCAGGCCACCCAAGAAGAATTGAAACGGAGCAACACCCTGCTGGAAGAACAGATAGAGGAAGTAAACCAAACCCAGAAACGCACACAACTTTTACTGGAAAATGCATCAGAAGTAATTACTATCTACGAAGAAGACGGAACCATCCGTTACATCTCCCCCTCGGTAGAAAGTATTTTCGGGTATGGCCAGAAAGAAATGCAGGGCAGCAACGATATTGAAAAGGTACACCCTAACAGCATTGAAGTAGTACAAAATCTCTTCCGGAGTTTGCGCGAAAATCCGGATGAAAAGGTAACGGTACAGTATGAATACCAAACCAAAGATGGAAACTATATCTGGTTAGAGGCTACGGGTACCAATTTTATGAATAACCGGGCCATTCGGGGATACATCTTAAACTCGCGCGATATTACCGAACGCAGAAGGGCTGAACAAGAGCAACGTATGCGCAGTAAAATGCAAGCCCTCTCTGAAAACTCGCCCGATCTTATTACTCGCCTCGAACAAGGTGCCATATCGTACATCAACCCCACTATTCAAACTTATACAGGAAAATCGCCACATCAATTCCTGAACAAAAAAGTAAAGGAAACCGAGTTAGATACCGGTGTGCTTGATTTATGGCTCTCTATTGTAGAACAAGTAAATACCACTAACAATACCATTGCCCAGGAAATGGATTTCCCCTCTGAAATGGGAAAGCGCATCATGCAGGTAAATGCTATTCCGGAATACGATGAACAGAAAAATATTGAATCAGTGTTGATGGTGTCGCACGACATTACCGAGCGCAAAGAAATTGAGGTTGAGATTCAAAATAAAAACAAAAAAATAAACGACTCCATCAATTATGCCAAGCGCATTCAAAACGCGATTTTGCCTAATACCCGGTTAATCAATAAAGTATTGCCCGATTCCTTTATACTTTATAAACCACGCGATGTAGTAAGCGGAGATTTTCCGTGGTTTGTGCAAACTAAAACCGATATTTTTATTGCCGCAGTAGATTGTACCGGGCACGGAGTGCCGGGCGCCCTGTTGTCGCTGATTGGCTACTTCCTGCTGAACGACATTGTGCGTTCCAGAAAAATTACCGAACCGGGAAAAATATTAGATCTTTTAGACGAAGGCGTAACACAAACCCTGCGCCAAGACCAAGACGACTCCGCCACGAAAGACGGAATGGATATTGCTCTTTGCCGCATCAATACCGAAACACACACCGTAGAGTATGCCGGTGCCCACCGCCCGCTCTATTTCATGAAAGGCGGAGTAATGGATGAAGTAAAAGGAAATAAATTCCCGATTGGGGGTGGTATTTATAAAAACCAAACCAACTTTACCACCACCAAACTTCAGTTAAGCACAGGCGATTCATTCTATTTCAGTTCAGACGGGTTTCCAGATCAGTTTGGCGGCTCCGAAGTGCGTAAATTTGGCCCTAAGAAAACACGCGAAATTATTGAACGGATTCATAATATGACCATGACAGATGCCTCCCTTATCTTTGATCAGGAATGGGAGGCCTGGAAAGGCGAACACAAACAAACAGATGACGTATTATTAATTGGAATTAAATTTTAAATTTTAAATTTCGGAACTTCAATCCCACAAGCAATGAACTATATTTATGAGTTGCACCGCGCCATGATGGCACAAAAGGTGATCTTGGTTTATGAAGGCGACTTCACCCAGGAAACCACCAAGTCAATCCTTTCTATGGCCGAGCGAAACCTTGACTCTTCCGGAGAAGACTCAAGCATTAAAAGAAAAGTCTTCAACGTAATGGTGGAGGCCCTTCAAAACATTGTCCGGCACAGCAGTGAACAAGGCATGCGTGCCGGCTCGCTCCTGAGCAAGAGCGCCATCTTCCTCATCAGCCGAGACGACAAGCAGTATTCGGTCATGACTGGCAACCCCATTCAAAAAGATAAGGTAGCCCAACTCACCAAAAACCTTGATGACCTGAACAGTAAAGACAAAGAAGGTTTAAAAGAAATGTATAAAGAGATTATCAAAAACACGCAAATCTCTGAAAAAGGAGGTGCCGGGCTTGGCTTTGTAGATATGGCTCGTAAGTCGGGCGAGAAATTGGAATTTGTGTTTGCCCCCATGGATGCCGACCACGACTTCTTCTGCCTGAAAGTGAATATCTCGCGCGAAAAAGAATAATCTATTAACTTATAAATACATCAATCATGGACATATTAAATCTTAAAGGAACAGAAGATACCCCTACCATCTTGCTGGATAAAAAGAATGGCATTTTTGAAATCAGCGGACGCTCGCTCCCCGAAGATTCAGCCGAATTTTACAGACCTGTGTTAGAATGGATTAAAGCCTACGGTGCTGAGTCTAATGCCAATACCGATTTTACTTTTAAACTGGAGTATTTCAATACGGCCTCATCTAAACTTATACTGGATGTGCTTTCTGCTCTGGAAGACATCAAGGGCATGAAAATACTTTGGTATTTTCATGATGATGATGAAGACATGGAAGAGGCCGGCCAGGAATTTTCTGAGTTGGTAGAAATTCCGTTTGAATTTAAGACCTATTAAAAATAATAACCGGTGAACAGCTACTGGTAATCGTTAAAAAAAATATGAGAAATGATTACCGGTGGCTTGATAACCTTCTCCCCTACTCATGAGTGAGGAAATACTAAAGGCGCTTACGCAGTTGTTTGCCATCATTACCAAACAAGATGGCGGTGTAACCGAAAATGAGCGTCAGTTTGTCATTAACTTCTTTCAGCAAGAACTTGATCAGGACACCATTAAGGAATACCTCGTATTGTACGATGAGTATTCCGGTTACAACAAACAAGGGAAAGGCGATGATGAAAAAAACAAACTTACTTCCGTAAAAGATTCTGTAAAGACACTAGGCATCTGCAAGAAAATAAATAAAACATTAACGCAGAAGCAAAAGGTAGTGGTGTTAATCAAATTGCTGGAGCTGATCGGCTCTGACAAAAATTTTACTCCGCAGCGGATTGAAATTATCAATACCGTTTCCACTGTATTTAACATCGGGCAAGAAGAATACAAATTAGTTGAAACATTTATCATTGCCGAAAAAGTAGAAGACCTTAATTTTAAAGATGTTTTGTTAGTCAATTCAGCCGAAAGTAAATCGGCCGAAAACCAAAAGCATGCCCACGCCCATATTGAAGGCCAGTTGGTCTTTCTGCGTGTAAAAAGCGTGGACATGTATTTTAGTAAATACCTGGGCGAGCAATCGAATATGCTCAACGGCTTCATTATGCAGCCCAATAAAGTGTACCTGTTTTCGCACGGCAGCACCATTAAAACACAAGGTGGCGATGCTCTCTACTACAGCGATTTAGTGGCTCACTTTAACGAGGAGATAAAAACGACCAAACTGTCGTTCAATGCCAACATAGAAGAATTCAAATTTCCCAATGGGGCCATTGGCTTGCGCAATGTGGTTATTTCCGAAGGCCCCGGTAAACTTATCGGCATTATGGGCGCCAGCGGAGCCGGCAAAACTACGTTGCTGCTTACGCTGGCTGGTTTAGAGCAACCCTCTACCGGGGAAATAAAAATTAACGGGTTTAACATCCACACCGAAAAAGAAAAAATAGAAGGTGTCATCGGATTTGTATCGCAAGATGATTTGTTGATTGAAGAGCTTACCGTTTACCAAAATCTTTACTACAACGCCAAGCTCTGTTTCTCTAATTTCACCGAAAAAGAATTGCACGAGCGCGTTATGAATACGCTCGTAAACCTTGGTCTCGATCAGCGCAAAGATCTTACTGTAGGCAGTGTACTCGATAAAAAAATAAGCGGTGGCCAGCGTAAACGGCTAAACATTGCCCTAGAACTAATTCGTGAGCCAGCTATTTTATTTTTAGACGAGCCCACCTCTGGCTTGTCTTCGCGCGATTCTGAAAATGTAATAGACTTACTGAAAGAATTATCCCTGAAAGGGAAGTTAATCTTTGTGGTGATCCACCAGCCCTCATCCGACATTTATAAAATGTTCGATAAGATGATCATCATGGATACAGGCGGCTATCAGGCCTACTATGGTGCCCCGGTAGAAGCGGTAACCTATTTTAAAAAAGCAACGCATCAGGTTGACAGCAACCGTGGCCAATGCGAAACCTGCGGAAACGTAAACCCCGAGCAGATTTTTAACATCATCGAATCGAAAGTAGTGGATGAATATGGGCAGCCCACTGCCAAGCGGAAAATAACCCCTCCGCAGTGGCACGATATGTACCGCACACGCTTTAATGTGAACCCGGTGGCAGACATTAAAGAAGCCCCTCCCAGCACGTTGCGTATCCCCAGCCGTTTAAAACAAACGGTTATTTTTACTACACGCGATTTTCTGGCCAAACTCAGCAACAAACAATACTTGTTAATCAATCTATTGGAAGCTCCATTGTTGGCCATTATCCTGACGTTTATTATCAAATACAAAAGCGCCCCGGGTGGAAAAGAATATGTATTCCGGTTTAACGATAATTTTCCGGCATTTCTGTTAATGTCCATTATTGTGGCCTTGTTTATGGGGCTTACTGTGAGTGCAGAGGAAATCATTCGCGATCGGAAAATATTGAAACGCGAGTCGTTTTTAAATCTTAGCTGGAATAGCTATCTCATATCTAAACTAAACATTCTGTTTTTGCTTTCGGCCGTTCAAACGTTAATGTTTGTGGTGGTGGGCAATCTTATTTTAGAGATCCACGGCATGACGTTCGCCATGTGGTTAGTGCTCTTTTCTACTTCCTGTTTTGCAAACGTGTTGGGGCTAAATATATCTTCGGCATTTAATTCGGCCGTAACTGTTTATGTAATGATTCCGCTCCTGCTCATTCCTCAAATGATATTGAGTGGCTTGCTTTTTAGCTTTGATAAACTGAATAACATCATCAGCACAAAAGGAAAGGTGCCGTTGGTAGCCGATTTTATGGCTTCCCGATGGGCCTACGAAGCCATGGCTGTTTATCAATTTAAAAACAATGAATACGAAGATCCCTTCTACCACTACGAAAGAGAAGAGGCCAAGGCCGATTATAAAACTGCTTACCTGGCCGATGAACTAAAGAAAAGAAATCTGTTTGTACTCGAAAATTTTGAAAACAAAAATGATTCTGTAAAAAAACTGGTAGCTCACCAACTAACCATCTTACTCGACAACCTGCGCAACGAACCTTTCCGGGCAGGTTTTGAAAAAATAAATATTGAAGAAGACTTTAGTCAGTTAAAGTACACCAAAGTAAAAGGCATGATGCTCGATGCCTACATTGAAGAGTACCGTAAGCACTACCAAAAAATCTATAATGAAAATGTCAATCTCATCGAAAAGAAGATGGCGTTTTACGAGAAAAGCGGAGTCAATATCAATCAGGAAAAAAATACCTACTACAATGAAAGCCTGAGCGATTTAGTGAAGAATGTATCGGTGAAAGAACGATTATTAGAATATGATGGCCGGTTGATTCAGCAAATTAACCCCATCTTTCAAGAAATTAAACCAACTAGCCTGGTTGATTACCGCACCGCTTTCTTTTTACCCGAAAAGAACCTGTTAGGTGCAACGGTAAGCACGTACCTTTTTAATATTTTAGTAATCTGGTGTATGGCCGCTGTTTGTTATATGGCTTTACATCGGGAATGGCTCAGAAAACTGGTGGATTTGTTTGGCAACATGAAGATTCCCAACAAAGTAACTGTTCCTTTCCGCAGGAAATAAAGTTTTGTAACCATAATTGAATTTATAATTTTGTAATCAACTTGATGTTATGAAAAGCATAATAATTGCATTCGCAGCAACCCTCCTTCTTGTTGCTTGCGGAAAAACCAAAAAGCCGGACGAACAGGCCTTCCTCAATAGCCTCGATTCTGCCAAAAAAGGCCCCACGATAGATGAGGCCGTGATCAACAGTATTTTGGAACAAATTCCAAGCCCATTAGAAATTTCAGTATTACTGAAAGAATCGGGCACCAAATACAACTATTCATTGCTGAATAGCCCCGATAACCTTTCTAAGTACAACAGCAATTTTAAAAAAGCCATTAATTTGGGAGTGTACGGCACCGATTTGGGGTACACCAACATTTATCAGCAAAATAAAGATGGCATTAAATATCTGGCCTCCATTAAATCACTAGCCAATGAGTTGAATATTGGTCAGTTTTTTGATATTGAAACCATTGGCCGCTTAGCTACCAACAGCAAAAATCTGGATTCTTTACTACTGATTACCACTCAAAATTTCAACAGCATTAATCATTACCTGCAAACACAGGGGCGTGCCAATTTAAGCGTATTGTTGCTAACCGGAGGATGGCTGGAAGCCATGCAAATAACCTGTCAGGTGGCCTCTAAAAACCCTAAAAGCAAAGAGTTGAGAGAGAAAATTGGGGAACAAAAAATTATTTTAGAACAAATTGTTCTTTTGTTTGGATTCTATAAAGAGGATGAAAATATGGCATCGTTATTGAAGGATTTAACTGACCTGAAAACTGCTTTTGATAAAATAAAAATAACCTACACCTATAAAGAGTCTTCTATGGAAGTAGTAAACGGAGTAGCTGTTATAAAAGACAACAGCACAACCACTATTGACATAACCGATGCCGATGTACAAAACATATCGTCTATTACCAATTCAATCCGAACTAAAATAGCTAACTAACTGCAATATCAACTTTATGAAAAAGATAATCTCTTCTGTTTTTTTACTTTCATTGATTGCATTAAGCACCCCTTTGGCCAGCCAGTGTAATTCAGAAAATTTTGCCAATGCCTGCATCCCTAAGCTGGCTACCGGTTTTAATTTTTTGAAAAGCTACAAAGTAGATGGTGAAGGTGGATCTAAAGAAAAAGTAGAATATAGCTACGTTTTCACTAAGGGAACACAATACATGATTAACCTTTGCTCCAATGGTGCAGCTACCGATGGTATTGTAGTAACTTTATTTGATTCTGGCCGCAATAAAGTGGCTACCAGCAAAATCAATGGTCAGTTCATTAGCGCTATTGCCTATCCCTGCAATGCTACCGGCATCTATTACATTCAATATACATTTGATGGCGGTGGAGGCAAATGTGGCGGAAGCGCATTGGGTTTTAAAAGATAACCTAACCTGAAGCACTTAAAGCCCTGCGTAGGGCTTTTTTTATGAATAAATAAAAATTAGTTCACATAGCAAACATGCCAAAAATTCTAATCATTGAAGACGAGGCCAGTATCCGGGCAGTTTTAAAGGATATTTTAAAAGATCAAAAAGAACTGAACCTGCAAATAGATGAAGCCAAAGACGGGCAAGAAGGCTTGGCCAAATTAGAGAGCGAGCATTATGATGTCGTCTTCTGCGATATTAAAATGCCTAAGACAGACGGCATGGAAGTGTTACTGAAAGCAAAGGCAAAAGAAATAGATACGGCCTTCATTATGATATCCGCACATGGTTCTACCGAACTTGCCGTAGATGCCGTAAAGAACGGTGCGTATGATTTTCTACAAAAACCACCCGATCTAAACCGGCTATTAATTACGCTGCGAAATGCGCTGGACAAAACAAATTTAGTACAGGAAACCGACCGGCTCAGAAAAAAAATCTCTACCCAAAGCACGATGATCGGGGCATCGCTTGCGCTAAAAGAAGTACTTAACATGATTGAAAAGGTGGCTCCTACCGATGCCCGCGTGTTAATTACGGGGCCTAATGGATCAGGGAAAGAACTTGTAGCCCGGCAACTTCACGAAAAAAGTAAACGAAAAAATTTTCCATTCATAGAAGTGAATTGTGCAGCTATACCGGCCGAGCTCATAGAAAGCGAATTATTTGGTCATGAAAAAGGAGCCTTTACATCGGCCATAAAACAACGAACGGGTAAGTTTGAACAGGCTGAAAATGGTACCTTATTTTTAGACGAAATCGGAGATATGAGCCTGCCTGCCCAAGCCAAAGTACTTCGGGCATTACAAGAAAATAAAATTACTCGTGTAGGAGGCGAAAAAGATATTGTGGTTGATGTGCGGGTTTTGGCCGCTACCAATAAAAACCTGAAGAAAGAAATTTTGGATGGTCGTTTTCGTGAAGATTTATACCATCGTCTGTCGGTTATCGTGATTAAAGTTCCGCCTTTGGCCGATCGGCCAGACGATATTCCATTATTAGTAGAAAAATTTCTGCAAGAGGCATCAAAAAATTATGGCACCAAAAATAAAGGAATTGCACCCGAGGCAATGGAGGCACTTAAAAAATACCCATGGACCGGTAATATTCGAGAGCTGAAAAATGTTGTAGAAAGGTTATTGATTATGTGCGAAGACATAATCCAGCCAACAGACGTAAAAAAATACCTTTAGCGTAAATTAAATTCGTTTTGAAGCAGGTTTGATTTCTTTTTTACTGTAGGTAGGGCAAGTGTACTGGCTACAGGCCGTTAAAAAAGCCATCAAGGCTACAAAAGCTATAATCTTTTTCATGTGGTTGGTTTTGATGCTAACAAATTTAGAAATCTTTTATTTTCAAACAAACTGTGCCTGTTTTCAGTTTAACAATAAATTACAGCCCCTCAGATCCGAGTTATCCATCCGGCCAAGCACCTCAAACCCAAGATTTCCATTAATACGACCTAAATCTTCGGTTTCTATAAAGGCACAAGAATGTGCATTGGCCAAATCTATTACATTAATCCCTCCGGTAGCGCCTTGCCTCTCCCACCCAAATGGGTCATTCATATCCCGAATCAGTATTTTCATCCACTTGGGGCCGTGATAGTAACCATTTGCCGGAGAGTAGCCCTGCGACATTAGTTCTGTCATGCCATATTCCGAATGAATCTGAGAGCTATTAAATCGTTTGCCAAAAAAATCGTGCAATTCTTTTCTTATCCACTCTTTCCTTCTCCCCTTCATTCCGCCCGTTTCCATGATAATACATTCGCTTAAGTCCAATTCAAATTTTTCGGCAAAATCAAGAAGAGCAAAAGACACTCCCCATATCATCGTTTTCTTTTTTGATTTACTTAGCTTGGTGAGTTGCGAAATCAATGCCTCATAATTGGTTAAGAAATATCCTGATTCTCCCGATTGATCGGAGTGGATAAAGTGATCGATCATAGCAATCAGCGATGAACCCTTCCGTTCAACATAGGATGGAAGCAACGCCAAAAAATGATAATCTGTTAACCTTCCATAAAAGGATTCAAAAATATGGGTAGTATTTTTTAGGTATGAAGCTAAACTTGGCAGGGAGTGGCTGCTTACCGTGGAGCCGGTGGTAGCACTGCTGGTAAAAGTAACTTCCGGGTGCCATTCTCCGGTAACCACCCGGTGTGTCTTAAAAAAACGGATCGGAAGAAAGGGAATATCGCGTACTGTTTTAATTTTGGAAACATCCTTTCCTACCTCCTTTACATAAGTTTGATAAAGATGGTTATTTTTGTATTGATATTGGAATAGGGAAAGCGCAATATCATCGAAATTACCTTCGTTAACAGGAGTGAGTGGTGGGTTATAACTAAATGATTCCAACAAGCAGGTAACTGAAATCCAAAGATAGAAAATGAGGCGGATAAGAAATTGGTTGGCCATCACGATTTTCATGGGATCGGTAGGAGCATGTATTAAGCAACCCGAATATTCGGTTGTGCCCCAGATACAATTGGGCAGTTTTCTTTTACGACAAGGCACCGGTGCCGGGTTAGGCTACGATACATTAATTATTACTATAAAATTTAAGGATGGAAATGGAGACATCGGGATAGGAGCCGTAGATCTTGCCCGGCCCGATGGAAAATACGTGAGCCCCTGGTATTGGGCTTACGACACCACCAATAACGGAAACTATGGCTATACAACTGACAACAACCCGGCTGATCTTAATAGCAATGGCAGCCATTATAAATTCATTGATTTTAGAGCTCGCAAAATCGGCTTCAGTGGGTTAACGATACCTATTACGTACGATTGTGTGAATTGGGAGCTTGGAAAAAATGTAGGGTCGAGCAAAATAGACACTATCTACATCACACAAAACCCTTCAGCATACACGCTGAATATGAGTCTTTATACCCGCAGAAATGTGGCTGATCCGTTTGTTTATTACGACCCCGGTGTAAACGATTGTAATCCGAGCGAATTTAGTGCGGCATTTCCGGATTTATCCAACGATCGAAAAAATTCTCCGATTGAAGGATCCTTCACTTATAAATTTGAATACCTCGGCTTTGCTGCCAAGTTTAGCGGGCAATATCTGAAATTTAATATTACCATTACCGACCGTGCCGGCAATGTGAGCAACACGGTAGAAGCAGACCTGGTGGTGCAGTAAAAACGATTAGTAAAGAAGAGGAAATCTACCCGGATTTGTTTCCCGCATCAATTCATAGATCCGTTCAAAAATTGTTTCGGGATTAGGTTTGGAAAAATAATCTCCATCGCTGCCATAAGCAGGGCGATGTTCTTTCGCAGTAATGGTTACCGGAACCGAATCTAAGTGATGGTAAGCACGTTGTTCTTCTAATACTTTTTGCATCATAAATGCGGTAGCCCCGCCCGGCACATCTTCATCGGCAAATACGACCCGATTGGTTTTTTTAATGGAGTCGAGTATGAGGTGGTTTATATCAAACGGAAGCAATGTTTGCACGTCTATCACTTCGCAAGAAATTCCGTACTCTTCTAAATCATGAGCTGCCTCCAGCACTACCCGGCACATAGATCCATAGGTAACCACCGTTACATCTGTTCCTTCTCGCAGCACTTCAGGCACTCCCAATGGCAACGCAAACTCTCCAATATTATCAGGCAGTTTTTCTTTGAGCCGGTAGCCATTCAAACATTCTATAATCAAGCAAGGATCGTCTGCCCGTAGCATCGTGTTATAAAATCCTGCAGCCTGTGTCATATTCCGGGGTACCAGCACGTACAAACCACGAAGGCTGTTGAGTATCATCCCAATGGGAGATCCGGCATGCCAAATACCTTCTAACCGGTGGCCGCGGGTACGAATAATAAGCGGTGCCTTTTGCCCGCCTTTGGTGCGGTATTGCAAACAAGCCAAATCATCCGACATAATCTGCAACGCATACAACAGGTAATCTAAATATTGAATTTCAGCTATGGGTCTTAGTCCGCGTAAGGCTAACCCAATGCCTTGCCCCACTATCGTACATTCGCGTATGCCTGTATCGGTTACGCGCCATTCGCCAAACTTACCCTGCAGACCGGCAAAGCCCTGGTTTACATCTCCTATTTTACCAACATCCTCGCCAAAGGCCAGCACCAACGGATCGCGTTTCAGGGCTTCCGTAAAACAAGCCTGAAGAATTTCGCGGCCATCGAGCAAAGGCGATTTTTCTGAATAAACGGCCGGTACCGGGTTTACTTTCAGGGCAGCCCATTCTGATTGGCTGTATAAATATGAATTGTACCGGTCGAAATGATCTTTATCGGCATCATCCAGCCATTGAAGCAACCCTTCTTTCAGAGGCGATTCCTTGCCTGCCAAAACACGCAAAGCTTTCTTGGCTGCCCGTACCGAATCTAACCGCTCCGCATTAACGGTTTGCTCAAGCTGTCTTTTTAATTCGGTAATAGCCGGAAATTCGGGTGCTTTTTCAAGCCATTGAATTAATGATTTTTGTTTTTTCTGAATTTCGCCTGCAAATAATTTCCACGCTACATCTTTTGCTGTCTTCGCTGTTACTTTGGCTTCTTTTTCAATGGCATCTATTTCTTCATTGCCAGCCACTCCCTTCTCTATCATCCACAAACGCATTTTAAGAATGCAATCATGCTCACGCTCCCATTGTAATCGTTCTTTTGATTTGTAGCGTTCGTGCGAGCCGGATGTACTATGCCCCTGGGGTTGGGTCATTTCGCGTACATGAACCAAAACCGGTACATGCTCGATACGGCAAATTTTTTCAGCTTGCTCATACGTTTTGCAAAGGGCTTCGTAATCCCAGCCATTCACTACAAAAATCTCAAACCCTTTTTCATTTTTCGATCGCTGAAATCCTGAAAGGATTTTAGAAATACTGCCTTTGGTAGTTTGGTATTCTTGCGGCACGGAAATACCATAGTCGTCATCCCACACTGAAATAAGCATAGGTACCTGAAGTACGCCTGCTGCGTTAATGGTTTCAAAAAACATCCCCTCAGAAGTAGAAGCATTGCCAATCGTGCCAAAGGCAATTTCTTTTCCTTCAGCACTTAACCTTGTGTAGGGATGAAGTTCCTTATTTTGACGAAATAAGGTAGATGCATAGGCTAACCCCAGCAGCCGGGGCATCTGCGAAGCCGTGGGCGAAATATCGGCACTCGCATTTTTCAATTGACTTAACTCTTTAAGCTTCCCATTCTCATCCAGCATGCGTGTGGCAAAGTGCCCGGTCATCTGCCGACCGGCCGAGGCCGGATCTGCCTCTACGCTGGTGTGTGCATACAACTGGGCAAAGTAATTGGCCAACGTCAGCTCGCCAATGGCCAGCATAAAGGTTTGGTCGCGGTAATAGCCCGCCCGGTGATCGCCATGACGGAAAATTTTTGCCATGGCAATCTGCGCTATTTCTTTGCCATCGCCAAAGATGCCAAACTTGGCTTTGCCCATAAACACCTCTTTGCGGCCTAACAAACTGGCCTCTCTACTTTCGCATGCCAGTTTATAGTCGGCCAGAATAATTTCCGCTTGTTCGTGGGAAACGGCCGATATGGTTTTTGTCTGACTCACACTGATATATTGGTCGTAAAGTAGAGAAAAAGTAAGGAGCGTTCCAAACGAAAAAAATCACCCTATTTTATTAGGAAAAGCATTTATTCCTCAAAACATATTTTGGTGTTTAATGATAAGCATAAAATTAAATAGCAGCCCTTCATCCCCTTGCTCAAGGTGATAAAAATCACTCTGCAATCGAGTGTAATTGATCTTCTGACCTTGTTTCTTTAGTATTATATTTGCACATCGAAAAAATAAAATTTTAATCTTCTGCCTTATGATTATCGGTGTACCTAAAGAAATTAAAAACAATGAAAACCGTGTTGCCTTAACTCCGGCCGGAGCGCAAGAGTTTATCAAACGCGGACATACCGTTTATGTGCAAAGCAAAGCCGGAGAAGGGAGTGGCTTTAGTGATGAAGAATACGCTGGTGCCGGGGCACGCATACTTCCCACTGCAGTAGAAATTTTCAATATCGGTGAAATGATTATGAAGGTAAAAGAACCGATTGAACAAGAATATGGATTGATTAAAAAAGATCAACTGGTATTTACTTATTTCCATTTTGCATCGTACGAACCGCTGGCCCATGCCATGATTAAAACCGGGTCGGTATGTTTGGCTTATGAAACCGTAGAGCGCGTGGATGGCAGCCTTCCCTTGTTAGTGCCCATGAGTGAGGTGGCTGGCCGCATGTCTATTCAGGAAGGAGCTAAATATTTAGAAAAACCATTGAAAGGTCGTGGCATATTGCTGGGCGGGGTGCCGGGTGTAATGCCCGCCAAAGTATTGATTCTTGGTGGTGGTGTAGTGGGCACCAATGCCGCCAAGATGGCGGCCGGCATGGGAGCCGATGTTATTATTGCTGATGTAAATATTAACCGCCTGCGCTACTTAGATGATGTAATGCCCAAAAATGTACGCACGTTGGTAAGTAATGATTATGCGTTGCGCGAACTTGTTAAAACCAGCGATCTGATTATTGGCGGTGTGTTAATACCGGGTGCCAAAGCCCCCAAACTGATTACACGCGACATGCTGAAAACCATGCGCCCCGGTACGGTACTGGTAGATGTAGCCGTAGATCAAGGTGGGTGCATTGAAACCTGCAAACCCACCACACACGAAAACCCCACTTTTATAATTGATGATGTGGTTCATTATTGTGTGGCCAATATGCCGGGTGCCGTACCCTATACCTCCACTCTTGCATTAACCAATGCCACACTTCCGTATGCTCTGAAATTGGCTACCCAGGGTTGGAAAAAAGCTTGCTCAGAAAATTCTGATCTTAAAAAAGGATTGAACGTGATTACCGGAAAAGTGGTTTACAAAGCCGTGGCCGATGCGTTTGGACTTCCTTACGTTGACGTTAAAGAATTTTTAAACTGATTTTCAGAATATTGAGAGCGAACTTTTCCCGCATCGCGGGAAATCTTGTTTCGCAAGTAAACTAAGCGGTAAGGTACAGCGCCAGTATGATTAAGAATAGGCCAAGGCCCAACCCTAAGCTAACCAGCGAGCATACTTTACCCACGAGTGCATAGCCCATCCAAAAAGACCCGAGCGATATAAAAAATAAAGTGGGGATGCCATACCAGGCTAAGGGTAAAAGAATGTCGGCCAGTTTTAACAGAAACCGGGTTATGCCTTTTGTGCGTTCCATCCTACCGGGGGTGCCCAGCACACTTATTATAGTTAACACATACCCTGCTGCATGACAAAGTAAAAAAAGTAAATTTTTCATTCGATTTTTAAGTTGAGCAAATTATACAAAAAGCCTGACCCAACAGAAAACCAAAAAGGCTGGCGCTTCTTTAGTTTCATTCTATGGGTTTAGTTTCAGGTGATAGCCAACAAAAGGAAAAATAAATACTCTATTCATATTGAAGTATATTTCGCTTACCCCTGGAGAAATCAGGCCCAGATCAAAAGCGTGTTTTGTGTGGTCGAACCGAAACCCGGCTGATAAAAATCCGAATCGGTTAGATAACAGGCTAAAGTTGTTAGAAAAATACAGGCTACCCAACACAAAATTATTTTCGGATATAAAACTGAGACGAGGCGCTATTTTTTTAGCAACCCCTAACAAAACTACATAGCCTCCGTACACACCCCGATTAGAAATAAATTTACCTACCCCGAGTGTAAAATTATTCTGACTGCTGCCGTAGGTAGCCACAGCCTGCGCTAACCCATACTGGTAGTATTTTTTGCCTGCACTAATTTCGCTAACCTGTATACTCAAATACTGCGCATTGATGCCTACTTTAATTTTACTGTTGGGGTTAAGGGTATATCGCACTTTAGGTGAAAAGAGAGCCGGAGGATTGAACGAAAAAAAGGCACAGCCTGCGCTAAAATGTGAATTGATACCATAGTTAATACTGCTGAAAAAAAGATACTGGTTGCTGAAGTACCACTTTTTGGCTGCCAGCGGCACAGCCGAGTTAAACATGAAGTACTTGTATGAAAACTGATTTTCATAATACCCGCGCCCCAACAAGCCCGGTACAGAAATAGTTTTTATTTGTGCCTGTTCCACCGTTACAGTATCTCCGGAAGACGTTTCTATCAGGTATTTTTCTTTTTTCAGCATCAGGATTTTACCATTTACTTGCTGCCCGTTTTTTAAGATAAACTGTACATGCTTAGAAACACTATCGGCCGGTGTTTGCCCCTGTGTAATGAAAGGGTAAAAAAATACAATAATGAAGAGTATTTTTTTTCTCATAGTGTTAGTGTTATTCTTCAATACGGCAACTTGTGCCCTTTGCCTAACACTACTTTGGGGGCATCGTAACGGCCGGTAACATGAAAGGGTATTTTAATTTTGGTGAAGGGTACCAACTCTACT
Source organism: Bacteroidota bacterium (assembly GCA_018267135.1). Classification (GTDB taxonomy): domain Bacteria; phylum Bacteroidota; class Bacteroidia; order Cytophagales; family Cyclobacteriaceae; genus ELB16-189. The sequence goes on from JAFDZA010000020.1 coordinate 58,091, forward strand.
TTAATCAGGTAATCAATGGCTCCGCTCATGGTGTTTACACCTTCTATATCGGCATCAAAGCCGGCCATCTTCATAGAGAAGGGTTTCACAAATATTTTATTATCGCGAATTTCGGTTTCCATGGTAAAATCCTTTAAGTGCGGGTCGTTGATTTCATTTTTCTTGGCTGTTTTGCTAATCTCTTCAAATAACTTCATGCCGTTAATCCGGGCTTCGGCAATGCGCATGGTACCGCCCCCACTCAGCGTTTCGAGTTTGGGCTGCATGTCTTTAGCTAATTCGCCTTTCAATTTGTACGTAATAGAAAATTTACCGTATGCCTTAGAAGCCGAGGGTGCCAGGTCGCGAAAGAGTTTTATCTCGCGGTAAGCTTTATTAATGTCTAAGTCTTTTACATCCATATCCATATCAAACTTAGGGTGGTCGGCTAAGCGGGTATCGTAATTACCGCTAAAACTAAATTGAGCGTTTAGTGAATTAAATCCGGTTTCGTGCAAGCTCAACACTCCGTCATTCACGGCTATCTCGCCATTCAGTTTAGAAATAGCTAAATCCTCGTACTTTAGTTCATCTATTTCTGAATCAAAAATAAAATGAATATTTCGGGGTACTTCAATAACTGTAAGCTTGGTGTGGGTAGTATCTTTCGATGAAACCAATTTACCCGTAGCCGTTTTTGTCGGGGGCATCCATTCGTTTATGTCCAGTGTATCGCATGTTAGGGTAAGATTGCCGGTAATTAAATCATTGGCGCGAGTGGCAAACGCCATATAGTTACCAATTTCGCCCGTAACTGATACCTTACTTTTACCCAGCTTAGCATCTAACCGGGTAAGTATTATTTTGGAAGGCGTAAAAGCAAATACTGCATCGTTTATTAAAACGGGATTTTTAATTTTTGCACCCGACATACTTATCCCATGAAAATTTATTCTTCCGGTAGAAGCCACTTTTGTATAATTTCCATTTTCTAAATCGCTTATTAGCCCGCTGGTTTTTATCTGCGCATCAATTATTCCGCCTAATTTAATACCTTCCAACGGGTACACCTGCCCCAGTTTAGAAAGGTCTGCCCGGCCGCTTACAGCCAAACTGTATTGATAGTTATTAAAGTCAACCACGCTGCCGCTGATTTCGAACGGTTCATCTTCCAGTGTGTAGGTCATGCGGCTTACGTTTACCCGGGCATCGGAAAGGTTTCCGGTTTTGCTGATGATCTCCGCTAAAAAATGAATATCTTTAATAGGGTGCGGGTAAGCTTTGTATTGAACAGAGCCATTGGTGAGTTTGATCTTGGTATCGACCAGTGGAAATTTTTTTTTGGTTTTGTTATACACTCCTTTAGCCAGCAGGTCGAGGTTAAATTTTCCTTTAAAAACATATCCATTTACCGGATAAATTTTTTCAATGTCTTCCAAATCTAAATCGGCATCTAAATCGGCATCTACTTCCACCTCGGGGTATCCCTTTAAGCGGGCAAAGCCGTGCAATACATTATCATCTACTTCGGCATGAATTTTTTTAAAATCAAATACTGTATTTTCTATTTTTCCGTCTTTACTTTCGGCCTTCAAATGGAAGTTGATATTCGATACCGGCCTGGGCAAACTGTCGTATTTAAAATAACCGTCTTTCATGGTCATGGTCAGTGCAAATGCCGGCCATATTCTGTTAGCATAATCTACCCGGCCATTGGCTTTCCATTCAATATTTACTTTTCCTTTTAGGTTCGCTCTTTTAATTGGTATAATTTTTTCGAGCGAAGCCAGCTCTACATCAGCCCAAACATCGGCTTTTATTTTTGATTTATGAATTCCCTGAAACTGTAGTGAACCACGCACCGGATGTTTGCCTAATTCTACATAAAAACTTTTTATATCAATTAGTGTGCTGTCGAATACCCGTTCGTGGTTATCCACCACCATATCGAGCTGAATATTGTTAAATGCTTCCGGCAAGGAGTCTATCTTTACCATGGCGTTTTTTACATTCAGCTCAAAGTGGAATTTGGGAGCTTCCTTGTCGGTGGCAGAATACACGCCATCCAAAAAACCGCTGAAGGCCAGGTCGCCATGGGTTTCCATGTCATCAAAATTTTTGAGATAAAGACCGGGCATGAGTGACAAAATATTTTTAAATGAAGTTTCGGGGGCGCTAAACTTCACATTCATGGCCAGGTGATCTACAATTTGCTGAAAGAATCCTTCCATCGAAAAGACAAAGTGGTTTACACGAATCCGGTTTTCTTTAAAAGTGAATTTGCTTTCGGGTAAATTTATTTCCAATACTAAATCAATGCCTACTGCTTTTTTCAGAAGATACTGAACCCGGTCATAGTTAAGCGAAAGTTCCTGAATGGTGGTTTCGGTTTCATAATCAAAAATATCTTTCTTAAAATCGCCTCCTCCGGTATGATTAAACCCGGTGGCTTTCGCAAAAATATTTTTTTGCCAGTTAGAATAATTAATCCGGCCGTGGCGTAGAGTAAAATTATCAATAGCTATGTGCACCGGAGAGGCGGGTGTGGAACTGTTGGTCGAATCCGGTTGCGAAGACTGAGTGATATTATAATTAGCCCGGCCGTCTTGTAAAACATAAATATTGATTTCGGGATCATAAAAATTGACACTCTTCACTTCCACTTCTCTTTTGCCGATGAGGCTCCATAGGTTTACTTCCAGTTGAATCTCTTTAGAGGCCGCTAACGTATCGGTTTTAAAAACATCTTTACCAACTATGCAGAGGTTTTGCAGACTGAGTGTCAGGTTTGGAAAATGTTTGAACAGGGTAAGATCTACGTTGCTAAATGTTACCGTTGCATTAATCTGGCGATCTATTTCATTTTCCAGATCAACCCGTATTTTCTCCTTATACATTTTAGGGAGAATGAGGGCAGCCGCCACGAGCATTAGCAGCAATACGCTCAAACTAATTGCCACCCCTTTCAGCCAACGTTTCATATCTTAAATATATTTTTATTTCTTTTTTACTTCAAAGAAAAAAGTTACTTCAGGGTAACAAACTGGTAGCCTTGTTTTCGCAGAACAGGTATCGTTACCCGCAACGCCTCCAGGCCATTCCAGGCCGGGTGGTTCATGTGCATAATAACAATACTGCCGGGTTTACTGTTTTTTAAGATATTTTGTTTGATTGCCTCTGCGCTGGTGCCGGCTACAGCATCGCCCGAAAGAACAGAGTAGCCGGCTACCTCTTCGTTCAAGTCTTTAATCAAGGCCATGCACCCTTCATCGGTATAGGCTGTAGCCGGGCGATAATAGGTTGGTTTTTTTTGTGTGTACGATTCAATCAGCCGGGCATTTAGCTCTACTTCATCTATGCCCGCGCCTATTCCGCCTGTGCCTTTAACTCCATATTTGCTGGCCGGCACTACCGTGCAAGGGTGATGGGTTAACCCGTGGTTTTCAATTTCGAATAAAGGCTGCCGGCAGAGCTCTTGAAAAGTCGAAGGATTTTTGCGTATCCAGGAGCCGGTAACAAACAGGGTGGCGGGAATTTTTTCTTTAACTAAAAAAGTAATTAGCTCCTCGTCAAAACCGCTGCCATTGGGGCCTCCGCACGCATCAAAAGTTAGTGCTATTTTTTTTTCCTGTGTGCGGAGCGTGTGCACCATACCGGGCAGATGATCGCTAAATTTTCCGGGTTTTACATTCTTATATTTAGTTATAAGTCTGTTTTTAAATTCCACATAGTCGCTCTTCGTTTTCTCTTTCTCAACATCAAACGACTGGCTCAGGCCAACCCGAAAACAAGCCATTAAAAAAAGAATCAGTGCTTTATTCATAGCTTAAAAAAGAAGGCCATCCCAATGGAATGGCCTCTAATCTATTAGTTTATTTCTTTAATCAACTTCCAGGCCATTGGCCTTCATCTTGGCTGTAAGCTCTTTAATTTTAGCCTCGTATTTTTCATCGTAGGCCGACAGATCGAAATACACCGTTTTCAAACCATCGCAAGCATCCTGGCTTTTGGCGTCAATCGCCACACATCTTTCCCAATAGGGAAGTGCTTCATCCAGTTTTTTATGGATTTCCTGAAAAAGCTCAAGGCGTTTCTTGGCATCTTTTGTGTCGTTTCTCAGGTGTTTTATTTTCTGTGCATCGGCATATTTGTAGCGAGCCAGATCGATGGCGGCATCAAAATACTGTGGGTCAGCTTTCAGGGCTTCTTCCATCCAGTGGCGGGCGCAATCATCTAGCTTCTGGTGCTCGCAAATCAATCCTATTTTGTAGCGCGACTCGGCATCTTTAGGATCGAGTCCGGCCTTTTTTTCCATCAAAGCCTTGGCTTCGTCAAAACGTTCTACGGTGGTGTAGATGTTATACTCCAGATTAAGATAATCAATATTGGCAGGGTAGTGTGCTGTTAAATGTTTAGCTGCATCCAGCGCCAGGTTGATGTTATTCATATACCCTTCATCCTTTAAAGCCAGCGATTTATCTTTTCCTTTATAGGTGGCCCGGATGGCATCGGCCCGTTTGGCATAAATAGAATAGAGTTGCAACCAGGCTTCGGGAGTTTTTCCACCGGCTGCCTGGTATCTTTTAATGTAGTCAATAGCCTTATCGAACTCTTCGGCTGCCGGGGCGAAATACACTCCGGCATTCATCAGCTGCGAAGTATCTTTCGGCACAAAAAAGAGAACCTTTTCAATATCTACAAATGCTTTTTTGTAGTCTTTAGCTTTGTAAATTTCAAACCCGCGTACAAGGTAGGCTTGCGCCAGGGTATTGGATACCTGCGCTTTTGTTAATGGCACCGGAAACTCGGTTCCCGGAAACGTACCACTTACCAAGCTTTCGTTTTTTCCTTTATCCAGTTCTTCGGCTTTGGTAAAAGCTTCCTGAATAACCGGAAACGGATTAGCTTCCAGCGATTTGAATTTAGGGTTCTTGGTAGTGTCGATGGCTGCATAAATCACGCCTTTTAAATACCAGGCTTTGGCTGCATTTTTAGTGGGATTGCCTTTTTTATCAACCATGGTTCTGGCATCCACCACCGTAGTGTCTATAATTTTTTTGGCCTCATCCAACTTAAATTTTTGAAGGGCCGACTCAGCTTTGCTGATGTCCGGTTTCGTTTTCTTTTGAGCCCATAACATGGCCGGGAGCAGGGCGAACAAGAGCGTTATTTTTTTCATATTAATCGGTTATTACTATTGAAATTTAGAAATTATTAAGATTCATTTAAGGGTTATTAAAGCTACTCATTTTTTGCGGTTGTACCATCTTCATTATCGGGCGATTCGATGTCGTCATCTATTTTCTGAATTTTTTCTACCGATGTAATGGCATCATTTTCATTTAATTTAATAAGTCTTACTCCCTGTGTAGCCCGGCCCATCACGCGGAGTTCTTCTACGCTGATGCGAATACTGATACCCGACTTGTTGATAATCATCAGGTCGTCATTATCTACTACTTCTTTTATGGCTACCAGCTTGCCGGTTTTTTCGGTTACATTGATGGTCTTCACTCCTTTCCCTCCCCGGCGGGTAATGCGGTAATCGCCAATGTCGGAGCGTTTGCCATATCCATTTTCAGAAACTACCAGCAAGTTGGCATCTTCGCGCGAAATGCATACCATTCCAATTACGATGTCGTGCTCATTTTCCAGGGTTGTACCTTTTACACCGGCAGCGGTTCGGCCCATCGGGCGCACATCGCTTTCATCGAAGTGAACGGCTTTGCCTTCGCTTTTGGCAATGATAATATGGTTCTTTCCGTTGGTGAGAGCCGCATCCAGCAGCCGGTCTCCCTCGTGCACGGTAATAGCCGTAATGCCATTGGCCCGCGGGCGGGAGTACGCCTCTAAGGATGTTTTCTTAATAATGCCTTTTTCTGTACAGAGGATAACAAAGGTGTTGTCCAGGTAATCCTGGTCTTCCAATGTTTTTAAATTCAGTACGGCCCGTACTGTATCGCCCGGCTCAATATTCAACAAGTTTTGTATGGCGCGGCCTTTCGATGTTTTATTGCCTTCGGGAATTTCGTAGGCTTTTTTCCAATATACCTTTCCAAACTCGGTAAAGATGAGCAGGTAGTTGTGTGCCCGCGCCACAAATAAGTGCTCGGTAAAATCATCTACTTTGGTAGCCGCTGCTTTTGAGCCGATTCCGCCCCGACCCTGGGTACGATATTCGGAAAGAGAAGTACGCTTAACATACCCCTGATTGGAAATCGTGATCACCATTTCTTCATTCGGGATCATGTCTTCCACGGTAATATCTTCTTCGCTGTGAACGATCTGTGTTTTGCGCACATCGCCATAGCGCTCTTTCATTTCCGTCAGCTCGCCTTTAATAATGTTCATCCGCACGGCCTCGCTCCCCAAAATTTCGTTCAGGCGGGCGATGAGTTCTTTCACTTCTTTGTATTCGTTTTGAATTTTCTCCCGCTCAAGCCCGGTGAGGCGCTGCAGGCGCATTTCCAAAATTGCTTTGGCTTGTATTTCGGAAAGTTTAAAATTCTCCATCAGGCCGATCTTGGCCACTTCCGGGTCTTTGGAGTTTCGGATCAGCGCAATCACCTCATCTAAGTGGTCGAGAGCAATGAGGTAGCCCTCTAAAATATGCGCCCTTTTCTCGGCTTCCTCCAATTCAAACTTCGTTCTGCGCACCACTACTTCATGACGATGCTCTACAAAATGAACGATCAGATCTTTCAGGTTTAATGTCTGTGGGCGGCCTTTTACTAACGCTACATTGTTTACCCCAAAAGAAGATTGCAGTTGTGTGTACTTGAAAAGATTATTCAAAACAATATTTGGAATGGCATCTTTTTTCAAATCATAAACCACGCGGAAACCATCACGGTCTGATTCATCGCGCATGTCGCTGATGCCTTCAATTTTCTTTTCATTGATGAGTGTAGCGGTGCGCTCGATCATCTGCGCCTTATTCACCTGATAAGGAATTTCAGTGGCAATGATCTGCTCTTTGCCATTTGCATTGGTTACGATTTCAGCTTTGGCACGAATAATTATCCTGCCTCGGCCGGTCAAGAAGGCTTCCTGAATCCCCTGGTATCCATAAATAATTCCTCCGGTAGGAAAATCGGGGGCTAGTACCAACTTCATCAGTTCGGGAATGGAAATTTCGCGATTGTCTATATAGGCAATGATGCCATCCACCACCTCGCTTAAATTGTGAGGAGGCATGTTAGTGGCCATCCCCACGGCAATACCAGACGAACCGTTAATTAGTAAATTAGGAACCTTGGCCGGCAGCACGGAAGGTTCAAAGTTTTGATCATCGTACGTGGGCTGAAAATCGACCGTATTTTTGTTGATATCGGATAGCAGTTCTTCAGCAATTCTGCGCAGGCGGGCTTCCGTATAGCGCATCGCAGCCGGAGGGTCGCCATCTACCGAGCCAAAATTTCCCTGGCCATCCACCAGCATATAGCGCATGCTCCAGTCTTGCGCCATGCGCACCATGGTATCGTAGATGGAGGCATCGCCATGCGGATGGTACTTACCCATTACATCCCCCACAATGCGGGCCGATTTTTTATACGGACGGTTGTAATTTACGCCCAACTCCAGCATGCCGTAGAGCACGCGCCTGTGCACCGGCTTGAGGCCATCGCGCACATCGGGCAGGGCTCGCGAAATAATGACCGACATCGAATAATCGATGTATGCACCGCGCATTTCGTCTTCAATATTGATGGGGATGATGGACTGCCTTTCGAGGGAATCTCCGGTGTTTTCTGCCACTGTAAAATCGAGTTAAAAAAGGTAAAAATTTGAGCCCCGAAGGTAGTGAAAAAGGGTTGGATTTTAGTTGAAAAAGGTGGAGGTTTTGGGATTTATTTTTGAGAAAAAGAGTACCTCAATTCGCAGCTAAAATTCTTCCCTTACACTCACCAAAACCAATCCGCACGCCCTCTTTCTCGCAATGGCCTTTCATGATCACGGTGTCGTTGTCGAGGATAAATTTTCGTTCGCTTCCATCGGCCAGATGCAAAGGCCGCTGGCCATTCCAGGTGAGTTCGAGCAGGGAGCCATACGAGCCGGGCGATGGCCCGCTGATGGTGCCGCTGCCATACATATCGCCTACCTGAATGTTGCAGCCGTTCACCGTATGGTGTGCCAGTTGTTGTGCCATGTTCCAATACATGTATTTGAAGTTGGAACGACTTATCGTTGTTGGTTGCTCGTTGTTGGTCTGGATTAAGACCTCCAGCGCGATGTCAAAATTCTTTTCTCCATCAAAAGAAAGATACGGCAGCACATGCGGAAATTGCTCGGGGCCTTTCACCCGAAAGGGTTCGAGCGCATCGAGGGTAACAATCCAGGGCGAAATGGTAGAACCGAAATTTTTGGCAAGGAACGGACCGAGTGGTACATACTCCCAGGTCTGGATGTCGCGTGCGCTCCAGTCATTAAAGAGCACCAAACCAAAAATATTTTCTTCTGCCTCTGGCACGCTTATAGGCGAACCCAATTTAGTTTCGGCACAAGTAATGAAGGCTACTTCCAATTCAAAATCTAATTTTTGGGTAGGGCAAAAAACAGGAAACGCTGTCTCGGGCAATTTGATCTGCCCCTTTGGGCGATGAATAGGAGTGCCGGATATAACAATGGATGAAGCCCGGCCGTGGTAGCCTACCGGTAAATGTTTCCAGTTGGGCAGCAGGGCATTTTTCGGATCGCGAAACATGGAGCCCACATTGGTGGCGTGCTCTTCGCTGCTGTAAAAATCGGTGTAATTAGGAATGCGTACCGGCATTTGCATCTGCACCTCGTTTTGGGGCACCAGGGCTATTTCGCAGGCAGCCCGGTTCGATTTCAGTTCGTCATTATCGTGGCGGAGCAACTCGGAAACACGCGCCCGTACTTCGCGGCCTTTTTTGCGGCCTAGCGCCAAAAAATCGTTCAGGTATTTCTGGTTAAAGATACCGGCCGGCAAGCCCAGCCCATCTAAATATCCATTCTCGTGCAGGTAAACCAGATCTAATACATGCTCTCCGATGGCCACCCCGGCTACCGATGACAAATATTTTGTTTTAAAAATCCCGAAAGGAAGATTTTGAATTGGGAAATCTGATTTGTCGGGTATAGTAACCCAGCTTTTTAATTGAGGGAGGTTGGCTTCTATCTTCATAAAAAATAAGCACGAAAGTAATAGAAAATCTTATTTTCTAAGTTCAACTAATAAGTGCAACACAAGGGGTTGAAAGAAGGGAAGATTTCTCCTCCCTTCAATTGACCGAAGTTAATTAAACTTGTGTTGCGATGACAAATTATAAACAACTGGGTCA
>JAFDZA010000021.1 GCA_018267135.1 Bacteroidota bacterium
AATCAGGGGGGCAATTTGCCCGGATAAGGGTGGTCAGTTTCGTCCGGATATGGGTGGTCAATTTGCTCCGGATCGACTGGTCAGTTTCATCCGGATTGGGGTGGTCAATTTCTCCGGATTCTCCATTTAGCCGCCTGCACTAGTGCAACTGTAAAAATGTATGCCGACCGTAAAGAATGTGATTTGCAGGAAGTAAAAATCAATATAGAACTTGACTTCATCGCCAAGGAAAATAAAACGATAATCAACAGAAAACTGGAATTTATCGGCAACCTTGACGATGCACAAAAAAGCCGACTACTTGCTATTGCCAATGCTTGTCCGGTTCATAAAATATTGAGTAATCCTATTGAAATACACTCAAGCATTTGAGTGAAATATTCAGTTGATTACTTGGACTGAAAGTAAATTTAAAAGATGGAAACTCTACAAAAAGATGATGGCAAGAATGGTGCATTCTATGTAGAGTAAGACAACAAAACTCTTGCTGAAATGACCTATGTATGGGCAGGGACGGGTAGAATAATTATTGACCACACAGAGGTGAGCGAAACATTAAAAGGTAAGGACGCTGGTAAACAAATGGTAGTAAAAGCAGTTGCGTTTGCAAGAGAAAAGGAAATATAAATTATTCCTCTCTGCCCTTTTGCAAGAAGTGTATTTAACAAGGTAAAAGAATTTAACGATGTTCTCTAAAACAAATTAAATCATGGATAAAAACAACATCATAAAAAAATACTCCAATGGTGAAATAACCGTTGTTTGGCAATCGGGTAAATGTATTCACTCCGGTAATTGTGTCAAAAACTCACCACAGGTGTTTAACACACAAGCAAGTCCTTGGATAAATGTAAACAATGCTTCAACCGCTGAAATTATTGAAACAGTTGCCAAATGCCCTTCCGGTGCTTTATCAATTATTAAAATCGAAGACAAATGAAAACATACTCAACATTATCCGAAGCAATAAACGACCTTACAAAACAAGGTTATACTTTCAATTTCAATATCAAAAACGATTGTATTGAATGTAAAGAAAACAACTTGCAACTTCAACCTGATGATTTTGAAATTGACGAAGTGCATCGTTTTCAGGAAATGTCTGATGTGGACAATGAAAGTATTTTATACGCAATTTCATCAACACAAAATAAGATGAAAGCACTTTTAGTAAACGCATACAGTATTTATGCTGACACTGCTTCGGCAGCATTAGTTGCAAAACTTTCACAGAACAAGTAATCTGAATTATAAAATGGAATATCATCACACAACGCACGACCATTCGGCTCACGGTTCGCATGAACATTCAGACCACGAAGGTCATGACAAACACGCAGGACACAATGTAGCTGACTTTTGGAAGCGGTTTGTCATCAGCACTATAGTATCTATTCCTGTGCTTGTTTTATCCCCTATGATACAACATTGGTTCGGGTTTGAATTGAGTTTTTCGGGCGACAAGTATGTGTTGGCAATCCTTTCCACATTCATTTTCATTTACGGTGGTTATCCATTTTTAAAAGGATTGTATGATGAAGTAAAAGACCGTGCGATTGGCATGATGACACTTATTGGCGTTGCCATTACCGTTGCATGGGCATACAGTGTAGCTATCACTTTCGGTTTGCAGGGCATGGACTTTTATTGGGAAATGGCGACCCTCATTGACATCATGCTCATCGGACATTACTTTGAAATGAAATCAGTTATGGGTGCTTCCCGTTCACTGGAATTACTTGTAAAGATGATGCCTTCAACTGCGCATCATTTGGTAAACGGACACATACACGATATGCCTGTAAGCCATTTAAAAATTGGCGACTTTGTATTGATAAAGCCTGGCGAAAAAATTCCCGTTGATGGTGTTGTTACGGATGGAGAAAGTTATGTTGACGAGAGTATGCTTACAGGCGAAAGCAAACCTATAAAAAAGGAAAGAGACAGTAAAGTAATTGGCGGTGCAGTAAATAGCAATGGCTCACTCACCATTAAAGTAATGAGCACAGGCAAAGACAGCTATCTCAATAAAGTAGTGAAGTTGGTAGAAGATGCCCAAAAGGTAAAATCAAAAACACAAAATTTTGCAGACCGGGCTGCAAAAATTCTAACGTTTGTGGCTTTGGGTGGCGGAGTAATTACACTTGGAGTTTGGTTACTGTTAGGCTATCCGTTTGTGTTTGCGTTAGAGAGAATGGTTACAGTTATGGTGATTTCATGTCCTCATGCTTTGGGTTTAGCTGTTCCTTTAGTTGTGGCTATTTCCACCTCAATTGCTGCACAGAAAGGTTTGCTCATTCGTAACAGAACAGCCTTTGAAAATGCGAGATTGATTACAACAATCATTTTTGACAAGACAGGAACACTTACCAAAGGTTCGCATGAATTGCAGAATGTAAAATTGTTGGACTCAACATTTGACGAAAAGGAATTATTACGACTTGCATCAGGTATTGAACAACATTCCGAACATTACATCGCTCAGGGCTTATTAAGAAAGGTTAAAGAATTGAACATTGAAATTCCCAAAGCAGAAAAATTCAATTATTTGCCAGGCAAAGGACTGGAGGGAATTGTCAACGGAAAAGAAGTCAAAGTTGTCGGTCCAAATTATTTGAAAGAACAAAACATCAGCGTAACTGAAACAACAGGTGATTTTACAGGAACAGTAGTTTATATTTTAGTTAATAATACTGTTACTGGTTATTTCACTTTTTCTGACCAAATAAGAGAAAGTTCTTTTGAAGCCATTCAAATTCTCAAACAAGCAGGAATTAAAAACTTACTGCTCACAGGCGACAATGAAAAAGTAGCAAAGAAAGTAAGCGATGAATTAAACATGGACGGCTATTTAGCCAACGTATTGCCACATGATAAATTAGAAAAAGTAAAACAACTTCAGCACAAAGGAGAATATGTTGCCATGACAGGCGATGGCGTAAACGATGCACCCGCACTTGCGCAAGCCGATGTTGGAATTGCAGTTGGTTCAGGAACAGATGTAGCAGCCGAAACAGCCGACATTATTTTGGTAAACTCCGACCCTAAAGACATTGCCAACCTTATTTTATTCGGCAAAGCCACTTACAACAAAATGATACAAAATCTTTGGTGGGCAGCGGGATATAATATTATTGCTATTCCACTTGCGGCAGGTGTTCTTTATAATTGGGGCATCATGCTAAGTCCGGCTGTTGGGGCAGTATTGATGAGTTTAAGCACAATTGTCGTAGCCATTAATGCGAAACTTCTAAAAGCATAACGAAAAAATGCAACCCACAAAAAATACACTCTTGCAATTCGCACAAGGCAACAGCATAAACCCAAAATTGCAAGAGAGTATTTTTTCTTCCACCCAAAATAGAAATTCAAATTATTTTTCTCCCACCCTTCGGTGTTTTATTTTTTTTTGCCAACTCACGGTGCGTAATCGGACAGACAGTACTTCTATCGTAGGCAACTTCGGACAAAGTGTAAGCAAACTTGACACGACACAACTTCGGACGGACAGAAGAGCAACCTATAACAAACAAATTGGTGATAGAGCCGGTGAAATGCATCTATTAAGCATTTATGCAAAGTTGAACAGTAGTAATTCTATTCAACATTTGTGCTAAAATCGGCTCCATCGCCAATTTGCCAAACGTTGCACGCCATAGGTGGACAGACCCAATGAGACATCAACAGTTTATAAGTAAAGGAACGACAATCCTACTTGCAATGTTGTTCTTTGTAATCTCGACAAGTGATTCTTATGGACAGTCGAGAAAGCTTAAGAAGATTCAAAAGAACATCAATAAAGCGACAGCAGGGCATCTGGTAGGGGTAGCAGTCTATATAAAAAGTTCTGAAGGAAATGAATGGATTGGAGTTTTAGGCTTTCAAGACAAAGAAAGCAGAAAGCCAATCGAAGCCGGGAGCATTTTTGCAACCGGAAGCATAGGGAAAATGTATAATGCCGTTGCGGCTCTGAAACTAGTCGAACAAGGAAGACTACGGTTAGATGGCAAAATAGGTGAATACTTGCCTGAATGGATTATTTCTAATCTTCCCAACGGAGAAATTATCACCGTACGACACCTATTGTCAAATCAATCAGGATTATTCAATTATGAGAATGATCCAAAATTGAACGAATTGTATTTGTCAGGAAACCTAAAGCTGGATACATTGACTCATGAGAATGTATTAAGGAGATATGTTTTTAATCATCCAGCAACAGATTTTCCTGGTACGAAATATCATTATAGCAGTACCAATTTTATGCTACTTGCGATGATTATGGACCATGTAACTCTACAAGGACATACCAACTTTTTGAGGCAAGAAGTATTGCAAGCCAACGGCTTTAAAAACACATACTACAGAGAAACGCCACCCGATAACCTTGTCAATCACTACGGGGACATAAATAAAGACGGCCAAGTTGAAGACTTAACAATGAAGACGGTTGAGACAACAAATTGGTTTATTGGAGATGACGGAATCTATGCGCCTATTACAGAAGCAGCACACTTTTTGGAAGCACTCATGAATGGCAGCATTTTAAAAAAAGAAACTCTTGAACAAATGACAACATGGAATGATGAACAGAAACCCGATTACGGACTTGGTTTAATGGCTGACAAAAGCTTTCCTTACAAATTTTTGATTGGGCATTCAGGTAGAGGTATTGGAACGACCACAGATCTTTTCTATTTCCCGAATCAAAAAATGACAATAGGTATATTTTGTAACACAGGTATACGACAAACCTCACCGATAATCAAGAAAGAATATTTGAGAATGAGAACCAAAATTGTTAAGACGCTATTTCTTTTATAGGTTTAGAGTACCAGATAGTCGGACAACCCTGTAACCTACGGCTGGTAACAATGTGCATAATCAATGGCGGGGTTCGGTGTGAATTTGTAGTTTTAGTTTTCAAACAACGTTGTTGTAAGCATCCCCCTTTTAGTACAATCCAAAAATAGACTTTTATTTTCATAATCATTATAATGTTGATGTTGGAATGTGGTCAACTAAGGGCTGGCTCGGTGCGGCTGGAAGTTGTCCATGTTTCAACATCACAGGGCTTTTGCCATGGAGACTATCATGAGGACGATAATTGTTATAATCCTCCATCCATCCTTCTGTAACCTCTCTCACCTCATCCAGATTGTCAAACAAATAAGCATCTAAAACATGTTCACGAAAGGTTCTATTAAATCTTTCAATGTACGCATTCTGAGTAGGCTTACCCGGTTGGATATGGAGGAATTCAATGCCGTGCATCTGGCTCCATTCTTTGGTTAGTTCTGCCATGAACTGGAGAATCCGGAGAAATTGACCACCCCAATCCGGATTCTCCACCTGCCGAGTCTATTAGGAGGCTAGTATAGTTTTCGCTAAACAAAATAACTTAAAAAAGGCTGCCCCTTGATGAAGCAGCCTTTCACTATATATTAATTATCGTTTTATCTAGTTAATAATATGGTGGATGAACAATTGGTCGTAGCACTTTTTGTTGTAATGATGGTGAGTGAGTTTGCTCCTAAAACAAAAGTGGCAGATTCGGGAGTAGATGAACCGGAAGAAGTTATATTCATACTATTACCGTTTATTACATAAGTTGCCGGGTAGGTAGCAGTTTGTGTAGCTCCACCACTACTCACACTTGTCAGCGTCTGCGTTAATGTGCCGTTAGAATTAAAAGTTATCTTATAGCAAGGATTGGCAACCGTAGCAGGGCAGGCAGATGTTTGTGTACCATTATTAGCACTGTTGGTGCATCCGGTAGTAGTAATAGATGATACTGTCCATGTACCCACGATAGAAACAGTAGGTGTACTTGATTTACTACAACTAATAACCAGTGCAATTACAGCAATACAAATAATTCTTATAACATTTTTCATAATTGGGTTTGTTTTACACACGCAAGGTATATAAAAAATTAAATGTTTATTTAATTAAAATTAAAGCTACATGAAGGACAAATGGCCTTTATTCATTTCCCGGGCGATAACTCCGTTCAATATTTTTCATTACCTCGTCTTTGTAAAATAACACTTCTTTAAATTTTCCTTCGCAATACCCTTGCGCCTGATCAGTAAAATGGGCTGAAGTTATCTGCCCGGATGTGCCCCCGGTGGTAATAGACTTGGCTTTCACTTTTTTTCCAAACTCTACTACCGCTATAAAACTATTTCCCACACTACCATATATTTTTTTGGTGTTTGGATATCGTCTGGCTCCATAGGCAGCCAACGACCCCCAAAAAGCGGAAGTAAAAGGCACGGCTATGCTCGGCTGGTGGTCATCAAAAACGGGGTCTATGTTGGCACTGATACGTTGATACCGATTCACTTCACCCCAGGGCATTTTCCAAGTGCCAAAATCTTTTTGCATCCCAACAAGAATTTCTTTCAATGCTTGTAATTTTTCGAGTGAGGTTGTTCTCTCCGCTAAAAAATTAATAATGCTTAATTGGTCTGCCCGGGGTGGAATTTTTGAAGCTACGTTTTGTCTAAGTTGCTGCGCCCAGCCTATGGCCAGTGTGGTTTGTAGCGAGCCTGCCGCCCACTGAAGGTTCCATCCGCGCAAGAGAAGAATGGGTTCGGCCAGTGCTTGGCGGAGTGAATCATTTGCGGGCACCTCATCAAAAGCGGTTAGTAATGAAGGCAATAGTTTTTCAAACCCCGGCAGGTAAGGATCGCGCGAAATGGCAATTAGTTTTTCTAAAGAAATGTTGCGCTGGTTTTGCAAAACTCTAACCGCATGCAGGCCGCGTGCATTTTCCGGATCGGGAGCCATATACAAAGGGTAGTCTGTTTTTTTAGGGCTATACGTTCCGGCTACGGTAAACGGTGTAGCATTACAATTTTGTAGCCATCCGTTGGGAGGATTTACTACATGAATCATTTCGTTTGTTTCATGTAGTCCTTTCCATTCGGTTTCAGAAGTGCTTCCATCTACCGGCTCGCTCCAATCAAATTTGGGATCGCGCCTGGGCATAAAGTTGCCATGCCAATATGCAATGTTACCCTGGGCATCGGCATACACCGTGTTGTTCGATGAGTTGGTGCGCAACTCCATCACTTTTTTAAAATCTTCCAGTGAATTAGATTTCGTTCGCCTAAACGATTGTGTCAATGCCTTGATGGGTTCGATCATCAATTTTACGGTTATCCATTTTCCTTTTCGTTGTGCCACTACCGGGCCGTGGTGTGTACGCATCGCTACAAATTCTTTGTGCTCGGTTTGATTTCCTTTTTTATAAGCGATCGAAATTTTTTTCCATTGCAATGGTTTTTTTTCGTTGGCGTATTGGTAATAGTACGAATCTCCTTTTCGTGAAATTTTTTCAGCATATTCATCTATTACATCAGCCGCACTGGAGGTGTGCATCCAACCGCAATGCTCGTTAAATCCTTGATAGATAAAAAACTGCCCCCATGTGGCAGCTCCATATACATTTAATCCTTCTTCGCTTACGGCATGCTGCTCCGACCGGAAATAGAAAGACGTGTGAGGGTTGATCAGCAACAGGGCATGGCCGGTGGCACTAAGCGAAGGGGCGATGGAAATGCCATTGCTACCCCTGGGTTCTGCTTCTCCATCATCGTTTATTTCTTCTTTAATGTCGCCCCGTTTTTTTCCATAAAATTCTTTTATCTCATTCAATGAAACCGATTCAATATCTCCGCCAATACTGCCCTCGCTAAACAACAATGGCATCCAGGGTTTAAAGCGGGTAAGCAATTGGGGTTTGGTTTGTGGGTGGGTGTAGAGATAAAAATTGATACCCGCTGCAAACCCCGCGCACATTTTTTTCATCCAATCGGGAGCTTGGGCATACAGCGCAATAGCCTGGGTGGTGTCAACAAACAACCGCTGACGCAAGTCGTGGTAGAGATAGTCTTCTCCGTAGGCTTCGGCCATCCGGGCAGTAGCCGTAAGATAATTTTTTTCTACGCGGGCAAAATCGTCTTCACACTGGGCATAGAGCATCCCAAATGCGGCATCGGCATCGGTCTTTCCGTATATATGTGCTACGCCCCATGTATCGCGAATGATTGTTACATTTTCGGCTTGCTTTTTCCAATCGGTAATCTCTTGTACAGAAAACGATTGGGCCGTGGCCGTGGCCGAGAGCAGAATAAAGAAGAGGGTGTTTTTCATCGGATCAGTTTGAAATTTCAAGGTAGAAAAAGATTATTTTTATTGCGAATTAAAGCTACTCAATAGGAACTATAAATTCCTCTTATTTCGGATGGTAAAGAAAATTCTCTTTCTGATTTTAGCGGTAGGGTTGGCGCTTCTCATTTGGCAATGGCCACTGGTAAGTTATGGTCTGCGTATGGGCCGGGGGCAACTAAAAATTATTTGGGAAGCAAAACCCGTAGAGGATTTTTTAAAGGACCCTGCCTTCCCCGATTCCCTTAAACTAAAACTCCGGCTGATTGAAGAAGTAAGAAAATTTGCCATTGATTCGCTGGGGCTGAAAGACACCAAAAATTATAAAACCCTGTACGACCAACGCGGAGAAGAGCTGATGTGGGTTGTGCAGGCGTGCGGTCCGTTTGAACTAACACCTAAACTCTGGCATTTTCCGGTAGTGGGCGATCTGCCCTACAAAGGTTTTTTTGAAAAAGACAAAGCCCTGGCCGAACGAAAAAAATTAATAGAAGAAAAATACGATGTAAGCGTACGTAACCCCGGTGGCTGGAGCACGCTTGGGTGGTTTACCGATCCCATCTTAAGTGGCATGCTCAGGCGCGGTCCGGGCGACTTGGCCAGTTTAATTCTACACGAAATGGTGCATGCCACCATCTTTGTAAAAGGAAATGCCGACTTCAACGAAAACCTTGCCTCCTTTATTGGCGATACAGCCGCCTACCGTTTTCTCGCGTTTAAATACGGAAAAAATTCGACCGAATATACGCAATACAAAAACGAAGATCAGGACTACCGCCAATACAGCCGGCACATTTTGCGGGGTACTCAAAAACTGGATAGCCTCTACCGGTCTATGAACCCGGCCGAACCGTTTGATCTGCGGAAAGAGAAAAAGAAAAAACTCATTAAAAAAATTATAAAAAATATAGATACGCTCAGATTAGCCGAAAAACGAAAATCAGACACGGCCTGGCTTCCTAATAACACCTACTTTATGTCGTATCATTTATACCAATCCAAACAAAAAGATTTTGCCCAAGAACTACAGGCGCGCTTTCGTGGAAACCTGCGGGCCTACATTCTCTACCTTAGCCAACAATACCCGTTTCTATAGGCTGTTACCGCATCATTACCAAATTGTTAATCCGTTTACATTCGCTTTCGATGTGCAGAGTTTCTCCCTAATTTTGTTTCAAAAAAAATATGGCCCACAAGCCCACGCCCAAAGTACTGGTAGTAGATGACGAGGAGCCTATCCTCGAATTATTAAAATACAATCTCGAAAAACACGGCTTTGAGGTGCGCACCGCAGCCGATGGGCAAGCAGCCGTGACCACGGCCAAATATTTTCAGCCGGATCTGGTTCTATTAGATATTATGATGCCCAAAATGGATGGTGTAGAGGCGTGTCGCCAACTAAGAGCCATGCCCGAACTGGCCAACACCTACATTGTGTTCTTAACTGCCCGGGCAGAAGAATATTCAGAAGTAGCTGCCTTTGACGTAGGGGCAGACGATTACATTTTAAAACCCATTAAACCCCGTGCGCTGATGAGCCGCATCGGAGCGCTCTTCAGACGCGATTCGGCTAAGAAAACTCAATCGGCCCAAATTGCCATTGGCGATTTGCTGATTGACCGCACCAGCTACACCGTTCGCACCAAAGGGCAGGAAATCAGTTTACCTAAAAAAGAATTTGAGCTTCTTTATTTTCTGGCCCAAAACCCTAACAAAGTTTTCAGCCGGGATGATTTGCTGCAGAATATCTGGGGTACCGATGTGTATGTACTGTCGCGAACGGTAGATGTGCACATTCGTAAAGTGCGTGAAAAAATTGGTGATGAAACCATCATTACCATAAAAGGCGTGGGGTATAAGTTTAATGTAAACCCGAAGTAGCACTTTCTTTTTTGTATAGAATATTCTAAAGTTTAAGTTGCCCGTAGAGTTGCCAAAAAAATGGAATACCGCTTCCCTCCCGATTTTATATTTGGCACCAGCACAGCAGCCGCACAAATCGAAACGGCCTTTCATCACGACTGGCAAGGCATTGTTTCGAAAGATGGATATGTGTTTGATCGTACTACCGACCATGAACTGCGATTTAAAGAAGATGCCGAGTTAATAGCATCCCTTGCCCCCTACTACCGTATGGGGCTTATGTGGAGTAAACTTCAGCAGACTCCATTGGCAAACTTAAATCCACACGTAGTAAACGAGTACAAAAAATTCTTAGACGATCTGCAATCGCGCGGTGTAAAAATAATGATGGTACTGCATCATTTCACTAATCCAATTTGGTTTGCCAAATTGGATGGTTGGGAAAATGAAAAGAATATCTATCTGTGGATTAATTTTGTTATTAAAACCGTAGATGCTTTCGGCTCATACGTAAGCCATTGGAATACCTTTAATGAACCCAATGTGTATGCCAGCTACGGGTGGATAACCGGGCTATTTCCTCCCTTCAAAAGAAACCCTGTTAAAGCAGCCCGCGTTGTGAAAAATTTGGGTAAAGCACACGACCTGGCTTACGATTATATCAAAGAAAAATTTCCTCACCAGCCGGTTGGCATCTCGCATAATTCGGTAGTCTTTACAGCAGAAAATGTATTGGGTTGGTTTCCCGCCCAGCTTAGCGATTATTGGTTTATGGAGTGGATACCCCGGCATTTTGAAAAAGTAGATTTTTTTGGAATGAGCTATTATGCCCGGTTGTCTTACGATCCTCTTCCCATTACCTACATCGATTCTCCTGAAAAAATAAAAAAACTTGGGAGGCCACATGACGATATGTGGGAGTACCACCCCGAAGGATTACGCACCTGCATAGACCGGTATTGGAAAAAATATAAAAAACCGATTCTCATTACTGAAAATGGTGTTTGCGATGAACAAGATCTGTTGCGACAAAAAGCCATTAAAGATTATGCCATCATTTTGCACCAGGCCTTGCAAGATGGAATAGATGTACGAGGCTACTTTTGGTGGAGTCCGTGGGATAATTTTGAATGGCACTTAGGGCCTACACACCGGTTTGGGTTGTACGAATGTAACCTCGAAACCAAAGAGCGGAAACCAAGAAACAGTGCAGAATTATTTAAAAAATTAGCCTACTCCAAACGTTTGCAATCACTTTAACGCTTCTCCGCCTTATCCATCAATTTAGCAATAGCCTCGGCCGTAATAACAGGAAAAGGAATACAAAATGGTTTTGCTTCCTCTATCCATTTTTCAATTTTATGGATTGATTTCTTTTTTATTTTTTTTAACACAGGCACGCCTAATTTATTCAGGGCTGCCGCATTGCACTGTTGCTCGTACTGATTCTTCATGGGTACAACTAAAAGTTTTTTATTTAGATGAAGTACTTCGGCAGGCGTTTCAAACCCGGCCCCACACACCACCCCCGAGCTCGACACCATGCTCTCCACAAAATCTTGCCCACTAACAGGGTAAACGGAAATCAGCCCTACATGATAGGGTACTTTGGTATGTTTCGAAAAAATATGCCAGCGCACCCGGGGGCCTTTCAGAAAATAGTGTACTAATTTTTTATCGTCATAAGCAGGCAAGTAAACTGCATAGTGTCCTTTGTCTGAAACTTTTGCTTCCCGAACTGCCTGACGTATGATGGGAGTAAATATGTTTTTATCATACTCCTCAAAGTGGAATCCCACATACTTTTTTATGGGGGCATAATTATTTAGAATCCATTCCCCCAACGGATCAGCCTGTTTGGGGCGCGGTGCTTTTTTTGAAAGGAATGCTGCCTGATGGCTAAGCGAAATAATGGGGATGTCTTTTTTTCGTGCTGCCCAAGCTGTAATCGGCTCAAAGTCGTTTACAACCAAATCGTAATCTGCAACAGGGAAATTTTTAATCTCTTTGATAACATCGCGACTACTGTTTTTCTTAAAAGTTTTAAAAAAATCAATCCCTCCATTTTTTCCAAAATAAAAACTCAATCCTTTCGACTTATATTTTATCGGATAAGGCAACTTCATTTCAGCCTGAGCGCCACTCACAAACAAATCTAACGAGCCATATTTTTTTAACTCGGGAATAACATCAACCGCCCGGCTTAAGTGGCCATTGCCGGTACCTTGAATGGCATAGAGGATTTTCATTTTTTTACCGTTAAAAACTCATTCACCAAATTTTTAAACAAATCGTCATTATCCAAATCGTATTTTGTGTGTTTGGAAATTTTTATCGTCTGAGCCTTAATATCGTTTGCATACCGGTAAATGCTCCATTGGTTTCCTCTATATTCTAAGGCCGTTAGGCTTTCCACCCAATCGCCTGAGTTCAGGTACATCACCTCTCCTTTGTCAGTCGTAATTTTCTTTATTTCTGCGTGGTGTATGTGTCCGCAAATCACAAAATCATATCCATTTTCAATGGCAATCTCAGCGGCTGTTTTTTCAAAATTGTTTATAAATTTTACTGCTTGTTTAACAGAGTTTTTTACCTGTTTTGATAGTGATATTTTTTCCTTGCCTAAAACCTTCATACAAAAATTAACGGCCGAATTAAGTAAGATTAGAAAATCGTACCCCGATGCTCCAAGTTTGGCCAGCCATTTTGAATAGTGCATCGTTACATCAAACACATCCCCATGAAACACCCAGGCTCTTTTTCCATTCAGCAATAGTGTTTTTTTATTAACAATTGAAAATGTACCTAAACGGAACCCGGCAAACTTGCGCAACATCTCGTCATGGTTGCCGGTGAGGTATGTGATTTTAGTACCCTTCGCAAGCAACCCGGTTATATGCTTTACTACCCGCATGTGCGACTGCGGCCAGTAGTGTTTGCTAAACTGCCACATATCAATAATGTCGCCATTCAGTATTAAATGCTTAGGCTTAATGGTTTTCAGGTAACGCAATAATTCTTCGGCATGGCAACCGTACGTACCGAGATGTATATCCGAAAGGATGACAATTTCTACTTTGCGCTTTTTCTTGTTAATCAATCAATTTTTTACACAAAGAACGCTTTAGAAAAAAGAATGAGTGTAAAGAGAATATTATTAAAATATTACTTCATCGCCTAGGCATTATATTCTATTGTATTTTTGCGCAACCACAAAAAAAATGCTTTACAGCGCACGTTTTCTTTCCTTCTTTTTGGCCGTTTCCATCGCGGTCGTTACAGGGCTTTTTCTTTCGCTGGTAGAGGGGGTGGACCGGCCGGCATTGGTGGTGGCCACCGCCATCAGTTTTTCGGTTTCTTACCTCACCATTTTTGTAGTGTTGGAGTTTCTGATCTTCAGCGGCCTTAACAAGGTTAATAAAATGATGAACAAACTGATGAAGCGCGAACTGAAATCGCTGCCACAAGAAAAGCCGACTACCCTGCTCAACCCTTTCGAAAAATTAAATCAGGAAATTGCCACTTTTGCGTGGCTGCAGCAAAAAGAAATTGATGAACTGAAAAAACTGGAAGCCTTCCGCAAAGAATTTGTAGCCAATGTGTCGCACGAATTAAAAACTCCCATCTTTGCCGCTCAGGGATTTGTACACACCTTATTAGATGGTGCCGTAAACGACAAAACTGTACGCGATAAGTTTTTAAAAAAAGCAGCCAAAAGTCTGGATGGCCTCGATTCGCTCGTTCAAGATCTGCTCACCCTCTCGCAAATTGAAACAGGCGATATAAAAATGAAATTCGATTCGGTAGATCTTGTTAAACTAAGCGAAGAAGTAATTGACCAGTTTGAAGAACGAGCCAAAGCAAAAAAAATTCAATTAAAAATACGCCCTCCCAAACAACCCAGAGTATTGGCCCATGCCGATGAGTTGCGGATCAGCCAGGTGATGACCAACCTTGTTTCAAATGCCATTAACTACACATCCGAAGGCGGAGCGGTAACCGTTTCGTTTGAGGTAGGTAAAAAAAGTATCACCACTTCGGTTACCGATACCGGAGAAGGGATTCCATCCGAGCACCTCAATCGTATATTTGAGCGGTTTTATAGAGTTGACAAAAGCCGCAGCCGCGAAAAAGGCGGCACCGGGCTGGGGTTAGCCATTGTAAAACATATTTTAGAAAGCCATCACACCAAAGCCGAAGTGCAAAGCGAAGTAGGAAAGGGCTCCGTGTTTAGTTTTAAATTAACGAAAACAAAAGAGGAAAAGGATTAGCTTTTTGTATGAAAAACTCCAAGGTTATTTTTTCTACTTGGGTGCTTTTTGAAGACCCCGATTTTTTGGTTATCAACAAGCCTCCTTTTATCTCCACTTTAGAAGACCGAAATGAGCCAGTTAATATTTTAAGTTTAGCGCGAGAGGCTGAACCCGACCCGCAAGTTTGCCACCGGTTAGATAAAGACACCTCGGGCGTGCTGGCCATTGCCCGGAACCCAGAAGCCTACCGTCATTTGAGCATGCAGTTTGAAAACCGCGAAGTCATTAAAACCTATCATGCCGTGGCAGACGGCATCCATCGTTTCGAAAATAAACTGGTGGACCGCTCTATTTTAAAATTAAGTGACGGCACCGTAAAAATTGCCCACGAAGGCAAACCGGCCCAAACCTATTTTAACACCGAACAAACATTTAAAAACAACACTTTAATAAAATGCAACCCCATAACCGGACGTATGCACCAAATCCGCATACACCTGGCCTACTTAAAAGCCCCCATTACAGGCGATGAAACCTATGGCGGCAGGCCTTTTCTGGTTTCTTCCGTCAAAAGAAATTTTCATTTAAAAAAAATGACCGAAGAGCAACCCCTGATGAAGCGAATGGCTCTACACGCCTTTTCCCTCGAATTTGCTTTAATTAGTGGAAAAAAAATAAAAATAGAAGCCTCTTACCCTAAGGATTTCAAGGCTTTACTGCATCAATTACAAGTACATCGCAGGTAAATAATTGCCCATGCTTGCATAATCTGCTTTTTGAGCCTACTTTTGTGTCCCTTTTTAAAGGGGTATTCATTTTAAACAGTTAAAAAAGTGGATCAATTAAGTTATAAAACAATCTTTACCAACAAGGCTACGGCCGAAAAAGGATGGGTATTGGTTGATGCAAAAGATCAGATATTGGGCCGTTTGGCAAGCCAGGTAGCCAAAGTGCTCCGTGGCAAAAACAAGCCTACCTACACACCCAATACCGACATGGGCGACCATGTAATCATAATTAATGCCGACAAAATAAAAATGACCGGCAAAAAATGGTCTAATCGCAAGTTGTTTTTCTACTCGGGCTACCCGGGTGGCCAAAAGCAATTAACACCCAAACAGATCAGCGAAAAGAACCCGGCCCGTCTGATTGAACTTTCTGTACGCAGAATGTTACCCAAAAATACCATGGGGCGCCAGTTGTTTCGCAGCTTGCACGTATATGCTGGCACGCAACATGAACATCAGGCACAACAACCAAAAGAAATCAAGTTTTAATACATGGAGATCATCAATACCATCGGCAGAAGGAAAACCTCGGTAGCCCGGGTTTATGTAAAACCGGGCAAAGGCCAGATCGTTGTAAACGATCGCGAACTGAAAGAATATTTCCCTTCTGAAATTCTGCAAACTACGGTAAAACAAGCCCTCACCCTCTCTAAAACCGAAGGTGATTACGATGTAGATGTAAACGTAGAAGGCGGTGGCTCAAAAGGCCAGGCCGAAGCCATTCGCTTAGGAATAGCCCGGGCTCTGGTTAAAATAAATACCGAAAACCGGCCAGCCTTAAAGAAAGAAGGCCTTCTTACCCGCGATTCGCGCATGGTAGAAAGAAAAAAGCCGGGTAGAAGAAAAGCAAGAAGAAGATTCCAGTTCAGCAAGCGTTAATCGAATAAACATGGCAGAGCAATTAACTGTACAACAACTAATTGATGCAGGTGTCCATTTTGGTCACCTCACCCGCAAGTGGAACCCCCGGATGGCCGAGTACATCTATATGGAAAACAACGGCATCCACCTGATTGACCTGAACAAAACAGCCAAGTGTCTGGAAGAGGCGATTTACGCCATCAAGAACATTGTTCGTTCAGGTCGTAAAATCATGTTCGTGGCTACCAAAAAACAAGCCAAGGACATTGTGGTGCAAGAAGCCACCCGCTTAAACATGCCTTACGTTACCGAGCGCTGGCTGGGCGGTATGCTGACCAATTTTGCCACGATTCGCAAGTCGTTGAAAAAACTTTCTCAGATAGAAAAAATGATGAAGGACGAATCGTTTGAGAACATCACCAAGAAAGAGAAATTGATGCTCTCCCGCGAAAAGGCAAAATTGCAAAAGCAATTAGGCGGTATTTCCGATCTGAATCGCTTGCCTGCTGCTTTGTTTGTGATTGATGTAAAGCGCGAACACATTGCCGTAGCCGAAGCTCAAAAATTGAATATCCCGGTGTTTGCCATGGTGGATACCAACTCAGACCCTTCCGATATTGATTTCCCTATTCCGGCAAACGATGATGCCTTTAAATCTATTTCCATCATTACTAACCACATTGGCAAAGCCATTGAGGAGTCTTTAATGGAGCGCAAAAAAGATAAAGAGGAAGCCGGCCAAAAGAAAGACGAAGAAGAGAAAAGAAAAATAGACGAAACTGTAGAGGAAACCAGATAACCCCTGCTCATCCTTTGCCGATTAGCCGATGTTCGGCCTCGGCCTGAAAACATCGGCCTGCACAGTCGATGTTTTTTTTTGAACCATATAAAAATTGAAAAACGTAACTATTAAAATACCCTTATGATTACCGCACAAGATGTAAATAAACTCCGCACTATGACCGGTGCCGGCATGATGGATTGCAAAAAAGCTTTAACCGAAGCCAATGGCGATTTTGAAAAAGCCATTGAGATACTCAGAAAAAAAGGACAGAAAGTTTCGGCCAGCCGTTCAGATAAAGACGCCAAAGAAGGATCGGTGTTTATCAAAGTTTCTGATGACAAAAAGGAAGCGGTACTGATCGCCCTGAATTGCGAAACTGATTTTGTGGCAAAGAATGAAGAATTTCTAAACCTGGGCAAACTGATTGCCGAAACAGCTTTCACTAAAAAATCGGCCGATAAAGAATCTTTGCTGAATGAAAAAGCCGGTAGCCTCACCATTAATGAAAAGATTACCGAATTGGTAGGAAAAATAGGAGAGAAATTAGAGATCACTTCTTTTGTGCACATGAAAGGCGAAGCCATCGTTCCCTACATCCACGCGGGTAGTAAGCTGGGGGTACTCGTTTCGCTGAAAGGCGTAAACGGAAAAGATGTAACCGATGCCGGCAAAGACGTGGGCATGCAGATTGCCGCCATGAACCCGGTGGCAGTAGATGAAACCGCAGTAGATAAAACCGTTATTGAAAAAGAATTGGAAATTGCCAAAGCACAAATTCTGGCCGAAGGAAAACCAGCCAATATGGTAGATAAAATAGCGCAAGGAAAGCTGCAGAAATTTTATAAAGACAACACCTTGGTACACCAGATTTTTGTAAAGGATAATTCCAAAACAGTAGCCCAGTATTTAGACGGCATACAGAAAGGGCTTTCAGTAGCCGAATTTAAGCGCGTCAGCATCGGGTAAAAGATATATATACATCATCCGCCAAAAGCAGCAAGACCACAAACAGTCTTGCTGCTTTTTTTTATCCATTTTAAGAGAAATCTCTGGTCTTAGATCGCAAGCATTATTCTATCATCTAAAAAAAACATTAAAGAAAAATTAAAATAAATAGGATTGAACCCGTTAAGAATAAAAACATAATAACGATACACAACTTCAATTAAGTTATTCCGTATCTTCACTTTATTAAAACCCAATTGATATGAAAACCTTTGCAAGAATTTTATCCATCGCATTGATTTGCTCGCTGGCAGGCTCGGTAGCTTTTGCTCAAACCCAGCAAAAAGAAAAGCCGAAAAAAGAAGAGAAGAAAGAAAAGAAAGAGGAGAAAAAAGAGAAAAAAGAACATAAGAAAGACGAAAAAACCAAAAAGAAAGATTAATCCTCTCTCGCAACAAAAGAGGCTGCCTCACAAAGGCGGCCTCTTTTGTTTTTTACACCTCCGGTTTCCTGTGTATTTAAGGCCTTTCTTTTTCATCTGAACGATTGATTTACGTATCTTGCAAACGTTTTCGTGGACTCGTTAGAACAGAAATCTAACCCCCGCAGAATTCAGAAATAAACATATCATTCACTCAAAATCATAAAATAAAATGGCTTATATCGAACCTGCTCCCTTAGCTACCAAAGAAAATCCATTTGAAGCAATGATGACTCGTTTTCAAACAGCATCGCAAATTTTAGGATTGGAAGAAGAAGTATATAACGTACTAAAAAATCCGGCCAAACAGGTTATTGTTTCGCTGCCGGTAACGATGGATGACGGAAGCATTAAAGTTTTTGAGGGCTATCGGGTTGTTCACTCCACTATATTGGGTCCCTCTAAAGGCGGGATCCGTTTTGATCCCCACGTAAACATAGATGAAGTAAAAGCGCTGGCCGCCTGGATGACCTGGAAATGTGCCGTGGTAGATATTCCGTATGGCGGAGCAAAAGGGGGCGTTACCTGCAACCCGCGCGAGATGTCGGCCGGTGAAATTGAGCGCCTTATGCGGGCCTATACCCAAGCCTTGGTAGATGTGTTTGGGCCCGACCAAGATATACCCGCTCCCGATATGGGTACCGGCCCACGCGAAATGGCTTGGCTGATGGATCAATATTCGCGCAACAAAGGCATGACCGTAGCGGCCGTAGTAACCGGTAAACCTATTGTAATGGGAGGCTCGCTGGGCCGAACGGAAGCCACCGGCCGGGGGGTAATGGTATCGGCCTTAGCCGCGATGGAAAAACTAAAAATCAATCCTTACAAAGCCACCTGTGCCGTGCAAGGATTTGGTAATGTAGGCTCGTGGGCTGCTCGCCTACTACACGAACGCGGATTGAAAGTACAGGCCGTAAGCGATTTGGGCGGTGCTTACTTCAATGAAAACGGAATTGATATTGAAGCAGCCGTAAAATATCGCGACAGCAACAAAGGTTCGCTCGATGGATTTAAAGAAGCTCAAAAATTAACCGGTCAGGATATTTTAACCCTGCCGGTAGATGTGTTAGTGCCCGCTGCTACAGAAGATGTAATTACGGCCGACAATGCCGGTAAGATTCAAGCCAAACTTATTGTAGAGGGTGCTAACGGCCCCACCTCATCTAAAGCCGATGCCGTTATTTATGAAAAAGGAATCAGCGTAGTGCCCGATATCTTAGCCAATGCAGGCGGGGTTACGGTGTCTTACTTTGAGTGGGTACAAAACCGTTTGGGTTATAAATGGACAGCCGAACGTGTAAACCGAAGAAGCGACCGGATCATGAAAGACGCCTTTGATAATGTATATAAAACGGCCTCCCAATACAAAGTTTCTTTGCGTATCGCTGCCTACATGGTAGCCATCGATAAAGTAGCCAAGACCTATAAATTTAGAGGCGGATACTAACCCAACCGGAAAACCAATCGTTGCAAGTGTAAAGCGTTAAAAGCACTTTACGTTTAAACTTTTAACTTTGTGTTTCTAAATTATATAGAATGACCATTCATAAAGAAGGCCGTACCCTCTTATTTGTTTTGCTGATTATTTTCGTTGGCATTATTTGGGGAGCCGATTATTTTTTTCCGGAATCGGTAATCAGAATCATCATTATTGCTGCGGCTATTGTATTTTATTTGCTCATTCTTCAATTTTTCAGAAGCCCGGTATTCGAAATCCCTAAAAACGAAAAGCAGGTGTTGGCTCCGGCCGATGGAAAGGTGGTCGTAATTGAAGAAGTGGAAGAAACTGAATATTTAAAATCCAAACGCAAGCAAATTTCTATTTTCATGTCTCCGGTAAATGTGCATGTTAACCGCATGCCCGTAGCCGGAACCATTTCGTTTTGTAAGTATCATCCGGGAAAATATTTGGTGGCCTGGCATCCTAAATCCAGCACCGAAAATGAACGCACTACGATTGTGGCTAAAATGAAAAATGGAACTGAAATTTTGTTCCGCCAAATTGCCGGGGCACTGGCTCGTAGAATAAAATGGTATGTAAAAGAAGGACAGCCTCTGCAGCAAGGAGAAGAATTTGGCTTTATTAAATTTGGTTCGCGGGTAGATCTTTTTTTACCCTTAGATGCAAAGGTGTTAGTAAAAATAGGAGATGTAACCAAGGGCGGCCGTACCGCTATTGCTGAGTTGGCATAGGCGCAGAAATCCTTTCGGGTACAAAAATAAATTCGTAGAGCATAACACCGTAAATCAGCACGGGGGCCAGGGCCTTTACAGAAAAGGTATCAAAATAATCTTGAATAAAATTAGGAAAAAGGTCGGTAGTGGACAGCGAAGTAAATGTCAGGGCTGCAACAGCCAGCATCATTTTGTTGGCTGTTGTTAAGGCAGAGGATACTACCCACAGTGCAATTCCGGCCATGGCAATAATAAATGTGGGCGACTCGGCCTTGTGGTTAAACACAATCATCCAAACTAATATTGAGGAAAGCGTCATCAGACGATAGCGAAATGAACTAAATAATTTTGTGCGCATAAAGGGGATGGCAAAGCACATCAATCCCGAAAACAATATTGCATTTTTTGAAACTGTTATACCAAGCCAAGCTTTTAAACCACCTACCAACGAAAGCGGATTAGGCACGTAATCGCTTTGCAAGGCCAGCCACCAGCTTTGGTAATGCTCCGTTAATAGGGATGGGGTTGTTACCAGCAAGGGCAGTAAACCAAGGACAAAAAGAATGCCGACAGAAAAAACTGCCATTTTCCACCGCTGAGGGTACAGCATCCCTAATGCAAAAGCAAAAAAACCAAATAGCTTAATGTAGGCCGTTAGGGCAATACACAGACAAGACCATACATATTTTTTATTTTCTGTTAGCGCGAAAGCTCCTATAATGAGTCCGGCTATCAGCCCATTGCTTTGTGCGTTTTGCAAACTGGTGAGCAACTCTACCAGCACAAATAGCAGTATAGTGTTTTTTTGTTTTAAACTTAATGAGAGCGCCCGCACGCCCAAAAGAACAGCCAACGCATTCAATACATTCCATATTAAAAGCCCCAGTCCATCCGGAATAAAAGTAAAAAATCCAAATAAAAATGCACAGGTAGGGCTGTATTTATAGAGATCGTAATACTCTGCCGGGTAAGCTTTATACAGATCAATCCCACCTTTCAAGTGAAAAAAGGATTGTTTAAAAATTAGAAAGTTATTGTAATGTGTATAGAGTAATGAGGTATTATCGAATTTCTTTTCTCCGCCATAATACGCTTGTAGAGTGGCTATCGTGGCAGCCAATAGATAGAGCACCAGCACCGGGTGTTTTCTGTTTAAGAAAAAATCTTTTACTGTTTTATACATCGTTGTAATACAAAAATGATATTTTTATCATTTAAAACCACACCGTGAATAACGCCCTCGTCATTATTCCTACCTACAATGAAAAAGAAAATATTGTAGCAATTATCCGGGCGGTGATGGATCAACCCAAAGATTTTCATTTACTCATTATAGACGATAACTCGCCCGATGGCACAGCCGCGTTAATTAAAGAGCAACAACTTGTTTTTAACACACCCGCAGAAACGAAACTACATCTGTTACAACGAGCGGGAAAATTGGGGCTGGGCACAGCTTATATTGAGGGTTTTCGGTTTGCTATTACCCGCGGATACGATTATGTACTTGAGATGGATGCCGATTTTTCGCACGACCCACGCGACCTGAACCGGCTCTATCTGGCCTGTTCTGAAAATGGGTTTGATGTGGCCATAGGCTCCCGTTATTCATCCGGAGTAAATGTGGTAAACTGGCCCATGAGGCGCGTACTCCTCTCCTATTTTGCCAGCCGGTATGTGCGCCTCATTACCGGCATACCAATTCACGACACTACGGCCGGTTTTGTGTGCTACCGGAAATCCGTCTTAGAAAAAATACCCTTAAACAAAATCAAGTTTGTGGGGTATGCGTTTCAAATCGAAATGAAGTTCTTGGCCTGGAAATACGGATTTAAGATTACAGAAGTGCCGATCATCTTTACCGACCGCACGCTGGGGCAATCAAAAATGTCGGTCGGAATTTTTAAAGAAGGATTTTTAGGGGTGATGCAGATGGAAGTGCGCAGTTGGTTTAAAAAATTCCAGCAGTAAGGTATCAATCAAACTTAATTGCCTGCACAGGTTGTATTCTCGAAATAAACCGGGCCGGAATAAACAGAACCACAGAAACCACCGTAAACACAATCAGATTCAGTGTTAGAATGGTAAACCAACTCCATTCAATTGGCACATAACTCATATAGTAATCATGCGGGTTAAGTTTTATCCAATGGAAGCGATCTTGTAAAAAACAAAACCCAATACCGATGGTATTTCCATACAACAGCCCTTTAACTATAAGGTTCATGCCATTATAAATAAAAATGGATCGGATCAATTTATTTTGTGCTCCCATCGCTTTGAGCAGCCCTACCATGGGTATGCGCTCCATCACTAAAATTAAAATAACCGAAATCATATTTACGCAGATTACAATGAGGATAATGGCCAGCAAAATGCGTACTTGGCGCTTCACCAGATCGAGCCATTCAAACACCTGAATAAATTTATCGCGTACGGTTTCAATGTTAAGATCATAATCCATGGATTCGCCAATCTGGCGCTGGGCTTCGTCTAAAGCGGCCCGGTCGTGATCGAATTTATAATTCCAGATGGCCGAAATCGTTTTTATAAATTTATTTTTTTCTTCGGGATTGTCTATAATCCGTTCATGAATGGCGATGGAATAATTAGCCATCTCAGTTTTCCATAATTGAAAATCTGAATAATGGGTAAGGTTAATCTGTACTTCCAGCCCACCTGCCTCATAGGGTTTCCAATTATTTAATTGCTGCACCAGCCGGAGATCGCCAAGAATTACTTTGCTGTCAAAATAATCAGACAAGTTGGTTTCGTATATCCCTGCAATTTTCAATTTACGATAGCGGGGCGGGTTTTGAAAAAAATGAATGATGATGTAATCGCCCACCTTAGCTCTGATTTTATTAGCGATAATACGGCTGATTACAATCTCTTTTGAATACCCCGAATCAGGGAATGAAATAAATTTCCCTTCCGTCAAATTTTCACGAAAAGAGTTACGATCAAAACTTTTTCCCACTCCTTTAAATACAATACCCAACACTTCGTTATCAGCTTTTATCAGCCCGGCCTTGTGGCTATACTCCTGCACATGTTTAATGAACGGAAATTTTTCGGGATGTTGATACAAGTCAATCCGGTAGTCGAACGGTTGCTCGGCCACCGCATTATTCATTGTAAACTTGGTAATGAGCAGATGATGGGTAAAGCTGTACATCTTTTCTTTTACGCCTGTCTGGAAACCCTGCATAATTAAAAACGAAGCGATCGCAGCCGATAACCCGATGGCAATAGTAGCCACCGCTACTTTATGGATAGTAGCCGAGAAACTGCCGGGGTTCGCTGTGCGTACTCTTTTCGAGAGGAAATACGAAATGTTCAAGTGCGATGCGTTACCTTGCAAAATAAAGAAAATGTGCCAAATGAATTTCAAAAAAATATTCCGGGCATCGGTTTCCCTTCTTTTTTTAGGGTTTCAAATTTCTTTTGCCCAAAAAATCATGACCGGTGCCGAACAGATAGATGTACTCCTGCCTCTGATTAAAGGAAAAAACATAGCCTTAATGGTAAACCAAACTTCGGTGGTGGGCCCCGTTCATTTGGTCGATACTTTGCTGCGGGCGGGCCTGTCTGTAAAAAAAATATTTTCGGCCGAGCATGGGTTTCGCGGTACGGCCGATGCCGGTGAAACCGTGGGCCATTCCGTTGACAAAGCCACCGGCATACCCATTGTATCGCTATACGGAAAAAATAATAAACCAACTCCCGAAGAATTAAAAGAAGTGGATGTTGTGATCTTCGATATACAAGATGTAGGCACACGGTTTTTTACCTACATCAGTTCCATGCACTACCTGATGGAAGGTTGTGCGGAGAACGGCAAAAAAATAATCATTCTCGATCGCCCCAACCCCAACGGGCATTATATAGATGGCCCCGTGCTCAACCTCTCGCTCAAATCTTTTGTGGGTATGCACCCCATACCGGTTGTACACGGACTCACCGTAGGCGAATTGGCACAAATGATTAATGGCGAAGGCTGGCTGGCTAACGGAAAAAAGTGCGACCTCACCGTAGTAGTAATGAAAAACTACCATCACCAAAAAAAATATTCACTGCTGATAAAACCCTCGCCTAACTTACCTAACGACCATGCCATTGCCCTCTACCCTTCGCTATGTTTTTTTGAAGGAACGGTGTTGAGTGTAGGCCGGGGCACTAAAACACCTTTTGAAATAGTGGGCAACCCCAACCTGAAAAACCAACCTTTTCAGTTTAAACCCGAAAACATAGAAGGAATGGCCAAGAACCCGATGTACAAAGATCAGATCTGCTATGGTATAGATTTGCGCAATGCCCAGCCGGGCAATCAGATTGAACTGAAGTACCTGCTCCAATTATACCGGGAATATCCCGAGAAAGAAAAATTTTTCAACACCTACTTTAATACGCTGGCCGGCAACCGGGTGCTGCAAGAACAAATTAAACAAGGCTTAAGCGAAGATGATATCCGCGAAAGCTGGAAGAAAGAGTTGAACGCCTACAAAAAAATGCGAAAGAAGTATTTGCTCTATCCATGACCAAACAAGAGAAGGTTACCGACATACTCCGCCTGCTCAACGGGTACTTTCCTAATCCGGAAGTACCTCTTCATCATAAAGACGCCTACACGTTGTTAATTTCTGTTTTGCTCTCGGCCCAATGTACAGACGAGCGGGTAAACAAAACTACGCCTCATCTTTTTAAGTTAGCCGACAACCCCTTTGATATGATGAAGTTATCGGTTGATGAGATTCGTGAGATTATTAAACCTTGCGGGCTATCGCCCATGAAATCTAAAGGGATTGCCGGTTTATCCAAAATTATAGTAGAGAAGCACAACGGAAAAGTTCCTTCCACTTTTGAAGAGCTGGAGGCTCTTCCTTCGGTGGGGCACAAAACGGCTTCGGTGGTTATGACGCAGTGGTTTGGTGTTCCGGCTTTCCCGGTAGATACACACATTCATCGGCTGACCTACCGTTGGGGGCTTTCCAATGGAAAAAATGTGGAACAAACCGAAAAAGATTTAAAGCGTTTGATCCCGATGGAAAAATGGAACCGAGTACATCTGCAAATTATTTATTTTGGCCGCAGCTATTGCCCGGCTCGTGGCCATGTGTGGAGCGAGTGCCCCATCTGCAAAAAGTATATGCGAAAAGAATTGAGAAACGGATGAACAAAGTAAGAATTGTATTTATGGGCACCCCTGAATTTGCCGTGCCCAGTTTAGAAGCCCTGATTGAAAACAAAATGGAGGTGGCTGCCGTGGTTACCGCGCCCGATAAGTCACAAGGCCGCGGCCAAAAATTATCGGCCTCGCCTGTAAAAGAATGTGCCCTAAAACACGGCCTGCCGGTGCTGCAACCCACCCACCTGAAAGCCCCTGAGTTTATTGCCGAGTTAAAAAGTTACCATGCCAACCTGCAGGTAGTAGTGGCCTTCCGTATGCTGCCTGAAGTGGTTTGGGCCATGCCCGCGCTGGGCACCTTCAATCTGCACGCCTCCCTTCTGCCGCAATACCGCGGGGCGGCTCCTATTCATTGGGCCCTCATCAACGGGGAGAAAGAAACCGGAGTAACAACCTTTTTTTTAAAACAGGAAATAGATACCGGACACATTATTTTTCAGGAAAAGGAAACGATCTACCCAAACGATGATACCGGAAGTTTATACAACCGACTGATGATAAAGGGAGCCAAGCTTGTTATTAAAACGGTGAAGGCCATCGAAGAAGGTAATTGCCCATCCGTTCCGCAAAACGAAACAACGATCATTAAACAAGCGCCTAAAATTTTTAAAGAAACAGGTGAAATCAACTGGCACCAGCCCAGTGAAACCATTCACAATTTTGTGCGAGGGCTAAGCCCATACCCCGCTGCCTGGAGTAACCTGAACGGAAAAAATTTTAAAATATACAAGGTGGTGTCCGTCAAACATGGCCCATCAGCTATGGAGGGTGGCTCATTAGAAACCGACAATAAAACATTTCTCCATATAAAAACTCAAGACGGGTGGGTTTCCATTCTTGAATTTCAACCTGAAGGAAAAAAACGGATGACCGTGGAAGAATTTTTCCGGGGAAATAAAATGAATTAGCCTTCTCCTGAAAGTTATACCTTCACTGTTTTCCACCGGCCCATCCTAAAAAGTATAATACCCGCCACGGCAATAGCCGACTCAGCAATGGCAATGGCGGCATATACTCCTTTCGGGCCGAGGTTAAGCTGTATGGCTAATAGATACGCCAACGGAATTTGAAAACACCAAAACCCAAACAGGTTTAGTAAGGTCGGTGTCTTCGTATCGCCCGCTCCGTTAAAAGATTGCGTGATCACCATACCATATCCATAAAACAAATACCCCAGCGCTACAATCTGCAAACATTGCGTGCCATACTCTACCACCTTGCTGTCGGATGTAAAAAATTGCAAAATCGGAGCTGACCAAAACAAAAACACCAGCATAATCAGCCCCAGAAAGATTGTATTATAAAATCCTGTTTTCCAAACCGATTTCTCTGCGCGTTCCGGTTGGCTGGCGCCCAGATTCTGACCGACCAGCGTAGCGGCTGCATTAGCCATTCCCCACGAGGGCAAAATAGTAAACACAACCACGCGCAGCGCTATGGTGTAGCCGGCTATGGCCACACTTCCAAAGTGCGAAATAATGCGTGCCAGAAAAACCCAACTGGCTGAAGAAATTAAAAACTGACCTGTGCCTCCGGCCGACACCTCAATCACCTGTTTAATGATCTTCCAATCAATTTTAAAATTTTGGATGGTGAACTTTACAATACTTTTATCAGAAAACAGATAATACAATTGTATAAGCACGCCCACCCCACGACCGATGTTGGTCGAGACAGCAGCTCCTTCCACACCTAATGCCGGGATGGGCCCCAGCCCAAAAATTAAAATCGGATCGAGCACTATGTTAAACAAATTGGCAATCCACAATACGCGCATAGCAATAGCGGCATTTCCGGCTCCTCTAAAAATACCGTTGATAAGAAATAACATCATAATGGTTATGTTTCCCGCCAGCATCCACAGCGTAAACCCCGACCCGGTAGCTACTACATTTTCTGATGCCCCCATCAGGCGAAGTAAATCATCATAAAAAAACAGGCCGGTTAAAGAAATTAAGATTGAAAACACAAGCCCCACCATAATTGCTTGTACTCCGGCTGTAGCAGCAGCTTCATTATTTTTTTCGCCTACTCTCCGTGCCACCAGAGCCGTAGCCCCCATACTGATCCCCCACGCAATGGAATAGACAATGGCCAGCAACGACTCTGTCAATCCAATAACGGCCACGGCATCGCTGCTGTTCAGACGGCTTACGAAAAATATATCGACTACGGCAAAAACGGATTCCATCGCCATCTCCAAAATCATGGGCACCGACAATAAAAAGATAGCACGGTTAATGCTGCCTTCTGTAAAATTTTGTTCTTCGCCTTTTACCGCGATCACAAACAATTGACACAATGATTTAATACGAGAAAAGAAATTCATGATTGAAACTGATTTAAGAATAAATAGGGTAACCAAACATACCTTGGGTTAGAGCCAAGGAAGCCGAGCCTCTCTGAGATAGCCCGGAATTAAAACATCAGTTTCATAGGCCGTGCGAATTGGAAACGAAAGTAACACTTTTTGCTTCGTTGCCCAACCTTTACCTTTGCTCTTAATTTTAAACGGTATCAGTTTGTTCTATTCATTCATTGTTCCTGCTTTCAATCGCCCAGACGAAATCAACGAACTGCTGGGCAGTTTTACCCGGCTAAGCCTTCCGGCTTCTTCTTTTGAAGGATTTGAAATCATTATTGCCGATGGCAGCCCTACTGAAATTTTAGTGCCCGTAATAGCCGAATATAAAGACCGGCTTCAGGTTGAACATCTTCATCGCCCACGACTTGCCATTAGTCCGGCAAGAAACTGGGGAGCCGAAAAGGCTCAAGGAGAGTATCTGATATTTCTTGATTCGGATGTGATCTTGCCTCCAACGTATCTGGTTCATTTACATTCTTCTTTATTAAAAAATCCGACTGATGCCTTTGGTGGGCCGGATGCCGCCCACCCGTCTTTTTCGCCCACCCAAAAGGCCATCAGTTTTGCCATGACTTCTTACCTGACGACCGGGGGAATCCGGGGTGGGAAAAAACAACTGCACGCTTACAATCCGCGCGGTTTTAATATGGGGGTGAAAAAGGAAATCTTTAAAAAGATGAATGGATTTTCTTCACTGACTTGCGGGGAAGATATTGAGTTAAGCATTCGGATTTTAGAGGCCGGATATTCGGTGCGGCTCATTCCTGAAGTCTTTGTTTACCACAAGCGCAGAAATACTTTTAAAAGCTTTTTCAGACAAGTATTCCGGTTTGGGGCTGCCCGCATTAATATTTATTATTATCACCGGAAGGAACTGAAGCTTACTCATTTTTTTCCGAGTGCCTTTCTGATTTTTTTAGTGGCCGGAGTAATTTCCTTCTTTTTCAGCAAACTCATCTTCACAACCTTTCTGCTGCTGACCGGAATTTATTACTTAGCTGTTTTCATCACCGCAACACTTAAAGAAAAAAATGTATGGGTTGGGTTACTGTGCCTGATCGCAGCCACCTATCAACTGAGTGGCTATGGCTCGGGTTTTCTGGCCAATGCTTTCGAGGTATTTGTAAAAGGGAATAAAAACGGCTTAAGCTTGGGCGCGAGTAAGTAGAAGGGTGCGAAGTTTTTTTACTTTATCCGTTCATCGTACGTAGCTCCCATGGAAGTATGGCTGCCCCGCAGTCTGCGCATCACTTCTTTTTTAATGGCATTAAATACAATCATGTGAATATCTTCGGCCACCTCCATATCCATGGCCACCGAGTGGATGTGAATGTCGGCCAGTGCTTTTATTTTACCGCCTGTGTAGCCACAAAATGCAATGGTCTGCACACCTTGGTCTTTGGCATACTGCATGGCCTTTACCACGTTGGCCGAATTGCCCGAACCGGAAATACCTACCACCACATCGCCCGGCTCTATAAAATTTTTAAGTTGCTCTACAAAAATATCATCGTACGAAATATCATTGGCAATGGCCATGAGGGCAGGCAGGTTATCTACCAAACTCATGACACGAAATCGTTTTTCTAATCCAAAGGAAGCACCCTTTACCAAATCGCCAGTGGCATGGGTAGCCGAAGCTGCACTGCCCCCGTTTCCGAAAATATAAATCGTATTGCCGGAATGATAAGCTCGCATAAATGATTCAATTACCCGCTCAATCTGCTTCTGATCGAGTTGATCAATTGTTTCTTTTACTAACGAAAGATAATCGGCTATGGTTTGGTGCGTATCATTCATCTGAAATATGAATTAATTGGGTTCCTTCGGTATCAAATTTAAAATCAAACTTACGAAACGATTTTAATGCGGCAATCAATTTTTCCTGTTGTGGTGGCGGGCAGTAAAATAACAGAAATCCGCCTCCTCCGGCTCCCAGTAATTTGCCTCCCATGGCTCCATTTTTCAGGGCGGCTTCATACGCTTCATCAATAGCCCGGTTAGTAATGCCGGAAGCTAAAGTTTTTTTTAATAGCCAATTTTCATGAAGGATTTTTCCGAAATCGTCCAGCCTTTCATGCTCAAGCACACTCTTCGTTTCATAAACCAACTCTACCATCTGCTTGAGTGCGTTAAACTTTTCTTCTTTTGTATTGTTTTTATTTTGCTCCGATAGAATAGCGGAGGCACTGCGCTGATCTCCCGTATAAAACATCAATAAATTTTTTTGAAGTTGATGATAGGCCGCCTCTTTCATCTTGACCCGGTCAATCGTTACTTTTCCATCCGGTTGAAATCCGATTACATTTAGCCCACCTACAGCAGCCGCATACTGGTCTTGCTTACCAATAGGCTCTTTTAACAAATCGATCTCTACCCGGCATGCCTCACCGGCTAACTGTTCTTTGGAAAACGGGCGATGGAAAAGAACATTCAGATTGTGTAACAGGCAAACAGTAAACGAAGAAGATGAACCAAGCCCGGTGCCGGCCGGCACATCGGCAATAGAACTGAACTCCAACCCACCTTTTACATGGTATTCATCTAACACCGTACGTAAAATAGGGTGTTGCAATTCTTTCGTGCCTAAGACTGTTTCAGTTTGCGAATACTTTACCCGGATTTTGTCTTCTTCAAAAAATTTGTGGGAAGAGATATACATGTATTTGTTGATAGACGTGCTGAGTACAGCCCCGGGGTGCTGTTCATAAAAACTGCGCAAGTCAGAGCCTCCCCCTACAAAACTGATGCGAAAGGGCGTGCGTGTAATAATCATATTAACTCTTTTTCAGTTGAACCGTTAAACCTTCTCTTACAATACCCAGTCGGCAAATGACTCGTGGCTTTCAATCCTATCATACTCTCCTTTTTTTCTGTTTCGATATAATTCTTCAATGGATTCAGAATCCATTCCTTTCCATTTGTAAAATTCGATAAATCTGTTTTTTAATTCGTGTATGGATATTTGTTTAAACAGCCGAAGGTCGGCAAAGCTTCTCAATTTTTCATCGGCCAGCGCCACTACGCCTTCAATCAAAATAACGTTTTCATCTCTGTATTGATACGTAACGGGTACCGCTTCCCAACTGGGATGATGCGCATAGCCCGGTAGCTTAACCGCATCTCCCTTTAAAATATGTTCTACATCGCTCACCAGTTTGGGTAACTGAAAACTATCGGCCACCGAAAAAGTTTTCCGGTCTTTACGATGGAGAATCCAATCGTCTAAATTAATTCTTAAAATGGAGGTTCCGGTTTTCAAAAATTTCTTTGTTACATAGGTAGCGACTGACGATTTGCCCGAGCGGGTGTTCCCTCCCAATAGAATAACGAAAGGTTTTTTAGCGGATCTATTAATCATGGATTGAAGCTGACTGAAAACACTCTTGTAAGGCTCATCCACAATAAAATCAACTGCAGCCGCAACATTAGGAAACAAATAATCAGGGCGGATTTTACTGCCAATCATCCCTTTGCCCGTCATTACGCCTACGGTGGATACACCGGCCCTCTGCCCCGCTTCTATATCGCGCTCGGCATCGCCAATAAAATAAGACTCGCTTAAGTCAATATTAAAATCGCTGGCGGCATCGAGCAACATTCCGGGTTTCGGTTTCCGGCAATGACAGTCAATTTTATATTTTGAATTTTCTCCGGCAAACCCTTTGTCGGGGTGATGCGGGCAGTAGTAGAGGGCATCCAGTTTGGCGTGGTCTGCTCCCAGAACGGTATCGAGTTTATTATGAATAACGCGAAGGTCTGCCTCAGAAATTTTGCCGCGGGCAATTACAGATTGGTTTGTGGCCACAATAGCTAAAAACCCCGAGTCGTTTATCTTTTTTACTGCCTTACCCGAATAAGGGTAGATGGCTAACTCCTCTACACTTGCTACTAAATGACTGTCTTCGTTAAGCACACCATCGCGATCCAGAAAAATGGCTCTTTGTTTATTGGCCCGGTTTTTAGCCTGCACTTTCCCTAAAAGGAAATCGTGGTTTACTTTTTCCAGCCGTTCGGGCGTGCCCATGTCTTTCAGGTATTCGGCTGAATTGTAGCCCATCATCTTCAACCGGTTTACCACCGAAGGAAAAATATCTCTTCCAAAATCGGCCTTCACGCCTTTTTGTAAAAAGGGGAAAACGGCAGGCGATAGAATATAAACACCTGCATTAACTAAGTTACGATAAAATTTTCCGGGTGCGTGTGGTTTAGAATGAAAGGCAGTTATTCTTCCGGCTGCATCCATATCTACCAGATCGCTGTCGTAAGGATGATCGTTGGGGTGAACAACCAATGTACATTCGCTTCCATTATCAAGATGAAACTTTTGTAAACGAAGAAGATCCATGTCGGCCATTACATCGCCATACACCAGAATAAAATCGCCCTTGATTTGATTCTCTATTTCTTTTACCCCGCCTACCGTGCCCAGCGGAGTGGGCTCTTCGTAGTAGCGGATCGTAACACCCCATTTTTCTCCGTTTCCTAAAAAAGAAATAACAGATTCTTTCAGATGATTTACCAATAGGATGATCTCGTTTATACCGTACCGCTTTAGCCACTCCACCTGATGTTGTAACAACGGTTTGCCGCCAATGGGCAACATCGACTTAGGCAAATCCACCTGCACAGACTGTATGCGCGTACCCTTACCTCCGGCCAAAATAACTGCTTGCACCTTGTTTTTCTTGCAAAAATAGAAAGTATGATCAGATAATAGGCGAATTGAAGGATGCGCCAAGCATAAGTTTTATTTCATTTTAATTACTGAGAGAAGAATGCTTGAAAATTGGAATATTATACAAAACTTCAATATTTTTGATAAACCTAACCTGTTTCTTACATGATAAAGTTCTCTAGTTGCTTAATCGGCCTATTGTCTATTGTCTGTTGCACAGCCCAAACTCAACAATCAGCCTTACCCAAAGGCAATTACTTGGTGGTAGCTGCCTATCTGTCCGGTCAGGAAAGTTTTGCCCAGCGATATGCCGCCAAATTAAACGAAAGCGGGCATCATAGTTTAGTAGGATATGATCAGGCCAGAAAATTCTATTATGTGTACCTCGATCAATATTCTGATTTTAATGAGTCTGTGCAGCAAATGCTGAAGCAACGGAAAGAAGGAACCTTTGCCGAAATTTGGGTGCGCGTAATTAAAGACGGGGCTGAGCCAACCGTAGCCATCACCGAGAAAAAAGAACCGATTGAAAAGAAGACGACTCCGGCCGTTGTTATTGTAAAGAGTGAGCCCACAAAGCCTGAGGAAATCAAGTCGCCTCAGGTTAAACCGGAAGAAGTAAAACAGGAAGAAGTAAAAGCAATACCGGTAACTACGGAAGTAGAACCCAACCCTCCGGCCAAGCCCGTATTTGTTCCTCAAACTTTACAAAACACACAAGTGTTTCTAAGTCTTTATAACCTAACCAACAAAGAAATTTTGGATGGGGAAATAGAAGTAGTCGATACCGAACGAAGCCGGCTAATTACAAAAGTAAAAGGCAATACCTATTTAAACTTACCCAATCCGGGCACAAAAAGCGGCCAACTTACACTGATCTCTACCGTTTTTGGATTTCGAAAAGAACAACATGAATTAAATTTTAAAAATACCGAAGCCGATACGCTGAAACCCTACGTTGCGCTGGTAGGAAATTATTATATGATCAACTTCGGGCTTTCCAGAATACACAAAGGCGATATTTCTACCTTATACAACGTGTATTTCTATAATGATGCGGCTATTATGTTGCCCGAATCAAAATACCAGCTAAACAGTTTGCTCAATCTGATGAATGAAAACCCAAAACTGCAAATTGTATTGCACGGCCACACCAATGGAAACGGCCGGGGTAAAATTATCTACATGGGGCCCAGTAAAGATTTTTTTACGCTTACTCCCGATGTAACTAACTCTTCAGGTTCGGCCCGGCAATTATCTGAAGCCCGCGCCAACACCATTCGCGAGTGGCTCATTGCCCAAGGGATTTCTGAATCGCGGGTGGCCGTAAAGGGATGGGGCGGCAGCCGTATGATTCACGACAAGAACAGTGTGCATGCCCGCAAAAATATCCGTGTAGATGTAGAAGTAGTAGATGACTAATCCAGAACCAGCAACATAAACATCCGCTTATCGTTGAATCATAAAACCGGCAAAATGCCGAAGGGGCAATTCGTGCCATTCAAGATGATCTACACGCGAATGCGGAGGCCCTTGTTTACACCAGGCTATTAATTCTATCAACTCAGTTTCATCTCCTTCCGCTTCCAGATAAACACGGCCATCGGGTTCATTACGCACAAAGCCTTTAATCCTTAATAGGTTGGCTTGTTCTTTGGCAGAAGCTCGATAAAAAACACCCTGCACCTTTCCGGAAACAGAAATAGAAAAACATTTTGGCATATCAGAAGATATAATCGGTGCTTAAAAAAGCAGACTCTCGGTTGCGAATAATGTTGCCAATAATTTTTTTATTTTCTTCATTAATCTTCGTGGCCACCAACGAGCGAATGGAGAATGAGCGGAGCGCATCGGCCACCGAAAGTGTTCCTTCGGCCGAATCTTTTCGCCCATTAAAAGGAAATGTATCGGGGCCACGTTGGCATTGAGCATTGATATTAATCCGCCCTACCTGGCTGGCAAACGTGTCAATAAAGTGGGCAATGGTTTTAGAGTTCTTTCCAAAAATACTAAGCTGCTGACCGAAGTTAGAATGTAAAACATATTCAATCACTTCTTTTTCTTCAGCAAAAGCACGGATGGGCACCACCGGGCCAAATTGTTCTTCATAATAAACCTTCATTTTATCATTTACCGGAAAAAGCACAGCCGGATAGAAAAAGGTATTTACCGTAGTGCCGCCTTGTTCATTCATAATTTTGGCGCCCTGCTGCACGGCATCTTCTACCAGGTTTTTCAGGTAATCTGTTTTGCCGGGTTCGGGCAGCGGGGTTATGCTCGCACCGGCATCCCAGGGCATGCCCGGTTTTAGTTTGGATACAGCCTCACAAAATTTTTGCATAAACTTTTCGCAAATAGCCTGATGCACAAAAATGATTTTAATAGCCGTGCACCGCTGGCCATTGAATGAAAGCGAACCCAGCAAACATTCATTCACCGCGTTATCCAGATCGGCATCGGGTAAAATAATGGCCAGATTTTTCGCATCAAGTCCGAGAATAGCCCGGAGGCGGTGCGATTTAGGGTGTGCCTTTTTTAATTCATTGGCTCCTTTGTTTGTACCGATAAAAGCAAATACATCTATCTTTCCGGTTTCCATCATGGCTCCCACCGTATCGCGACCTCGCCCGTAAATAACATTGATTACACCCGGAGGAAAACTGGTTCGAAAAGCTTCGAGCAGCGGGCGTACCAGCAGCACTCCATATTTAGCCGGTTTAAACACCACCGTATTGCCCATGATGAGAGCCGGAAAAAGAGTGCTGAATGTTTCGTTGAGCGGATAATTGTATGGA
The DNA here is from genome assembly GCA_018267135.1 of Bacteroidota bacterium. Classification (GTDB taxonomy): domain Bacteria; phylum Bacteroidota; class Bacteroidia; order Cytophagales; family Cyclobacteriaceae; genus ELB16-189. Next base: position 35,355 of record JAFDZA010000021.1, read on the forward strand.
CCCATACAAAGAGCTACTCCCAAAGGCACTCTTCTGATCTGCCCCATAATGCCTTGCTCTTGCACAAACGCAGACGACCTTCGGTCTAACTCTTTCAGCGCATTGATCGTGTCCAGAATATAATCGCAGGTGCGGTCAAATTCTTTTTCCGAATCTTTTTGTGGTTTCCCGATTTCCCACATCAACAAGTTTACCACTTCTTGTCTTTTCTCCCGCATCTTACCGAGGAAAATCTCCACGTGCCGAATCCGCTCAGATACCGTCATCATGGGCCACTGGCCTTGCCCCAAATTATAAGCTTCTACGGCTGCATCTAACGCCATCAGCGCTTCGGTGGAAGTAAGCAACGGGGTGCTGCCGATTATTTTTTGTTTGTATTCTTTTCCTTCCCGGATATATACCGGGCTCACCACCGGGTTCATCGGTCCATGCCATGAGAGCATTTTTCCGTTGATCAGATACTCGCGTTGTTCATAGTCAGACGTTAGTTTCACAGAAGAAGGAATTGCCTGCTCATCGGGATAAAAAGAAAGTAAATCCATGGGGTTAGGTTTTTGTTTTTAAAATTTTTAGTGCTGCCGATGTGCCTATACGGGAAGCTCCGGCTTCAATCAAAGCTTTCGCTTGTTCGTAGGTTTTTATGCCACCCGAGGCCTTAATACCAACTGACGAGGGTAGCGACTGCCGCATCAATTGTATGTGTTCCGTTTTGGCACCCTCGGGGGCAAAGCCGGTAGAGGTTTTTACAAAATCGGCACCGGCATCGGCACACATTTTACTGGCCGTTATTATTTCTTCATCTGAAAGATAGGCCGTTTCAATAATTACTTTTAATAATTTTTGGTAGTCGTGTGCCAGCTGGCTGCATTTGGCTAATTCAATTTTAGTCCAGGGTAAGCCGGTTTTAAAAGATGTTATATTCCATACCATATCCAGTTCATCGGCTCCGTTATCGATGGCGCGTTTCATCTCTTCCAGTTTCGTTTCTGTCATGGAATATCCCAACGGAAATCCTACCACGGTTACTAATAAAATTTTTGAATTGGCGATCTCGCGTTTGGCCCGTTTTACCCAAAACGAGGGTACACAAATTCCTAAAAGATGATGTTCGCGTGCTTCCTCTACTAACCGGTCTATGTCTGCAACGGTTTGCGCGGGGTTTAGATTCGTATGCTCGATGTAAGAAGCCAGATTCATCAAGCCAAATTACATTAAAATGAGTTGGCCTGAAAAAAATGATTTTTAATCGTCAACAAAACTTAATGGCGAATGCCGCATTCTTTGCAATAGCGCATGGCAAAAGGCAAATGTTTTTTGGGTTTTGATCGATGGCCGAAGTACAAAAAATCAGAATATTGTGGTTTGGCCATTTGGCGAAGCATACGTTTTTTTTCTTTCGCTACCTGTTCGAGCCGGTTATAAAATTCGTATTGTGCCGTATGGCGCACATTGGGTTTTCTAAAAAGTAAACGTTGTCGCTTAGAAGTGCGTTGCTGGTGCACCTTTTGTGAGTGGTCGGCTAACGCGGTAGCTGTTGACCGATCGCCCAGCGAATTGCTCTGCCCCTGCCCCACTTGTACCAACAGGAATAAAAACAAAAAAATAAAAAACCCCGGCAATAATTTTTTCATAGCTGGGGTTATAACGCCACGGGCGTGTTTTTATTTTACGCTGGCTCTAACTTGATTTGAATTGTGTTAAAGTTTGCTGTCTGCGAAAAACCCAGGGCGGAGTTGGGTTCGGTTCTTTCCAAAGTCCGCGGCTCTGTTCGCGGGCTTTTTCTTTAAGTTGTTCAAACTCCTGAATTGGATTCCGTTCGGTTGTCCAGGCAAGCCCGGCTTCCAATAAATCTACACGGGGGTCTTGGGTTCCGTCAATTAAAATAATACCTACGTAGTTGCCCCAACGATCTTTCCCCTGCATCTGCACGCTCACATTTTTATCGAGGATCATTTTAGCTAAAAAAGATTTAGCCTGGTTGCCAAACACTTGCCCTATCTCGGGGCTGTCAATTCCATAAAGCACTACCTGATACTGTTCGTTATCAGACCCGGTTACCAGAACCGTGTTTCCATCCACTACCGTAACCACTTTTCCGCTTACTACATTCTTACCATAACCACCGGCTGTTACGAAAATCAGAACCAATAAAATCGCAAGATTTTTCATAGCTGTATTTTTTTTATTGATGCTACAAAGATCAGGCGGGTAATCGGCTGTTCACCGGCTAATACGGCCGCTCACTGACGGATGTATGATTTCACCGGGAAAAAATAAGGGAGTGCTTTTTTTAAGCTAAAAAAGAGATGACAAAAATCAATGTTTATTTTGAAAGCCGAATACAGGCGAAAAAATTATTTTTTACAAAACTGCTCAATAGAGAATTTTGCTTTCGCATCGCCCAATTCTACTGCTTTTGCCCAATCCTTACAGGCTTCATCTTTATTTTTAAGTTGATAGTTGAAGTTGCCGCGTTGCTTGTAGTAAGCCGCGTTTTTAGGATCGAGGGCGATGGCATCATCCATATCGTTTACAGCTGCTCCGTAATCTTCCATCTCGGCCTTACAATTAGCTCGCCCGGCTAAGGCAGGAGCATCTTTAGGGTTATACTGCAGGGATTTATTATAGTCCAACAAGGCTTGTTCGTACTCCTGGCTTTCTTCTTTAATCAATGCGCTGTTATAGTAAACATTGGCATTTGTAGGTTCTATAGCCAGTGCTTTGGTTAAACTTTCCAGAGCCGATTTTTTATTTCCTAGACCAAGGTAGGCGCGGGCTTTTTCAAGAAAGAGAGCTACTGTATTCTCGCCTGCTTTCAGTGCATCGTCAAAATCGCGAAGAGCCGACTGGTAGTCTTGTTGCTCCATATAACATTTCCCTCTCTTTAAATAAATATCTTTTTGTTTGTTTCCACCGGTTATTGTTTTGTCTAAATATTCCAGTGCTATAGGATAATTTTTTAATTCGAAATAAGCTTCTCCTAATTTTTGATAGAAATCAGCATCGGGTTTTTCGGTAAGTTTTTCCATCTGGCGCAGGTCTTTCACGGCCAGATCATATTTTTTTATTTTCAGGTAGGCGCTGGCCCGGTTTTCGTAAGGCCGTACATAATCTTGTTTTTTAGATATAGCCGTAGAAAAATCCTGAATGGCTTGGTCAATCTGCTCTTGATTGAGGTAAGCCTTACCCCGGTTATTAAATACCACCGGATCGGCCTGCCCCAACTCGATGGCTGTAGTATAATCTTGCACGGCTCCGGAAAAATGGGTGGAGCGAAAGTGAGCATCGCCCCGATGGGAGTAGGCCGAAGCCAGTTTAGGGTTTTTTTCGATAGCCATTGTAAAATCATTCAGAGCCGCTTCTGTGTTTTTATTATCTAATTGGCAGAAGCCGCGCATGTCGTAAGCCGAAGCTTCGGTATAGCCGCCATTGATGGCTTTGTCTAAGTCGGCCAAAGCCGGTTTATATTCTTGCGCCTGAAAGTAACACGAGCCGCGTTTAAAAAAAACTTCAGAGGAGTTCTCTCCCAACTCAATGGCTTTAGTAAAATCATCCAATGCTTTGGTAAACTCCGGCTTTTCAAAATACGAATTGCCGCGGGTGGTGTAGGCCAGTTTATCTTTTGTACCCAAACTGATGGATTTGCTTACATCTTCAATGGCACCCTGAAAATTTTTTTGATTGTACTTAGCTACTCCTGAAAATAAAAATTCATCGGCTCCGGCCTGATTAGCTGATATCACCGGGGTTAAATCGTTTACTACCTTGCCCCATTCTTTTAGTTGAACATAGGCAGCCGCTCTGTTTTTCAGAGCCTGCATATAATTAGATTTAATCTGAAGCGATTTATCAAAATCAGCTACCGACTCTTTAATTTGATTTGAATTAAGTTTGGCTTTTCCCCGGTTATTATATACCACTTCATCAGCCGCTCCGAAGGAAATGGCCTTATCGTAAGCCTCGATGGCTCCGATATAATTCATGTCTTTAAATCGTCCGTTCCCTACTTGAAAATAAACGTCTTTATTTTTGCTGCCGGCCATTCCTGCTTTTTCCAAATTGATCAGGGCCTCCTTATTTTTTTGCATCTGCATATACGCTAAGCCTAAATCTTCATAAGCTGTTACATCGGGTTGACCATTTTGAATAAATTTTTCCAAATCCGTAATACTGCCGGTAAAATCTTTCGTTGCAAAAAGTGCTTTGCCTCGTTTCTCACTTAATGAAATTTCTTTTTCACCGGCTGCTTCGGCTGTGTTTAGTGCCTCAATGGCTCCTTTAAAATCGTTGGCATTGTAACGCAGATAACCCAGATATAAATTCACTTTAGGGTCTTTCGATCCGGCCTTAACGGCTTTGTCTAAGAAATTTTTTGCGTCTTCTTTATCGTTGAGGTTATATTTTGAGATACCAAGCATACGCATCAAATCGGCTGATTCGCCTTCGGTGGTGCGTACTTTATCCAAATCTTCGGCCGTGCCTTTAAAATCGTTCTGTGCAAAACGCACCGTAGCCCGGTTTAGGCGAGCTTTGCTGTAATCCGGTTTTAAGGAAATCGCCTGATCAAAATCGGGCAACGAGCCGGCTAGATCGCCCAACGCATATTTTGCCTTTCCCCGGTTATTAAAAACAACCGCATCAGTTTGAGCCATAGCAATAGCCTTATTGTAGTAGCCCAACGCCCCGGCATAATCGTTTTTTACAAACTTGCTGTCGCCCAGATTTTTAAAAGCTTCATAATCTGAAACACCCAGTGAAACTGCTTTTTCCAAATCTTTTAGTGCGTTGTCTATATCTTTCTGCTGGTATTCGGCATTTCCTTTCATTAAAAAAATTTCTTTGGCCGATGCGCCCATGGCTACGGCACGCCCCAGCGACTCAATGGCTTGGGCAAACTCTTTATTTTGGTATTGACAGATGCCCAGTTTTTCAAAAATTTCCCGATCACTAACACCCAGCGAGACTGCTGAACTGAGCGCATGGGCAGCCTCGGTATAATTATTTTGATTGGCTAAACTAAGGCCGAACATTCTAAACACTTCTTTATCTTTTACTCCTTTGCTTACCACCTTTGTAAGCGCTTCGGCACAGCCTTGATAATCCTGAAAATTAAATTTGGCCGTGCCTGTTTTTTGAAAAAGTTCGATATCACTTCTGCCGGATGAAATGATTTTATCTAAATCGGCAGCGGCTTCTTTCCATTTTTTTAGTTGGTACCTTGTGTCGGCACGGTTGTCGAGTGCTTTGTCGTAATCCGGTTTTATAGCAAGGGCTTCCGTAAAATCTTTTTCAGCTCCGGCCAGATCGCTGAGCGTCATCTTGGCTTTGCCCCGGTTATTAAAAAGGATAGCCTCTTTTTTTCCGGAAAGAATAGCCATGTCGTAATTGGCAATAGCTTCTTTATAGTTGCTAAGTTTAAATTTGGCATTGCCCAGTGCAGCAAAAAGGTCCGGGTTTTTAGACCCCATCGAAATAGCTTTTTCTAAATCGGTCGATGCGCCCGCGGCATCATCCAACTTATATTTTGCCAAGCCGCGGTACTCAAATAATTCGTTGGTATTGACTCTCGCTTTCACGGCTTCGTCAAAATCGTTCTTGGCTTTTTCTACGTTGCCCAACATAAACTCGGCCACACCCCGCTTAACATAAACTTCTTTGTTGGCAAAATTGGTGGTAATCAACTGAGAAAACTGAACGGACGCTTCCGAATAGTTCCCTTCTTTCAACTTTTGTAATGCCGATTGATAAATGATTTGCTGCAGCGAATCTTGTTTTTGAGCTGACAGCCAAAATGGAACGACAATAAGAAGGAGGGATAGGGAAATACGCATAGACTTACTTTTTTACCTAAACAAAGGTACACACGGAATGAAAGTACAAAACAGCTAAAAACTATACTTTCCTGACATGATGGAGGAAAGCCTGTGAAAGGAAATTATTAGGCAAACTGCTCGATAAGATAAATAATAATTACAGTTACAACGATTGCCAAAACCAAGTACCCAAATACTTTTGCTCTTTTATAGTAGCTTTTTACAGGAATATTCTTGTGCGCCATCAATACAAATATCTTAATACCGCATTGAAAAGCATATATCCCACAATAGATAAAACCACTAACCAGCCAAATACTCGGGCTCTGTGAAAATAAAATCGAACAGGTGCTATTTTCATAACGTACTGATTTACAAAATATTAAATCAAATATACAAAAAAATAATTTAAGTAAAAAGGATTTCTGGCCAACAGACTATATACCCGATAACCGGCCATCCAACTGTTTTAACTGTCGTTAAAGCAAAAGATGTACCCATTTGCATCATAAAAAAGGCCTGCCTGTGGCAAGCCCATTTTTTAATAAGCACTGATTAAAAATCAGAGATGAATCACTTCGCCATACGCGGCAGCCGTTGCTTCCATAACGGCCTCGCTCATGGTGGGGTGCGGGTGTACTGTTTTTATTATTTCGTGCCCTGTGGTTTCAAGTTTGCGGGCAGCTACCGCTTCGGCAATCATCTCGGTAACATTGGCACCGATAAAGTGAGCGCCTAACCATTCGCCATATTTTGCATCAAAAATTACTTTTACAAACCCATCGGCTGCCCCGGCTGCCTTTGCTTTGCCCGATGCTGTAAACGGAAATTTGCCTACTTTAATTTGGTAGCCGGCTTTTTTCGCAGCCTCTTCGGTATATCCCACCGAAGCAATTTCAGGCGAACAATAAGTGCAGCCCGGTATGTTGTTGTAGTTGAGTGGTTCAGGGTTTTGCCCGGCTATTTTTTCCACACAAATAATCCCTTCGGCCGAGGCTACGTGTGCCAAGGCAGGGCCGGGAGTAATATCACCAATGGCATACACGCCCGGTACGTTGGTTTTGTAAAACGGATCTACTACTATTTTCCCTTTTTCCGTTTTTACCCCAACTTCCTCTAAACCAATTCCTTCCAGGTTAGTGGCAATCCCCACGGCTGAAAGAACAATGTCCGATTCTATTTTAATTTCTCCGGCAGGTGTTTTTACGGTTGCCACACAGCCCTTGCCTTTGGTATCTACGGCCGTTACCTCAGAATTGGTGTAGATGGTTATTCCATTCTTTTTAAACGACTTCTCTAACTGCTTGGAAACTTCTTCGTCTTCTACCGGCACAAGGCGCGGTAAAAACTCTACAATGGTTACTTCAGTACCCATGGTGCTGTAGAAATAGGCAAACTCTACACCAATGGCCCCGGAGCCTACTACCAATAATTTTTTTGGTCGTTCGGGCAAAATCAATGCTTCGCGGTAGCCAATAATTTTTTTGCCGTCTATTTTTAGGGCCGGCAATTCGCGCGAGCGTGCTCCGGTAGCTAAAATAATATGTTTTGCTTCGTAGATTGTTTTTTTACCAGCGGCATCGGTTACTTCTACCTTGCCTCCTTTTTTTAGAACCCCGGTGCCTGCCAAGTGTTCTATTTTATTTTTTTTGAACAGAAATTGTATTCCCTTGCTCATGCCGTTGGCAACGTCACGACTCCTCTTTATAACCCCGGCAAAATCAACCGATGCTTCTTTTACATCAATACCGTAGTCTTTGGCATGTTGAATATATTCAAAGACATTGGCACTCTTCAATAAAGCCTTCGTAGGGATACAGCCCCAGTTCAAGCAAATACCTCCCAACTCGGCCTTCTCCACCACTCCTACTTTCATTCCTAATTGCGAAGCACGAATAGCGGCTACATACCCACCCGGGCCGGAGCCGATAACAATCAGATCATAGTTTGCCATGACTTATCTTAGATTTTAGATTTACGATTTACGAAAATTAAAGCGGAAAATTAATTCAATTATTTGGATGAGAAAAAAAGATTAGTTTAGCACAATATTGTTTGCTTTTTTTATGTGTTTAAAGGATACCATTTCGCTTCTGACCGGCTATGTGGCCGGAATCATTGGCACTGATCTCCCTCTGCTAACCACGACTGTTCTACTTGAAATCAATCCATTGAAAATATGAAGCTATTGCAAAATAAAACCGCTCTTATTACCGGTGCCAGCAAGGGAATTGGCCGGAGCATCGCCTTAAAATTTGCCGAGCACGGTGCCAATGTGGCTTTCACTTATCTTTCCAGCGTAGAACAAGGACAAGCTCTCGAAGCCGAACTGGCATCGAAGGGTGTGAAGGCCAAAGGCTACCGTTCTGATGCTTCTGATTTTACCCAGGCCGATAAATTGATTAATGATGTGGTGGCCGAATTTGGTTCGCTTGATATCTTAATTAACAATGCCGGTATAACGATGGATAATCTGCTGCTGCGCATGAACGAGGAGGCTTGGGATAAAATTATGAACGTCAATTTAAAATCGTGCTTCAATACCGTGAAGGCCGCCACCAAACCCATGATGAAACAAAAGAGCGGCTCCATTATTAACATGACTTCGGTCGTAGGCCTGAAAGGTAATGCAGGGCAGGCAAACTATGCTGCTTCTAAAGCGGGCATCATCGGGTTTACCAAATCGGTAGCGTTGGAGTTGGGCTCGCGCGGTATCCGGGCCAATGCCATTGCCCCGGGTTTTATAGAAACTGAAATGACGGGCAAGCTCGATGAAAAAACTGTGCAGAGTTGGCGCGATGCGATTCCGCTCAAACGCGGAGGGAAACCAGAAGATGTGGCCGATGCTTGTGTATTCCTTGCCTCCGGTATGTCATCGTATATTACCGGGCAGGTTATTCAGGTGGATGGAGGTATGCTCACCTAAATAATAGGCTCCATCTATTTCGCCTATCCTTCAGATTCGTTTAATTTGTTTCACTTTTCAAAAAATTGAATTCTTTTATTGGCACGGTAACACCTGTACAGGTAGATCAGTTAATACTAGCTGCTTTCGACAGCCGTGTAAGCAATTTACCTAAGAGTATTAACCTAGCCGAAGAAGCGCTTCAAAAAGCTATATCTATTCATTACGTTTCGGCTGAAGCCGCCATCCGCAACCAGCTTTCTCTTTTTTATTTCATTCAATGTGATTTTGAAAAATCGCTCGCTTATGCCCATGAAGCCTTAGCTTTTTATGAACAGGAAAATGATCGGAAAGGAATTGCGCTGGCTAAGTACAACATTGGCAGCACGCATTATCGCACCGAAAATTTTTCTAAAGGGTTATCCTTCATGCTGCAAAGCCTAAAAATTTTTGAAGAGCTGAGCGATCTGCACAACATGGCGAGAGTACTGAAATCGGTCGGCACGATTTATGAATATTTTCAGGATTACAGTAATGCCGAACAAATGTACTGGCGATGTGTGGAAACCAGCCGTAAAATCAATGACTTCAATTCAGAATCGAATGCTTATAACCCGCTTTCGGGGTTGTATCTGAAGCAAGGTAAAATTGAGGATGCCCATACGTTGGTTGAAACCTCCATTTCCCTTAAAGAAAAAACAGGCGATACCCGCGGATTGGCTTTTTCTATTTATGCACGCTCAAAAGTATTTTTGGCTCAGGAAAAGTACAAAGAAGCTGAAGTAGATCTGCTGAGAAGTATAACACTCCATCAGCAATCGGGCGATCAGTTGGGGCTATGCATGGCATACAACAAGTTAGGGCAACTGTATGTAAAGGTGAATGATTACCTCTTGGCTCACGATTATTTACATAAAGCATTAGAGAAGTCGAAGCAGTTTAAAATTTTCTAAGTTCAACTAATAAGTGCAACACAAGAGGTTGAAAGAAGGGAAGATTTTTCCTCCCTTCAATTGACCGAAGTTAATTAAACTTGTGTTGCGATGACAAATTATAAACAACTGGGTCAAGAGCAAAGGTATGTAATTGACCGCCTATTAATGCAAGGAAAAAGCCAGAGCGAAA
>JAFDZA010000022.1 GCA_018267135.1 Bacteroidota bacterium
CACTAAAACAGGCGACAATCAGGCATCAATCAGGGGGGCAATTTGCCCGGATAAGGGTGGTCAGTTTCGTCCGGATATGGGTGGTCAATTTGCTCCGGATCGACTGGTCAGTTTCATCCGGATTGAAGTGGTCAATTTCTCCGGATTCTCCATAATCACTTAAAAAATGCAGGTAAAACTCTACAAAAAACTACTACTGATATTAGTCATGAACACATGGCTGTCTGTGGTGGTCTCGGCACAATCAAGAGTTGTGACCGGGGCAGTGAAGGATCCTTCGGGAACAGCCATTCCCGGGGCAAACATTACGGTCAAGGGAACGAGCTCGGGCACAGCTACTGATGGCGATGGAAAATATTCCATCGAAGTATCGGGCAACAATGCTGTGTTGGTATTTTCGTTTGTGGGCTATGCTACTCAGGAAGTTTCGGTTGACTCCCGGTCGGTTGTGGATGTCACGCTAAAAGACGATGCCTCGCAACTGCAAGAAGTAGTAGTAACCGCTTTGGGTATTGAAAAAGACAGAAAATCATTGTCTTATTCTTTACAGGAAGTAAGCGGAGACAAACTGACTGACTCACGCGATGCCAACATGATCAATGCCCTTGCCGGTAAAGTAGCCGGGGTACAGATCAACCGTAGTGCTTCGGGTATTGGCGGATCTACCCGCGTTATTTTGCGCGGTCCTAAATCTACAAACAACAACGGGGTGCTCTATGTAATTGATGGTATCCCCATGGCCAACTACTCTCCGGAGCAACCCAGCGATGTGTGGGGGCAATCGTCCGGATCGGGTACGGGCGGACGCGATGGAGGCGATGGTATTTCGAACATCAACCCCAGCGATATAGAAAGTATTAACGTATTGAAAGGTGCCAGTGCCGCGGCTCTCTATGGAAGTGGTGCCGCTAACGGGGTTATTTTGATCAATACAAAAAAAGGGAAAGCCGGTCAAACCAAAATTGATTTCTCTTCCGACTTAACAGCCGACACCCCTTTGCTCCGGCCACAACTTCAATTCAAATATGGACAGACGGTAAGTCCTTCAACCGGATCAGCCGGTTCTACCGACAGTTGGGGGCCTGTAGTTAATGCGCCCGACCATGTTAAGAGTTTCTTCCGAACCGGCAGAACCTGGATCAATACGGTAACTTTAAGTGGTGGTACCGAAAAAGCACAAGCTTATTTCTCCTACTCTAATACAGATAACCAGGGGATTCTCCCCACCTCTACTTTTAAAAGACATACATTCAATTTCCGGGAAACCATGAAATTCCTGAACGACCGTCTTACGTTAGATGCCAGTGTAAATTTCACTACACAAAAAGCACATAACCGGGCCGTATCGGGTTTATATAACAACCCGCTTACCGGTTTGTATATGTTCCCCCGGGGGTTGGATTTTAATAATTACAAAAACAATTTCGAATATTTCTCCCCCACCCGTAACATGTACATGCAAAACTGGTGGAACATTAACTATGATAAAGGATTTGTGGGCGATGACTTCCACCAAAATCCCTACTTCGATTTGTATCGGGATTTGAGAGATGACAAGCGCGACCGTTTGTTTGGTGCGTTGGCCTTAAAGTATAAACTCAACGATTGGTTGAGCGTACAGGCTCGCGGCCGTTTCGATAAATCGTGGGATACGTACACGTTGCAATCGGCTGCCGGCACCAACAGTGTGTGGGCCGCTCCTAACGGACGCTACACCTGGGAAAAGTTTGATAACTCTCAAATCTATGGTGACTTCATGTTTTTGGCCAATAAGCAACTGAGCAATGATTTAGGCTTATCGGCTACTGTAGGTGCTAACATGACCGACTATGTAAATACCGGCCTCATCTTAGATACGAACCCGAACGACACGCAAGGGTTGCTGTACGCCAACTTCTTTAATGTGCCTAACATAGCACCGAGTGCAGAGTGGGCCACTCAAAATTATTTGCACAAACAAGTGCAATCGGTATTGGGAAATGCCTCGCTTAACTATAAAGAAAGATTGTTCCTTGATGTATCGGCCCGGAATGACTGGTCATCTTCATTCGCCAATACACCTTCTATGAAATCGGGCTACCTATACTACTCAGCAGGACTTTCGGGCGTCATTAGCGATTTGGTAAAATTACCTGAAGCTATTTCTTTTGCCAAGGCAAGAGTATCGTATGCCAAAGTGGGTAATGATGTGCCGGCTACTTATACTAATCCGAGAAACTATAGCATTAACCAAACAAGAAACGGTGTATCTACTGCCAGCCAGTACCCTTACCCGGGCACTTACTTAAGACCGGAAGATAACCGCTCTTTTGAAACCGGTCTGGAGTTGAAGTTTCTCGAAAACCGCATCGGGTTAGATTTCACTTTCTACCAGAACGACAACTTTAACCAGTTTGTAACGTTCCCGGCCCCGGCCAGTGCTGGTTACTCGTCTTACTACAAAAACTTAGGGCACATCAGAAACCGCGGGGTGGAGATTGCTTTAAATATTGTACCGGTTAAAACAGCTAATACCACATGGTCCAGCACATTTAACTTTACCCGCAACCACAATACCATTGTTAACCTGTCGGATGCCCAGGTATCATCTACTTTGGGATACGCACTAAGCGATTTTGGCGTAAATATGTATGCTTCGCGTTTGGTTGAGGGCGGTTCGTGGGGCGATTTGTATGCCAACAAAACCTTCCAGCGCACGGCTGATGGTAGCGTATTGGTAGATGCCAGCGGAAACCCGCAAACAACTAATCTGAGCAGCAATTTTAAAAAGCTGGGAAGCATCCTTCCTACCTTCCAATTAGGATGGTATAACTCGATTGATGTAAAAGGGTTTAATATCTCGGTATTGGTTGAAGGCCGGTTTGGCGGAAAAGTGTTGAGTTTAACGCAAGCCGTACTCGATCAATACGGAGTGAGCAAAACCACAGGCGATGCCAGAGATAATAATGGTGCCAACATTAAAACGGAGAAAAGCGACAACTCAGCTTTCACCTATTCGGCCAGCACAATACCTAACTATTATAAAGGTATAGGCGGAAGAGCCGGTGTGGCCGAGGCTTATACGTACGATGCTACCAACATCCGGTTGCGCGAACTTTCGGTAGGCTATAACTTACCTGTAAAAATTCAGGGCATCCGGAACATTCGTGTATCCGTGGTAGGAAGAAACCTCTTCTTCTTTATGAATAATGCACCTTTCGATCCGGATTTGTCGTTGAGCACAGGCAACAACCTGCAAGGTGTGGATTCTTTCGGTCTTCCTTCGCTGCGCAACTTCGGTGGAAGTGTAAAAATTGGATTTTAAGTAATCAAAAGACTACAAATGAATATGAAAATGAAAGCACCTAAAACAAAGATTGCAGCAGGATGGGCTTTTGCATTAATCGTCCCATTTATTATATCGAGTTGCACCAACCGTTTTGAAGAGTTCAATAAAGATGCAACCGGGCTTTACCAAAACCAGCTTAACTATGACTTTAAAAGCATAGGAGCGCCCCTTCAGCAGGCACAACTCAATATTTACGTTTATCAACCTGCGTGGGATTTTCAGTTGCAGCAAAACCTCATTGCTGATGTTTACTCGGGGTATATGATGAGCCCTACTCCTTTTATCGGGAATATTAATAATACCAATTACGCCCTGGTAGATGGCTGGAATGGTTATCCCTGGAGCGATGGCTATCTAAAAGTTATGCTCCCTACCGGGCAAGCGATGGCCACGGCCAAACAATATGGCTACAAAGATTTTTACGCTTGGGCTAAAATCTTACGAGTAGCTGGTATGCATCGCGTAAGCGACATCTATGGGCCCATTGTTTACTCTAAGTTTGGGGTAATCAATTCAGACGGTAGCACCGATTACGATGCCCAGCAAACGGTTTATAATGAATTCTTTGCTGACTTGGATTCGGCCATTCAAACGCTTACCCCTCTGGCGCAAAGCGGTGCCCCGCAGACCTTCACCAAATTCGATTATGTTTATGGTGGAAGTTTTAAGCAGTGGGTACAATTTGCCAATACCCTCAGGCTGAGGCTGGCGATGCGTATTTCCAGCGTGAATCCTACTTTGGCCAAACAACAAGGTGAAACTGCCTTGGCTAACCCGATTGGCTTATTGGCAGCCCCTGCCGATAACTTTGATGTGAACATCGGAAGCACCACTCACCCATTGAATGTAATCAATAATTCGTGGGGCGATATCCGTTTGGGCGCTCCGATCAGTGCTATTTTGGGTGGGTATCACGATCCGCGTTTAGCCAAGTATGCGACTTATGCTACCGATGCCGTTTTCACCGCCAACACGTATGAGGGTATCCGAAATGGTATTGCCATCGCAGCCAAAGGCGATTATGAAGGCTACTCCATGCTGGCTAATTTCCCGATCTACTCGGCTGCCAATGGATCTGCCAACTTTGTTACATTAATGACTTCGGCCGAAGCCTGGTTTTTAAAAGCCGAGGCGGCCCTTCATGGATGGGCTGGCGCAGGTTCTATTCAAAGCAATTATGAGCAAGGCATTACAGATTCTTTTACGCAGTATGGCTTAAGTGCCGCCAGTTACATTGCTGATAACACCAGCACCCCGGCTCCTTATGTGGATCCAAAAAATGCGGCCAACAATGTTAACCCGGGCGACCCTAACCTGAGTACCATCACCATTAAATGGGATAATGCCGCAACTCCGGCACAACAACTGGAGCGCATCATTACTCAAAAATGGATTGCCATGTACCCCGAAGGGCAAGAGGCCTGGAGCGAGTTCAGAAGAACACGTTACCCCAAACTTTTCCCGGTAGTGGTAAACAACAGCCAGGGAAAAATTAGTACCAGCAAGTTTATTCGTAGAATTAATTTCCCCATATCAGAGTACTCTAACAACCTGCCGGGCGTAACCAAAGCTGTTACCCTGTTAGGAGGTGGTGCACTAGATAATGGCGGCACCCCACTTTGGTGGGATACCAATCCGTAGGATTTAGGGTTAATGTTTATAAGTAGTAATAAGGTAGGCGAAAGCCTACCTTATTTTTATTTCACCCGTTACCTTTGAAACCATGAAAACACTATCTATTCTCATTCTGCTAACCGGTCTTCTATTATCTTGTTCAAAAGAAAATCATAACACCCTCTTTACCGCACTCCCCAAAAGCAAAACCGGTATCGATTTTAGAAACCTACTGAAAGAGGAAATGCCTGAGTTTAACATCACTACATACCCCTACTTCTACAATGGGGGTGGGGTGGCCGTGGGCGATCTTAATAACGATAGCTTGCCCGATATTTTCTTTACCGGCAACATGGTGAAGAACCGTCTATTTTTGAACAAAGGAAATTTTGAATTTGAAAATATTACCGCCCAGGCGCACATCGCAGAAAAAGAAGGGTGGTGCACCGGAGTAACGATGGCAGATGTGAATGCCGATGGCTGGCTAGATATTTATATTTGCCGGTCGGGGCTGGCGAATCCGGCTCTCCGAAAAAATTTACTTTTTATTAACAATCACAATCTGACATTTACCGAAAGTGCCTCCGCTTATGGCCTCGATGATAGCGGCTACTCCACGCAGGCCTCTTTTTTTGATTACGATAAAGACGGAGACCTCGATATGTTTTTAATCAACCAGTCCAGTCCCGAATACTCGAAAGGAAAAATGGAGTTTCTTCCACTTAGAAATAAAAAGAATGACCCCACACTTGAAAATAAATTATTCAGAAACGACAACGGTAAATTTATTAATGTAACTCAGTGGGCCGGGATCGAATCAAACGTGCTCTCGTTCAGCCTGGGCTTAAGTACAGCCGACATCAACCAGGACGGGTGGCCGGATATCTACATTACAAACGACTTTAAAGAACCGGATTATTTGTACATCAACCAGAAAGATGGAACATTCATAAACCAACTGACACCAGCCACCAATCATATTTCGCTCTACTCTATGGGGGTGGATGTGGCCGACTATAATAACGATCTCTTACCTGATATCATCGTGCCCGATATGTTTTCGGAAGATAACTACGCACAAAAAATGCATATCGGGGGCGATAATTTCACGCAATACAACCAGTTGTTCAGCCAGGGTATGTTTCCCCAATTCATGAAAAACACCCTTCAAAAAAATAATGGTGATGGCACCTTTTCAGAAATCGGGCAACTGGCCGGTGTTTCTAATACTGATTGGAGTTGGTCGCCCCTTCTGGCCGATTTTGACAATGATGGAAAAAAAGATTTATTCATCAGCAATGGCTACAAACGCGATAATACCGAACTGCAGTTCATTCTTTATTCCATGAACCAATCACTCAGACAAAATAATAACAATTCGCTAAATGTGGCCGAGTACATCTCACACATGTCGGGTATTTATCTGCCCAACTACATTTATAAAAATACAGGGCAAGACCTTTTTGAAAACAAAATAAAAGAATGGGGACTAAACCAGCATACCTATTCAAACGGAGCTGCGTATGCCGATCTCGACAACGATGGCGACTTAGATATTATCGTCAATAACATAGACGACTATGCCGGGGTTTATCAAAATAACAGTGAAGTGCTCAAAAATAATTTTTTAAAAATAAGACTGCAGGGCGAACCCAAAAATGCAGACGGCATCGGCTCAAAAATAATGGCTTATGCATCAGGCGAAACTTTTTATCTGGAACAAACAACCGTACGCGGATATCAATCGTCCATATCCAGCGAATTGCATCTGGGCTTGGGGAAACACGCTACTTTGGATTCATTGCGCATTATCTGGCCTAATCGTGCCAGTCAGGTTTTAGAACAGGTAAAAGCCAATCAGGTTCTTCATCTTCATATAAAAAATGCACAAAGCAACTATGTCTATCCATCCCGCCCGAGTCAGTATCTTACCCCTTCTCAAGAAATAGCATATACACATCGCGAAAATTTTGAAAATGATTTTTTAAAACAATTTCTGTTACCCCGAATTTACTCCAACACCGGGCCCTGCCTGGTGAAAGGCGATGTAAATGGCGATGGCGTAGAAGATGTTTTTATAGGAGGAAATAAAAATCAGGCAAGCTGTATCTATCTCGGAGGGCAGGAAAAATTTAAAAAAATAAATATTCCTGTGTTTGAAAAAGAATTAACAAAAAAAGTAGTGGATGCTGTTTTCTTCGATGCAGACGGGGATCGTGATTTAGATCTGTATGTGGCCTACGGAGGCTATGAATATTCATTGAACGATCCGCTGCTGCAAGACCACCTCTATCTCAATGATGGAAAAGGAAATTTTCATTTGGGCACAAGCTTGCCTCAAAATTTCTCCAATAAAAACTTTGTCAAAGCGATAGACTTAGATAAAGATGGTGATCTTGATATTTTCGTGGGCGGAGGGGTAGAACCCGGGCATTACCCGGTGGCTTCGCCCAGTAAAATTTTGATCAATAACGGAGCGGGAAAATTTACCGATCAATCGCAAACTTTTTTTTCAAATATTCAGCCTTTAAACATCGTAAGCGATGTCATTTGCATTGACTTAAACCAAGATGGCTATACTGATTTGGTTACCGTGGGCGAGTGGGAGCCTATCCGGGCATTGTTAAACAACGGAAAAACATTAACCGATGCCACCGCTTCTTTTTTTCCGTTCGCATCCAAAGGCTGGTGGAATAAGATGATAGCCGAAGATTTTGATCATGACGGAGACCAGGATTTAGTTGTAGGGAATTTTGGGTTAAACACTCCTTTACACGCCACCGAAACACAGCCGATGCAATTGTATTATGCTGATCTTGATAAAAACGGTTCGGTCGATCCGATCATCACGCATTACATCAACGGAGTTTCCTACCCACTGGTTACCCGCGATGATATGATTGGCCAGATCCCCATGCTGAAGAAAAAATTCATCGACTATCAGGTCTATGCAAAAGCTACCATACAAGATATTATTCCGCCAGAGCAATTTGCCTCAACTCCTGTTTTATCGGCACAAACTCTTCGAACGATCTATTTAGAAAATAAAAAAAATAAATTCACGGTAAAAGAACTTCCGATAGAAGCACAATATGCTCCGGTACATGCTATGCTGGCAACCGATGTGGACAAAGACGGAAATCTGGATTTAATTTTAGCGGGCAACAATAGATATAATCGAATATATTTAGGAAGCAGCGATGCCAATCATGGCCAACTATTGTTAGGCAACGGAAAGGGAGAATTTAAGTATGTACCTCAATATACCTCCGGGCTAAAGGTGCAGGGCGATGTGCGCAGCGTGGTTCAGCTCACCAACCATATTTGGTTTGGAATAAATGGCAAACCGGTTCAATCTTATACTTTTGTACCGGCTAAAAAAGCAGGGCAGAATTAAATGATACCCATCAAAAATGAGCAGCCCGGTCCATCCATTGTTTTAATTCCTGTAACTCATCATCAACCCCTGCCTGATGGTTAATATCGTTTTTCGTTTCGATCCAGATTGCTGTGGCTTTTGCTAATTGCGGAAAATCGAAATACAACATACCCGTTCTCCGGATAAAAAAATCTTCTGGCTTGATTACCATTTCGTTTTCCAGGCAGAATTTTAGTTCGGCTTTACGTAAACGAAAGGTATGATCTTCTCCCTCAAACAAAGTCAGGTAAGAAATGATCTGCTCGGTTTGTTTTCCAAAATTACTAACCAGATAAGTAGCTTCATTCTCTAAAAAGTAAGGTTTTAACTGCTCGCCTACTTCCTGAATATATTTTTTTACTTCATCATAATTTTTAAAATTAGATGAAGCCAGAAAAATTGAATCGGTGGCAACCGGCTTCAGTTTACGCGTATGAAAATATTTTTTAGTAACCAGGTCTACTACCCGTTCGGCCATTTTGCGGTAGCCGGTAAGTTTCCCGCCTGCTATGGAAATAAGACCGGATGGGGATTCAAAAATTTCATCTTTGCGCGATAGCTCAGAAGCGCCTTTGCCTTCTTCATGAATCAGCGGTCGCAGACCAGCCCAGCCTGATTCAATATCGGTCAGCGTCAAGTTAATGGTACGAAAAGTCTGGTTTACGGCCTGAAGTAAATATGCTGCATCTTCCTTTTCTACCATTACCTCATCCAAATTGCCCGCATAATTGGTATCGGTCGTGCCAATGTAAGTAATCCGCCCGCGTGGAATGGCAAAGATCATACGGCCATCGCCCACATCAAAATAGACAGACTGAGCTACCGGCAGTTTTTTGCGTGGCACCACCACATGCACGCCTTTTGTCAGGTGCAGATGTTTGCCTTTCTTAGAATGGTCTTTTTCGCGCAACCCATCTACCCAAGGACCAGCCGCATTTACAATGGCCGTAGCCTGCACATCAACAAATTTTCCGGTTATATGGTCAATAGCATGTACTCCTGAAATTTTTTCATCCTCATAAATAAAATCCACCGCTTCAAAATAATTTGCTACGGCAACACTATGTTGGTAAGCCGCTTTCACGATCTCTATAGTAAGGCGCGCATCGTCTGTGCGATATTCAGCATAGATGGCTCCACCCTTTATGTCGGTTGGGTCGAGCAATGGTTCCTGCTTCAGGGTTTGCTTGCGCGAAAGCATTTTACGTTGATCCTCGGGTTTTACACCGGCCAGCCAATCGTAGAGCTTCAGCCCAATGGAAGTAAGGGTACTGCCCAGCCCCCTTTTTTCGTAAAGCGGCAAAAGCATTTTTTCTGGAATTACCAGATGAGGAGCTAGCTTGTGCACTACAGCCCGCTCGCTGCCTACTTCTTTTACCAACCCAAACTCCAGTTGTTTTAGATAGCGCAGCCCGCCATGAATTAGTTTAGTGGAACGGCTGCTGGTGCCGTAGGCAAAATCTTTTTTTTCTATCAGAGCCGTTTTTAATCCGCGTGTGGCCGCATCTAAAGCAATGCCTGCCCCCGTAATACCGCCTCCGATAATGAGCAGATCAAATTTTTCTGTAGTAAGTTTCGCTATGGACGCAGAACGATTCAGATAAATAGAATTAGGATAAAACAAAAATCAAAAAAAACTTCAAACATCAGTATCATCAAATCAATCTACCCAGCCTTTGGTTCGCTCCACCGCCTTCAGCCATCCTTTATATAGTTTTTCGCGTTGTGTGTTTTCCATAGCGGGTAAAAATATTTTTTCAATCTTCCGGTTCTTTAGAATATCGTCTTTCTTCCAAAGCCCTGCCTGCAGGCCGGCCAGATAAGCGGCACCTTGTGCGGTCGATTCAATCACTTTTGGCCGTTGAACTTCCGCCCCTAAAATATCGGCCTGAAACTGCATTAATATGTTGTTGGCGCACGCCCCGCCATCTACTTTCAAGCTCAACAATTTCATGCCCGCATCTTCCTGCATGGCATTTAAAATATCTTTGGTTTGATAGGCGAGCGACTCGAGTGTAGCCTTGATGATGTGGTCTTTGCCGGTATCGCGCGTAAGTCCGAAAATGGCACCCCGTGCATACATATCCCAATAGGGAGCACCTAATCCTGCAAAGGCCGGAACCACATATACGTCATTTGATCCGAGTGCCTTGGCGGCAAAATATTCTGAGTCTTTCGATTGGTCAATCAGATGCATACTGTCGCGAAGCCACTGCACGGCCGCTCCGGCAATAAACACACTGCCCTCTAATGCATACTCCACTTTGCCGTCTATCCCCCACGCTATGGTCGTAATCAATCCGTTTTTAGAATACTGAATGCGGGTTCCGGTATTCATCAGCATAAAGCAACCGGTGCCATACGTGTTTTTTGCCTCCCCGGGATTAAAGCATGCCTGCCCAAACAGTGCAGCCTGCTGATCGCCCGCCACCCCGGCAATAGGGATATCGGTTCCGTCATAGTTCCAATTTCCAAAATGAAAGGCAGACGGTTTTACTTCGGGTAATAATTCTTTTGGAATGTTCAGTTCTGTCAGCATCCGCTCGTCCCATTTCAATTCCCGAATATTGAACAACATTGTGCGCGATGCGTTGGAATAATCTGTAGCATGAACTCTTCCTTGCGTAAGGTTCCAAATCAACCAAGTATCGATGGTGCCAAAAGCAAGTTCACCTCGCTTGGCGCGATCGTGGGTTTTAGTATGATCGAGTATCCATTTAATTTTTGTTCCCGAAAAATACGAGTCGATAACAAGCCCAGTGTGCTGTCGTACGTAGTCGTTCAACCCTTTTGATTTTAACTCTTCGCAAACCGAAGCTGTGCGTTTGTCTTGCCACACAATGGCGTTATAAATGGGCTCTCCCGTTTTACGATCCCAAACAATTGTGGTCTCGCGCTGATTGGTGATGCCAATGGCTTTGACTGTTGATGCCGGAATTTTATTTTCTGAAATTAATTGATGAAGCACACCCAATTGCGAATTTAAAATCTCTTTTGGATCATGCTCAACCCAACCCGGTTGCGGAAATAATTGTGTGAACTCCTGCTGCGCCATCGCAACGATCGACCCAGTTTCATCAAAAAGAACAGCACGGGAACTTGTAGTGCCTTGATCTAGAGCGATGATGTATTTCATTAGTGTATAAATTGCTTCAAGTTACCGGCTGCAAATCTCCAGCTACAAGTTAAGAGTAATGACTTCATCTTCCTTGTAACTCGCAACATGAATCATTAAGTTATTTCATGGATTGCTCTAAATCAGCAAACGGGATTACAGTTTTCACCCCATAGTCTTTCACTGGCCATGACTGAATGATTGTCTTTACATTTAACCCAAGCTCTTTCATGGCATTATAAAGCCCGGCTTGTCTCGTCCCTGCTTTCTTTATTTCTCCTTGCCGTGCGATCCAAACCAAATCACCCTCGAAGAGCAACTGCTCTGAGGGGAAATAATAAATCAAATAGTCGTTGGTGTGTTGTGATTTATTTCCAATAAAAAATATTTTCATTTCAAACTTTCCATCGGTCACTGTTTTGCTTTCATTGATTTCTTCTATTTGCAAAGGCTTGGGATGAAGCTGTAGGCTGTCGGGCTCCAGCGTATGAGGGGCGGAAGCCAGATATTGTAAATACGGAACATCGGCTTTGGTTGAAAAAACAGTTGCGCCCTTGTGCACAAATGGCCTCATGCCACCGGTGTAGTGCGGATGATAGTGGCTAAATACAAAATATTTAATGGGTTTGTTGGGGGCTATTTTTTTTGCCTCGTTGATTATCAGTTCTCCATTCATGCTGTTCAGCGGTGCTTCGGCAGCCAGTAGAAAATCGTTGAACTCCACAACCATCACTTTGTCGTCCGTGTGTTTCAATTCAATAAAGTGGATATTGTCACTGTATTTCTCTACTTTGATTTCTGGCTTTGGTGCAACCTCATCTTTAAACTTATAATTGGCTGGTTTGTTTAAAAGTGCAGGCAGTTCAGTCACTATACTTACAGCAGGAATGACCACTTCATCTTTTACTTTTCCATTTATCTTTTCTATCTCGACCAAAGCAGGGTAAGATAAATTATTTATGGCTTTATAGTTTTTGTACACATAGGTTGTCAGCACATCACCAAATAATTCATCATTGCCTAATGTAGTTACTTTGTGTAGCAGGTGGTCAGATTTGCGAATAAACAGTTTTACAATGGTTTTATTGATTGTCAATTTATAAACAACCAATTCTTTATCGCTTTCTTTTTCAACGCCAGCTTTTTGTTTGACGAAATAATCAACCAATGCGATAGGCGAATAACGGGCACCGGCAAAAACCTGATCTTCAAACATGCCCTTCGTCACGGCAAACAAATCCTTATCGCCATAATCGAGAAATAAAAGTGTGGATTCGTTCCACTGCGTTATAGAATAATAGGTTCGTTGTCCTCTTGCCAGGGTGTCACTTTTTATAAAATTGGCAGCATTGCTCCAAACGATTCCCTTGCCTGTGTAATTTGTTTGTTGCCACGGTTCAAATGAATGTTCTAATTCATTTTTCTTTTCCTGATAGTGGAGCAAAAGGGATTTATTATTCAACGGTCCTGCTTGCTTCTGCCAACAGGCAAGCAAATAATCCTTTGATTTTGCGCTCGCTGTCAACGCGGACAAAACAAAAATGGAAAGCCATAATGATTTCGTTTTCATAAAAATTGGGGTAAACCCCAAACATAATAAAGGCAC
This sequence comes from Bacteroidota bacterium, assembly GCA_018267135.1. Lineage (GTDB taxonomy): Bacteria > Bacteroidota > Bacteroidia > Cytophagales > Cyclobacteriaceae > ELB16-189. The sequence continues at coordinate 13,082 of JAFDZA010000022.1, forward strand.
TTCTTTCCGTGAATTTTTTAAAGTTGTTTAACGATTAAATAACAAGTTGCTTTTCTTCAAAACAAAAATTGAAATACCCACGCACCCAACCAGCCACCGGCCACCGGCCCTACCACCGGAATCCACGAGTAGCCCCAGTCAGAATTTCCTTTCCCGTGAATGGGCAAAATAAAGTGAGCCAAGCGCGGGCCCAAATCGCGGGCCGGGTTAATGGCAAAACCCGTGGTGCCCCCCAAACTTAACCCAATCGAAATAATGAGAAGCCCCACCACCATTGGGTTGAGGCCATCGGTAAATTTATTGGCACCAATAAAAAGCAACGCCAGCACTAACACGGCAGTAGCCAATATTTCGCTAAGTACATTAAAGAAGGTATTGCGTATGGCAGGAGCTGTACAAAACACACCAAGTTTGGCTTTTGCATCAGCCGTTTCCCGCCAATGCGGAAAAAAATGTGCCCACACCAACGCAGCTCCGGTAAACCCACCCGCCAGTTGAGCCAAAATATATCCGGCTATCTGGTCGGCCGGAAAATTTCCACTGAATGCAAAAGCTAACGTAATGGCCGGGTTTAAATGCGCTCCGCTTATTCTGCCCACGGCATAAATGGCCAGCGTAACCGCCAGCCCCCAGCCAATAACCACGGTAAGCCAACCAGCATTTTCAGATTTTGTTTTTTTAAGCGTTACAGAAGCCACTACCCCATCGCCCAAAAGCACCAGAAGCAGTGTTCCAAAAAATTCAGCTAAGTAGTTCGACATATTTTTTTACAAACAATTAAAGGTTGCCTGTAAATCTAAAAACTATTTTGAGACAAACTTACCGAGCCCCATTTAAATACCGTATTAGCAGCTGTTTTGCATAATCGTCTAATTGCCTTAAATTTGCCCACTTTTCAAAAAATGCTCAATTACAAGCAGCAAACCATTCAGAAGTCGGTAACCATATCCGGTGTGGGGCTCCATACCGGGGTGCAGACTACCATGACGTTCTTGCCCGCCCAACCGAACCACGGTATTAAATTTCAACGAATCGATTTACCCGGTTCACCTGTTATTGATGCCGACTGCGACCGCGTGGTAGATGTTTCGCGTGGTACCACCATCGAGCAAAGCGGGGCGCGGGTAAGCACCATCGAGCATACCTTGGCTGCTTTGGTAGGTCTGGAAATTGATAACGTACTCATTCAACTGGATGGCCCCGAAGCGCCTATTATGGACGGAAGTTCCATTCAGTTTGTGAACGCCTTAAAAGAAGCCGGGAAAGAAGAGCAAAATGCACTGCGCGATTTTTTTGAAATACAAGATTCTATCTTCTATCGCGAAGCAGCCCGCAACGTAGAAATTGCCGCACTCCCTTTAGACGATTACCGGGTAACCGTAATGGTGGACTATAACTCCCCGGTATTGGGCAGCCAGCATGCCTCCATTACCAGCATCCAACAGTTTGAAAAAGAAATTGCTTCGTGCCGTACATTTTGTTTTTTGCACGAACTGGAGATGCTCTATAAAAACAACCTGATTCGCGGGGGCGACCTGAACAATGCTATCGTTATTGTCGATCGCGTGGTTGAGCCGCACGAATTAGACAACATTGCCAAAATGTTGAACAAACCAAAAGTAGAGGTAAAGAAAGAAGGAATCTTAAATAACATTGAACTCCGTTACAACAACGAACCGGCTCGCCATAAATTACTAGACATTATTGGTGATCTTTCGCTGGCCGGAAGACCTTTAAAAGCCCAGATATTGGCTGCGCGCCCCGGCCATGCCGCCAACGTAGCCTTCGCCAAGAAGCTTAAAAAATCTATGCAGGAAGCCGATAAAATAGGCGTACCTAAATATAATCCGTCCTTACCTCCGGTAATGGATATTAATAAAGTAGTTTCTACTCTCCCCCACCGGTATCCCTTCTTGCTCATTGATAAAATCATTCATCTCGATAAAGAACGTGTCATCGGAGTGAAGAACGTTACGATGAACGAAAATTATTTTCAGGGACATTTCCCTCAAAACCCGGTAATGCCCGGAGTGCTGCAGGTGGAATCGATGGCCCAGATCGGTGGGATATTGGTACTCAATACCGTGCCTGATCCTGAAAACTACTGGACCTATTTTTTAGGTATTGATGAATTCCGTTTCCGGAAAATGGTTTTGCCAGGCGATACCCTCGTCATTCAGTGCGACCTGTTGGCTCCCATACGCAGAGGAATCGCCAAGATGACGGGGCGCGCCTACGTGGGCAACACTTTAGTGTGCGAAGGAACGATGACGGCCAGCATTGTTAGAAAAGACGCATGAGTAAGTACCCTTTAGCTAACGTACATCCCGAAGCCAGGATTGGAAACAATGTAACTATTGAACCCTTTGCTACCGTATATAAAAATGTAGTGATCGGAGATGACTCTTGGATTGGTCCCAATGCCGTCATTATGGATGGAGCCCGCATTGGGAAAAAGTGTAAAATTTTTCCCGGAGCTGTTATTTCAGGTATCCCTCAAGATTTGAAATTCGTAGGCGAAATCACCACTGCTGAAATTGGCGACAACACCACCATTCGCGAATGTGTAACCCTCAACCGTGGTACGGTGGATAAATATAAAACGGTAATTGGTGCAAATTGTTTAATCATGGCCTATGCGCACATTGGCCACGACTGTATTATTGGCAACCATTGTATTTTAGGAAATACCGTGCAATTGGCAGGCCACGTAATCATTGGCGACTACACTATTTTTGGTGGAGCTTGTGCCGTACAGCAATTTTCGCAAGTGGGAGCCCACGCCTACATTGGAGGCGGCTCTTTGGTACGCAAAGATGTACCTCCTTATATCAAAGCAGCACGCGAGCCCTTATCGTATGCCGGTATTAACACCGTTGGGTTGCGCAGACGCGGATTTGAGTCTGATAAAATTTCAGAGATACAGGAAATATACCGGTATGTTTTTTTGAAAGGGCTAAACAATGCTAAAGCACTTGACCTCGTAGAAAACGAATTGCCCGCTTCTGCCGAGCGCGATGAAATTGTGAATTTCATTAAAGCCTCTGAACGCGGAATCTTAAAAGGTTTTTCATCCGGCTCTCCTTCCGAGGAATGAAGATAATCGCTAACAACCTCGGTAAACGGTTTAACCGAGAGTGGGTCTTCAGAAATTTTAACTACACCTTCGAAGCCGGCAAACGCTATGCCATTACAGGTCCTAATGGCTCAGGGAAATCGACCCTGATGCAAGTATTGTGGGGGCAGATGCAAGCCAGCAGCGGAACCATTACATTTCATTCTTCAGATAACACTCCGCATAACCCAAATACAGAAATTGATCCGAACGAGATTTTTAAACAAGTAGCCATAGCCGCTCCGTACATGGATCTGATTGAAGAGTTTTCGCTTCGCGAGATGATTGATTTTCATTTTAAGTTTAAACCCTGCCGGATTTCGCCCCATCGTTTACTGGAAAAAATAAACCTTCCTGCCACTACTTCTAAACCTATTTCGCAGTATTCGTCCGGAATGCGCCAGCGGCTGAAGCTGGCACTCGCCTTTTACTCGGAAACAACACTCCTTTTTTTAGACGAACCCTGCACCAACCTCGACCAGGCATCCGTCCAATGGTACCACGATCAATTAAATGAAATCCCCTCAAATACTCTTGTTTTTATTGCTTCTAATCAGGAACATGAATATGCTTCCGTTGACTTTAAAATTGATATTTTAGATTACAAGTAAGGGTTACAATACATCTCATTTCAGCCATTAACCATCAAATCGCCCGGTTGGGTACTTTCACATACAAATTGATTTTTGTAAGTTTATCGCGATTAAATTGAAAAAAGTCTCTATGAAACACACCTATTTACTTCTGGCTGCTCTTTCTGTAGTAGCTATTCTTTCTTTTTCCGGTTGTGGCAAAAAAGGGAATGAACAACCTATACAAGACAAACAATTGGGCTTGCTCTCTAAAACCTGGACGGTTTCAAGTGTAACCTTGGGGGGTACGGATGTTACCAATTCTAACGGTTGGAACTGGTCAAGTTTTACATTAACCATTAGCGGCACTATAGGTCAGGGCGCTACGGGTGTGTACAACTATTCGTGTGCAAATCGCCCCAATGTGGGTACAAACCCCTGGGCCTCTGGCGGCACTTGGTCTTACGGAGCCAATCCGGCTTCACAAATAAACCGCGACCCCAGCACCACCAACTTACCCATGACCTACTCCGTTAATAGTACGGGTACCGTTTTACAAATTAGTTTTACTCTTTCATCGGGTGCGGGCTGGCGAACCAGCAACGTAAGCGGAAACTGGGTTTTTAATCTGAAAAATCCTTAATCATTTTAATTCAGGAATTGTTACTTTTGCCTCGGCAAATCGGCACGACCAGCTCCTGCTGAACTCCCCCAGGGCCGGAAGGCAGCAAGGGTAGGCGGTTGTAGCGGTGCGATGTTCGGTTTGCCATTTTTTTATTCCTGCCTTGGATGCCCCTACTTTTTCGTTATTCTTCTTCAAGTGATTAGATTTGCAGGTCTTTAAAAACACTAACCACTATGAAATTCTTCATTGACACCGCCAGCCTGAATGAAATTAAAGAAGCCCATAACTTGGGTGTATTAGATGGAGTAACCACCAACCCTTCGCTGATGGCCAAAGAAGGAATAGCCGGTAACGAAAAAATAAAAGCACACTATAAAGCCATCTGCGATATTGTAGAGGATAACGTAAGCGCAGAAGTAATTGCCACCGAGTTTGATAAAATAATAGCCGAAGGAAAAGAGTTGGCCAAAATTGACGACAAGATTGTAGTGAAAGTACCCATGATCAAAGAGGGTGTAAAAGCAATCAAAAAATTTTCCAGTGAAGGCATCCGTACAAATTGTACGTTGGTATTTTCGGCCGGTCAGGCACTGCTGGCCGCTAAAGCAGGAGCTCATTTTGTATCTCCTTTTATCGGCCGGTTAGACGATGTTTCGCAAGACGGGTTAGAGTTGATTGCCCAAATCCGGCAGATCTACGACAACTACGGATATGAAACCGAAATTCTGGCCGCCAGTGTACGCCACACTATGCACCTGATTAAGTGCGCTGAAATTGGTGCCGATGTAGCCACCTGCCCACTGAAGGTCATCACCGATTTGTTAAACCACCCGCTTACCGATAGCGGGCTGGCCAAATTTTTAGCCGATCATAAAAAAGTAAACGGGTAGAATTTATACTCATGTTTTCAACCGATCCGGTTTTACGCGTTGGGGAAGCCACCATTTATCAGAATCAAAACCCGGTTCTTAACCAAATCAGTTTTGAAATCAGCAAAGGTGAGTTTGTTTTTATCATTGGGCGGACCGGATCCGGAAAATCATCGTTGCTCAAAACAATATATGCCGATTTGCCCTTGCGCGAGGGCGAAATGACTGTGGCCGGTTTCTCTATTCACAAAATAAAAAACAGGCACATTCCTCTGCTCAGAAGAAAACTCGGTATTATTTTTCAAGACTTCCAGCTTCTGCAAGACCGCACTATAACCGAAAACCTCACGTTTGTTATGAAAGCCACAGGCTGGAAAGACAAAGCTAAAATGAAAACCCGGCAAGCCGAAGTACTTATGCAAGTAGGGCTCGGTTCGATAGAAAAAAAAATGCCTCATCAGCTTTCGGGAGGCGAACAACAACGTGTAGTAATTGCCCGGGCTCTGATTAATGAACCGTTATTACTTATTGCTGATGAGCCTACCGGCAACCTGGATCCGGAAGTATCGTACGATATTTTAAAAGTATTTCAGCAAATCAACAAAAGCGGAACCGCTATTTTGATGGCCACCCACAGTTATGGGTTGATCCGAAAATTTCCGGCTCGCATATTGAAATGCGAAGACGGAAAGCTGAGAGATTCAAAAATAGAGAACTTTGATTTAGGGGGCGACTACTAAACATCTTTCTGTTTTTTAGTTTCCACAGGGGGCCTGTCCAGTTTTTGAAGTTGCTGGTTTATTAAATCTATCCGTACCAGTAAATTAAGCACCAGCGCATCGCGCACATCTTGTGTAGGGCGGTTTTTCATTTCCTCTTTCAACACCTGATACATCGCATTTAATTTTTTCAGGTTTTGAGTAACCTCGTCTTCCGTCAGGTTCGTTTGTGCCTGATATTGGCTAACCAACGCCATTTTTTCACTAATCTGTTCGTTGTAATATTTTTCCAGGTCGGTAAACCCCAACCAGGCTGTCTTATCGGGTTGTTCGGTGAAAGGAGAAAACTTATCAACCAATAAATAACACGATATCATAAACAGAACAATTGCCGCTGCCCGCCAGAAAATGACGGTATTCAAAAACAAAAATTTTGTTTTGCCCGACAAAGATTGAGCAATTTCGTTCCAAACGTTTTCGGGTGGTTGATGAGAATCGAAATGCCCGCGGTTTTCTTCAACGAATTTTTCCAGCAAATCTTTTTTATTTTTCATATGACTCCAGTATTTCTTTCAGTTTTTTTTTAGAACGGTTGTATTGCGATTTAGAGGTGGATTCAGTAATGCCTAAAATGCCGGCTATCTCGGCATGGTCGTATCCTTCCAGCAGATACAACGACAATACAACGCGGTATCCATCGGGTAATTGCTCAATGGCCTTCCTTACTTTTTCAACGGAGAAAGCAAACCCCGCCATACTATCTACCGGTTCTTGTTCGGCTACCTCTACCTCGCCAAATTCGGGCAGCCTTTCAAACCGCCTTTTTCTTATCATGTTAATAGCCTTATTTACCACAATGCGTTTCAACCAAGAGCCAAAGGCGGCATCGCCCCGGTAATTTTCTAAATGGTTAAACGCACTGATAAACGACTCCTGCAATACGTCCTTGGCATCGTCAGCATCATTTACAATGCGATAGCCCACGTTGTACATAGCTCTTTTGTACAGGTTATACAATTGCCTAACCGCATCGCGGTCGCCTGCGCGACTGCGACTGATCAGTTCAGTATGATTTGGTACGAGGTTCTCCAACTACAGCCGGGTTCATCCATAGACCATTTAGCTTGCCTAAAGTTGCACGGTTATTTAACTTTTGCCAGATTTTCTTTTGCCGGGGGAAAATCAGGAGCAATGGCCAATGCCTGCTCAAAGAATTTTTTGGCCGACACCTTATCCGACTGCTCTAAGGCCGCAACTCCCTTCATATTCAGAATTGCTACCCGCATAGCAAAATCTTTGGTTTTATTATCAGGCATAGTGTAGCCAATTTTAAGCGAATCAATGTCTTTGGCGGCCAACAGAATGTCGGCCGATGCAGTCGCCTCGCGGTATCTTTTCAACTGAAGTTGCAGGGCTGCCATTTTGTAGAGTACGTTAAGGTTATTCTGAAGCAAGTACAGGCTTTCGTAGCTTTGCAGAGCCCGGTCGTACACCCCTAGGTTTTCATACCCGATGGCGGCAATTTCCAGTGCTCCTGGATTTTTAGGATTTCTTTTCAGCAGCGTTTGAGCGACTAAAACGGCTGAAGGGTATTTTTGATTTTGATAATAGTAAACAGCCAGATCGGTAACGGTTGAATCATTGCCCTGGTTTTCTACAATCAAGTCATAGAGGGCATCTTTGGCAATGTCGTAGTCATTCCACTGCACAGCCAACTGGTATTTTAGAGCATAATGCCTAAGCAATGTATTTAAATGAGCCGGCATGCTGTCTTTCTTCGCCTCTGCTGTCGGGGTTGGTAACGGCTGGGTTGGGTTTCCCTGTGCCGGTAGAGTGGATTCGGTCTTCTTTTTCTTTTGTGCTACTCCGCTAAATGCCGCTAACATCAACACTACTAGAATACTATTTTTCATAAGAGTTACTATTGGTTTATACGTTGGTTTATCAATCCTCTTTCGTGGGCAATTTTCATCAACAATTTCATTGCCTCTTCGCGTGTATTTTTAATTTCTCCTTCCAGGATAGCTTCTTTAATCTGCTCTTTAATGTCTCCGATTAGGCGGCTGGCCGGGAGGTTAAACAGGCTCATAATTTCATCGCCCGGAATAGGCGGCTGAAAATTCCTGATTTTATCGCGCGCTTCCAGTTCAATCATTTTGCGTTGTACTTTCTCAAAATTGCCGAGGTATTTGGCCACCTTCTCGGTATTCTTAGAGGTAATATCGGCTCGGCACAATAACATAAGTGCCTCTACATCTTCGCCTGCTTCAAACAACAGCCTGCGCACAGCCGAATCGGTTACTTCTTTTACCAAGGCAATGGGCCGTAAGTGCAGCCGCACCAGTTTTTGTACAAAAAGCATTTTTTCATTCATCGGTAGTTTAAGGCGTCTGAATATGCCCGGGGTCATTCGGGCGCCTTTGTCTTCGTGCCCATGAAAAGTCCACCCGGCTTTAGCATCAAATTTTTTAGTGGCCGGCTTGGCTATGTCGTGCATAATAGCCGCCCACCGAAGCCAAAGATTATCTGATCCTTTCGAGACATTATCTAAAACCTGAAGTGTATGATAAAAATTATCTTTGTGTGCCTTGTTATCTACATACTCTACTCCATGCAGGGCTGTCATTTCGGGAAAAAATTCCTTCAGCAAACCTGCCTGAAACAAAAGTTTGAATCCATAGGATGGAACCGGAGACAAAATAATTTTATTAAGTTCGTCTACCATACGCTCCATGGAAACAATTTTCAGGCGCGAAGCATTTTTTATAATCGCTTCAAACGTATTGGCTTCAATATCAAAATTGAGTTGAGCAGCAAAGCGGATGGCCCGCATCATGCGCAGGGGGTCGTCAGAAAAAGTAATTTCGGGCTCGAGCGGTGTTTGGATAATTTTTTTGGCCAGATGGGCTACCCCGCCAAACGGATCTACCAACTCTCCATAGTTTCTTTCATTCAGACTGATGGCCATAGCGTTGATGGTAAAATCTCTACGTTTTTGGTCATCCTGCAAGGTGCCGTCTTCTACCATAGGTTTGCGGGAGTCGTTCCGGTACGATTCTTTGCGCGCACCTACAAATTCCAGGTCGAAATCTTCATATTTAACCTGGGCTGTACCAAAATTTTTAAAGATAGCCACCGGCACATGCCCCAGCCTGCTTGCTACTTCTTCCGCTAACTCTATTCCGCTCCCCACACAAACAAAATCTATGTCTTTGCAAGGGCGTTTTAGCAGCAAATCGCGCACAAAACCACCCACCACGTACGTTTCTCTCGGCCACCGGGTGGCTGCACCGGCCACCGAGGCAAACACCGGAAAACGCTCTAAATCTTTGGTTAAATTCACAATTAGGCTTTGTATCTCAATAAAAAAACAGTCAAAGGTAACCAGAAATGAAACACAAATTCGTGTAGTTTTTTTTGCAATAGCCAATGCTACGGTTATCTTTGCAGCCTGTTTTTTGGGTCCGGTAGTTCAGCTGGTTAGAATGCCTGCCTGTCACGCAGGAGGTCGCGGGTTCGAGTCCCGTCCGGACCGCCAAAAAACTAAACCTTTATTGTTTTTTTACGTCTAAACTTAAATTTGAACCCAAAAAAAAGTTATACGTATTATTTTTTTAATGGCTGGATGCCATTTCGTGCCGCTAAAATAAAAAACCATCAAACTACAGACTTTCTATAAAAAAATGAGGCCGCCCTTACTCATATTCGCTGTTTAACTTGTTCCGGCAATTTTGAAACCATTTATAAAATATCTTTTTCTAACAAGTATTCTGGCGTGGGGTGTATTTCACCAGCAGCGTAGCTTCTGCCTTTCCCAAAAAGCAAAAGACTCACTTCAGGTGGCGCGTGCAACCGAAGTATTGAATCAGGCAATCATTGCTAAGACACCTGTGTTAACGTCTGATCAAGAGTTAATTTCTATTGAAGAAGGCGAAGAAGAGCGTGCTTGTACCAAAAAGTTTTTTTCTGACAATCTCAGTCATTCCGTCTTGTTGCCATTGCTTCGATCTTTTTCTTATTGTGCCCCGGAACAAGCCCATTTTAGTATTCATCATATAGTTGTCTTTCCGTTACATTCCCTTTGTATCTTTTTTCAGATATTTAGGATATGATGTTTCTGCCCTGAGAGGCCACCGGCACCTCAGGCCGTTTTATTTGTCTTTCATTTTCAAAAAGCTTGAAAAGAAATATGAACGGAACACCCACCCAATCCAAACTAGATTTTATCGAACAATAACCATTTTATGAAAAAATTTTCTGCCCTCATCAGCCTGTTTATTTTATTCGGTTACACCGGCTGTTCTAAAAAAGAAGCCAAAGAAGAAGAAGTTAATTTTCTTGTTACCTCTCCGATGCGAAAAGATACATTGGTAACACGTGCGTACGTTTGCCAAATACACGCTATCCAGCATATTGAAATGAGGGCCCTTGAAAAAGGATATCTGCAAAGCATCTTTGTGGACGAAGGAAAAAATGTAAAGCAAGGTCAACTGATGTTCGAGATCTTGCCATTGCTCTACAAAGCGGATTTACAAAAAGCTGAAGCCGAAGCCAAATTTGCCGAAATTGAGTACATCAACACCAAGCAACTGGCCGACAGCAACATTGTATCGCCCAACGAACTGGCACTAGCCAAAGCCAAGTTTGACAAGGCAAAAGCGGAAATGTCGTTAGCTTCTGTTCACCTCGGTTTCACACAGCTAAAGGCTCCTTTTAACGGTATTATGGACCGCTTTTATGTGCGGCTGGGAAGCCTTGTAAACGAGGGCGATTTACTCACCACGCTTTCTGATAACAGTGAAATGTGGGTGTATTTTAACGTACCCGAAGCAGAATACCTGAATTATAAAACCAACCAGAAAAGAGACAGCCTGATGCGGGTGCGGCTGCAAATGGCCAATGGTAAAATTTTTGATTACCCGGGTATTGTAAAAACTATTGAAGCCGACTTCAATAATGAAACCGGAAATATTGCTTTCCGGGCTACCTTCCCCAATCCCAAAGGGCTTCTGCGCCATGGCGAAACCGGAAACATCCTTATTAATGATGAGATGAGAAATGCCCTGATCATCCCCCAAAAAGCAACCTTCGAAGTACTTGAAAAAAAATATGTGTATATCGTTGATAAGGATCATGTTATACACCAACGGGAAATCGGCATCAGTGCCGAGTTGCCCGACCTCTATGTGATCTCATCGGGCGTAACCGAGAAAGATAATATTATGTTGGAAGGCATACGCAAAGTGCGCGATAATGAAAAGATAGGCGAGTATAAATATGAGGATCCCAAAAAAGTGCTCCCCAGTTTAAAAGTATATGTTGAATAACCCCCGCTAACCGCTTTACAATGTTTAATGAATTTTTAAAAAGACCGGTACTTGCCATTGTCTTATCACTCATTATTATTTTTCTGGGCGTACTGTCTATTGGTACACTGCCCACTTCGCAGTTGCCTGCGGTTGCCCCGCCCGTAGTAATGGTTTCGGCATCGTATCCCGGTGCCAGTGCCAAAACACTAACTGAATCTGTAATTATTCCTCTTGAGCAGGCCATCAACGGAGCCTGGGGTATGCGCTACATGACGTCTGATGCTACCAGCGCGGGCGAATCAAATATTCAGGTTATTTTTCAACCGGGTAGCGACATCAACCAGGCATTGGTACAGGTTTCTAACCGGGTAGAACAAGTGCGTAACCGTTTGCCCATATTGGTTCAGCGCGAAGGGGTTATCATTACACCGGTTATACCCAGTATGCTTATGTACATCAATTTGTACAGCACTGACAAGAATGCCAATATGAAATTCTTGTTCAACTATGCCGGGGTAACCATGATTCCCGAAATCCAACGGATAAACGGGATCGGCCAGGCGCGCATTCTCGGCAGCCGGCAATATGCCATGCGTGTATGGCTCAACCCGGAGCGAATGAGGGCCTACACCGTTTCTCCGGATGATGTAATGGAGGCACTGGGCGATCAAAGTATTATCGGTAAGCCCGGCCGCATTGGTCGGGGCGACAGCAAACGAGCCGAAGCATTAGAGTATGTGCTCGCCTACTCCGACCGCTTCAGCGACCCCAAACAATATGAAAATGTAATTATCCGCGCCAAACCCAATGGTGAGTTGCTCCGCTTAAAAGATATTGCCACCGTAGTGCTGGGAAGCGAATACTATGATATCTATTCCAACATTAACGGATACCCCTCAGCCGCCATCGTGCTGAAACAAACTTATGGCAGTAACGCCAGCGAGGTAATTGCCAACGTAAAAAGTAAACTGGAAACCCTGAAAAAAGATTTCCCCCCCGGAATGAATTATGAAATCAGTTATGATGTGTCTAAATTTTTGGATGCCTCTACCGAAAACGTAATCCATACATTACGAGACGCCTTTATTTTGGTGGCATTAGTAGTGTTTATCTTTTTGGGCGATTGGCGTTCTACGTTGATCCCTACCTTAGCCGTACCCATATCGCTGATCGGGGCTTTCATCTTCATGCAGGCTTTTGGGCTAACGATTAATATGATTACGCTCTTTGCCGTAGTGTTGGCTATCGGTATTGTGGTGGACGATGCCATTGTGGTGGTGGAGGCTGTACACGCTAAAATGGCTTCCGATCACGTATCGCCCTATGGAGCTGTGAAGTTGGTACTGGGCGAAATCAGTGGAGCTGTAATCGCAATCACACTATTAATGACGGCTGTGTTTGTTCCCATTTCATTTATGTCGGGGCCGGTGGGTGTGTTTTACCGGCAGTTCTCTATTACCATGGCCAGTTCCATTGTTCTTTCAGGATTGGTGGCTCTTACCCTCACCCCTGTGCTTTGTGCCATGATTTTAAAGAACACACACGGCATACCCAGAAAGAGAAATCTTTTTAACCGGTTCATTGATAGTTTTAATACCGGATTTGAAAAAGTAACAGGCAAGTACGTGTGGATTTTACAACGAATTGCCAAACGCAAATTAATTACTGCTGGCCTTTGGGTAGCTTTTACCATAGGAATTTTAGTTATCAGCACCAGTTTGCCTTCGGGCTTTATTCCAAGCGAAGACCAGGGTATGATCTATGCCATTGTGCAAACCCCGCCCGGATCTACACTGGAACGAACCAACGATGTGTCGCGTCAGTTACAAGATATCATTATGAAAGTGGACGGAGTTCAATCTGTTTCGTCCATAGCAGGGTACGAAGTGTTAACCGAAGGTCGCGGGTCTAATGCTGCTACCTGTTTAGTGAACCTCAAGCCGTGGTCGGAACGAAAACTTACCATGCAGGAAATTATTTATGAACTGGAAGGAAAAGCCAAAGAACTGCCCGGGGCCACCATCGAATTTTTTGAACCCCCGGCCGTACCCGGCTTTGGGGCAGCCGGTGGTTTTGCCTTACAACTTCTCGATAAAAACCCGGACGGCACCTACGAAGATCTGGAGCGGGTAAAAAATGAATTTATGGCAGCCCTCGGCAAACGCAAAGAGCTGATGGGGCTATTTACCTTTTTCAGTTCCAACTATCCGCAATACGAGATCGAAATAGACAACCAACTGGCCATGCAAAAAGGTGTTACTATTGGCAATGCCATGAATACCCTTTCCATTTTTGTAGGAAGTACCTACGAACTTGGTTTTATTAAATACCAACGTTTCTTCAAAGTATTTGTGCAGGCGGCACCTGAATTCAGAAGGCTCCCTACCGACATTATGAACTTGTGGGTAAAAAACGACCGGGGAGAAATGGTTCCTTTTTCAGCCTTTATGAAAATAAAAAAGAAACAAGGCGCCAATGAAATTAACCGGTACAATATGTATAACACCGCAGCTATACGAGGCGGCCCCGCAGAAGGATATAGTAGCGGGGAAGCCATTGCAGCCGTAAAAGAAGTAGCCAAAAATTTGCCGCGTGGGTTTGATATTGACTGGGCTGCCCTTTCGTATGACGAGGTAAGGCGCGGAAATGAAGCTATCTATATTTTCCTCATCGTAATTTCTTTTGTGTATTTGGTGCTGGCCGCCCAATACGAAAGTTTCATTATACCGCTGGCTGTAGTGCTTTCTTTGCCGGCCGGGGTCTTTGGTTCGTTTATGATGGTAAAAGCCATGGGGCTGGCCAACGACATCTATGCTCAGGTGGGATTGGTAATGCTCGTTGGTTTGTTGGGTAAAAATGCGGTGTTGATTGTGGAGTTTGCCGTGCAAAAAAACCGACAGGGTTCTTCTATTCTGGAAGCCGCCATTGAAGGAGCACGTGTTCGCTTCCGCCCGATTTTAATGACCTCGTTTGCGTTCATTGCCGGTTTAATTCCGCTGGTGTTGGCCCACGGAGCCGGTGCCATCGGAAATAAAACTATTGGCGCCTCGGCTTTGGGCGGGATGTTATTCGGAACCGTGTTTGGGGTTATTATCGTACCCGGGTTGTATTACATCTTTGGCAAATTGGCCGAAGGCCGCAAATTGATCAGAGACGAAAACCATGATTCCTTATCCGAAGATCTCGTTCATAAAATTGACAGTTTCCCTCCACCCGATGAAAGTGAAGACCATGCGCACTAAGAACATATTATTATACCTCGCAATTACCCTGATGGCCCTCGCCTACACCGGCTGTAGTGTTCCTTCGATCATTTCAAAAAATGAGAACAAAACTGTTCCGGCAACCTATCGGGGGCAAACCGATAGTCTTAACACCGCCCAAATAAAGTGGAAAGATTTTTTCACAGACCCTTACCTCTATGCGCTTATTGATACAGCCCTGAGAAATAATCAGGAGTTAAATATCGTTATGCAGGAAATCAATATTGCCAATAACGAAGTGCGCGCCCGCAAAGCCGCTTACTTGCCTTTTGTGAATATTGGGGGCGGTGCCGGGTTTGATAAATCGGGGCGTTACACAAGGCTGGGAGCCGTAGATGCCACCACCAATATTTCTACCGGTAAACAAATTCCTGAAGTGCTGCCCGATTTTCTTTTGGCCGCTAATGTTTCTTGGGAGGTTGACATCTGGAAAAAACTGCGCAATGCGCGCAAGTCGGCCATATACAGCTACCTCGCTACTACGGCCGGAAAAAATTTTATGGTAACCCGACTGGTAGCCGAAATTTCTAATTCATTTTATGAGCTCATGGCGTTAGACAACCAACTGTTTATTCTTAAACAGATGATTGTGATACAACAAAACGCACTTGAAATTGTAAAACTTCAGAAAAAATCTGCCCGGGTAACAGAACTGGCCGTGCGCAGATTTGAAGCCGAAGTACTGAAAAACCAAAGTCGTGTTTTTCATATCCAACAAAGTATCGTTGAAACTGAAAACCGGATCAATTTTTTAGTGGGGCGATTTCCCAAACGTGTTGCCCGAAATTCGTGGACCTTTATTGAACTCGTGCCCGATTCTATTCATGCCGGCATTCCGTCTCAGTTGCTGCAAAACCGGCCAGACGTAAAACAAGCCGAACTGGATTTAGCTGCTGCTAACTTAGATGTGAAAGTGGCCAAAATGTATTTCTATCCTTCGCTAAACATTACCGGAGCAATTGGGTTTGAAGCATTTAACCCCACCTACCTGGTAAGTAAGCCTGAATCTATGATGTATAACTTAGGCGCTGGTTTGTTTGGGCCACTCATTAACCGAAATGCTATTAAGGCAACCTACTACAGTGCCAATGCCAGGCAAATTCAGGCCGCGTTTAATTATGAGCGAGCCATATTAACGGCCTATATTGAAGTAGCCAACCAACTCTCCAACATCAACAACCTGAAGAGGAGTTATGAAAAGCGAGCCCGGCAAGTGCAAACATTAACCGAGTCTATAGAAATTTCCAGCAATCTTTTTAAATCGGCCCGGGCCGACTACATGGAAGTATTGTTTACCCAACGCGATGCACTGGATTCAAAATTTGAATTGATCGAAACCAAAAAGCAGCAAATGAATGCCATGGTAAATATTTACCGGGCACTCGGGGGCGGATGGAACTAATGGTTAATGCGAAGAGTATAAAAAGTCAGGATCAACACCTGACTTTTTTATTGAATTCCAGCTCGTGAAGTCGTACGATCAAAAATTTTATATATTTTCATTGCCGCATCTAAACCAACCCACCATGATTAACTCGCTCAAGATTACTCCAGTTAAAAAAGGCAGCAAAGATTTTCTTCAATTTGATTTTGAAGGCGACCTGAAAGAAACCATTGCCTTAGACAGCATACAGCAATGGAAAGATGAAATGAGTAAACTTCTACCAGGGCAAAAGGTTAATCTCATATTTAATTGCCGTAAGATGAGTGGATTTGAAACCGAGGCCAGAAAACACTGGCAGGAAACTATGAAATTATTTAAAGGGCAGATTAGCGATGTATGGGTAGTAAGTGAAAATATTTTTATCCGCACAGCCGCCAAGACCATGGGGCTGCTCACCGGTTTCAATATGAAGACTTGCAATTCAGTAAGCGAGGTTAGCTGAACAGGTTTGATTTTTGCACATTGATTCTGTAAAAGAAGTGCCACACACGTGGTTCTTATACCGTTTAAACCGTAGTGGTTTTCTTACCGAAACAGAAATTCTTACTTTTCGGAAAATAAAAAAGCGTGAATAACAAAAGTAATGTCCTTGGGCTAATTATTCTGATTTTCGTTACCTCCTATTCAGGCTCCGCACAGCCCACCACCTCTGTAACCCAATTGCGTTTCATCAATGAATATGTGATTGATTTTGGCCATCCGTTTAAAGGAACAACGCTGGGTGGGCTTTCGGGAATTGATTACAACAAAAAAACAGATACGTATTCGCTGATCTGCGATGATGACGAAGCCCACTATTATCAGGCGAAAATATATTTTACCATCCGGGGTATAGACAGCGTACGGTTTACTGATGTTATTTATTTCCTTACGGCCGAGGGGCAACGGATTCAGCCAGTAAAAAAAACAGGAGGCGAAGTAGATCCCGAATCGATACGCATCAATGTGCCTGCTCAAACAATTTTTTGGACCAGTGAAGGGAAGCGGTCGGCACAACAACGCTCAATTGATCCGGCCGTTTATCAATCTAAAATTAATGGCGAGTGGCTTGGTAAACTTTCTACTCCTGAAAATGCAAAGATGAGTGCGGGAGAAAAAGGAACCCGAAACAACGGTGCATTTGAAGGGACTACATTTGCCGATGATTACAAAACATATTTTGTTTCGTTGGAAGAACCGCTCTATCAGGATGGCCCTCGCGCTACACTCACCCCTACCAATAGCTGGGTTCGGTTTTATAAATACCATGTACCCAGTTTAAAAAATGTAGCTCAGTATGCTTACAAACTCGACCCCATTGCGTTGCCGGCTATTCCGCAAAACGCTTTTAGTGTAAACGGAGTATCCGAAATTCTTTCTATCGGTCCTAAAAGCTTACTGGTTATGGAGCGCTCATTTTCTTCCGGCCACTTGGGATGTACTATAAAGATTTTTCAGGCCGATTTGGCAGGCGCATCGAATGTAAGTAGTGTTTCTTCTCTGGCGGCTACACCACCCGCAAAAGAGATTCAAAAAAAATTAATCCTGAATATGGATGACTTGAAAATGTATATCGACAATGTTGAAGGCTTTACCTTTGGGCCTGATTTCCCCAATGGGCACAAAAGCCTGATTTTTGTTTCAGACAATAATTTCAACCCGCTTCAAAAAACTCAATTTTTACTGTTTGAAGTGATTCCCTGATAAGATGTATAGAACCATGGCTAGATCACAGAGCAGGTTCCTTTTTACCTAAAGAAAAAACGAGCGACAATAATACCACCACAGCACACCCGATGATGTTGTAATACAAAAAGGCCAGCCGGTCTCCTAAAAAATAATAACACGCCAACACACAAACTTCGGCTGCCACGGCTGCCCAAAACACGGCATCGGCCTTCACTTTTTTAAAATAAAAGGCTACCACAAAAAGGCCCAGTATCGTTCCGTAAAAGAGCGAGCCTACAATATTTACAAACTGAATCAGGTTTTCAGAAAAATTGGCCATGGCCGCAAAACTTATAGCTATAAAAGCCCAAAGCACTACCAACATTTTAGAAATGGCCAAGTCGCTCAGCCACGGATTTTTCAGATTTATTATTCGCTTGTAAATATCCACCATGGTAGTAGAGGCTAAGGCAGAAAGTTCGGACGACATACTCGACATAGCCGCAGAAAAAATAACTGCCAGCAATAAACCGATTACACCATGTGGCAAATGCGTAAGCACAAAATTTAAAAAAGCATAATCATGGTCCTGGCCTCCAACGTTAGGCGCTACTTCCATCGCTATCTCCTTCGCTTCTCTTCGCAAACTGTCTTCCTGTTGTTTATACAAAAAGAAATGGGTTTTCGTCCGGGTTGCTTGGTTCAGATCATTTGTATGAATAGCCTCTGCCAGGTTCTCGGCCAATAGTTTTTCATGGGCTTTAACTTCGTTAAATTTTTCTTCCAATTTTATTATTTCTTCTCGGGCAGAAGATTGCTTTACTTCCTTAAGCAATACAGCATTGTGCAAAAGCGGGGCCTCGTTATACAAATAAAATACAAACACCAACACCCCGATAAACAAAATAAAAAACTGCATCGGGATTTTCAGCAGCCCATTAAACAGAAGCCCCATCCTGCCTTCGGTTAGCGATTTTCCATTGATGTAACGTGCCACTTGCGATTGATCGGTACCGAAATACGACAAGAATAAAAAAGTGGAGGCCAGCAATCCTGACCAAATATTGTAACGATCGTTCCAGGAAAAATCGGTTGTTACAATGTTGAGTTTACCCAACGTGCCTGCTATGCGTATGGTGTCGGCAAAAGAAACCTGACTGGGAAGCAATGAAAAAGCAATTCCTCCGGCTAACAACATACCACCTAAAATAATGGTCATCTGCACACGCTGTGTAATACTCACTGCATTATTGCCTCCCGATACGGTGTAGATAATGACTAACCCGCCAATCAGTACCGTGGTAAAAAAAATATTCCAACCCAATATAGTTGAAAGCACCAGCGAGGGGGCAAACAATGTGATGCCTACCGAAAGCCCGCGCAGCAACAAAAATAAAACAGCCGCCAGCGTTCGTGTCTTCAGGTCGAAACGGGTTTCGAGGTATTCGTAAGCGGTATAGACTTTTAATTTATAATAGATTGGCAGCAGTGTAACCGAAAGAATGATCATGGCCAGCGGCAGTCCAAAATAAAATTGTACAAAGCGCATTCCATCTTCCATGCCCTGGCCCGTAGTAGATAAAAATGTAACGGCACTGGCTTGTGTAGCCATGATGGAGAGCCCCACCATCCACCATTTTTGCTGCTGGTCGCCTTTAATAAAAGCCTCCATGTTTTTAGAGCCGCGCGATTTCCAGGTGCCATAGGCTACGATAAATATCAGCGTACCAAACAGCACCAGCCAGTCAAGTGCAATCATGAAAAAGATTTAGTAATCAGAAAATAGAAGATAACCTGCCCGATAAGGGTAGCTGCTACCAGCCAATACCAACTGCTCCACTGCCGGAACAAGGGTGGCTTATCGTCCGCCCGATTTTGATTTTCCTTTCGATCCGTTCCCATTTTTATTTTTTCCGATCGATACCAGGTTGGCAAATAATTTATACGCGCCCGGCACACCTTCAGGTAATTCGCGAAAGAAAGACAGGGCCGTGTACACATAGTATCCTTTTCCGTATTTAGCTACCAGCAGGCTGCCGTTGCGGGGTGGCTCTCCGGTATCGTTCATGGAGAGTGGAGCTTCAAACTCAGGTGCCCATTTGGAAGGAAAGTAAAGACCGCGCTCCTGCACCCATCCATTAAAATCGGCACTGGTAATTTTATTAGGGTAATTCAACACCGGGTGGTCGGGTTTTAAAAAACGTACTTCACTCTCTTCCTGAGTTACGCGGTCGCGCGACAGGGTAAGGGCATAAGGCGAAAACTGATCGGCATCAATGTGTAGTTCAAAGTTGGTGTTGTATTGCATTACCAGTGTACCCCCCTCTTTTACGTAATTCAATAATTCGGGCATAAAGAAACGGATACGCTCATTGGTATTGAGCACTCGTACCCCCATCACTACGGCATCTATTTTTTTCAGGTTCGCTGAGGTTACTTCCTCGTCCGTCATCTCCCACACATCATAGCCCATATTGCGCAAGCTGGAGGGAATTTCATCTCCCGCACCCATAATGTAGGCAATGCGTGTGCCTTCTTTCTTCATGTTCAGCCGCACAGCTTTGGCCGATGCTTTCGGCAACACTACTTGTGCCGGTATATGGTTATACTGAATTAGCTTAATCGATTTATCATACTCGTTTCCTCCCATCTTTACTAACGCATCAATAGGCCGTACGCCTTCCTCCGTTCCGGGATACACGGTAAATGAAAAAGACTGTTCCTGCCCTTTTTTCTTTAAAGTGAAATTGTGCAGAGCCGGCTCAGAGCGCCAGCCGGCCGGAAGTTTCAACTCTATTGTACCCACACTATTTTCGGCAGAAGATTTGATCAGCACATTTACCGTTTGCGAAGAT
The DNA here is from genome assembly GCA_018267135.1 of Bacteroidota bacterium. Lineage (GTDB taxonomy): Bacteria > Bacteroidota > Bacteroidia > Cytophagales > Cyclobacteriaceae > ELB16-189. The sequence continues at coordinate 33,500 of JAFDZA010000022.1, forward strand.
GAATTATAAAATAAATATTCGGCCTTATCGAAATTTATAAACACCGGTGGTACAATGGCAAAGGGCCTGATTAGTTCACCTTTTACCGGGTCGGTCCATTTATAAATTAATGGTACCGGCACCTGGAGTTCGTCTGTGCCTACCCTAAAAGTAAAATCAACCAGAACAGCAGCCGGATTTTCGGGCTGGCCTATAAGCGAAGGGTTATCCACCGTAAATAATCCCTGCGAATGTGGTTTTTTTAGCCAATACGGATCGGAGTAATCCAGATCACTGTTTAATAATTTTTCGGTTTTGAAATTCAGCAACACGTTATCGGGCAGAGCAGCCAAACAGGTGCTGTCTAACGATAGTGGCAAAGACCGGATGCCGGTGAGTTTAACTGAATTTTTACTACGGTTGATGACCTCAAAATCCACTCTTACTTTTTCGCCCGGGGCAGCCCAATAACTACTAGCTGTTGCTTCGGCAAAAAGGCCAAGGCAATTTTGTATCAAAATATTGACTTCATTTTCCTTTCTGGATTTCCAAACAGAAGCAGGCAGGGTTTTTATGGCCGACCGTATTTTCAATAATTGCGGAACTACAGCAGCCGGATCCTCATCTTTAAATTCGGCAATGGCCTGATCTACCATGGGTGTAATTATCTCTCCGCCTTTTATTCGCGACCAGGTAGTATTCACTCCATCGAAAATAGATTTATCGGCTTTCTCTCCTTTTACAAACTCAAAAAATTCGGGTGCATCTCCCCGTCTGCCTGACGAGCCAAATCCCTGGCTTTTATGTTGTGTGCGACTTTCAGCCGCTATTTCGGAATAGGATTTTCCTAACAACATATTGTACGTACCTACATTTACCGTTACCACATCAGGCGTTTTTTCATTTACCGTTTGGTTCCACCACCGGCCGGTGTTAGTAAATAAGCGTTTGGGCTGCCACACGCCCAACTCCTTTACCTGATTTGGTAAAAAATTGGCATCTCCGCTTTTATCGAAAGCTTCTTGCGAGAGTACGGCAGAGGCCGTATGCTGCCCGTGCCCGGCACGCTCATCGGGCGGAAACCGGTTAATAATAACATCCGGTTGAAATTGTCGGTACACTCTTACCACATCGGAAAGGATTGCCTCTTTATTCCAGATAGCAAACGTCTCTTGAGCATTTTTAGAATATCCAAAATCATTGGCTCGTGTAAAAAACTGCTCGCCTCCGTCTATCCTGCGAGCAGCCAACAGTTCTTGTGTGCGGATAAGCCCCAGCAAGTCGCGAATTTCAGGGCCGATCAGGTTTTGACCACCATCGCCCCGTGTCATCGAAAGGTAAGCCGTTGCTGCCAGCTGGTCGCTTACAAAAAATGAAATAGCCCGTGTGTTTTCATCATCCGGGTGAGCTGCTACATAAAGTACCGATCCTAAAAAATTTAATTTTTTAAGGCGCAGTTTAATTTCCGCAGCGCCCGGCTGGCGATGGCTTTGTGCCATGCTAACAATACTTATCAGAAGTAAAGTAAAAAAAATAATCAGCCCCTGCCTTCCGGTATATGTCATACTCAAATATTTTTTACGAATAACGGAAAAAAAAGGGAAAAGATATGAGCCGATTAGATAGAGATAGGTTGCTTTTTAAAACTGCCCATGCCACTGTCCGTTTACGGTAAAAATTCCGGTGGGTGCAATGGATAAAATTATTTTTTTTATTCTTTTTTTATCGGCCGATAAAAAGTAAATGGTATACGTGCTGGCATCGGCTTTCAGGTCTGAAATAAACCCCATATCAAAACTCACTTCAGAGAGATGGTCTGTTTTCTTTCTTATGATTTCTTTTCCATCTAACCCGGCCACGCTAATCCGTTTTTCATCTTCATTAATTTTTATTTCGGAAATGCGAACCGACAAAAACGGTTGCTGGCCTTCGGTTTTATCCATCCGTTCGCCATTGGTGTTATACGTACTCGATCCGTAGGAAGATGGCTTTTCTTTATACTTCAGATTAATATCAACGCGAAATTCGTTGGCCGGCTTTAGCGGAATATCTTGCTGAAAAAATAAGCAAGTGAGTAAAACAAAAAGCGGTTTCATCTACCAAATGTAGCCAAAATCAGGTTACCACCGCTCAGTGCATTCGATCGCCTCGCACAGAAAGTTTTTTCATGATTTCGGCTTCCATGGCAAGCCATTCGCGCCACCGGTGCAACACTTGGTCAGCCTGGCGGTATTCTTTGGCGAGCGATAAAAAATTTTTATAATGGCCGGCTTCCGAAACCATCAGTTCGTAATAAAACGCACTTAATTCGGCATCCTTTATTTCTTTCCACAGCAGACGAAAACGCTCGCAACTGCGTGCTTCAATCATAGCGTTCATCAATAGTTTTTCAACCAGTTGTTCATCGCGGGTTCCGCCTTTTTTCACACACTTGGCCAGGTGTTCTACATATTCATCTTTGCGTTGAGGGCCTAAGGGCAGATTTCGTTTGTGCAGTTCATTTACCACACGGCTAAAATGGTCCCATTCTTCGGCCACTACGGGCATCAGGGTTTGCACCACCGACTCCTTATCATGAAACTGAATGATGAGCGAAATGCACGAAGAGGCAGCCTTTTGTTCGCAGTAAGCATGATCGGTCAGGATATCGCCAATGTTTTTTTGAGCGATATCAACCCAACGCGGATCGGTGGGAAGCTCAAGGCCTAAAACATGTTTTTCCATAGTTAGTCGAACAAAATCAATTCAAAACCAAAATCAATAGCGTTACGCACATTGGGGTAGCCGGGGGTAGGTAAATATCCTTGCTTGGTAAATGTTTGTAGTAAGTTAAGATATTTTACAAAAAAACGTCCGCGTTTTATACGCCCGTTAAGAAAAACATCGGTTGACCAAAACGAAGGGCTGGCTATTTTGTTTTGTACAAAAAACTGTTGAATGGCCGGATCATATCCATACGCAAAATATTTATCGTTGGCATGAGCATCTACACCTATCTGCACCTGCAGCGCTCGTTTGAACAAAAAGTTTTCATAACTGATTTGAGCATTGGCAAACCACGTGGGGATGCTAATGGCCTGGTTGTCGTTGGTGAGTAATTTGGTATAAACACCATTCGGGCGAAAATATAAATGTTTGGCTAACCGGATTTCCATTCGCAATTCAGGCGAGAGTATTTGTTGTGTGCCCGATGCTTGTTGCGGCCGGGCTAACTGAAGTTTATCGCTGGCAAAAAAAATATAATCTTTCAGCAGGGTATAGGTTACTCCGGGCGAAATAAAAAGCCTGCCCCAGCGTGCTTTGATGCGACCGCTTATCTGATTAGAAAATGTGTTGCCAAAGTTATTAGTCCATGCATTATATCCGCCTATGTATTTTTGTTGCATCAGCCCCGGCTTAGCCAGTATGCTTTTAAAATCTGCATCTAGCCAGGGAGTACGCAACGTACTTACTATTTTGTAATGGCCATCGAGTAAATATTCAGCCTGCCCGCTCAGGTAGCTTAGCGAATCAAACTGAAATGAAATACGGCTCCCGATATAGTTTTCATATCCTTGTGCATGTGCTGCCTGGGTTTGCAGGTTAGCCATGTGATTGCTGTAGATCCGGCTTTTAAAATAAAAATCGTAAAACAAAAAAGCGGCATTGCCTTTAAACCCGATTTCGTTTTTTAGCAACTGAAAGGTGTTGACATCGTTTATGGGAATCGTGCGTATCCCCACCGTGGGAGTCGGGAAATAAAGAGAAGCCGAATCGGTAGCCCGCACATCATAAAAAGTATTAATCTGCCGGTAGAGATCTAACACGTGGTATAGCTGAGCTGGCTTAGCTAATTGATATTGCTGAAATACATGAAAACTATTGCGCAGTTCAGAGGAGGCTGCCACCACCAGATTAGGCACTGCGTTGGGGTCGAAATACGCCCGGTAGCTGGTGTCTGCGGTAGCCAGGCCGGGGCGCTTAAGTAATATGCCTCCGTTCTCTTTTACCTGATGATTAATTCTGCGGTAGCTGGCCAGCAATTTATATTTTCCGTCTTTCGATTCGTAGGTCGTGTAAAAATCATAATACTGGCTGCGCACCTGGTAATCCGTTTTGCCAGACGGCTGAATTTGTCTTACCGATAAAATAGGACGGTAGTTAAAACCCAGGTTCCACCGTTTATGCACATTGCGGGTAAATTCAATGTGTGTCATGGCTCGGCCTTTTCCTCCCCACACCACATTTACACGGGCAAAGGGCGACTTGGTATCGTAAAAGCGAGGCTCGGAGGTTTGCCAGTAAATATCATACGCTTTGTAGCCGGGCGTAGCTCCTGCCTGCTCGGGCATTAGCGGAAAAATGGCATTCATGGCCGTACCCATATTTCCCAAGTCCTGGTATTTATTTTCAAATTTTTTTACAAAATCCCAACGGTGAAGGTTGTAGATAGAGGTATCCAGCGGAACATAATTTTTTTTATTTTCAAAAATCTCGTCTTCCGTGGTAGAGAGCGATGTTTTGGGACCATACACTACCTTAGCCGAATCGTTTACAATTTTGGAGCGCGTACGCTTACCCACATTTACCGGCTCTGTCTTGGGTTGCACCACACGCCTGCGCTGCACAGTAGAGTCTTTTTGAGCCCACCCGTTTACCGAAAGTGCTCCCCAAAATACAATAATGAAAGAAATACGTGTTAGCACTACTCTGGAATTGATCGGTAAAGGTGGGTGTTAATTTTTTCGGTAATAATCTTATCAAATTCCGAACCAGAATTTAGAAGAACGGTTTCAATCGGCAAATAAAACCAACGTTCTGCTTTTAAATGAGGCTTCAGTTCTTGAGCAATCAATTTAACCATGTCTTTTTCGGTAGTAAGAATACAAGAATTAATTTCTAATGCCTTTCTCTGAATCAACTCCACATCAGCCGGGGTATAGTGGTGGTGGTCAACAAAATGATAATGCCCTTTTACAGAATAATGCGTGTGTGCATATTCTACCAACGGTTTGCTGTTGGCTATGCCGGTAACCAGTAGAATATCTTTTTCAATGGTATGGTTTCCATTCAATGAAACGGGTATCTGATATTTTATGGAAGAAAAAAATAACGGTTTGTTTCCGGCATAAACCCGAACGGCCTCCTGGTATTTTGTTTCTACCTGCTTTTCCAGATCGGGGCACTTGGTAACCACTATCATTTGAGCGCGCTTGCTTCCTTTTCGGGCTTCGCGCAGTCTGCCTTTGGGCAGCAGGTAATCCACAAAGAAGGGCTTGGCAAAATCTGTTAACAAAATAGATAATGAAGGCTTTATTCTCCGGTGCTGAAAAGCATCGTCTAACAGCACCACGTCAATTTTTTGTTCCGACTTTAATAACCGGGTTATCCCCTCTACCCGATCTTCGCAAACGGCAACTAAAATCTGCTGTTGCCACTTTTTAAAATATTGAAAAGGTTCATCGCCCAGGGTTAAAGCTGTATCTTGTACATTGGCCAACCGGTATCCTTTTGTTTGCCGACCGTAGCCGCGGCTCAATACAGCTAATGTATAGTGAGGCAACAGCAAGCGAACTAAATATTCTATCATGGGTGTTTTGCCCGTTCCCCCCACACTTAAATTACCTACACTAATGGTAGCACACTCGTGAAAAGAATACGACTTTAGCCAGCCTCGGTCATATAGAAAATTACGCCCATGCGTAATCAATCCATACAAAACAGAAAACGGAGTAAGCAAAACAGAAAGCACGGCCGGTTTTTTTATCTAATTTCGTTTCAAAATTAACTATTCAATGGCAACATCGGTAAAAGATGTAGTAAACCTCCTCGAAAAATGGGCACCTCCCTCCTACCAGGAAGACTACGACAATAGCGGGCTGCTAACCGGAAACCTAAACCAGCCTATAACCGGAGTTTTGGTTACCCTCGATTGCACCGAAAAAGTGGTAGAAGAAGCTATTGACACCAGGTGTAACCTGATTGTGGCACACCACCCCCTCATTTTTAAAGGGATTAAAAAACTAACGGGTAAAAATTATGTAGAGCGCACCCTGATCAAAGCCATCAAACAGGATATTGCGATCTACGCCATCCATACCAATTTAGATAATGTGGCCACAGGCGTAAATCAGATCATTGCCTCCAAGTTAGAACTTGTAAACTGTCGCGTGCTGCAACCTAAAAAAGAAACACTGGCGAAACTGGTTACGTTTGTGCCGCCAGAGCAGGCGGGCGATGTGCTCGATGCGCTTCATCTTGCAGGTGCCGGAAACATAGGCCACTACAAACAGTGCAGTTTTCGGGTGGAGGGCGAAGGTACCTTTTTGCCTACCGGCAAAGCCCAACCCGCCATCGGCCAGCTCAATCAATTAGAAACGGTTAAAGAAACTAGAATTGAAGTAATTTTTCCTCAGCACCTAAGCTCCCCAATAGTGGCGGCTTTGCAAGAAGCCCATCCCTACGAAGAAGTAGCCTATTACCTGTCGGACTTACAAAACGAAAATCAGGAGGTAGGTGCAGGGCTAATCGGAGAATTAAAAAATGAATTGCCCTCCGATCAGTTTCTCTCGTATTTAAAGAAGAATATGAATACAGCATGTGTGCGCCATACACAGCCGGTTAAGCCCCATGTAAAAAAAATAGCCTTATGTGGCGGGGCTGGCCGTTTTCTGCTGCCGGTAGCCATCGCACAACAGGCCGATGTGCTGGTATCGGCCGATTTTAAATACCATGAGTTTTTCGATGCCGACCAAAAGATTATGATTGCCGACATTGGGCACTACGAAAGCGAGCAGTTTACAAAAGAATTGATAGTTGGCGTATTGAAGGAAAAATTCACTACTTTTGCGATCAATTTTTCAAAAACGACTACTAATCCGATAAGTTACTTCTAAATAATGGAAAACCAGACAGTTGCACAGAAATTGGAAGCCCTTGTAAAGCTCCAGTCAATCGATTCAAAAATAGATGAAATTAAAAAACTGAGGGGCGATCTTCCCGATGAGGTTCAGGATCTGGAAGATGAGATGGAAGGCTACCAAGTTAGAAAAGGCAAATTTGAAGCCGAGCAGAAAGAAATTGAAGATCTGATCAAAAAGAATAAGGAGGGGATCAAGGAAGCGGAAAAGCTCATTAAAAAATACAATGAGCAGCAAAAAAATGTGAAGAATAACCGGGAGTACGATGCCATTACAAAAGAGGTGGAACTGCAAGAACTGGAAGTGCAGATTTGTGAAAAAAGAATAAAAGAAGGCAAAGAAAAAATTGATGCCAAGAAAAAAGAAATAGACGGAATCAATTCGCTGATAGACGAACGGCTGAAAGATCTCGAAAACAAGAAGAATGAATTAAAAGACATCTTAGCTGAAAACGAAGAAGAGGAAAAACGGCTGCTTTCCGAGCGCGAAAAAGCCTCTAAAAAAATTGATGACAAATTACTCAAGCATTATAACAAGCTGCGCGGAAGCCTGACCAACGGCTTGGCAGTAGTGCGTGTCGTACGCGGAGCAGCCGAAGGTTGCAACATTATCATTCCCCCGCAAAAGATTGCCGAGATCCGCGAAAAGAAAAAAATCGTTATCGATGAGCACTCTGGCCGCATTTTGGCCGATGTAGATGTAGAATCGATGGAAGAAGAAACAAAACCAAAAAAGGCCGCTCCCGTTAAAAGGGCAAAAAAGGTTGGTTAATTTGCAAAAGATATCACTCAAAAAAGCAGGCATTACCGCCTGCTTTTTTTTACTGACGGTATTTCAAACTCAAGCTACTGACAACCTCTGGCAGTTTAGCGCTGAGATGAACCAGGCCTATTGGCTGGTGCTGAACCTGCAGCCCGACAAAGCACTTGAAATCCTAAACAAAATATCTAACCCGGCCGAGCGCCTTCATAAAATATATGTTCAGAGCCTGAGCGAAACCGTAGATGTGCTTATTACCGAGGACAGCAAAAAATTTGAACAACTGGAAGTCCATTTCAAGGAAAGATTGCAACAGATTGAATCCCTCCCCGACAGCCCTGAAAAACTTTTTTTGCAGGCCGAACTGAATTTGCAGCGTGGCTTTAACCTCCTCAATCTTAACCAAAACATTGGAGCGGTGTTGGCCATCCGCAGGGCTTATAATGAAACACAATCTTGCCTGAAAAAATACCCCACCTTTATCCCGATAAAAAAAACCAACGGTACTTTGCAAGTTATGCTGGGCTCCGTACCCGATAAATATTATTGGTTTATTAATTTACTGGGCATGCGCGGCTCGGTTACCACCGGCCAAAAACAACTGCAAGAACTAAGTCTATCAAAATCTTCTCTAAGCATAGAGGCTACTATTTTATACTTTACCGTGAAGGGGTTTATTAACCAACAGTTTCCGGAAGCAGCCGAAGGACTTTTGGAATGTTTGAGTCGCCAGCCCGATAACCGGCTTCTTCTTTTTCTCACCATCAATATGCTTACCAAAGATGCCCGGAGCGAAAAATCGCTGGAACTGATTTCTACCCTCGACAAAAACAACCAGGGGCTACAGATGCACTATGTTGAATACCTGCGAGGCGAAGCTTTGATTAATAAAGGTGAATACACCGCTGCCATCTCGGCCTATCAAAAATTTATAGCCGGCTACCGAAGCCAAAGTTTTAAAAAAGATGCGCACTACAAAATTGCTTTAGCGTACTGGCTCTTGGGAAATGAAAGCCAGGCCAGAATTTATTTTGAGAAAGCAAAAACCATCGGCCGGGAGCAATCTGACCCCGATAAATATGCCGCCAGCCAATTAGCCGAAAATAAATTTCCCAACCCTAAACTGCTGAAGGTGCGCCTCTTTACCGATGGCGGATTTTATAAAGAAGCGCAAGCTGCTTCATTAGACATCAACTATACCGAACTAAAAACTCTAAAAGACCAAACCGAATATTTTTACCGGAAGGCACGGCTCGAACACAAACTAAACGAAGTATCACTGGCGCGAGCCAATTATCTCGAAACTATAAAACTGAGTGCTGATAACCCCTGGTACTTTGCTCCCAATTCAGCTCTTCAGTTAGGGTATATGTACCGAGAGCAAAATGATTTAGCCCATGCTAAAAAATATTTTGAGATGGCACTTGGCTACAAAAAACACGAATACAAAAATTCGATAGACAGTAAAGCACGCGCTGCATTAGATCAATTGAAGAACCCGTAAGTTAGACCGGGATTTCGGGGCGGGATATTTTTTCGAGATGGCCTACTTCATTGTATTTTATTACTGAGCAAAATGTACCGGTGTGTTCGAGTAAATACAGGCACAAATTTTCATGCGCAAACATATCCATGCTTTTTAACGGAAAATGTAATAACTGGCAAAGCAGAATGCGAATAGCCCGGCCATGCATACAAACTAAAATTGTTTTTTCTTTTCCGTTAAGAATTTTATGTATGACCGGCTGTTGACGCAACGCTACTTCGTCCGGGCTTTCTCCGCCATTAATCCGGAGAGATGTTTCGCCTTCCTCCCAACGTCTTAAAATATGATGGTAGTATGCATCTTCTTCGGGGGTTATTTTTTGCCCTTCGTTGGCCCCCCAACTGATCTCGTTCAGCCCGGCATGCACTTCATGGGGTATGCCCAACGCAATAAATTCTGCTACTGATTCCTTCGTGCGTTTTAATGTGCTAGTGTATATTTTATCGAAAGAAATGTGGCCATATCTTTTAAAAAAAGCATTGGCCTGAGCCCGGCCTGTGTTGTTCAGCGATGAATCAACACCACTTCCCTGCACAATTCCCTGTAAATTAAAATCCGTTTGTCCGTGCCGAACGATATATATTTTTTTGCTGTTCAATTTACGCTAATTTGGTCGCAAAAATAGAAATAAACTTTACACCTAAGCCCATAGATTGGTCACCCCATGGCTTTTTTTAAATCAGGTATTACCCCGGAATCATTAAATAAATTATCGGCTCGCTCGATGGTGGCCCATCTGGGGATCGAGATAACGCAGGTAGGGAACGATACCTTGGAGGCTACCATGCCGGTAGACCACCGCACCCACCAGCCTTTGGGTTTATTGCACGGAGGAGCTTCTGTAGCTCTGGCCGAAACACTGGGTAGTATAGCGGCCATGTGCTGCCTCGACACCACCCACCAATATTGCGTGGGGCTTGAGATCAATGCCAACCACATCAAAAGTGTGCGCGAAGGAAAAGTAACCGGCAGGGCTGTTCCGCTACACATCGGAAAAAAAACACACGTTTGGGAAATCCGTATCACTACAGAAAACAATGAACTGGTTTGTATCAGTCGCATTACGATGGCCATAATTGATAAGAAATGAGGAGCAAGGAAAAAACTGTTACTGACCGGCAAGTGGCCGTTCAAGATATAATCCATTATTATCTTAATCTGGGAGGCTCCATCATGTATTGGCGCAAGCCAGACTGCCCAGAAAAAATGTTATTGGTTTGTAACCAAGGAGCTAAAGCGCAAGAAGATATTTCGCTGGAAGATACAGATCCGGGGTTTGTATTGGCTCCTTTCGATCCATCGCTAAAAAAAATTTTCTTTAAAGCTGACCTGCTTTTTCGTTTTAAAGACGATTATTTGATTGCCGACTCCAACCCCACCATACCTGAATTAACTCTGCCTGCAAAAGCAGACGCTCCTCCGCCCAGCTATTATTTTCGTACCTGTCTTAATGAGCCCTCGATCAATACTTTTCACGAATTAATTCATGCCAGTATTGACTGTGCCCGGCAGCAGGTGGTCGAAAAAATTGTTCCATCAAAATTTCAAGAGGTTAGCTTACCTGAAAACTTCGATCCGGTAACTGTCTTCAATCAGCTTTGCGAAAAGCACCCTCATGCATTTGTGTCGCTGGTTACTTCGCCTGATACGGGGACATGGATTGGTGCTTCCCCCGAGTTACTGGTGAATGTGGATGCTGCCGGTCAATTTAAGACTATTGCATTAGCCGGAACCCAAAAAATGAAACCGGAGGTAAATCTTAAATCGGTTTCGTGGACACAAAAAGAAATTGAAGAGCAAGCCCTCGTAAGCCGGTACATTATAAATTGTTTTAAGAAAATACGCGTGCGCGAATACACCGAGCAAGGCCCCCATACGATTACAGCCGGAAGTTTGCTTCACCTGAAAACAGAGTACCGGGTAGATATGAAAGAAGTAAATTTTCCGCAGATGGGATCGGTCATGTTAAAATTGCTCCATCCTACTTCGGCCGTGTGCGGCATGCCTTTTCAGCCGGCTTTCGATTTTCTAAAAAAAAATGAAGGGTACGATCGCGAATTTTACAGCGGCTATCTGGGGCCGGTTAATATGGAGGGCGAAAGCAGTTTGTACGTTAACTTGCGATGTATGCAGATTTTAGAGAAAAAAGTGCGCCTTTATGCTGGGGCCGGAGTAACAGCCGATTCTGATGCCGAGCAGGAAGCCGAAGAGATTGAAACAAAAATAAAAACACTTTCCCAACTCATTCAGTAGTGAGCCCCCGTTTCCAACCCATTTACGATCTAGCCGAACTGTGCTTTCAAAGAGGCATTACACAAGCTGTGCTTTGCCCGGGGAGCCGGTGTGCCCCGCTCACACTAGCCTTTGCCCGGCACGAGGGTATTACCGGGCGCACCTTCAGTGATGAACGGAGTGCCGCCTTTATTGCCTCGGGCATGGCACACGAAACGCAGTCGCCCGTAGTTTTAGTTTGCACATCCGGTTCGGCCGCATACCATTTTGCTCCGGCCATAGCCGAAGCTTACTTTCAGGAAATTCCGTTAATTGTTTTTACAGCCGACCGGCCTAAAGAATGGATTGATCAGTATGACGGCCAAACCATCCGGCAAACCGGGATCTATGGATCGCACGTCAAAAAATCTTTTTCGCTGCCGGAAGACTATGAACACCCTGATGCCGTTTGGTACATCCACCGAGTCGTAAATGAAGCCATTTCTCTTGCCAAAGAATATCCGCAAGGCCCGGTACACATCAATGCTCCGTTTCGAGAACCTCTGTATCCAGCCAAACAAGAAAAAATTTCTTACACACCAAATTTAAAAACGATACAGGCTTCTTCTCTTTCGTCTGCCTTCTCTGAAAACGAATCCTTAAAAATGGCCCGAAGGCTAGAGAAGTATTCAAAAATATTAGTGCTGGCCGGACAAGGTGATTTTAACAAAGAGCTTTCTACATCATTAGAAAAATTTTCGCGTCTGGTGCCCGTGGTAGGCGATATCCTAAGCAATCTGCACACCAATAAATCGACCATTCGCCATGCTGATATTTTTCTGGAGGCTTGCCACGAGGATATAAAAAAATCTTTGCAGCCCGAACTTTTAATTACCTTCGGTAAATCAATCCTTTCAAAAAATACTAAATTATTTTTGAGGAAATACAAGCCGCAAGAACATTGGCACATCCAGCCCACCGGGGCGGCAGCCGATACCTTTCAGTCACTCTCCGAAATTATTTACGCAGAGCCCGCTCAATTTTTTAAGTCTTTGCTAAGCTCGGCAGGTGAAAACAATTTTTTATCACAAAAAAAAGAAAACTTCAAAAGGATATGGGAAGCCGAAGAGCACCGCAGCCAGCTTTCCATGAAGCATGGAGTGGAGGGAGAATTTTCTGAGTTGTTGGTATTGCAGGAGTTTATGGCGCACCTTCCTCCCCGATGCAACCTGCACCTGGCCAATAGTATGTCGGTGCGGTATGCCAATTTCATCGGGCTTGAGGCCGAAAAAAAAGGCATACATGTTTTCTCTAACCGCGGCACCAGCGGCATAGATGGCTGCACCAGCACCGCTGTAGGCCACGCACTATGCAATGAAACACCCCACTTTCTACTGACAGGAGATGTAGCCTTTTTCTATGATCGCAATGCGTTCTGGCACAACTACCCATTACCTAACCTGCACATTCTGTTGCTCAACAACCATGGCGGAACCATCTTTAATATGATTGATGGCCCGGCCGATGTGCCCGAACTAAATACTTTTTTTGTTACCGATCAACGCCTATCGGCCCGGCTACTGTGCACCGAATTTGGGTACGAATACGATTGTCTCGACACTACTAAAAAAATAAAAAATGCCATTCAGCATTTCTTGAAGTTTGATGGAAAAACTAAAATCCTCGAAACCATCAGTACACACCAACAAAACAAAGAAGCATTTCTCCATTTAAAACAGAAAATAAAAAAAGGGTATGAAACTTAAACACGACTGGAAGGAAATTAAGAAGTACAATGAAATTTTATTTCAACACTATAACGGAATTGCCCGCATCAGCATAAACCGACCGCAGGTACATAATGCATTTACCCCATTAACGGTGATGGAAATGATAGATGCCATGAATGTTTGCCGCGAAGATGCATCGATAGGTGTTGTTATTTTAACCGGAGAAGGAGGCAACGCCTTTTGCAGTGGAGGCGATCAAAGTGTGCGGGGGCATGGCGGCTATGTGGGTACCGATGCTGTACCTCGCCTAAACGTACTCGACCTGCAAAAAATGATTCGTTCCATTCCGAAACCGGTTATTGCAGCCGTAGCCGGATGGGCTATAGGCGGAGGCCATGTGTTGCATGTTATGTGCGATCTTACCATTGCTGCCGAAAACGCCCGCTTCGGGCAAACCGGCCCCAAGGTGGGCAGCTTTGACGGGGGCTTTGGGGCTTCTTACCTGGCTAGGATTGTGGGGCAAAAAAAAGCACGTGAAATCTGGTATCTGTGCGATCAGTACAATGCCCAAGAAGCATTAGAAATGGGGCTGGTAAACAAAGTAGTACCTCTCGAAAAACTGGAAGATACATACGTAGACTGGGCGCATAAAATTTTGAAAAAAAGCCCGCTGGCTATCCGTATGCTTAAGTGTGCATTCAATGCCGAGTTAGACGGCCAGGCCGGTATTCAGGAACTGGCCGGGAACGCTACGTTGCTGTATTACCTGAGTGATGAGGCCAAAGAAGGCAAGAATGCATTTATGGAAAAACGAGAACCCGATTTTTCAAAATTCCCGAAGTTCCCCTAAACCGTCAAACTACAGAGTACGTGATACTCAATGGCAGAAAATATTCTTTGGAAGAGATGAAGGTAACTTCAACCCATTCTGAACGAACCCCTTTTGAAAAAACAACACTGGCATTTTGCCAAGCCTGGATAACCGGCCAGCAAAGTTTTACGATCCACACTTCCGGCTCTACCGGTAGCCCAAAAGAAATACAATTAAAAAGAAGCGCGCTGGAAGCCAGCGCCCGGATGACTCTCCGTGCACTCGCGTTAAAACCGGGAGGAAATTCACTGGTATGTTTAGATACAGCTTACATAGCCGGCCAAATGATGTTGGTGCGGAGTTTGCTCCATAACATGAACATAGTGGCTGTAGAACCAACGGCCAATCCATTAAAAAACATAGATCATCCGGTAGATTTGGTGGCGCTTGTTCCCTACCAACTTGAAACTATTTTAGAGCAATCGCCCGGGAAATTAGACTCCGTTCGTTGTGCCATTATCGGAGGCGCCCCGGTAAGTTACTCTTTGCGCAAAAAAATAAGTAAGAGTACATGTGCCCTGTATGCTACTTATGGAATGACTGAAACGGTTTCGCACATTGCTTTGCAGCGGCTCAATGGCAAGCAGGCACAAGATTATTTTGAAGCTTTGGAAAATGTTCACCTGCGCGTTGATGATAGCGGATGTCTTTGCATACAAGCCCCATACCTCCCGGCCGAAATAATAACGCGAGATTTGGTGGAGATAGTCGGCCATAATCAATTTAGATGGCTCGGACGAATTGATAACGTAATCAACTCGGGAGGTATTAAAATTACGCCCGAAAAAATAGAATTGGTATTTGAAAAGATTTTTGATTTACTCGAAATTAAAAACCGTTTTTTTATAGCTAGTGTTCCTCACAAAAAATGGGGCCAGCAGGTAGTTATGTTTTTAGAAGGTGGCTTATCTAAAACGGATGAAGATAAGATTATTGAGATGGCCACCGGGCAGCTCAGCAAATATGAACTGCCAAAAAAAATTCTCCGAATTGAAAAGTTTATCGAAACCGCTACGGCTAAAATAGATCGCAAAAAAATTGTGTTGCCGTACTTGTAAAATATAACGGCTTTATTTTTTTCGACCTACGCCTTTGCCCCCGCTCCTTCCTTGTGCAGGAAGGAGCTCCGGGCTTTGGCTAACCGCTAAGTTATTTCTTTACTTTGTCTGATTTTAATTGAAAAAGTTCTTTCTGTAAATCCAGCACTACGCTGGCCAGTTGGTCAACGGATGCATCGGTTTTATTTTCTATTTCGGGAAACTGTACACTAATATAAGCCTTGGCCGACCAAGCTTCGATCACTTCTTCTCCGGCTACCTGATAGGGAGCATACTGCCGGTTATCGGAAACCAAAAATAATTTTCCGTTTTCGTCCAAGTAGTTAAAGACACGTTTGTAAACAATACCATCGTGCTGGGTAACTATTATATATGTTTTGCCGCTCTTTATATCGGTCAGTTTTTCTACATACTCGCCCACCACAATAGAGCCGGGCATAAGTGGTAACATCGAGTCGCCCTTAATTTCGAAAGCGCGATAGGTCCCTTGTTTTAATATAGGTAGATTAAATTTGGGCAAGTCTTTTATGTACTCGGTATCGGCATAGCCGGTAAGATACCCGGCCGATGCCTTGACCGGAACAAACTCTATGTTTTCGCGTTGGTGGGTATCCACCGTTACAATCCGTACTTCATTTCCCCGTTGGTGCGAGGCCCGGTGTTTATTATCTCCTTTAGTTAAATCCGTACTGATCAGAGCCTCCATCGTAATGCCAAAAAGCGTTGCCATCTTTTGAAGCAACTCGGCACGCGGCTCGGCTCGGCCTTCTTCGTAAGCGCCCACCAGCGATCTTTTAATTCCCAGTTTTTGCGCCAACTCATCTTGTGTAAGCTGTATCTTTTTACGAAGGGTGCGTATGTTTTCGTTAAGGCTTACCATACATTATTTTTTAAAAATCAGAATTTTACCCGAGTGCACTTTGCGGTGGCCGAATGAAAAAA
Source organism: Bacteroidota bacterium (assembly GCA_018267135.1). Lineage (GTDB taxonomy): Bacteria > Bacteroidota > Bacteroidia > Cytophagales > Cyclobacteriaceae > ELB16-189. The sequence continues at coordinate 49,495 of JAFDZA010000022.1, forward strand.
GATTGCGCTGAAAATACCGCTCGCTATCGGCCATAGCCAGAATATGCCTTTCTATTTTTTGGATTACATCCCCCACCGGGGTCTGCGGTTCGGAAAGCACATAGCCGTAATACCCGGCAGAAGTTCCTTCCGTAGAAAAGCCCACCTGAAAATTGCCGGAGTTCAATTTTTTACTTTGCAGTTTAATCTTCATTGCCTTAAAAACTAAATTATTTAGCTAAATAAGTACTTCGCTTCCAAAATACCAAATAAAAAACTAAATTTTTTAGTTTAGTGGATTCTTGCTCACTTTGGCGTAGGTCCCAATCAGGGCGATGTAGCGCCCGCAGCGTTCCTGAATTACATTCTGTTCGATCAGAATTACAAAGTGATAGATGCCGGGTGGAACGTAGTGCCCACGGGAGCATTCTCTCAGCAGTATGTGAGCATACCCACGGTGACAGCAAAAGAAGCCGGCTACGTATTTGTATATTTGAGCTACGAAGACCAAAGCAACAACTGGGTGTATTTCGATGATTTTAAAGTGACGGTAACCCCCACCAACATTCTGCAGAGCAACGAATACTACCCCTTCGGGTTGCTAACGCAAAACAGCTGGACACGCGATAATACCAGCAATAGCTTCCTTTATGATGGAGGTAATGAGCTAAACACTACGACTGGAATTTACGAAACCATGTTCAGGGGGTATGACCCAGCGTTAGGTCGCTTTCATCAGATAGACCCGTTAGCGTACAGAAGTAGCGACCTGACTCCTTACCATTATGCAGGTAATAATCCTGTCAACTTCAACGACCCGTGGGGTTTGTTGAAAGCGACACAGCAAGAATTCTTTGATTTCATCAATGATGCCCTTGCAGGCAACGGTGGCACATGGAGCGAAGACGGAGGCCAGCACTTGTTCAGCGATGAAGAGTTTGCAGCGATGAACGCTTCTTTTGGTGAAGGTGGCGGTGGCAGCGGAAGTTATATGAGCAGCCCCCGCCCTTGTTGGTGTTCTTCACCAACAAGCCAAGCGAGATTGCCACAGTTGGTTGGCCGTATTATATTTGAAGTAAATGATTTCAAAACAGCACCCGGAGTTTTTGACAGTAACATGTTTGAATTGGGTGCCCATTTTATTGGATAAGGAACATAAAGAAATTGTGATTGAAAGTCTTTGTTATTTGGTCAAAGAAGGAAGAGCAAAAGTATTTTGCTTTGTTTTGATGGATACTCACTTTCATTTAATTTGGCAGGTGATGGGGGATCACAAGAAAGAAGCTGTGCAGCGGGATTTTTTGAAATTCACAGCTCAGCAAATCCTAAAGAATTTGAGAAACATTAAATCAACACTTTTGAATGATTTATTGGTAGAGGCCAAGGATAGAAAATACCAAGTTTGGGAACGTAATTCATTGAGTGTGGAATTGCACCATGCGAAGGTGGCGAATCAAAAAATAGAATACATTCATTATAATCCGGTAGAGGCAGGAATATGTAAGTTGCCGGAAGAGTATAAATATTCGAGCGCGAAGTTCTATGAGACAGGCGAAAAGACCTTTGATTGGTTGACTCACTATGATGAATAGTTCTCTTGCGAAGAAGAGTAGTATTGGAAGGGTAAAAATTGTTGGTGAAGAACACCAACAATGGCAGAGCTCAACTGAAGATGGCTAAAGCGGACGGTTCAATACTGAAAGAAATGGCCCGTATCGAACGACAAGACTTGCTCATTATCGATGACTTCGGGATACAGCCTTTTGACCACCCGGCACGGTTATC
>JAFDZA010000023.1 GCA_018267135.1 Bacteroidota bacterium
CACAAAGTAACCCAGGAATACTGCATGGAGCCGAAGGCTCCTCCTGTTTTAAGTTGGATGTCTATGTAGCCGGTGGCCGAGGCTTTAAACTTAAACCAACGATTGTAATTAGGGCCGTTGGGAGCACACGTTCCGGCCGCTTGGTCTGGGGAGGCACCAACGGTGGTGTAGGCGGCATTGGCCGAGCAGCCGTTGATGAGCGAGGTAACACTTAGTGCCCCGCTTTTATAGTTATAGCCTACTTTGTCGCTGAGGCAAAGCGAAAACGTACCCCGGTACCCGGACCCGGTATAATTATCTACAGATATGTAGTAGTAATTTCCGGGTGTCAGGCCGAGATAGTCGGTTTCCATAGTACCCTGATTGAGGCTGTTGTAGGGCGAGCAGGCGAGTACGGTAGTACCTGTACCATCCCACAAAGTAACCCAGGAATACTGCATGGAGCCGAAGGCTCCTCCTGTTTTAAGTTGGATGTCTATGTAGCCGGTGGCCGAAGCTTTAAACTTAAACCAAACATTATAGTTGGGGCCATTAGGGGCGCAAATGCCGGCTGTTTGGTCGGGTGTGGCAGCTACCGTAGTGTAGGCGCCATTGGCACTACAACCATTCATTAGCGCTGTTAAGTCAGTGGCGCTACCAAAATTATCGTTGCCGGGTTGTGCTAATGCATGAAAAGTGGCGAAAGTGGCGAAAAGAACGATCCAAATCTGCGAACGGAGTAGTAATCTCATTTTTTTAGATTTTAGCCAGCTATTAATAAGGAAACCTAAGCAAAAGTAAATATTTCTGCTAAACCTTTTCCTCCAAAAGATTATCTGAACAGAAGAGAGCTATCGCCATAACTCAGGAAACGATAGTTGTTTGATAGAGCTTCCTCATACAATTTTTTCCAATTGTTCCCTACCAAGGCGGCCACTAATAGCATCAGCGTAGAGCCGGGCTGATGGAAATTAGTAATTAATGCATCGATCACCCGAAAATTATATCCCGGGTATATGTAGATAGAAGTTTCGCCCAGCAGGTGGTCTGTTTTTTCTTCATTCATTTTATGGAGGATGGCCTTCAGAGCTTTTGATGTTTCAACCGGATGAAACTGATAGGCATCAGACTGTGTGATGACAAATTCAGCTCTTGCATTTTCGGTCAGTTTCACCCCATACCAATAAATACTCTCCAGTGTGCGAAGGGAAGTTGTGCCCACACAGATAATTTTTTTTCCGGATAAAAGGTGTTCAATATTTTTTCTGGTAATAACCACTTGCTCTGAGTGCATATTGTGCTCCGTTGCATTTTCAACTTTCACCGGTTGGAAAGTACCTGCGCTTACATGCAGTGTCAGATATTCAATGACCAGGCCTTTCTTCTTTAGTTGTGAAAATATTTTTTCTGTAAAATGAAGCCCCGCGGTAGGAGCAGCCACAGCCCCATTCTCTTTCGAGTAGATCGTCTGATAACGATTGCTGTCTTCTGTTTCTGCTTTTCGTTTAATGTATGGAGGTAATGGAATGGCACCAAATTTTTGAACAATCTCAGAAAAAGAGAGCGAGGCATTCCATTCTAATTCTACAATGCCATCCTGCCGATTGATGAGCCGGGCGGACAAATTCAATTCGTTATTCGTCATTCGTAATTCGTAATTATCCGGCCATCGTTTTAGGTTCCCGATCGTACACTGCCATCGGCATTTTCCTTTCGTACTCATAGCGAGCGCTACAATGGGCGAAGGCCACACCGGGTGCAGCAAGAAGATTTCGATAACAGCACCAGTGTCTTTCTGAAAAAACAAACGTGCCGGAATTACTTTGGTATTGTTAAAAAACAGGATCGAATTCTCCGGGAGAAAATCCGATAGATATAAAAATTTCGAATGCTCGATTTTTCCACCCCGGTAGATCAGCAATTTCGATTGATCTCGCTCGGCTAATGGATGAAGAGCAATTCGGCTCGCAGGAAGATCGTAGGTATAGTCTTGAGTTAAAATGTTCTTCGGACGCGACATGGTCTTAGGTTTTGTGCCTTACGCCTAAAGTCTAAAAAATTACCACTCGGCTGAGGGATCTATTCTAAACACTTCGCTCATCTCGTTCAGCAAGGGTTGAAGGTGCCCGGTATGTTTTCCGATTCGCCCTCCATAAACCGGACTCAACGTAGGTATGGGAGGGAGTTGAAGTTGAGTTTGAGAAATTATTTCATCTATTTTTTTAATCCATTTTATTTTCAATTCTTGCTCACCTCCAAAAATTCCAGACGATATAACATCGTTTTCGTAAGGAGATTCTTCGAAGATACCGAGGGCAAAGGGCAACGCATACGCCAAAGATGTTTGCAATCTGGAAATACTTTCATCGGTAGCGGTGCCAAGTTGTTGAATCCAGGTGTTGGCATGCAGGGTGTGGTAGCGCAGCTCTCCTCTGATTTTTCGAGCCAGCTGGGCCAATGGTTCGTAGGCCGATTGGGCGAGCATTTGCCAGCGCAAGGCATCGGCTGTATCAAATAAAAAATGGCGGATCAAACTAAAATCATATTCTCCATTCGGAAGTTCTACCAATTGGCAATTATGAAATTGATTAGCAGTTCGGGTAAAGGCAGCTGTATCCGGCTCTTGTTCTCCTATGGTTTGCAACATTTGGTACAAGGCATAGCTTTGTCCGATTTTATCTTGTGCCATGGAAGAGAAAGCGATGTCTTCTTCTAACAGAGGGCCCAGGCCGGTCCATTCACTGTTGCGATGCCCGAGAATGAGCAGATCATCGGCCATTTTATAGAGTAATTCCTTCAGTGCTTCGTTGTTCATACCAATCCTAAGTCTTATATCTTATGTCTTTCCAGAAATTCTTTCAGTTTATCCCCTCCTTTATAATCGGAGGCATCGCGAAATTTTTTTTCTGGTAAAGTGTGCCACAAATCTTTTTCTTCATCGGCTGTGAAACGGATTTTATTTTTTTCAATAGCCCACACGTTGTACACAATTTTGTCGGAGCGAAACAAGGATTTGGCTTTTGCCAGCGCACCCGCAGGCGATCCGGCCACGACCGTGCCTGCAAGCTGGTGTTGCTTTCCCCGTTTCAATAACTGGTATATTTCATATTCAATTTTACCAGAACCATCTTTTACGTCATCAATTTGGTTGTACACATTTTCATGACCATCGGTAGTAGGGGAAGTAAACACATCGCTTGTATTAACTACGAAGACGGATGAACAGGTAAACCTTCGCGTAAAAGCTTCTTTCGCTAACACATAAGCCATTTCCAGATTGGGTGCATGCAAGGCCCCTTCGTGCTGAAAGGGCTTGCCTTCTTTAGGTTGAACGAAAACTTCGTAAGTACCAAACTGATCCAGCGGCTTTTTATTTTTTTCTCCGGTTATTTGCGGGAGGCGGTTTACGCGAGGATCGAGCGATTTCAAGGGAGAATGATTTAGGTTAAGCCAGAGGCATTACATATTTATCCTGTGGTGCTTTTAGTGCTTCGCGCACCCAGCGGCCACGCTCTTCGGCAATTCTTCGCACCTGTAAGCGTTCTTTGTTGCATGGGCCATCGCCATTGATTACGCGCTTAAATTCTTCCCAGTCGGGTTCGGTGTATTCCCATGTTCCGGTTTCTGGATTTTTTTTCAGCAATGGATCCGGAATAGTAAACCCCAATTCCCATATTTTGGGTACATACATATCAAGAAACTGATTGCGCATGTCATCGTTGGTGCCCATTTTCACTTTCCAACGCATGAGTATTTCGGTATGCGCAGAAATTTTATCACTCGGCCCAAAGAAGTGCATCATGGGTGGCCACCAGCGGTTGAGCGCTTCCTGAAACAGGTCGCGTTGGTTTTGCGTGCCGCTTGCCAAATAAATTACACAATGATGGCCGTACTTCAGATGAAAAGATTCTTCGGCACAGATGCGATCCAGCGCGCGACAGTAGGGGCCGTAGCTTCCTTTGGCGTTGGCCAGTTGGTTTACAATGGCGCCTGCATCGACCAGCCAGGAAATGAAGCAACAATCGGCCCAGGTAAAGGTAGGGTAGTTAAAAACGTTGGAGTATTTTGATTTTCCGTTGATGAGATCATCAATCATTTGCTCGCGCGGTTTGCCCAATGTTTCGGCTGCGCTGTATAATAATTGGGCGTGGCCTACTTCGTCCTGCACTTTGGCCATCAACGCCATTTTGCGTTTAAAGCCGGGGGCGCGGGTGATCCAGGTTCCTTCCGGCAAAGCACCAATAATTTCGCTGTGCGCATGTTGCTCAATCATACGGATGAGTTGCTTGCGGTACAATTGCGGCATCCAGTCGGTAGGTTCTATTTTCTCTCCGCGTGCAATGCGGGCTTCAAAGGCAGCCATTTGCACCGGATCCTCCGAAGCCAGGCTGTCGGTTTTTATTCCTTCAAATGTGTTTCCGCCTCCGTACATAATCTGCTTTTTGTTCTCTACAAAAATACAAAATAGTTTGCTGGCCGGTGTGTTAAAATGAGTTGGGTTTACTCTTTCTTATTAGGTCTTAAAATGAGACGCAGCGAGGTATCTTTTGTGGTGTAGGCCCATGCCCAGTTAATGAGGATGATGAGCTTATTTTTTACGGTTAATATCAACATGAGGTGCAGAAACATCCAAATAAGCCAAGCCAAATACCCTTTAAAATGAATAAAGGGAAAATCTACCACGGCTTTGTTTCGGCCTACGGTAGCCATCGAACCCAGATCGGTATATTCAAATTCAATTGTTTTTTTATTTTGAATGAGTTGTTTCAGGTTCTTGGCCAGCCTCTTGGCTTGATTAATGGCCACGTTGGCAACTTGCGGATGCCCTTTGGGGTATTGGGGCGTTGGCATGAAAGCAATGTCGCCAAGAGCGAAGATATTTTCGCTTTCCACTACTTGGTTGATTCGATTTACTTTAATTCGGTTGCCCGGAGCGGCAGCGTTGTCGGGCAAGCCCGGTATTTTATTTCCGGTTACCCCCGCTGCCCAGATTACGGTTTTGGTTTTTATTATTTCGCCACTGGTAAGTGTTAAGTATTCGCCATCGTACGATTTCACCAGTTTTTCGGTGAGAATAGTAACCCCCATCGCTCTTAAATATTTCTCTGAATTAATCTTGGCAGTATTGCTCATATTGCCCAATGTGTGTTGGGCTCCTTCGATCAACAAAATATTAAATTTGGAGAAATCAATTCCACGGTAGTCTTTAGGTAAAATATTTTTTTTAATCTCGGCAAAAGCTCCGGCCAGTTCTGCCCCGGTAGCGCCAGCGCCTACAATGACAAGGTTAAAAAGACTTTGTTTTTCGGCCTCACCAGCCGAAATAATATCTTCAAATGTTTGTAAAATATGATTGCGGATGGTGATGGCATCGTAGGTAGATTTTAACGTGAACGAGTTACGGCTAATTTCTTCGTTACCAAAAAAATTGGTTTTGCAGCCGGTGGCTACCACCAGGTAATCGTAAGCAAAAGCGCCAATAGTAGTAGCGATTTTATTTTTAGACGGATCTATACTTAATACTTCAGCCAAACGAATTTGTACATTTTTTTTATTCTTAAATATGTTTCGCAAAGGAAAGGAGATGCTGGAGGGCTCGATTTGCGATGTGGCAACCTGATAAAATAAAGGTTGAAACTGGTGATGGTTTATTTTGTCAATCAGAAGTACATCAAAACTATTTTTATCTAATTCCCGGATAAACTGTATGCCTGCAAATCCTCCGCCTATCACAATTATTTTTTTCTTTGTCATGATGGGTTTATCCTTTTTTATTTTTTTCCCAAAAAGGATCAGACCAGGCCGATTCGGGTTCGTGTTCCCGGTTTTTTAGTTTCAAAGCAATAGCGGCCAATTCATTCTCCGGAATGGCTTCTTGCAGATAGTTAAACAACTGACGTTCTTCAAAGCGGATGTGTTTTTCTAATACATCGGCTATCTGAAGAAGTAATTTTTGATCGGAAGGATTTTTTTGTAAGGTGGCTACTAACCGGCCTATGGCGGCATGGTCGGCCTCGGCTGTATTCCTTAAATTATTGTCAATAGCGATTTTACTGAAAAGCAGGATTTCTTCATTATGAAAATGAGGCGACAGTTCGGTTTCATAAAAATGCAAAACATAATGGCTGATGCGGTCGCATGCAATGGCCTTCTTTATTCCTTCTCTGATTTTCCAAACGAGCAGCAACGAAAAGTGATGATCTCGCGAAAACTCTACGATGGCTGCGTTGCGCTTGATGGGTTTGGCTGGTTTCATTGAGGTGTCCTTCATTTAAATTGTTTTCCATTTTCGGAAACTGCAAAAGATAAAATTCTGCAGCGTGTTAAACGGAGTTGTATGCTCTACGATAATGCATCTAATTTTTTCAAAATATTTTTTCAGCCGGTCGGTCATGCTGGTTTCGGAGTATTGTTTGATTTCTATACCACTACATTTTTCAGGTCCTTTTTCAGAAAATGTTCCGATTACCAACATACCGGAAGGATTCAGACTTTGTTGGATGGTTTCTATATACTGTGAGATTTCTTTTTCATTGGTTAAGAAATGGAAGGCGGCCCGGTCGTGCCAGAAATCATATTTTTCGGTAGGTTTAAAAGTGGTGACGTCTGCCACGATCCAAGTTACTTTTTTGGCTTGGTGGCCTAGTCTTTTTTTGGCCCGATGTATGGCCTGAGCAGAAATATCAAGTACGGAAATGTGTAGGTAGCCCATGTTGAGCAGATGATCGACCAATAAACTGTCGCCTCCGCCCGCGTCTATAATTTTGGCCGTGGTTGGAATATTATATTGTTTAAGAAAATGCAGCGAAGTTTCGGGTACGGGTTGATACCAACTTACTTCGTTCAGCTCTTTTGTTTGATAGATGGTTTCCCAGTGTTTTTTACGATCAAAAGGTTTCATCATTCAGATTATTTATTTTGTAGGATGAGAGTTAGCGCAGACAGTCTATAGCAAGAACAGTTTAATCTGCGTGGCCGTTCAGAAATTCGTTACTTTTTTTTCAATATTTCAAGTAACACAACGGCTTGGTTGATAGCGGGATCTTTAGCGGCATACAGTAAAGTGAGGTTTTGCTGCCGGGCAATCGATTTTATTCTTTTTAGTTCGCCTGCTTTAGTTTTCAGTTCTTGCCGGTACCGTTTCTTAAACTCTGAAAATAATTCTGGTGTATGATTAAACCATTGGCGCAGGTCGGTGGAGGGTGCTATTTCTTTATTCCATTCATTAAGGGCGGCCGCTTCTTTGCTGATGCCTCTGGGCCAAAGCCTATCCACCAACATCCGGTAGCCGTCATCGGGTTCGGGTTTGTCATAAATGCGTTTTATTTTCATCGGTTGTTTTCAGAGATCAAATGCTAAAAACGAACTAATCAAATGAAAACACCTGCAGGAGACCGACCCTTTTAACACTATGCCCAAACCACATTTTGTTAAAGAGCCGGTCGTCCTTTCAGGTTAGATTATTTTTATTCTACAATGAATTTTCCTTTCATCATAACAAAGTGTCCGGGAAATGAACACAAGAAATCATACGTTCCTTTAGAAGGAGCTTTAAATTCTACGCTGGCTGTTTCGCCACCTCCAATCGTTTTGGTATGGGCAATAACATCTTTCTCCATGCCCTTAGGAATGTAGTCGTTGTCTTTGGCGTTTACAGCCTCTCTCGAGAAATTATCCGGTGAAACACCTTGTGCCAATAAAACAAAGTTATGCCCCATGGTAGCTACCGGTGCTTTACCGATGTGGGTTAAGGTAAGTTTTACGGTTTGTCCTTCTTTTACTTTAATCTCAGTGCGGTCGTACTTCATATCGTCTCCGGCACTAATGGCTATAATAGCTTCATTGCTGTTTTGGGCAGGAGCTGTATTTTCTGCCGGTGTGTTAATATCATCCTGTGTATTTTCTGTAGTGGTTTTTTTGCCACCGCAGGCCGAGAACAGAAGGGCAATGGTTGCGAATGTGAAGATGGTTTTTTTCATTTTGTTTAAATTTTTAGTTAAATAATTAAGTTGTTAAAAAATTTCTAAGCAGTAGTAAACTGTTCTTCCATTGCAATAGACTTAGGGAAGAGTATGTTATTTTCTAAATGAATGTGCAGGTGCAAGTCTTCTTCATATTCTTTTAAAAGCGAAAAAGTTACCCGGTAGGTATTGCAGGCATCTGCGGGCGGGGTATAGTTATTCGTTAAGGAAGCGATTTTGCGAAAGCGTTCGCCTTCAGTATCGTGCTCGTGCATCATCATACGAATAGGATTTTGTACGGTTCCAAAGGGGGCTTGCACGCTGGTATTATTTTCGTGTTGCGCTTTTACCATTTTCCGGATGTAAGGAAAAAGCATCAGTTCTTCTTTCTTCATGTGTACGGTTAGTTCTCCGGCCGACTCCTGAAACAACTGCTCTACTTCCCGTAACTCGGGATGCCGGTCGCCATGTACCCGCGCTACCTTTTGCAGAAAGGGGGTGATCTCCAGAATTTTGGCATCTACATAGCGATGGTGTTTTTTCTCAATATAATCAGCTAACAAATCCAGTGGCCAGGCATTGTAATCAACCGAGCCACCATTCGATTGACGGGTTACCTCTTCTAACTTGGCAATCAATGCTGCCGAATCAATTTTTTTCTTTTCGCAGGCTTCCTCCACGCTGCGGTTTCCATTGCAGCAGAAATCAATGCCGCTTTGTTTAAACACGGAGGCGGTGCGGTAATCTTGCGCTACCAAGTCGCCCACAATTGTTTCTTTGGTAATATTCATAATAATTAGATGGTTAATGATTAGTTGCTTTTTCTTTTTGTTCTCCCCACCGGGCTACGTCTTCGGCCGACCACAGTTCGGGAAAAAATTTACGTTGCTGATATTTTGGATGCAAATATTTTTTCCATTCACTGCCTCCGGTGGCCGCTTTGGTTTCGCCTTGGCTGTCTAAATAATGTTGTGCTGTTTGCAGGTGTACCAAGGGCCATTGCACATTATACAGATCGTCAAATTCTCTTAGCTTTTGAAGGAGTACGTGCGATGGATTTGAAAATTTTTTAGCTTTCTCTTCCAGGGTATTTCCGGCCACTTTTTTGGCTAATGCCACAAAATTGTCTAAATATTTTTCCTCGAAGAGTTGGAGTGTAAGCGATTTTTTACCGCTGTGCCGGTTAGTGCCGGCATCTTTCCAGTAGATATGCTCAAACAACTGCTCGATAGACGGATGGGCCGGCAGTCGTTTTTTGCCCTCTTCATTAATTAAATTTTCTAACCGGGTGCAATAGATTTCAAGATACCTGAATTGAGCCGACTGAAAGCCGCTGGCCGGGGTGAGTGTGCTACGGAAAGTGTTGTAGTCATCGTAGTTCATGCCGCTGCGCATCACATCAAAAGAAGTAATCAGCATGGCGGTATAACGGTTTAATCGGTTGAGTTTATCAATCCAACCCGGCTCGGCTAAGTCATCAAACACCAGTTGTTCTATTTCATGGATCATCATTTTCAGTACCAGTTCGGTTACCTGATGATACATTACAAAAATGACTTCGTCTTTAAAATGGGTACGTGTTTTTTGCAGCGACAGCAAGGTATCTACTTGTATGTAATCCCAATAGGTAATGGGCTTGGCTTGCAATAAACCTTTCAGGTAGGTTTCGGGGTTTTCGCCTAATTGCTGATATTTTAATTCAAGGTTTTGTATGATTTTTTCTTTGCTCATCGGGAAGCCGGGTTAAAATGTGAAGCATCAAAAATAACGAAACCAGCTGGCCTACCGGAGATAAGCATCGGCTTAACTAATACACAAACGAACAAAGCCCGAAATTTTTGAGTGATCATATCAACGGGATGGAGTTGCGCTCTCGGTGGTATTGTATTTTATATAAAAACATTTCGGCCATCCGTTGGCCCTGCCATTTGGCACGGGCGGCTTTTTCGCCAATAAAAAATTCATCGACTGTAGCATTAAAAAGCAGCAGCCAGCGGTCGAAGTGTTGGGCTTCTACCGGCAACTTGGCATGCGGCAGAAAGGGAGATCCTTCATAGGTATATTCTTCCAGTAAAACGGTTTGCCAGAAGGTGTACATCTTGGCCAAATGTTGCGGCCAGCGGTCTTGAATAACGTTGTTAAAAATGGTGGCCAGTAAATCATCTTTACGCACTTTGTCATAAAAGGTATTGACCAACAACTTGATGTCGTCTAAATGCTGTATTTCTTTTTGATTGCTCACCATCTGTTTGTTTATATTATAACTCAGTGCTCATTAAGTTAGTGCCCACAGCAGTCATACTATTTTATTGAATGGATCATTTTCAATGTTTCTTCCAGTATTGATTTGCCTGGGCAATGGTTTGAAATTCAATGGCGATAACATTGGCCGAAGCAATGAGCTGTGCTGTGTCGGAAGCATAATTAGCTCGTAATTTTTTTCTTACTTCCGGGTCTGTCTGAATGGCAGCAATCGATTTTCTGGCCATTTTAATGGCTAACTCTCTTCCTTCTTGTGGCGTTTTCGTAATTAAACTCTCCAACCATATTTCTTTGTTTTCCATACGCTGATTTTTAGATGAAATATTTTTTAGCGAACTAAAATTGTTTTTCCTGATTTTAATTTAGAAGCCAACTCGTAAACGGTAGTCGTTTCCAGCATCTTTTTCATTTCCCTCCTTACGCTGACAAAATTTTCGTGCATGGGGCAGGGCTTAGAGGCGTTACATTCGCTCAACCCTAATGCACAGCCGGTGTAAACAGAATCTCCGTCTAAGGCATGTACAATTTCAGAAACCTTGATCTTCTTCATCCGGCTCACGTCAATCTCAAAGCCACCATACGGACCCTTTGTAGAATTAACAATGTTAAACTTGGTAAGAGTTCCTAATATTTTTGCCGTGAATGCCTCGGGTGAACCTGAGTTGTCGGCCACATCGCCAATTTTTACCCGGTTTCCTTCCAACGACTGCGTGGCAATGTAAGCAATGGCCTTAATGCCATACTCACAAGCTTTTGAAAACATATTATTAAAGTTCTGACGGACAAATATAAATGTATTTTTTATTTCGGACAAAAATGTCAGAAATATATTTTTTACGGCTATTTATTTGCACTAAATCTATTTTTAAATAGACGGATCAAACTATTTTCAGGCCGCTTTTAAAACCGCAAAGTAAATACGGTACGCACGTCTGGCACAGATTCTACGGAAAGCGATCCGTTGTGCATCTGCATGATCTGTCTTGATAAGGCCAAGCCAATCCCCGACCCGGTTTTTTTAGTAGTGAAAAATGGAATAAAAATACGGTGGATGGCTTCCGGGATAATTCCGGGGCCGTTGTCGGCTACTTCAATAATTGTATGGGTGCCGGTGTAGGTGGCGCTTAATTCTATCTTTCCGTTTTTGGTGTGGTTCAAAGAATCCATGGCATTTTTTACCAAGTTGATCAGCACTTGCTCAATCATCTCCGGGTCGGCCTGCAGGGTAAAGTACTCCGACTCGCATGAAGTGGTTAATTGAATGGAAGTTTTGTTTAATTCCGGCTTCATTAACTGAGCAGTGTGTTCGAGTAAATTTTTAAGTAAAACCGTTTTTATTTTTGGTTGAGGCAGCGAGGTGTATTCGCGATAAGCATCAATAAATTTGATTAACCCTTTGCTCCGGTTTTCAATAGTGGCTAATCCTTCTTTTAAATCCTCAGTGGTATCGGCCGTAAGTTCAAAATGATTTTCTTTCTCCTTCAATTCCTGGGTAAGTATCTCGCGCAGGGTAGAAGTAAGCGATGAAATAGGAGTGATGGAGTTCATGATTTCATGCCTTAATACGCGCGTTAAGTTTTGCCAAGCTTCCAGCTCTTGACGCTGCAATTCGGTTTGTATGTTTTGCAGCGTAACCAGTTTAATGAGATTTCCGCGCAAGCGTAATTCGGTAGCCTGAAGGGTAAGCTGAAAATCGGGTGTTTTGTAGAGTGTGCTTTTTCCGCTTTGCACCTCCATTAAAGCGAGGAAAAGTTTTTTGTTTTTCCCGGCCAGGTCGTGTATGTTTTTCAGGTTAGCTTCGCCTATAAATCGTTTGGCATTGGCATTGATGAGTTGCACGTGCCCTTCGGCATCGAAAGAGATAATGCCGGTACGTACTTGTTGTACGATGGTATTGAGATACTGCCAGTTTTCTTCTTTTTCTGAGCGGGCTTTCCGAAAGGCTTCGAACACCTCATTGAAGGCGGTGTTCAGGTTTCTAAAACTTTTACCCAGATTGTTGTCGGCCGTGAAGCCGGAAATAAAATCGGAGTAACGAACCGATTCCAGAAAGCGGGTAAGTTTACGGTTGGTTTGCGAAACGTACCGATACAACTCAAACAATTGTAAGAACAAAACAAAAAAAATCAAGCCGGCCGCAAAAACCATATTAGGACGCGAAACCATGAAGACAAAAAGCGCCATGGAAATACCCAACAACAGCACCCGAATTAAAATGCGAATACGAAAGTCTTTCATAGTTACTATTTAGTGCAAGGCCTTAAACGGTGGAAATGTGGAGTTGATAACGACCCGGCCCAAACGCTGTCGTCCATTTTCTAAAGCCCGTGTTTTTCCAGTCGTCTGTAAAGCGAAGACCGGGTTAATCCCAGTTCAGATGCGGCTTGTGTAATATTTCCATTATACTTTTTTAATACTTTTCGAATCAATAATTTTTCCACTTCTTCCAGATTGAACGCATCCAGGTTTAAACCGGTTTCACTTTCTTTTAAAGAAGTGGTGTTCAGGTTAAAATCTTCGGGCTGCAATACAGGCGAAGCACTCATGATCACGGCTCGCTCCAGGGCATGCTGTAACTCGCGAATGTTTCCGGGCCAGGTGTGTTTGTTCATACGCGCCATCGCGCCATCGCTTATTTTAGAAATTTCTTTTCCATACCGGGCGTTATACACTTTTAAGAAGTAGTGTGCCAGCAAGGGAATATCTTCGGGGCGCTCGCGCAAGGGTGGAATTTCAACCTCAATGGTATTGATGCGGTACAATAGATCTTGCCTGAATTTATTTTCTTTTACCATTTCATACAAGGGCAGGTTGGTAGCGCAGATCAGGCGCAGGTTTACCGGCACTTCTTTATTAGCTCCTACGCGGCTTACTTTCCGGTTTTGCAAGGCTGTGAGCAATTTGGCTTGTAGCGGCATGGAGAGGTTGCCGATCTCATCTAAAAATAGAGTTCCGTTGTTGGCCAGTTCAAACCTTCCTACACGGTCTTCTTTGGCATCGGTAAATGCCCCTTTCTTGTGGCCAAACAGTTCGCTTTCAAAGAGTGTTTCGGTTACCGACCCCAAATCAACGGAGATAAAAGATTCATTTTTTCTGGGTGAGTTGCGATGAATGGCACGCGCTATCATTTCTTTGCCGGTACCATTTTCGCCCAAGATTAATACATTGGCATCGGTTTGAGCTACACGTTCTACCGTTTGAAAAATCTTTTGCATAGCCCTGCTTTGGCCAATAATGTCACTGAATTTTTCGTTGAGTGCCTGGTTGATTTCCTGATTTTTTATTTTTAGTGTTTCTACCTCATCGCGCGTTTCGCGCAGGCGCATAGAAGAAAATATAGTGGCCAGTAACTTTTCGTTTTCCCAGGGCTTCAACACAAAATCAATGGCTCCGGCTTTAATGGCTTTTACGGCCATCTGCACATCGCCATAGGCGGTAATGAGTACCACTACGGCTGTGGGGTCTATTTCTAAAATCTTTTGTAGCCAGTAATATCCTTCGTTGCCGCTGCTTACATCTTTGGTAAAATTCATATCCAGCAAGATCACATCATAATCTTCTTGGGCCATGAGCGAGGGTATGCTGTCGGGGTTTTTCTCAATATCTACATGGGCAAGGTGGCGCTTCAAATAAATCTTGGCTGCTTTAAGCAGATCCTCGTTATCATCAACGATCAGTATTTTGCCAAGCTTGGTTTCGGTCATATTTATAAAATTGATGTTTCAATAAATTCAGGCAATATTGATACCGTATCGGCTTATCTTTCTTTTTGAACGGATTTGCCTGATTCTCTTTTCAAAACTAAAAAAATATGTCCGCATACGGACATATCCGTTCATATTTGAACTTACTAGAATGATGTAAACCCTAAAAACAACCCGATTTGCCCATAAATATATTGGCACATAACTTGGCTAATAGCCCATCAAAATGAAATAATAACCGGCTTTCATGGACAAGAAAATAGAGAAGAAACGATTTACCGTAAAAAAGATTCTGACTTATACAGGGAGTACAGCTTTGGTAGTGTTCATTGCCTATCAGTTTATTTTTGCCGACCGCCGGTCTAAACTGAAAACAGATAAAGACAAACTTACCATTTCGGAGGTAAAGATGGGGTTATTCAAAGAATACATTCCTCAGACCGGCACGGTAGAACCGGCCCGCACGGTTTACCTCGATGCCATAGAAGGTGGGAATATTAAACACGTCATCCGCGAAAGCGGAGCGCTGGTAAAAAAAGGCGATCTGATTATTGAAATATCAAACCTGAACCGCGAGATATCGGTACTTCAGCAAGAATCGGATCTGGTGCAGAGCATTAACCGCTCGCGCGATACGCGGTTGGGCATTTTGCGAAACGACTTGGAGCAACGCCAAACACTGGCACAAATAGATAACCAGTTGGCCATCCTTCGCCCGCAGTACGAACGGCAAAAAGTACTCTTGAATAAAAAACTTATTGCCCGGCAAGATTTTGAGCGAACCGAAGCGGATTATAAATACAATGCCGACCGCCGGAAATTTACGTACGATGCCTACAAGCGCGATTCGCTCGGCCGCGTGCTAAACCTACGCGACATAGATGAATCGGAAAACCGAATGAAGCATAACCTGATTGCGGTACGCACTATTTTAGAAAACCTTAACATTAAAGCTCCGGTAGATGGTTTGCTGACAATGGCTGCGCACTGGGAAGTGGGGCAGGCCGTGAGTACAGCTCAGCGCTTAGGTCAGGTTGATATTGTAGGGAGCTACAAAGTGCGCGTTCCCATTGATGAACTCTACCTACCCAAAATTTCGGTGGGCCTTCCGGCCACTACCGATTTTGATAACAAAACCTATCATCTTGAAATTAAATACATTTACCCCAACATTGTAAACGGTCGTTTTGAAGTGGATATGGAGTTTGCAGGAGATGCCCCGCAGGGCATACGGAGGGGGCAATCCCTACGTTTACGCATTGAGTTAGGCCAGCCTTCGCAAGAATTACTTTTGCCCATGGGTGGGTTTTATAAAGACACCGGAGGAAACTGGGTATTTATTTTGGAAGGCAACGACCATGCGGTAAGACGAAATATAAAACTGGGGCGAAAAATGGGCTCGGAATATTTTGAAGTGTTGGAAGGGCTGAAGCCGGGCGATCAGGTAATTACCTCGTCATACGAAAACTTTGGCGATAACCAGGTGCTGATATTAAACTGATAATATTTATGATAAGGCATGCAACAAAATTAATTTTTGAAACGTCTTATCACGGTGTGGCTGACGGAAACAACAACTAAAAAAAATATTTTATTTATAAAAATTTAATGAACCCAAACATCTGACCATTAACCCTGCATTATGATACGCTTAAAAAACCTCGAAAAAGTTTACACCACCGAAGAAGTGGAAACTACGGCACTCAACAGCATCAACTTAGAAATTAAAGATGGCGAATTTGTAGCCATCATGGGGCCTTCCGGCTGTGGTAAATCTACCCTGCTCAATATTCTCGGTTTGCTCGATAACCCCAGCGGTGGCGAATATTTTTTTGGCGACCATGAAGTATCGAAATACTCGGAGCGGCAACGTGCCCAATTGCGCAAAGGCTCTATTGGTTTTGTATTTCAAAGTTTTAACCTCATTGATGAACTCACCGTATTTGAAAATGTGGAGCTGCCATTGTTATATATGAAAGTGCCTTCCGATGAGCGCAAGAAAAGAGTGGAAGAAGTGCTGGAGCGCATGAACATTATGCACCGCAGGAATCATTTTCCACAACAGCTATCGGGCGGACAGCAGCAACGGGTAGCCATCTCGCGTGCCATCGTAGCCAAACCAAAAGTAATTTTAGCGGATGAACCTACCGGTAACTTAGATTCGGCCAATGGCGAAGAAGTGATGAAACTCCTTTCGCAGTTAAACGAAGAAGGTACCACCGTATTGATGGTAACCCACTCGCCCTACGATGCCAATTATGCTCACCGCATTGTAAACTTATTTGATGGGAAAATCGTAACTGAAAATATTAAAGAACATTTCCATATCTAACCCGACCAGGTAAAGTTTTATAGGTTTAAGTTTAGGTTCATGTAAGAGAATCCCGCTACTGAGGCGGGATTTTTTTTGCCGTTGTAAACCGTACACGGAGATGTTCGTAATTGAACACTGGTTCAGTCATAAAATGTTTTTTTAAACCGATAAAGATGGTTTTAGGCCGGCATAAAAATTGGCTGTGCAATGCAACGTAACCACATAGCACAGCGTCTTAGCATCATCACATGAAGACTAAAAAAAATGTAACATTTTATAATTTCATTCGTCACCTACTCAACCGTTATACTTTATGTTAAAAAATTATTTTCGCGTTGCCGTGCGCAATATTCTCAAAAGAAAATTTTTTGCTGGTATTACTATTTTTGGAATGACCATCGGCCTGACGGCCTGCATGCTCATTACTCTTTATATTATTAATGAGTTTAGTTATGATCAGTTTCATGCCCACGCCCATCGAATATATCAGGTTGGACTGCATGGCAAAATAGGCGGACAAGATGTGCGCACGACTACCACTTGTGCGCCTATGGCCGCTACATTGGTAACGGATATTCCGGAAATTGAGTCTTCGCTCCGTATTGATAATGTTGACAGAACAACTTTCCGACACGGGGATAAAATATTTTTAGAAGACAAAATCTTTAACGTTGACAGTAATTTTTTCCATTTCTTTTCTTTTCAACTCATAGCCGGAAACCCGTCAACGGTTTTGAAAGAACCCAATTCAATTGTGCTTACCAAAAAACTGGCTAAAAAATATTTTGGTAATGAAAGCCCACTCGAAAAAATACTATCTATCGGCAACGATAAGAAAGCGTATAAAGTAACAGGAGTGGCAGCCGATTGCCCGCATAATTCGCATTTTTATTTTAATGCACTGATCTCTGCATCTTCTCATCCTTATTTAAAATCTACTGAGTGGCTTAGTAACAGTCTGTGTACTTATTTTACGTTAAAACCTCGTACCCAAGTTTCGGCTGTAGAAGAAAAATTTGAGAACCTGGTAACCAAGTATGTGGGCCCCGAAGTGCAACGTTTTTTGGGAACCAGTTTGCAAGATTTTCGCAAAGCAGGCGGAGCCTACGGCTACTATACCACCAAAATTACCGACATACACTTGCATTCTACTTCGCAGGGAGATTTAGAACCCGGTGGCAGCATGACGTATATTTATTTTTTTGGAGGCATTGGTATTTTTATTGTGGTTATTGCCTGCATTAACTTTATGAACATGTCCACAGCCCAATCGGCTGGTCGTGCCAAAGAAGTAGGACTTCGTAAAACGCTGGGCTCGTTGCGACTTCAATTGATTGGGCAGTTTTTGTCGGAAGCTATGCTCTACAGTTTGGTAGCTGTTGTTTTGGCTGTAGCGCTTTGTTATTTGTTGTTGCCTTCATTTAATACGCTGGCCGGTAAAGACCTCTCTTTTCATGATCTGCTGAACCCTGTTTTTACAGGAGGCATTGTTGCGTTGCTGATGGTGGTAGGGTTACTGGCCGGCAGCTACCCCGCGTTTTATCTTACCTCATTTAATGTTGTAGAGGTATTGAAAGGAAAGGTCAGGGCCGGCTTTAAAAGCAAAGGAATTCGCAGTGGGTTGGTCGTTCTTCAGTTTGCCATTTCTATTTTCCTGATCATCTTCACTTCTGTGGTGTATAATCAAATCCAGTTTATGCAGGAAAAGAAAATGGGTATGGATAAAAAAAATGTTTTGGTAATACATAATATGGACAAATTGGGAATCAACAAAAATGTATTTAGAAATGCATTAGCCCAACAAAAGGGGATTGAAAAACTGAGTTTTACTAATAATTATTTTCCGGGGGTGAATAACACAACGGTTGTGAGGTCGGGGCATTCCGAGCAAGACCATATTGCGGGTATTTATTATGCCGATGCCGATCAGCAGGAGGTACTCCGGTTTGAAATGAAAGAAGGGCGTTATTTTTCCAGAGATTTTCCGGCTGACACTACGGCTGTGGTTATCAATGAAGCAGCTGCCAAAGAATTTGGATTTGATAAACCGGCCAGTGAAGAAGTTTTATACAATAATGGCGATTCTGTGTTTCATCGATACCGGGTGATTGGCATTGTGAAAGATTTTAATTTCGAAACGTATCGTGATAAAGTGAGGCCCTTGGCTGTATTCCTTATCCGCACATCAAGAAATTTATTGGTGCGGTACGAAGGCAGCCCGCAAGAGGCCGTAGAGCAGGCTACTAAACTGTGGAAACAATATGCCAGCAGCGAGCCTATAGAATATACTTTTCTGGATGAAAACTTCGATAAGCTTTTTCGGTCGGAACAACGGATGGGGCAAATCTTCAGTTTGTTTTCGGGCCTCGCTATTTTTATTGCTTGCCTGGGGTTGTTTGCCCTCGCAGCCTTTACAGCCGAACAACGCACGAAAGAAATCGGCATTCGAAAAGTAATGGGGGCTTCAGTATCTTCCTTATCCCTGGTATTAGCTAAAGAATTTATTTTACTGGTAGTGATTGCCTTTGTTCCGGCAGCGGCCCTGGGGTGGTGGGTGGCCTCGAATTGGTTGGGTGGGTTTGCCTACCGCACGGAAATTAACCCACTCATTTTTGTGGTGGCCGGCATGGCTGCGGTAGCCATTGCGTGGATTACCGTTGGGTATCAGTCCATCAAGGCGGCAAGAGCTAACCCGGTAGATTCTTTACGGTATGAATAGCCTGCTTTTTTCAAATCAAAAAATCGGCCGGTTGGTAACCATCAAAATTTTTTCTGAATCGCCACGCGGCTACGGCTACGAGCAATAAAGAAAAGGGAAGGGATAGTTGCGACAGCACCATTAGAAATGTTATTAAAAAAAGTCCCAGCATGTTTTGCATGAGTTGTTCACTATCAAGAGCAGACCGGTAGGAGGTGCCATGTATAAAAAGTAAAAAAGAAATGCCCATCAGCCAGCCCACGGCAGCATCCTCAATACCCAGGCCTTGCGCTATCATTACGCCCCATTCGGGCAGAAGCAGAAAAGCATAAGCCATTCCCAACATAACAAAGCGCGAATGAATAGCCAGTGGAAGGGCGCGTGAGAAGAAAAGGTTGCGATCTTCAAACTTCCGCCATTCATAGAGGATTACATAGTGTCCTGAAAAGCCAAATGTAAAACCGAGCCAAGCCAGCCGGGGCTCATAATGATCTACCGGTAATTGCATAAAACCAAGAATGCAGAGTACGGAAAATATTTTAGTGAGGAGGAAGGTTATTTTAAAGCGGTGGACCAACAGGCCTATGTAAAAAAAAGGAAAAGGTTTGGGTAGCTTCCATCTGAAGGACGGAATTCTAAAAATAGAAGGAGTACACGAATTGATGGTGTGTAATAAACGCCAGGCACCCAGACTGATAATACCCACCTGAAAACCAAGCATACTCCAGCCTGTTAAATATAAATGATAACGAAAAGCGATGACAACCATTACGGCAGAATATATAAAAACAGGCATATAAGCTAAGAGCAGAGAATAGCCGTAAAATAAAAATTGATTGCCCCGGCTCAGCAACTCAAATTTTTTTAAAAAAGCATTTTGTGGCAACGACAGACATTCTTCAAAAAAGAAAATCGTTTTGATCTGATATAAAGCCCAGATGCCAAAAACTAATAACAAAAGTTTGAAAGAAGATAAAACAGCTACTATCAAATTAAAATGAAAGCCTATGATCTCGCTCGAATTAACCAAAAAGAACATGACATAAAACACCATACCCAACAGCACTGCATGACGTTCATAGAATTTCTGAATCCATATTTTATGAATAATTTTTAACTGAGCCGGCATATCGTTTGGTTTTCGGCTAACAGCCGAGAAGTTATGGGCAAGTGTTCCATTTCTGGTGCCTGATGCGATGAGAAGATAAAACTTCGGCCTTGTTGATGATAATCGTTAATGGTAGCAGTCAAGATATCAATCGTTGCTGTATCTAACGTAACAAAAGGTTCATCTAATAAGATGAAATCGGTCGGGCCTATAAAAGCTAATACCAGCGATAGTTTTTTGGTCATACCACTGGAGTACGTACCGATCGGGTTTTTATAATAGGTGCCGATACCAAAACGGGCTATTAACGCGTCTGAATATTTTTTATCCGATTTTCGTACCGCATTGTAAAATCGGATCAGGTCTTCTCCGGATAAAAACTCCGGATACACAGGCTCGGCTTCGGCATAACTTATCCTTTGTTTAAAGGATACTGAATCTTTTTTTAAGTTGAAATTACCCAGCGTTACATCCCCTTCAAAGGGAATCATACCACAGGCTATTTTCATAAAAGTAGATTTTCCCGAGCCATTGATTCCCTGAAGCCAGTGAATGCCGCGGTCTATTTTCAGCTCCTCAACCTGTAAGATCAGTCTGTTATTATATTCTTTTTTTATTTGCTGAAATGAAAGCATGAGGGCTCTAACGTAGCGAGGTCAGTTTAGTTGCCCGCTTCCCCAGTACATTTGCGATCAGGTATCTATAAACCCAAATCATACAATAGAAAATCTATTGCATGATTGACGAATGAAAATCAACAATCTATCCATGAAGACAAAATACTAAATGCTGATTTTCATTGTCAGGGTTAAATCTTGACAAGGCTGATGTTTTCGCCAACATTCGTCAATCCTTTGGGCAGATATGCATTCTTAATGCATAATCTGGAAAATAAAATATTTGAAAAAATATTTGGAAACCAAAAGGTTGCATTTATATTTGCAACCGATTAGTTTCTTAAATAAAATCTCAACCGCATGAGACGAGACATTTTTCAGGCCATTGCCGACCCAACTCGCAGAGCTATTATCGCCCTGATTGCCCTGCAAGCCATGACACCCAACGCCATTGCCGAAAACTTCAACACCACCCGGCAAGCCGTTTCTAAACACTTGCGCATTTTAACCGAATGCGAATTGGTTACCCCCCGGCAACAAGGCCGGGAAATTTATTACCAGTTGGAAATAAACAAAATGAAAGAAATAGATAAATGGCTAGCCCAATACCGAAAAATTTGGGAAGACCGCTTTGATAATCTGGATAAGTATTTGGCCAAAACTCAAGCTAATGCAAAAAACAAAAAATGATATGGAAGAAAGACAGATGCAAATCACGCGCATGTTTATTGCTCCCATTGAATTGGTATGGGAAGTATGGACCCAACCCGAACACATTGCCAACTGGTGGGGCCCCAACGGTTTCACCAATACCATTCACAAAATGGATTTTCAAAATGGTGGGGAGTGGCTACTGACCATGCACGCCCCCGATGGCACGAACTTTCCCAATAGAAGTATTTTCAAAGAGATTGTTCCCTTACAAAAAATTGTGTTTGAGCATTTCAATCCACACTTTTTTACTACGGTAATTTTTGAAGCCAATGGCAAGCAAACATTGATGCAATGGACCATGCTGTTTGATACCCAAGAGATGCTTGAAACCGTTGTGAAAGCACACAATGCTTATGAAGGTTTGAAACAAAACGTAGAGAAACTCGAAAAATATCTCTCACAAAAAATATAACACTATGAAAAACTTACAATTCGATTTTACAGTAAACAAACAAAGCAAAACCATTCACGTAACGCGCGAGTTTGCTGCGCCTCTTGATTTAGTTTGGGATGCGTGGACAAAGCCTGAAATTCTTGACCAATGGTGGGCACCGCAACCCTTTGCTTCAAAAACCAAGCACATGGATTTTAAAGTTGGCGGACGAAGGTTTTATGCCATGGTAAGTCCTGAAGGACAAGAGCGTTGGGTTGTTCAGAAATATACTTCCATCAGTCCCAAAACCAATTTCAAAATATTTAATGCTTTTGCAGATAAAGATGAAAACCCCGAATTGCCCGGCTCGGATTGGGA
>JAFDZA010000024.1 GCA_018267135.1 Bacteroidota bacterium
ACTATATCCTTTCCTGAGGGATCAATGTACTTCAAAGGATTTCCACCTGCCCAGCTATAAGGGCTTACACTATAGTACTTGTCTGCATGAGGGTCTTGCGTTGTGGTAAGTACAGCCCACGGATCGTATTGCCTCCAATGAAAGTCGTACAGGTTCAAGCTAAGGTCACTCTGGTATTCTTTGTGCTGGTACAGATAATTATTCGGCACTGAGTTCTCGCGAGAGTAGGAGTTGAAAGTCGCCCCACCCGGATAAAAATCCTCTTGTTGTACAACTGGACTTGGAGTAAAGGTCGTTGTTACATCATCTATAAATACATCGGTCTGATAAGCTTGCTCATTGCTGACATACATGTAGACGTAGCCCGGTTGCTTCACCGTATAGCTCTGGCTTATCAGCGCACCGGCTTTCGTTGTGAAGGATTCTTGAAAGACAATCTTCCATGGCCTGAACTTAATTGTCCAGCCTTTAGTAGCCAACTCATTATGTGATTTAAGTCTGGCCTCCAAATCGGACGTGAACCCAATGTATATTTTATCGAAAGGAAACGAGTACAAGACGTAGACGTAAAACATAGTGATAAAAATAAAAAAGCGACCAGGCAGCCGCTTTTTTTAATTTTAGTAGCGGGGACAAGACTCGAACTTGTGACCTTTGGGTTATGAGCCCAACGAGCTACCAACTGCTCCACCCCGCGATATATTATTCTATGAGAACTTCTTCCTCATTTTTTAAACTATAGTTTTTTGGGCGATGAACCCAACGAGCGGCTCCCAATTAATCAAGACTTCATCCGCAACAGGGACGCAAAAGTAGAACCCATCCTGTTAAAAACCAAATCTAAATTAAATTGCTGTTATCTTGAGCCACACTTTCGTAATTTAATGCCCTTTCTTTTTTAAAATGACCTGCGACCTGAGAAGCGATACCGTAACAATGCCTACCCCCGAAATGCGGGCGGCTATGATGCAAGCCAGCCTGGGCGATGATGTGTTTGGCGAAGACCCTTCTGTTCGCCAACTCGAAGAAAAATGTGCCCGGCTTTTGGGTATGGATGGAGCTTTGTTTTGCCCATCGGGAACGATGACCAACCAAATCGGCATAAAAATTTTGACACAACCTTACGATGAAGTAATCTGCTATCGCGGTTCGCATATCTATAAATATGAGGGAGGTGGCCTGGCCGGCAACAGTAACGTAAGCGTTCGCTTGCTGGAGGGCAACCGGGGCAGGATTTCAACGGAAGAAATTCAGGCGAATATTAACAATCCAAAAGATGTTCACCTGCCATTGTCCTCGGTAGTGGCTTTAGAAAATACCGTAGTGCGTGAGGCCGGAAGTTTTTACACCTTACAAGAAATAGAAAAAATCAGCTTACTGGCGCAATCGGCAAATTTAAAAATGCATTTAGACGGGGCCCGCCTATTCAATGCGCTGACCGAAACAGGCGAACCGGCTGCCAGCTACGGAAAATATTTCGATACCATTTCCATTTGTCTTTCTAAAGGATTAGGTGCTCCGGTGGGATCTGTGTTAGCGTTTAAAAAAGAATACGAAACAAAAGCCCGCCGTGTACGCAAGGCATTGGGCGGGGGCATGCGGCAAGCCGGCTTTTTAGCGGCCGCTGGAACCTATGCACTCGACCACCACGTGGCTCGTTTAAAAGAAGATCATTGGCGGGCAAAAAAATTGGGCGAGACCCTCCAAAAAGTATCGTGGGTAAAATCGCTCATGCCCATTGATACAAACATTGTTATTCTGAAAGTGGCGGAGAGGCACTCGCCTGAAAAAATAGTACAGAAACTGAACGAGCACCAGATTAAAGTACTGCCATTTAGTGCTACCGAAATCCGGTTGGTTACCCACTTAGATTTTTCCGACACGATGTTAGATAAGTGTGTAGAAACATTTTCGAAAATCAAACTTTGAACAATGAGGGGTGCGATAAACCGTTTCGGCAGGTTTAATTATTTTTTTTCGTTAACAGACAGGCAACCGGGCAAGACATGTTAAATTTTTCTACCCCCCCCTTGGCAGAGCGTATGCGGCCCGCTTCGCTTCATCATCTGATTGGACAAGAACATCTGGTGGGCGAAAACGGAATCATACGTAAAGCAATACAGCGCGGCAATATACCCTCTATGATTTTATGGGGGCCACCCGGGGTAGGGAAAACTACGATTGCCAATATTATAGCACACGAAATAAAGCGACCATTTCATACCCTTAGTGCCGTTAGCGCAGGCGTAAAAGATGTACGCGAGATAATAGAGAAAGCCAAGTACTCTTCGCGGGCTATTTTGTTTATTGATGAAATACACCGGTTTAATAAATCGCAACAAGATGCCCTGCTGGGAGCCGTAGAAAAAGGGACGATTACATTGATTGGGGCCACCACCGAAAACCCTTCTTTTGAGGTAAACTCAGCCCTGCTTTCCCGCTGCCAGGTTTATACCTTAAAACCACTTGAAGAAAAAGATCTTTTAAAGTTGGTACACCAAGCCCTTACGCAAGATGATGAATTAAAAAAAAGAAAAATTACAATTATAGAGCATCGGGCAATGCTTGATATCTCCGGAGGCGATGCCCGGAAATTATTAAACCTGATTCAGTTAATAAGCGAAGCATTGCCAGGCGATATTGAGCTTACCGATCAATTGGTCGTTAATACGGCCCAAAAACACATCGCTATCTATGATAAAAGCGGAGAACAGCACTACGATATTATTTCAGCTTTCATTAAATCACTTCGGGGCAGCGATCCCAATGCAGCGGTGTATTATCTGGCGCGTATGATAGAAGGCGGAGAAGATGTAAAATTTATTGCCCGCCGGATGGTGATCCTCGCCAGCGAAGATATTGGCAATGCCAACCCCACCGCTTTAGTAATGGCCACCACTACTTTTCAGGCTGTAGATGTTATTGGGTACCCGGAGGCACAACTGATTCTTTCGCAATGCGCCATCTATTTGGCGTGCTCGCCCAAAAGCAACTCAGCCACAATGGCCATAGGCGCGGCAATGAATGCCGTACATGAACATGGCGACCTGCCCGTGCCGTTATCGATCCGCAATGCGCCCACCCGGCTGATGAAAGATATGGGGTATGGAAAAAATTATCAATATGCCCACGATTACGAAAACAACTTTATAAACATGGAGTTTATGCCCGATAAAATAAAAGGCAGTAAATTTTATGAACCCGGAAAAAATGTGCGGGAAGAAGAATTAAAAAATTTTTTAAAAAAAATGTGGAAAGAAAAATACGGATACTGATTATTTAAAAACGGATTTAACATCCACCCGGATAAACGTTCAATAGTAAATTCTGACTTATCGTGCAGCACCTCATCTTCGAATCATCCCCCGCCTATATTGTAGCCTGTTTGCTGGCAGGCCTGGGCTATGCTTTATTCCTCTACCGGTCTAAACATAAGCAGCCGTGGAGTAAGTCATTTAACCGGTTACTATTTGCCTTACGTTGGGGGGTAGTATCGTTATTATCATTTTTGCTTATGGGGCCTGTTATAAAAATGATAACCAACCGTAACGAGAAACCGGCCATTGCCATCGTGATAGATAATTCTATCTCTCTTTCGGGAAAAGCCGATACCACAAAAATAAAAAATGAATTAATGACTGTTACGCAACGATGGAAAGAGGAAGGGTATGAAGTAGTTTGGAAAGAACTTTCGGGAAAAAATGTAAAAAATATTAAATGGAATAATCCGTCTTCCGATTTAACCGGGGCACTTCATGCGGTAATGAATGAATGGGAAGGAAAAAACCTAACAAACATTGTTTTACTGACAGATGGCATATACAACTCGGGAGCCTCACCACTCTTTACCACCTGGCGTGTACCGGTTTCTACGATCGGTTTGGGCGATACCGTTGAACATGCCGATCTCATCCTTAAAAATGTGGCCTACAATAAAATTGCGTACCAAGGTAACCGATTCCCTCTGCGAGCCGAAGTGGCCATACAAAAAATGCCCCATCAGAATATTACAGTTTCTGTTTTTAAAGAAGGTGTCCGGCTTCAGCAACAAATGAAAAATACCGCAAACAAAACCTTATTAGATTTTAACTTTCTGGTGGAAGCAAAAGAAAAGGGGGTTCACCGGTTTGACATTGAGGCAGAACCTATAAGCAGCGAGGTTAATCTAAAAAATAATCGGGCGGTGGTTTACGTAGAAGTAGTGGAAGGAAAGAAAAAAATTTTACTGATTGCCCCAGCTCCTCATCCCGACATAAAAGCCTTACGTTCGGTAATTGAAAATAATTCTAACTATGAATGTATTGTGCACATTCCCGGTATTTCCAAAACCGATCCAAAATGGCTTCAACCCAACCAGGTCGAGGTAGTGTTATTTTTTAATCCGGCCGATCAGGCTATGAAAACAAACGCGCTGTGGGCTCAATTAAGCAAGGGAAAATCTTCTGTTCTGTTTCTTCTGGGTAGCCCTACCAACTTGCGTCAACTTCAGCCGGCTGGTATTCCTTTTTCGTTTACCAATTTTTCTCAAACAGATGAAGTGAGCCCCTCCGTCAATTCTTCTTTTTCTATTTTCGATATTACCGAGAGCAGCCGGTCTATCCTTCCCTTTTACCCTCCGGTGCAAGTGCCATTGGGCCGGTTTACTTACCCGCCCAATGCTCAGGTGTTACTCTACCAACGCATCGGTAGTGTGGCGACCGATCGCCCTCTATTGTTGTTCTGGAATGAAGACGAAAAGAAGCGAGCTGCTTTTGTGGGCGAGAATTTTTGGCGTTGGCGCATGGAAGAGTTTTCGAGAACTGAAAAAAGTATTGCCTTTGATGAGATCTTCTCTAAAACCATACAATATCTTGCCACCTTAGACGACAAACGAAAATTCAAATTTTTTCCGCTTCAAAATGAATTGAATGAAAATGCCCCCGTTGTGTTTGAAAGCCAAGTGTACAATGATTTGTTTGAAAAAGTAGATGGCCATAAAGTGGATATCGTTTTAAAAGATTCAAAAGGAAAAGCGACCTCTTATAATTATGTTATAAGCCCGGGTGGCGAGCGATATACTGTAGGCGGATTAAAGGAAGGGGTCTATCAATATTCTGCCTCTACCTTAGTGAATGGAAAGAAAGAATCGGTTAGCGGCCAGTTTTTAGTTATCGCACAAAGCATTGAATCTCAAAACTTAGTGGCCGATCATCTCCTGTTAAGAAAACTGGCCCAAGCATCGGGCGGTAAATTTTTTAAACTTACCGAATGGAGTCAGCTCCAAGCCGTTTTTGTTGAAAAGAAAGCCGCAGAAATTATTCATTCCGAAGAATCCTTTCAGTCATTAATTCATGCTAAATGGTATTTCTTTCTTTTGATGCTGCTGATCGGCAGCGAATGGGCTGTTCGGAAATACATGGGCAGTTATTGATTCCCACTACTCAAACTTTGGCATTATCTTTACCAAATTTTGAACCGCTGCAGAAATGTACACAAAAAGTTGGCTGGTCATTCGCGATGATACAAAACGCACGTTTGAAGTGTATGGGCAAGAAGAAAACACCAATGCCTTTACCAACAAAACCATTGCCATGCAGCGCGATGGAATGAACGTGAGTTGTATGATTTTACCTGTTACAAACAAAAATGCCAGTAAGACAACGATAAAAATTACTAACTATGTTGTAGAGGTTGGTTTGTATGCGCGCTTACTTAAGCAACATCAGGAAATTATACTGCGCCACTATGAGCAAGAAGAGCCTGAATCGTAATTTTTAAGTATGATTACTCCCCAGGAAAACGAAGAACCCGATGATGATTTGTTTGAACACCATCGCATAGTAGCCGATGCCGGCCAAAGTCTTTTGCGGATTGATAAATTTTTAATGGATCGCCTGCCTAATGTAACCCGCACTAAAATTCAGGGCGGAATACACGAAGGTTATGTTAAGGTTAATGACAAACCCATTAAGCCAAATTACAAAGTACATCCGCACGATATAATTATTGTGTCGCTGCCTGAGCCGCCCCGCGATACCGATGTAAAACCGGAAAACATTCCGCTCCATATTGTTTTTGAAGACGATCATATTCTGGTTGTAAATAAAGCGGCCGGTATGGTGGTGCACCCGGCCTATCAAAATTGGAGTGGCACCCTTGTTAATGCCTTGACGTACCATTTTCAAAGCCTTCCTAACATGCCGGGCAATGAAGGGAGGCCCGGTTTGGTACACCGCATAGATAAAGACACCTCCGGCTTATTAGTAATTGCCAAAACCGAACAAGCCATTAACTCGTTGGCAAAACAATTTTTTGAACACAGCATCGAGCGCACCTACTATGCGCTGGTGTGGGGCGTGCCCGTACCTGCCGAAGGAAGAATTGATGTTAATTTAGGCCGGAGCCTGAAAGACCGGAGAATGACAGCGGCTTTTCCAAAAGACGATTTTGGCCGTACCGCTATTACCAATTATAAAACGCTGAAAGATTTTCGGTACGTTTCGCTGGTAGAGTGCCAACTTGAAACCGGGCGCACCCACCAGATCCGTGCCCACATGAAATACATAGGCCATCCAATTTTTAATGATGAAATGTATGGAGGAAGCGAAGTAGTGAAAGGAACGGTTTTCACTAAATACAAACAATTTGTAGAGAATTGTTTTAAAATTATTCCCCGGCAGGCGCTACACGCCAAGTCGCTGGGGTTTGTTCACCCGGCCTCACAAAAATTTGTTCAGTTCGATTCCGAACTCCCTGCCGATTTCCGGGAGGTAATGGAGAAGTGGGAAAATTATGTGAAGTATCATTGATGTGAACATTATTTTTGTGCCGTACAAGTTCTTATTTTCTTACCCGTTTCTTAGATGAATTTGCCCGGTCATTAAAATCGAGACAGAGGGTTACCCAAAACTGAAAATCTTGTTCGCTCTGAAAACCTACAGGCTCTACGTAGCCGTAGCCTTTGTATTTTTTTCCTCTCATAACCATCGGTAAAAAACCTTTCCGCTCAACGATGGTCTGGGTTAAGTCAGGATCAAAACGACACATTAAATTGTTCCCGCTGATGTTGAGGCACATCTTCCCGTTAATTAAAAAGGCAAGCCCGCGAAACATTTTCTTCTCTTCTATTGTGAGTTTTGGAAAAGATTCTAAATAGGCTCTTACTCGATCTGCCAGTTGAAGGTTGTAGGCCATTTTTTTGTTAAAAGTTAGTCCCGAAAAACAAGATCTGAAAAATATAGTATATAAAAATTATTTAGATTTTTTCTAAATAACTATTGCAAAGAAAGTTTTAGAGTTGCACTTTTGTTTAGAATTAATCTAAACAATAATTAAAAACAACGTTTCTATGAAATTTTCGGCATTGTTATCTCTAGTTATTCTATTATTTATTACAGAAAAGGGGTATTCCTCTCCCCCTGATAAAATTGGCGTATTAGTGCTTGCCCATGGGGGAAGCGAGGCCTGGAATCAATTGATAGTAGGAACAACAGAATCTATTGGAAAGAAATACCCTGTTGAAGTGGCTTTTGGTATGGCCTTGCCGCGCACACTGCAGGAAGGGATTGATAAACTGGAAAATAAGGGCGTAAACAAAATTGTAGTAGTGCCTTTGTTTATTTCTTCGCATAGCTTCATTATTCGCCAGACGGAATACCTCTTAAAAAAACGCAATGTGCTGGCTGACTCGCCCGTGGTAATGGATCATTCTCCGGGAGTAGAAAACAATACACATGGATCGATGGATACGCACCATTCAAATAATATGAGTCATGGTTCGGGCCACGAGTCACACGAATCCAGCCACACCACATTGCCCCAACTGAATTTTAAATCGGAAGTAATCCTAACTCAAGCGCTGGACGACAGCCCAATAGTAGCCGAGATTCTGTATGCCCGAATAAAAGAACTTAGCGTTAATCCGAATAATGAAACGGTCATTATTGTAGGCCACGGTCCTAATCCGGAAGAAGACAACAAAAACTGGGTAAAGACAATGGAAAGTTTGGCAGCGCAAGTGCAGCAAAAACAAAAGAAGGAAGGAATAGCTTCGCGATTTATTTTTAGTGTAACGGTTCGTGACGATGCCAATCGTGAAGTTTATGAGCAGGCAAAAGAAAATCTTCGCGCGTTGGTACGCCAGGCTAGTAAACAAGGCGATGTTATTGTGGTGCCGCTGCTGCTTTCAAAAGGAGGCATTGAGCAAGGTATAATTAAACGTCTGGATGGATTAACCTATAAGTGGAGCGGCAAAATGCTTTTGCCGGATCCGAAGGTAGAACAGTTTATAGAAAATTCTGTAAAAGAAGCAATCAGAAAGTAAACCGAATGATGCATCTAAGATGTACCAACTGAAATAGTCAGGACTTAATCTTGCATAAGGCTCAATTATTACAGATCAGAAGAATTTTTTATCATTCTACAAATGGTATAAAACTGAGTGACCCTCGCTTCTAAGTATTTCTGGTCAACATTAATATATTTTCATATCAATGGTTGTCTTAAGTTCTGATTTTATTTCTACTACTTAACAACCCTCAGAAGTGTCTTTTCTGGCTTTTCTTGAGGGTTGTTACTTTTGAAATAGTTCATAAAAACAGAACCTGCTTCACAGTGGATTCATCGTATCTTCAGTTTTGCGCAGCCGTTCGGCCACGTTCGGCTTACGTTGCCTGTGGCGTGTCAATACCCATTTAAAATAAATGCGCCCCAGTAAAAAGGGTGTGGGTATTTTTCTTTTACTTGTAATTGTGCCTGGTGAAATGCCTGATTCAGGTTTCGGCTCTTTATCCATTCCTGATAAAAAAGAACCATAAACCACTGAGTAGCTTGGTCATCTACTTTCCAAAGACTCATTAAAAGCTGATGGGCACCGGCCATAAAAAAGGCACGCTGTAATCCATATACACCTTCCCCATTTTTTACATCGCCTAAACCCGTTTCGCAGGCAGACATTACCACCAATACCGTATTGTATAGTGAAAGGGTGGAAGCTTCATAAGCGGTAAGCACTCCATCTTCTTTTTTTTCATCTGTCGTTGCCTGGTTTTTTTGGCAGCCCGCCAATAATAATCCGGATCGCAACAAGGAGTTTTCAAAATTATTTTTAGACTCTAGGGAGGGCAAAAAATATCCATGCGTAGCGATATGCAACACTTGGGGTGATTGTATTTTTTTGATGGCCTCTTCGGTGGCCAACTCTTTTTCAAAAACCCGACAGGAGATGTGGTTTGCTTTCATTAACTGAGTTAATTCATTTAGCTCCGTTTCGGTGCCTGGCAAATCCACAATATTATCTAAATCGAGCGACCGGGTTAAATTCATGCTTTTAGAAACGGATGCCACTCCATAATCAGGATGAGCAAAAAAAAATGGATACTCTAATATTGGGTTGGCATTTTTATTTTTCGTAATCCATGTTATTGAAGGTACGTTACGTATTCGTTTCTCTTCAGCCAGGTATTTTTTTGTGTTGGGATTAAATAAAGTAGCCGGGTTAATTTGATGATAAACTCCGTCTGCCGACCAATAAATTATTTGATCTTTTTCTAAGATTTTTTCAAGAGGGCTAAAATAGGTAGAATAAGAAATTAAATCTTCTTGCTGCATTTTTATACTGTTTCTGTAAAATTTCAGAGACTTTCCTTCGGCTTGTTGTTTCTCTAATAAACGTACTACCTGTGGTTCTTTTAAGTCCGGGCGAATAACCAAGGCGTAGTATGCCGAGTCTGCACCTGTTTCGCGGTCGCTAACGGCATACACTATTTCAACAGCTGCTTCACCGGGTTTCAGTTTATGCTGAACTTCCTGCCAACTCATCGTAGAATATTTAAAATTAAGATTTAATGCCTTGGCCCGTTCGGCCAGGTTTTTTTCAAGATCATTCAATCTTAAACTCGTTTTTTTTATTTCTTCCCGATCGGCACGTTCGTTTAGCAATAATTGTCCGTGCTTGTTTTTTATTTCTTGCCACAGTCCAAATATTCTTTTTATTTCCTGATCGTTGGAATTAAAAATAGCATCACGGATAGGGGCAAACGAGTGCAAAACAATTCCTTTTTGATCAAGGATAACGTTACACCAGGTCTCGGCAAGCCCGGACAATTGATCGAAGTATTGCGCCCCGAAACCATAAAAGCCTCCCATCATATCTTTGTTCATTTCGTAAAATTGTTCCTTTTCATTTTCACTTAAATACGGAAAGACATTGCGGATATATTGTTGGTGAAGGGCAATTGCCCTTTTGTAGTTTTCAAAACTGGTTTTGTAATCTTTTCTGATTTCCGATTTTTTGGCAATCAGAAAAAGTGTGTTGATCAGGTACGGGTGGTTTTCGCCCCACTGCTTGCGCACATTTTCGTAAACAAAATGATACAACCTGTCTGCCTGTTGGAAATCTTGCTTATACTCATACACCATGGCATACGCGAGGTATGTATCGGTAATGTTTATAGAAAATATTTTTTCGGGTAGCTTTTCAAAAATAGTAATAGCTTCTTTCAGATATCGGTCGGCAGAGGCTAACCTGGCAGACTCTGGTTTAGAAAAATGCTTCATCAAATAAATAGTACCTAGCCGTGATTTAAGTAAAGCAAGGTTTATTTTTTCCATTTCACTTAACGAATTAAAATCGAAATTGGAGTATATACCAATCGCTTCTTGTATTAATTGTTCGCACCGCTTCCAATCTCTGTCTATAAAAGCGCCATCGGCCAAAGTCAGCAAGGTGCGGGCATATTCTACCGAACGGCTGCCATATAATTGGGCGGCTACTTCTTTTCTTTTTTCGGAGGTTTGCAGCAAAGCCTGTTTGTTGCCCATGTAACCATAGACCACGGAAAGTTTGGATAGAAATTCGAGATAGGATAAGCTAAGTGAATTTTTGGTATGGAAAATTTTTAATGATTTCCGAATTAGTTTATCGGCCATCACCATATTTCCTTTTATTACATTTAACTCTGCCAACGAAGCCAGCATCTGCGCATAAAACTCCGACTGGTTTCCTTGTGCTGATTGGATAATATCGAGCACTTCTTTCCATTCATTTTCAGCCAGCCCATATTGGGCTGCCCCGACATGAATACGGGCCAACAAGCTCAAGGCCGTATAGTAATATTCTGATTGCCGGCCATATTTCGATTTTAATTTGGGCAGTTCTTTCAAAAGATATTCTTCTCCTTTGGCAAAATCTCCCGTTGTTAAATAAAGCCCCGATAATACCAGTAGGTTTGAAATGTGAGCATACTCATATTTTTGTCTGTCTTCTTCAAATAATTTTCGGGCATCCGTTAAATAGGTGAGTGCATTATTGTATTCGTGCAGTTTTTCGCAAACGGTGCCCAGCATTTGAATGGCCATGGCAAAATCAGGATGATTTCCATTAAAGTAGCTCGCATTTCTATTCACAAACTCGCGCAACGTCTTTTTTGCCATATAAAAATTCTCCTGCATCCGGTAAGAGGTGCCCAGATCTTTTAGTACCCCCATCATGAGTGTGTCGGGCTGAGGATGAATTAGTTTTCTGACTGATACATACTCTTCCTGATATGGAATGGCCTTGTCATACTTTTCGGATAAGGAGTAAACAATACCGAGCCAATCGGCCACAGCCGCATATTCTTCGCTTTCGCGAGAGTAGTAGGCTTCTGCATTTTCGATGGATTTTAAAAATTTTTGAGCGGCTGCCTCGTAATTTTTTTCATTGCTGAGGTGTTCTCCGGGTTGGTAATAATGAGTAACCCATTCGGGGTCGCCTGGTTCTCCGGAGCGCAGAAAGACTTCTTGGCCTTTCGATTCTCCCTTTACATAAGTTTCTACTACTCTTTTTTCTCCGGTAGGGTAATACCAGGTTTGTATGCCTTCCATTATTTCTTCCGGCCGGTCTTGAAGCAAAGTTCCTTCATATTGTTTTGCTCCATTTCGATAATGATCTATAACCGAGCCAATGGGTTGGCCATCTTTATAATTTATGTGTCGATAAAAAAAAACATTTGAAGAATCCGTTGTGGGTTGCCACTTTACATCCATCCAAATAATCCATTCGCCTTGTCGCTTTTGGTTGGCATCTGTCTGGTTCCGGGCTGCCGGAAGTTTTTGGGCGGCTCCAGTTGTCCATACAAAAATTAAAAGGCTTGATATTATTTTTTTGATACTGATATGCATATAGAAAAACAGAGGCTCTGTTTAAGAAGCAATTAGTGCCTTGACAAAAAATCTATTCTCAAAATTCCAAGATAACAAACTCAGTCCTTCGGTTAGCCTGCCGGCCTTCTTCCGTTTCATTATCGGCAACGGGATTAAGTTTTCCATAGCCTTTGGCCTGCAACCGGGCAGAGGGAATCCCGGCATTCACTAAATAATCGCGTACCGATTTGGCACGATCGTGTGAGAGTTTCATATTTAAGGCATCATCGCCTACATTATCTGTATGGCCTCCAATTTCGACTACCATAGAAGAATTTTTTCGCATTAAATCAATTGCCTTTTGTAATTCAAGTTTGCTCTGATTAGTAAGAGTTGCCTTTCCCGTTTCGAAAAAGATATTGTTCAGAATTACTTTTGCTCCCTTTTCAATTGGGTTGAGTTGAATATTTTTATTTATTTCATGAAAGGTAGAAGACATAGGCACTTCAAAACGTTGAGAATAAAAAAAGAAGCCCTCTTTATTAGCCGAAACACTATACGTTCGGCCGGCCGGGAGCACAATCAGATATTGGCCGGTTACTGAGTTACTTTTGTTGATCGCTATCAACTCACCGGTATTCATATCTTCTACCATGACATAGGCTCCTACCGGAGATTTTGTTTTGGCGTTCGTTACAATTCCTTCCACCACAATTGAGGGCTGCGGGCGCATTGCTTCCGGAATTTCAATTTCATAGATTTTAAATTTTTGATTTTCCCGGGATGAAGAAAAGTATCCTTTTTCGCCTGAGCCACCCGTGGTAAAATAGCGGTCGTCTCCGGTTGTATTTAATGGCTTTCCTAAATTCATAGGCGTGCTCCATTTTCCATTTTCAAAAACAGATTTAAAAATATCAGCTCCGCCAAACCCCGGGTGGCCGGTAGATGAAAAATACAATGTCTTTCCATCCTGGCTTAGAAAAGGAGAAAGTTCACTAAATGGTGTGTTGATAGTAGGGCCCAGATTTGAGGGCACGCCCCATTCGCCAAATGGATTGCGTTCTGCCATATATAAATCTTCGCCTCCATATCCTCCCTTGCGGGCTGAACTAAAAAGAATTTTAGAGCCATCGGCTGACAGCGTACTTTGGGCATCCCACTCCTCGCTGTTTACCACATTCCCCAGGTTTTTTGGTTTAGACCATTGGTCTCCTTCTAATACAGAAAAGTACAAATCACAACTTCCTACTCCGTCTTCGCGCCCGCAAGCGCCAAAAATCATCAATTGGCCATCGGCAGAAAACGAGGCTGCTCCATCGTTGCCGGCACTGTTTAGCGGCTCTGGAAGGAGTTGTGGGGTACTCCATCTTCCATTGGTTCGTATTGCAAAATACAAGTCTTCATCACCTTCGGTCGCTCCTTCATCTTCTTTAGAAAAGCCTCCCAATCGTTTCGATGTGAAATAGAGTTTATTTCCGGTAGGGTCGAGCATAGGCAGGTAATCTCCCTGGGGTGAATTAACCGGGAAAGGAAGTGCTACAGGTTCTGGCATAGTTGCCGGTTGCGAAGCAAGTATAATAGCTTGCTGTGCATAGTATATAAGATAATCAGCTCTATGCTGAGCGCGGGCCGATTTGGCCGTGTGAGTATATCGCTTCTTAAATTCAGTCAGCAGGCGCTGTGCCTCATTCCATTGATAGGTCTCGTTGGCTGCCATGCCGGCCTCCAGATAAAACCACGGGTCGTAATTTGGATTAAGTTTTTCCAGCAACTTAAATTGTTCTCCTGCTTTTTTCGGCTCATGGGTGTTTCTATAACTTGAGGCGAGGTAATACACTGCATCCTGGTTTTCGGGTGAGGCTGAAACCGTTTTTTCCAAGAGGGGGATAGCCTGTTTATATTTTTCTTCCTCGTAAAAATTTTTGCCGGCAGAATAGTCCGGGTCTTCTATTTTTACTGTACGCCTTTGGCCGTTTGCTTCGATCGCAAAAAATAAAATCCAAATAACCGTCACGGTTTTCATTATTCGATACTTGAATGCGAACCTCGGGTATATTCGTCTGACGAGCACCCGGTCCCTATTTATTTACTGCATATTTTGTAACCTTATCTCCTTTTCTAACATAAACATAGTTACCGTCATCGGTAAGTTGCGGGTTGCTGTTGTCTTGCATTTTGCCTTTTACCTGACCCTTGGCTAAATCAAACCCGATAAAGTCTTTTTCACCTATCCATAGAAAATAATTTTCGCCTTGTTGAAAAGAGTAGCTGGATTCGCCCGGTTCTTTCCAAAAAATAGAGCCTGTTTTTACGGCATAGTTTAGTTTACCTGAAGCAACATCGGCCGAGGCAATTCCGTTATCGCAAAAAATGCGGAAGGTTTTATTGTCTTCAGCGAGTGTGAGGTCAAAAGCATCGCCTATCTTACTTTCGCTCAGCGATGTTTTATAAACAAGCTCACCGGTTTTGGCATCCAGGCAAAATAAATTTTTGTCGCTGGCCACAACCATTTTATTGCCCAAACCATAAATAGTTGTAATCCGGTTAGAGAATTTATCTCCTAATTTGTCTGTTAGC
The DNA here is from genome assembly GCA_018267135.1 of Bacteroidota bacterium. Classification (GTDB taxonomy): domain Bacteria; phylum Bacteroidota; class Bacteroidia; order Cytophagales; family Cyclobacteriaceae; genus ELB16-189. The sequence goes on from JAFDZA010000024.1 coordinate 14,680, forward strand.
TTACGGGTATCCCACATCGTAGCTCCGGTGTTAACATCATAAGCCCGCACCCCGTAGTCGCCATCAAACCGGTTGGCTGTTTTATACACGCCATCACCAAAGCCTCCGTTGGCATTAGGTATATAAGTTTGTGTGTTAATCATTCCGCCAAACTGTGCCACCAGCACTCCGTTAAGCACGGTTAAGTTGGGCACGCGGTCGCCTGATTTAATTTTTTCTGTTTTCCAGATTAGCTTTCCGGTTTGAGCCTCCACTTTTTTAATGGCATTATCTTTTTGAAGATCTACGTAGTAAATAAAATTGCCATCGACCAGGGGCCATCCGGCAATTCCAAATTCTTGTTTTACTTTCAGCCCAACGGATACATCGCAATTATCGAAAGGCGCTTCCCATAATTGATTCCCTGTTTTTAAATCAAAAACCGTGATGCTTTTAGAAAGCACAAATATTTTTTCTTCCTGCACATCCAGTTTTACATAAGGAGCATCTTGCACTAAGCGTCCATTAGAAGAAGCTAATAATTGGCGCACTGCGCTTCCATCGAATTCTTTCGTCCAGTTATAATTTCCTGAGGCTTTTAATTCAAATTTAATTTTTGAAGGAGAGATCCTTTTCATGGTTCCTTTTAAAGTAATTTTTGTATCGCCCACATTTTTCCCGATATTAATTAGATTGGACGATGAGGAGCTAAAGTCTCTTCCCTGGCTGGTTTTAAAATTATTACTATCCACGGTTTCACCGGTAAGAATATTCATAAAGACAACTTGTATTTTCAACGGGTCTTCGTTCGCGATAAGCAGCTGAGCCGACTCTGAGTTTTTTATCTCGTAGATGCTGACATCTTTTAGATCTGCACCATATTCTTTAGACTCCCACACTTTTTTTCCGGAACGCACATCTATCCCTACAAATTTTTTGCTATTCTGGTCATAGACGATGGTGTGCCCTTTTACAGTAAGAGTATTTAGGCAATGAGCAAAATGAAAATTGTCATCTCCATCAACACCGGCATATCCGTCCGTGCGCCACAACTCTTTTCCGGTAGGCAAATCAATAATAATTTTTTCTCCATTTTTCTTTTTTTCATCCTTATTATAAAAAAGAATAAACCCGGCCTCGGGGTTGTAGGTTGCCCGCACTAATTCTTTTACTTTCAGATCATTTTTAAAATTGAGAGCCCAAACTGTCTTTCCGGTTGCTCCGTCCAGCATTTCGGCTTGTGTTTCGCTCCGGCCTAAAACATATTTCCCATCCGGGGTATAGTACCAACGGGTGGGTTCAAAACTAAATTTTGATTTCCAGGCTAACGGAAAATCCTGAGCGGAGATGGAAAGGTTGGCGAAGATTAAAAAAACAATAGCTAGCTTTTTCATTTTCTGCGGGGTTTAGGTGTCTGTTTTTTGCACCCAAACTTAACCCGCCTTGCTGTTTAACAAAATGTGAAAAAAGTAGTAATGATTAGCTTGGCAAGTTGCCAAGCGCATTATCCGGTTAAATAAACCCGGTTTTTTTAAGCGCCTCTACCCGGCAATTGACCTGAAGTTTTTCGTAGATATTTCGCACGTGTGTGCGCACGGTATCTATACTTAAAAATAGTTTGTCTGCTATTTCTTTATAGCGAAATCCTTTGCTAAGCCATTCTAAAATTTCTTGCTCTCTACGGCTAAGTTCCTGAAAATATTTATTTGATTTTTCGCGTTCGGCAAAGGCTTCAATTACTTTACGTGCAATCTGACTACTAATGGGCGAGCCCCCCTGACTTACTTCTTCAATAGCTTCGATCAATTTTTGTGGCGGGGTGCTTTTCAGCAGATACGATGTAGCCCCGGCCTTTAGTGCATTAAAAATGGTATCGGTGTTATCGTACACGGTCAGCACCATCATCTGCATTTTGGGATGAACTATTTTAAGCCGTTGTATGCAGTCGATCCCATTCATACCGGGCAGATTGATATCAAACAAACCAATTTCAACCGGGTTAGCTGTGAGTTCTTGCAAAGCTGTTTCTGCATCTTTAAAAGACCGCAAATCGGTTACTTCTATTGTGCGATGGATTTCCTCGGCCAGGTACTGACGTACCTTGTCATCGTCTTCAATAATAGCAATGGAATTAATTTTCATTAAGTAACAAATATTGCCCGGCCTGCATTGGGAAGCAATGTGATTTTAGTGGTATGCTTTACGTTTCCATTTTTATTTGAAAGGTAAGCCGGGTGCCACGATTTTTCTCTGACCAAATTTTCCAATGTCCTTTCATTTCATTTACCCGTTTGGCCATGTTTTTTAATCCGTTTCCGGCCGTTGTCTTAGTAACCTCAAAACCAATACCGTTATCGTTTATACAAATTTCTAAAATTTTGTTATCGTATTTCCCTTTAATTTCAATGGTCGTTGCATTCGCATGTTTGATGACATTATTGGTTCCTTCTTTTACCAGCAAAATTAAGTTTCGAACCACGGCATAGTTCAGGGTAAACTCACCTTGTTCGGGCAGATCAATCTGATATTCCATTCCTGCCGGCTCAAGTATATTGTGTAGTTGGTCGCGCAGATAGCTCATCAGCTGATCAAAGGTTTTATGATCGGGGTTAAGGCTCCAAATAATCTCATTCATAGAATGAACCACTTCACGGCTGGTTTTGGCAATTTGATTTAATGAATCTTCTTTTTGAGATTGATGTTTTGCCAATTCGCTGATCAATGTAATTTGGGTAAGTCTGGCTCCAATATCATCATGCATCTCCATGCTAATGCGTCTGCGCTCTCGTTCTAGCTCATTTTGCTTTTCAAGTTTCGTAATTTTCAATCGGTAGCGTTGCCGAATAAGGTAGGCAACAATCATGGCTACCGTGGCAACCGCCAGCCCGAGCAGAGGAACGTAAAACCACCATCGCTCCCAAAAGGGGGATAGGATGGTAATGGTAAAATACTGATCGCTGCCCCAATGATGATTGTAGGTGCTGGCGCTATATACCAATGTGTAATTTCCGGGTAAAAGGTTTTTATAATCCGCCTGCAATTCATAAGTAGTTTGTGGTTTTTTATCCCACCCCATCAATTGAAATTTTATCTTGTTACTTTCCGGTTTAGTAAAATTAAAAACAGAAAAATAAATAGAAATATCATTTTTGAAATACGGGAGTTCAATTTTGCCTTTGGCTATTATCGAGTCATTTAAAGGGTGGTCGCCCAAGACTACCTCGGTAAGAATGGCCGGTGTGGAAACAGAATCGGCATCAATCTCTTGGGGGTTAAACCAGTTAAGGCCTTTCACTCCCCCAAAATAAAAATTGCCCGAAGCTCCTTTGTAAAAGGCGCCCGAATTAAATTCATTGCTTTGCAGCCCGTCTTTGCTGGTGTAATTGATAAATGTATTTTTATTTTTATCAAAGCAACTGATTCCGGCATTGGTGCTGCACCACAGTCTTTCATTTTTATCTTCCAATATCCCATAAACATAACTGCTGTTCATCCCATCATTTTCTGTAAAGACTGTACTTTGCCCGGTAGAATAATTAAAGCGTACCAAACCCAAATCAGTTGCCAGCCAAATTACATAAGGTATTTTTTCATCCAGATGAATGGACTTTACATCTCGATTGTCGAAAAAAGTTTTTTTTAATAAATACCTTTCCCCGGAACGAGTGTATTGCAAAAGGCCAGTATTTTTAGCACCTGCCCACAGCATTCCATCGTGGCTTTCTTGCACATCATTAATCCAACTCTTTTCCACCAGCCATTTTGTGAGCGCTTTCTTCTTTTGAGAAAGAACGGTTAGTCCTCCTGACCAAGCCAGTGCCATTCGCCCATCTTTTAATTCGAGAAGTTTATTAAACTGAATCGGCACAGAAGAACTAAATGTATGCTGGGCTAACCGGTTTCCGAATGAGTCTATCTTTGATAGATACTTATCATGTCCTATCCAACAATTTTTTTTTGAATCTAAAATAATGGCAGTAGCCTCTGATATTTTCAGCCGGTTTAGTAACGGGCTATTTTTGATCATACCGGTAGAGGGGTTCAATTCATAAATTGGATTTTGCAAAGAGGCGATCCATACATTTTGTTTTGCATTTTCTGTTACGGCTCTTACAAAGAGATTTTTATTTAAAATTTGTTGTTGGCTTATAATAGAAGTATTGAACATGGGTGCTTTTGTATCAACCATACAAATACCGGCCCCTTCTGTACTTATCCATAAATTCTTATTTCGGTCCATTAATAATCCGGTAAGGCTATTGGTTGGAATAGAGGTGTAATTATGTGTCTGATTTTGAAATACAGTGACTTGTTTAGTTAGTGTATTGTATCTCCATAAGCCTTCCTTGCGGGTGGCAATCCATACGTTGTGGTATTCGTCTTCCACAAGAGAAACAATAGAGGGGTGTTCTGATTTATTAAATTTAATGGGAAGCATTTCAGTAGTTTCTCTGGCTGAGTCATAATATTGAATAGATGAAAACCCAACTTTGTAATATCCTTTTGCAACAAAGCGAACAAAGGCAATTTCTTCCGTGCCAAAAAAATGATCGGTAACGTGGGTATGAATGTTAAACCGATAAAGCCCATCGTATCGGTTAATTCCATACCAAACAAAATCGCCAACTCTCCGGGCATCACTTGGAATAAAGTTAGGGTTCTTTATTTTTTCGGGAATCGGAAACGGAGTAAGTTCACCCGATGCAATAGAGTAACTAGCCACCCCGGCAACCGGATTAAACAACCAAATAATTTCCTGGTCAATAAGCAGCACTTTAAAATCAATCCTTCCTAAGTGAAGCTGGTTAGGATAATATTTTTTCTCTACGCGGTCGGCCAGGCGGTTATATTGGTATAAACCGTTTTCCGTGTAGTACCATAAGTTTTCTTTTGCGTCTTCCGCAATATTCCCTCGAATAAAATTTGAATTGTAAGGTTCAGGAATGTTCTGTGCTGCCCGGTATTTTTTTATCCGCTTCCCATCATACCGGTTTAACCCATCTGCGGTAGCAACCCATAAAAAACCTCGTTGGTCTTGGTACATTCCATAAACGCTGTTTTGCGAAAGTCCTTCATCAACACCGATGACCTGAAAGTTTTGAAAATCACTTTGTCCGTAGCTAAAAGAAATAAGAGATATAAAAGCCCAAAAAAGGAAAAGCAGTTTCATGTCTATAAGATAGTCTCACATTAAAATTAATTCTTTTGTACTGAAGATAACAGGTTCTCATGGAAGGTAAACCACTATTACAAAGCTGGTTTCATTCAAAAAATTGTTCTTGTCATGTATTCGGCAATTAATAATCTTGTGGTTTACTTAAATAATACATTATTATGATAAAGCCCCTGATTCTGTCTTTTATTGTCCTGGTCAGTTCGTTGAGTTCGAATGTCAGAGCTCAGCCCGAAGTAAAACGGTGGAAATCAGGGGGCAAACTCAACCCACTTCAGGCCAATATGGATATCCGGCACTACACCCTTTCCCTGAATGTAGCCATTTCTAACCAAAGTATAGATGGCTTTGTAGAAACAGATTTCATATTGAATAACCCGACCGACACCCTGCTTTTCGATCTGATTGATCAGTATCAAATAAAAAAAATAGTACTTGATAAAAAAGTGGTTCCTTTCCTGCAAAAAAATGATCGCATCTATATTATTGCCAACGCCATGTCTGGCAAGCATAAAACAAAAATAGAATATAGCGGCAAGCCTCCTGTGGCTGTAAGACCGCCCTGGTTTGGCGGGTTTACTTGGACAACCGACAAAAATGGTAAACCATGGGTAGTAATCAATTGCCAATTAGATGGGGCCAAAATTTATTTCCCATGCAAAGACCACCCCAGCGATGAACCTAATGAAGGAGTCGATTTATTTATTACCGCCCCTCAAGGGTTAATAGTAGCCGGGCCTGGTTTATTGCAGGGTACATCTTCCAAAGCAGGCAAAAGTACTTTTCACTGGAAAACTAATTATCCCATCAGCAACTATTGTGTAGTGTTTAATATTGCCGATTATCAAATAATAAAACGCCCCTACACTACGCTGCTTGGAAATAAAGTACCTATGGAATTTTATGTGCTCCGCCAAGACGTTGCCCAGGCACAACAAGTATTAGATATACGTGAACGCGATACGCACATCCTGGAAAATTATTTTGGAGAATATCCCTGGGTAAAAGAAAAAATCGGTATTGCCCAAGTTCCCAACCCGGGCATGGAACACCAAACCATGATTACCTACGGAGATCCATTTACCTACCAACGTTTTGGCGGGCAATATTATTCGGCCAACCTTTTTCATGAATTTGGGCACGAATGGTGGGCTAACAAAGTAACTAACAAAGACTGGGCACACATGTGGATACAAGAAGGCATTGATACCTATGCCGAAGCATTGTGCTTTCGCGAGCTAACAGGCGAGCGAGGATATGATTCGATGATAACCAGTTTCCGGGTGAACATCAGAAACAAAAAACCGTTAGTGCTAGCAGAAGAGGTAAACTCGCAAGATACTTATACAGGCGATACGTATGTAAAAGGAGCTTTCTTTATGCATACACTCCGTTATGTTTTAGGAGATGCTCTCTTTTTTTCTACCTTAAAAAAATTAGCCACCGATTCAGCTTATACCTACCATCACTTTGTTACTACCGATGACGTAGAGCAGCTATTTAGCAGAGAATCAAAAATAGATTTAAAGCCATTGTTTTATTTTTATACACAAACGACTAGCCGACTGGAGTTTGTTCTAACCCAGCAAAACACTAATATCTGGACTATCGCCCCTAAGAATATCCCTATGAAATTACCGGTTGAAATTTTAACGAGTAAGGGGGTCATTAAAGTTGAATTATTCGATCAACCCATGAAGATCGAGAGTTCGGCTATCCCAATAATTGATCCGGGTAATCATTACCTCAAACGAGTTATTATCGAATAAAATTATTTTTCTTTTTCTTGAAAATCAAAATCAGCCGGTAGCGTTGTTTGTGGGTCAATACTTACTTGAACAGGCTTGGCGCTTAATTTAACACAACGCCTTGGCTCAATTCAGTTGATTGAATGTTTGGCTTCGGTTGACTCTGCACGCTGTTGAATTTCTGTAGCCAATAGACCAAGGCTAACACAAATAGAAAAGGTTATAAATCTTGAAATTGCCATTGCCTTAATTTTTTGAATTTAATGGAAAGCCATTTTGCATTACGGCCAGCTATAAGAAATATAAGAAAACGATTTTCAATCGCCTCAAAACAAAACCCCCCGACCAAAAGGCCGGGGGGTCTGTAATAAAAATGGGCGGTGTCCTACTCTCCCGGGTTTTGCCCTAGTACCATCGGCGCTGGTGGTCTTAACTGCCCTGTTCGGGAT
>JAFDZA010000025.1 GCA_018267135.1 Bacteroidota bacterium
AAGTAAAACTACTATACCGATCAGCGCCCTTACCCATTTGCTTTTTTATAAAGACAAGCAAAAAGCGATGCACCTGGAGGTAGTTACCTCTCTGCCCGGTTTAGACAAAAGTGATAACGTGCCGGATCAGAAATTTAAAGACCGGGTTATCGTAGAGAATTGGTAGGGCGAGTATATTACCGGGTTCAAATTTGAAAGAGGCAAGATGAACAAAATCACTCTTTCTAAAAGAGTGCCAACACAGGGAGCGTTTGCCGTTTGCACGTCCACTATTTGGGGTACGTGCTCTTTTAATGCAGGAGGCACAGACCAGGAGGCACAGACTATGGGTGCACTTGGCCATTCTTAAAAAGGCAAATCATCTGTTCCTGAAGAATCGGGAACAAAATTATCCTCAGCCGGGGGAGGCACATCCCCGCTGCCGGATGTTCCGTCTTTTTGAATTTTCCAGGCACGCACATCGGTGTACCAGCGGCCATTGTATTCGCGGCTCTCAATATTGATTGAGGCAGTAATTTTTTCGCCTACGGCAATTTTAATTTCATCTACTTTGTCGCCCCACAAGTTCATACAAACTTTTTTAGGGTATTGCCCCGGGGTTTCTAAAATGAATTCCTGTTTTTTCCATGTGCCGTTTTTTCCTTGCCCGCTCTGAAGGGGCAGCAGACTGATTACTTTACCGCTGATTTCCATTTTTTAGTTTAGCTTTTTTTCTAAGGTAATAAAATATAAGTCGGTTTTAGGTATGCCTCCGCTCGGGTTATCAAAAACCATCGGCATCGGGTCGCCCACTTGTTGGTAGTCATTGCGCTGATACCAGGCAATTAATTCGGCCCGAACAGAAATGACTGTCATAAAAATAGTAGAGCAATCTTGTTTTCGGGCTTCTTCTTCAGCCGCTAATAAAATTTTTTTTCCGGTGCCTTGGTTTTGCAAACCGGGGGCAACGGCAAACATACCCAGATACAGTTTTGGTCCGTGCTTTACCAGCCGCACACAACCTATGAGGCGGGTTTCTTCAATCACTTTTAAAATGACAGAGCCCGGCTCGCGCATAAATTCACTAATGGCGGCTTCATCCGTGCGTGTGCCGTCTAAAATGTCGGCCTCGGTAGTCCAGCCCTGGCGCGAAGAGTCGCCCCGGTAAGCGGAGTTAACCAATTGGTTTAACGCGGGTATATCGGCTAGAGTGGCGGGGGCAATGATCACACGGCTCCATTTTTAATTTCTTCTACCACGGCCGGGTCGAGCAACGTGGTGGTATCGCCCAGGTTGGCCACATCTCCTTCGGCCACTTTCCTTAAAATTCTTCGCATAATTTTGCCCGAACGGGTTTTGGGGAGCCCGTTTACAAACTGAATTTTATCGGGTTTTGCAATCGGGCCAATAATTTTGGCTACTGTTTCTCTGATTTCATTTTTTACTTTTTCTTCTTCCTGCGGTTTTTGATAACAGATGACGAAGGCATAAATGCCTTGCCCTTTTATGTCGTGCGGGAAACCTACTACGGCCGATTCGGCTACGGCCGAATGCTCGTCTATGGCACTTTCAATTTCAGCCGTGCCCATGTTATGCCCGGATACAATAATGATATCGTCCACCCTTCCGGTAATGCGGTAGTATCCTTCTTCATCGCGCCTGCATCCATCGCCTGTAAAATAGTGACCCGGGAAAGTAGAAAAATAAGTGTCTTTAAAACGCTGATGATCTCCGTAGATAGTGCGTGCCATAGACGGCCAGGGAAAGCGCATGGCCAGCCTTCCTTCAATTGAGTTTTCCGTCATAACATTTCCCCGTTCGTCCATTACTACCGGCTGAACCCCGGGCAGCGGCAAAGTGGCATGGGCCAATTTTAATTTTGTAACATGGGCTATTGGCGAGATCATAATGCCGCCCGTTTCGGTTTGCCACCAGGTATCTACGATCGGGCATTTTTCTTTGCCAATGTTTTTATGATACCACTGCCACGCCTCTTCATTAATGGGCTCACCTACGCTGCCCAGCAGCCGAAGCGATGAGAGGTCGTATTTCTCTACGAAATCTAGCGAGGCCGTTTGCAGCGAGCGGATGGCCGTAGGGGCAGTATAGAAAATATTTACTTTGTGTTTTTCAATCACATGCCAGAACCGGCCCATGTCTGGCCAACTGGGTATCCCCTCAAACATCAGCGTAGTGGCCCCGGCCGATAGCGGCCCATAAACGATGTAAGAGTGGCCGGTAATCCAGCCCACATCGGCCGTACACCAGAAAACCTGATCGGGCGTATATTGAAATACCGTACGGAAAGTATAATCTATGGAAACCAGATAGCCCGCACAGGTGTGTACCATCCCCTTGGGTTTGCCGGTAGAACCTGAGGTGTATAAAATGAAAAGCATATCTTCGGCATCCATTTCTTCGGCTGCACATTCTTTCGCTACTTGGGCCATTTCATCGTGCCACCAAAGATCGCGGCCGGGCTTCATTTCTACAGGTGTGTGTGTACGTTGCAACACAATTACTTTCTCAATCGAGGGGCATTTATCAAGCGCGCTGTTTACAATGCCTTTGATGTCAATTTTTTTATCTCCACGGTAGGCGCCATCGGCCGTGAGCACGAGCCGGCACTGCGAATCATTGATCCGGTCAACCAGCGAGCGAGAAGAAAACCCCGCAAATACTACAGAGTGCACGGCCCCGATGCGGGCACAACCCAGCATAGCAAATACTACTTCGGGCACCATGGGCATATAGATACAAACCCGGTCGCCTTTTTTTATACCGTGTTTCTTCAGCATATTGGCTACGCGGCACACCTGCTCGTGCAGCTCGCGATAAGAGATTTTTCGGGTGGGTTCTTGGGGGGCATTCGGTTCCCAAAGAATGGCGGTTTGATTGGCCCGCGCGGGCAAATGGCGATCCAGGCAGTTTTCAGTAACATTCAGTTTCCCTCCTGTAAACCATTTCACTTCCGGTTTATGAAAATCCCACTCTACCACTTTATCCCATTTTTTTTTCCAGCGGAAATCATCGGCTATTTCAGCCCAAAATTTTTCGGGGTTGGCTACACTTTCGCGATAGGCCTCGGTGTATTCAGAAAAGGAATGAGGGATTTTCATATCATCATAATCAGGTCGGTTTCAAATTAAAATTCTATTCTGCCAATATCCAAGAATAAATTCATTAAATTATTTAGATATCTGCTCAGGCTTCACTTCCGCATCTATCTATTATTTATTTTTGTCGGTTAAAAAAATTTTAATCCGATGTTACTTTCCAACCGAATTAATGCCATTGAAGAATCAGCAACGCTGGCCATGGCGGCCAAAGCTCGTGAGTTTAAAAACAAAGGGGTAGATGTTATCAGTTTAAGTTTAGGCGAGCCCGATTTTAAAACCCCTCAACATATATGCGATGCCGCTAAGAAAGCCATTGACGATGGGAAGTATTTTGCCTACCCGCCCGTGCCGGGATACCAGGATTTGCGCGAAGCCATTGCCGCCAAATACCAGAAAGAAAACGGTGTTCCTTACAAAGCCGAAAACATTGTGGTAAGCAATGGAGCCAAACAATCCATTGCCAACGTCATGCTGGCCCTCTTAAACCCGGGCGATGAGGTAATTATTTTCTCCCCTTTTTGGGTAAGCTACGATGCGCTGGTGCGGCTTACAGAAGCAAAACCGGTATTAGTAAAGGGCACCTGGGAAAACGATTTTAAAGTTACAGCCACACAAGTAGAGCAGGCCATTACATCTAAAACCAAGGCCATCATTTTTTCTTCTCCTTGCAACCCCACCGGTTCTGTTTTCTCGCGAAAGGAACTGGAAGCCATTTCTGCCGTAGTGTTAAAGCACCCGGGGTTGCTGGTAATTGCCGATGAAATCTATGAACACATCAATTTTACAGGCGACCAAACCAGCATGGCCTCGCTGCCCGGTATGTTTGAGCGCACCATTACCGTAAACGGTTTTGCCAAAGGTTTTGCCATGACCGGCTGGCGGGTGGGCTACATTGCAGCTCCTAAATGGATTGCCGATGGCAGTAATAAAGTGCAAGGACAGATTACATCCGCCAATTGTTCCATTTCGCAACGCGGAGCATTGGCTGCCATTACCGGAGATTTGGCTCCAACTAAAAGAATGGTAGAAGAATACCGCCAGCGCAGAGAGTTGGTTTACCGCTTACTGAAAGAAATACCGGGCGTAAAAGCAAACTACCCGCAAGGTGCGTTCTACTTTTTCCCCGATGTTAGTTCGTATTTTGGAAAATCGGATGGCAGCACTACCCTAAAAAATAGTGACGACCTTTGCTTGTGGATGTTGGAGAAAGGACACGTGTCGTTAGTGCCGGGAGGTGCCTTTGGCGATGATCGCTGCGTGCGGCTTTCGTATGCTGCCTCCGAAAAAGATCTTACCGAAGCCTTGCGCAGAATGAAAGAAATACTGGCTACTTTAAAATAATCTTTAGCTATGATGAGCCTTGAAAAGTTATTTAATTCCTTTGCTTCGCAACGGGTGCTTATCATTGGCGATGTTATGCTCGATAGCCACATCTGGGGCGCAGCCGACCGTATTTCGCCCGAGGCACCCGTTCCGGTAGTGCAGGTAAAAAAGAAAGACTACCGGCTGGGCGGAGCCGGAAATGTGGCTGTCAATATTTCGGCCATGGGAGCCCAAGCCATATTATGTGCCTTGGTAGGCCAGGACGACAGCGGGCAGCGCATTAACCAGCTGATGGAAACACAAGGCATGACCCGCGATGGCTTGGTAATCAGTGCCCACCGGCCCTCTACCGTGAAGACGAGGGTAATTGCCAGCCATCAACAAGTAGTGCGGATAGATGAAGAATCTGACCGGGAGGCCAACCCGGAAGAAGAAAATCTTTTACTGCAACGAATTGAAAAACTACTTCCCTCTTGCCATGTAGTAATTTTTGAAGACTATGATAAAGGCGTTTTAAACGAGCGCATCATCAACCGTACTGTTGCCTTCGCTTCTCAATTGAATATTCCAACGGTCGTTGATCCTAAAAAAAGAAATTTCTTATCGTATCAAGGTGTAACTCTTTTTAAACCTAACCTGAAAGAACTGCGCGAAGGATTAAAGATGGAAGTAGCTGCGGCCAACGTAGATCAGGTAAAAGCGGCCTGCACATTGCTGAAGCAAAAGCTAAAAGCACAGGGTATTATGGTTACGCTGAGCGAGCATGGCGTTTTTATTGATTACCAAAACCATCAAATAAAATTACCGGCCCATCCGCGCGAAATAGCAGACGTATCGGGTGCGGGCGATACCGTAGTAAGCGTAGCCTCGTTGTGTACGGCCCTTCGCTGTCCGGCTCAAACCATTGCCGCGCTCAGCAACCTGGCGGGCGGGCTGGTGTGCCAGCACGTGGGGGTTGTGCCGATAGACAAAGATGAGCTGAAGCAGGAGGCATTGCGATTAGGAATAGGCTAATGGTCAGTTATCTTTAAATTGCTTTTCCAACGGAAGTTCTTTTTCTAAATCGCTGACAATTTTTTTGTCGAGTGGGCTTTCTTTAATCACATTGTAGGTATCCCAAAATGCTTTGTTATATGGCTGATCCTGATATTGCAGCCCATAGTTGCGCATTTTTTGCCACAGCCCGATACGCTCGGCAGGGTTTGGGTAAATATGATTAATCAGCAACTGCCGAAATAGTTCCGTTTCAAATTTTAATTTATGCGTTTCGCGATCATACCAGTTTACCTGTGAGGTAACGCTCAGGTAATTCAAATACAATTTGTTCTCAAATAATTTAAACTCTATGATTCGTTTAATTTTAACAAAACGACTTTCGAGGCCGCGCATTTTTTCAAGTTTCTCCTGATGATCGTTTTCGTATTCGAGCCGCACTATGCCGTACGTTTCCCGGTCTATAAAAATCCGCAATGAAAAATCTTTTTTTAGCATAAGGACATACACCTCGTGCCCGTTAAAAGTGCTGTTGTCATCCAACTCCAGGCTTTTAAAAAATTCGTCTTCGTCCGGAAACTGGCGATAGCGAATGTTGTTGTTCAACAATAAATCTTCCAAAAGATTGTCTTTATCGAAGAAAGAAGTAAAGCGGCTGTTGTAGCCCAAACTTCTGCGTACTTCTTTTAATGCTACCCGTTCGCGAAGTTTAAATTTATTGCGTGGAGCCTGATAGTTTTCATCATAAATCTGCACGGCTGCTTCGAGCAACGAAATGTAGGTGCCTCCCATTTTTTTTACATCACGGTAAAAACCATCCATTTGAAAAGGCTTCATCGGATAATTTTTTTCTATGCGGGCCAGTGCCAGGCGCATAATTTCTCCGGCCTTCAGCGTATCGGTAACCACTACCTCTTTCAGCAGAATAGCAGCTGCCTGCATTTCAATCACGATAGGTTGGCCGGTTGCCAGCGACCAAATGGGCGCTTCATAGGGTTGGTAGCCCAGCATATTGGCCTGCAGTAAATCATTGCGATAATCTACGGGTATATGAAAATCAAATTCGCCTTGCTCGTTGGCCACTACCCCAATGGGCTTGCCAATAATGCCTACTGAGGCAAACGGCAATGGTTCTTTGGTTTCGCTGTCCACCACTTTTCCTGAGATGGTGATCTTTTGTGCGAACGATACATGAGCCACCAGCAGGCACACCCAAATCAAGATATACGCCCTCATCCGAGGGCGAAAGGTACAACTTTATGAAGGTCAATTTTTATTTTGAACCGTTTAAAAAGCAGGTTCGTCATGTTGAAACTACCGTTGGTCGGCTCCGAATCTAAATGATTAACTTTATCATTCAATTTTTGACGTGTGAAGATATTAGACAGAATACCGAAAATATGGAAACAGGTTTACGGCCTGATTTGTCTTTGGTATTTTATCAACTTTACGGTGAGTGCCATTATTGAGTGGCGGTTTGTAAACCCGGCTGCCTACGTTTTATGGAATGCTCTTTTTCTATACGAAGCTTTGTGCGTATACATTGTCCTCATCTTTCTCTGGTCGCACTGGCTTTCTAATTTTAAAATGGTAATACAAATTATCGGTCACCTGTTTGGTTTAGTATTTTTTTTTCTCACCATGGGCACCCTCTCGTATTTTTTTACCGATTACATGGATGGCCTCGTGTATTTCGATCACTGGAAAGAGTACATGCTGGAATTGCTCAGCTGGGAAGCTTTGCGGTTTCATGATCAGTACATTATTACCGTGGGCATCTATTATGTGATCCGCTATTTTCAGGGATTACAAAAGAAGGAACAAGAAAAAAGTGAACTCACTATTAAAAACCGGGAAATGCAAATTTCATTGTTGAAATCGCAGATCAATCCGCATTTTCTTTTCAATACATTAAACTCCATCAGCACGTTAGTGCACAGCAGCAAAGACCAGGCCCGGAAGTTGATTACCGAATTATCGGATGTGTTCCGCTATGCGCTGGATGCCCACGGTGAACAAATGGTGAGCCTTTCTAAAGAAATTGATTTTTTAGAAAATTATGTTCGCATACAACAAGTTCGGTTTGGCGAGCGTTTGTGTTTTGAACGCGACATAGACCCCACTTGTTTAAGCATACGAGTACCTCCTATGATTCTGCAACCGCTGGTAGAAAATGCTATTAAATATGGCATCGGCCCGAAGCCCGAAGGGGGCACCGTGGCTCTTACCGTAAGGCGGTCGGGCACCATTGTATTTTTCGAAGTAAAAGACAACGGCCTTGGCACAAATGCCAATAAAGTAATGGATGGAAGTTCTAGCGGCATTGGTATGTCTAACACCGATAGACGATTGAAAAACTATTTTGGCTCACAATCCAAATTGCGTGTGCGGGCCAACGATAAAGGATATGCCGTCAGCTTTTATATAGAAGATCGCGACTACCCAATAAAAGGTAAAATCACTCCCAAAGACTTAGAAAAAAATATTTATGAATAACCACCCCACTACGTGCCTGATTATTGACGATGAAAAATTAGCACGCGAATTATTGCGCGAATACCTGGAAGCCATTCCAGAAATTGAATTGATTGGAGAGGCCGCCAGTGGAAATGATGCCGTGGCTCAGATCGATAAACTAAAACCCGACCTGATTTTTTTAGATGTGCAAATGCCCGGCATGACCGGCTTTGATGTGCTGGACGATATTACCCACGAGCCGTACGTTATTTTTGTTACCGCTTACGACCAATATGCCATCCAAGCATTTGAAAAAAATGCAGTGGATTATTTATTGAAGCCGTTGGACCACGATCGGTTTAAGACAGCCGTAGATCGTGCCTTAAAAAGAAAAAATACCGAAGCCGGAAAAATTGAAGATTTGCTGGGAAGCATGCGCCCGCAACGATCACTCGGGAATTTTGAATCACACATCTTTGTGCAGAAATCAGAAAAACTATTCAGCCTGCCGGTAGATGAAATTATGCATTTAGAAGCCTCGGGCGATTACACCATCATCACCACCAAAAACGATCAGTTTGTCAGTTCATCCGGCATTGGCAAACTGGAAGAGATTATGAACCCCGATAAATTTATTAGAGTGCACCGCTCCACCATTGTCAATATCCACTACCTGAAAGAAATAGAACGCCACTTCAATGGCGGAATGATAGTGAAGATGCAAAGCGGTAAAAATTTTCCGGTAAGCCGCACCTACGCCAAGTCTATTCGCAAAAAAGTGGTGTAAGAAAATACATTACTTTTTTTACCATTTTAATTTCTACCTCGCCCAAGTAATCCTTGCAAATTATTTTTGCTCTATTCAAAATTCTCTTGAAACCGTTCTGAAAAATGCTTTTTGCAAAAAAGCAAAATAGAAAATACCTTAGAGGACAATAACCAGCGAGTATGGGAAACAAGTGTTTGATTGTAATGCCGTCTGGCGGATTAAGCGCCTATCCTTCCGGGCATTTTAAACGAGTGTATGATTACATTGTAGTGCCGGCTTGTACGCTGGCCGGTTACTGGCCTACCCGATTAGATGATCCGGGAGAGAAACCAACCGATATTTTAAAAATTGTAATTGAGTGCGAAGTGGCCATTTGCGATTTGAGTGCCACTAACTCCGAAGCGCTTTATATTATGGCCGTTCGCCATGCTCTGAACCTACCTGTTGTTTTAATTAAAGATTTAAAATCGGCTTTACCCTTCCATGCCGATGAGTGGAGTTTGGTGGAATACGATGAATCGCTGCGGATTGACACCGTTCAGCAGGCCAACGAAGCACTGAGCGAAGCTGTAAAAAAATCAATTGAAAAAAAAGAAGAAAAGAATGAACGGCTCACTCGTTTTGGAATTGGTCTGCCTCCACCAGAGCCGGTAACATTTGCCTCGACTCCCGCTATTGAACCCGTAAAAGAGGAAGTCGTTCACCACTTGCCGGTTATCTCCCCGCTGCCTCCCTACGTGGGCGATCCTTTTAGCGAAGAGCAACTTAGTAAGATTAAAGCAGGCGATGAACTGTTTCACCTGCACCACGGAAAGGGTAAAGTGAACACAGTAAAAAAAATGGGCAAAGACCATGTGGCCAATGTGCAGTTTGATTCGGGCACCAAACTAATTGTATTAGAAGCCACTGATTTTTTAAGAAAAATAAAATAATCAGTCGTTTTTCTTACTGATTGGGGTCGATCACCAACGGAAAATCCTGGCCGCGAGAGAATGTGTAAGGATACTGTGGTTTGCCTTTCAGTTTGCGGGTGAGTTCGGGTACCTGATCGTCTAAGTACGACTTTAATTCATAAATAGTAACCTTGCCGTCTTTAGGTGCTCCATCTGCCTCGCCTTGTAGTGCTTTGATTAATAAATAAGTAAAAATGCCATGCCCTAACTCGGCAACTTCAGTGGCAAATTGTTCGCTTCCGGCCGAGGCCATTACATGTATGCCGGCACTACGTGAAAGCTGAGCAATGGCTTTTTCTTCTGCCGCCCCGCGCGAAGCCAATAGCTCTACCGAGCCTCCGCTTTGGCAGGCATCCATTACAATCAACTGCTTTAGTGCTTTTATGTTTTTGAATTTGTCTTGCAACACCGAGGCCTCAATTGCTTCTTTTTTTAACGAGATCAGATCATACAATCTGGAGCTTTCGCTCGGAATGAAAAAAAAGCGATCGTCCACCATACTGCCATGCCCGGCATAGTAAAACAAGAAAACATCTTCCGGTTTTATTTTGGCCGAAAGCTCATCTAGTTTTTTTAGAATGTTTGCCTGGGTGGCGTTTTCATCGTAGAGGGCATCTACCTCGATGTGCTTAAATAGTTTGCTTTTTTCTTCTACCGTTTTTCCAAACGACTCGGCATCCGGCTTAGCATAATTCAGTGTCAGACGTGGGTTTTTGTATTGATTAATGCCAACTGCCAATAAATAACACGTGGCGTTTTTGTTGGGGCTGTCAAAAAAAATTTCGGTAGTAACCGGATCCGATTCAACCATTTCATTATTCCCGGCCGAAGCCGAAAAACGGTTGGTGCCCCCAATTAAATTTACCGTAACATGATAGGTGGCCGACTGGTTTTTTCCGGAAGGCAGCACGAAGCCGGTAGCTGTAATACGCTTGCCGTTATGAAAGAGTTTGAATTTTTCTGCCCCGGTTCCTACATCAGTTACGCGCACATAAATTTCGGCCTTGGAGGGGTCAGCCGTTGGTATGCAGGCAATTTTTACCAGTGGAGGCGGAGAATTTTTCATTCTCTGATCCATGCCCATCGCCCGGTCGCTGCTTTTATTTTGGAAAATTTTAGGCATCAGATCGGGGCGAAAGTATTCTTCAAAAAACTGATCTACACTGTATGTTTTCAAGCCATGTACGAAATGAATGTATTGGCGTGCCTTATCAGTAGCATTAAAAAAACCTTCGGGGTTTTTTACCATCCAATCTTTTCCTCCGAAATGAATGTGTTCAAAAAATTCTTTTCCGGTGGCTAAATCCCAAAACTTAATGGAGCCATCTACACTGTGGCTGATCAGCATTTGGTTATCGGGACTGAATAAGAGGGTTGTCACTTCAGCACGATGCCCGTCAAACGTGCGAATAACTTTGGCCGAGGCTATATCCCACACGCGGATTTGCCGGTCGGCTCCGGCTGAATAAATTGTTTTTCCGTCTGGTCCGAAAATAGCGATGTGGGCTGCGCCCCGGTGGCCCATAAATTTTTTTATCATTAACCCTGTGCTGATGCTCCACAGGCGTACGGATCCGTCCCAGCTGGCCGAAAGAAGTTGGTCGTTGGCAATTCGTATGGAAGAAATTACATCTGTATGGCCTATAAAATCGCGCACAATTTCTTTGGTATCGGCTTCATACATTTTAAGGTCTTTGCCGAGACTGGCAAAAAAATATAAATCGTTAGTGCTCCATAAAAAATTCTGTGCCGAGTTGTTTTTAAAATCAAAATAATTTACCGCCTTGCCGGTAGTTAAATTCCAAGATATAAGAGTAGCATCCCAACTGGAAGAAGCCACTTGTGTTTCGTCTGCATTAAAATGAATATCAAAAATGGGCGCACGATGAGCTTGAATTGTTTTCAGAGTATCGCCTTTGGTTATATCCCATAAAATAATTTTTCCATCTCCTCCTCCGGTTACTAATTTTTTTCCATCGTGCGAAAGATCATAACAGAGCACTGCCTTATCATGGCCAGCATAATCCATCACGTTTTTTCCGGTGGCCATATCCCACTGCTTCACCCGGGTACCAAACTTTCCTTTAATTAGCGATTTACCATCGGGGGTAATGAGTAAATTATTTTTAAAGCGAACGTATTTTGCAATTGACTGATCCCAGTAGGAGTTAGGATCATAATTGATCCCGCCCTTATCGCGTTCATTAAGAAAGCCGGTTAATTCACCGGTTTTTTTTCCGGTGGCCACCTCATATATCAATACCACATTGTTGTCGCAGGCAATCAGCAGTCGTTTTCCATTGCGCGAAAATTTAGCCTTGTTAAGGTTCGCTTCTACTTTCGGGTCAATAGTTTGCAGGGAGTCGCCTTTCGCTGCATGGTAGATCACAATTTTTTTATCAGAGCAAGCGGCTACCCATTTTCCATCGGGGCTAAACTCGGCCGATTTCAGATCATGAATTTTTTTGGTGTATCGCACCGCTAATTTTCCTGTACTCAAATCATACTTTGCCACTTCTCCGTTTTGCGATGCTTTTAATAAAAAACAATTGTCGGGCGAAAAATCTACATAGCTGTAACAGCCTCCGCACGAAGAATAGTCGGAAAAATTAAACGTATATTTTTTTTCCCACGAGCCTACCCGGTACACATTTACCGTACTGTTGTCTTCGCCCACGGCAAGCCACTCGCTGTTAGAACTGATAGCCAACGTGATCCGACCCCCCGAGCCGGCATAACCATCGGCTTCCCACTCGGCTATTTTCTTTTTACCGGGAAATTCCCACACCCGCACCTTCCGGCCAAAACCAACCGTGGCAAAAAATTTCCCTTTCGGATCAAACACCACATCTGTTATTCGTTCTGGGTCGGGCGTAACCGAAAGGATTTCGTTGCCGGTGGCGATGTCCCAGATTTTAGCACTGGCATCGCCATTGCCGGTAATCAGATACTTACCATCCGGGCTAAAGCACAAACTGTTTACCGAAAACTGATGGCCCAAAAAACTGCGTACCTCACGGCCCGTGCTCAGCTCCCATAGTTTGGCCGACTTATCGCGACTGCCGGTGGCTACATAATTACTGTCGGGGCTGATGGCCAGCGCTATTACCGCCAACTCATGCCCTTGTTGAATAACCGTTTCCACTTGTTGACACCATCCGCAGATGTAACTGATTAGAAAAAAAATTAAAAAAGCCGGTTTCATATTTTTTATAAGGGAAATCACTTTATCCGGATAAGACGAGTATGAATACCTTTCTCAGGCCTTCACTTCTTCGGGTTCTTGTGGTTCGGGCTCTACGGGTATTTCGTCCCACTTCTGTGGCTCGGCATTGTGCAGGTATTCCAATATTTTCTGTTCCACTTGTTTCAGTTTTAATCCACGTAAAAATTTTCCGTTTCGAGCCAAAATCAACCGGCCGGTTTCTTCAGAGATCGCCATCACCAGGGTGTCCGTAACTTCGCTCATGCCGATAGCCGACCGGTGCCGAAGCCCAAACTGGGGCGGCAGGTGGTCATTCTCGCTTACGGGAAGTACACAGCGGGCAGCCCGAATCTTCCCTTTATATATAATAAGAGCCCCATCGTGCAGCGGGCTTGTTTTTTGAAAGATGGAAACGATCAGGCGTTTGTTTACTTCGGCATTTAGCAGATCGCCTGTTTCGCAATGAAATTTTAATTCTGAATCGCGCGAAAATACAATGAGCGCACCCGTGCGAGTAGCCTTCATTGATTTGGCGGCTTCCATCAACTGATGCACATCAAACTCATTTTGAAAAAAACCACTGCGCCAATGGTTAATGGACTTGATAATATTGCCACGATTAATTTCAGTACTCCGGCCAATGAGCAACAAAAATTTACGGATTTCAGGTTGAAATAAAATAATCATAGCCAACACTCCTACGCCCATAAACTGGCCGAGTATCTTGGCGAGTAACTCCATTTGAGCCGCCCTTACAATCAGGTAAATCAGATACAACGAAAGAATGCCCAGAAAAATATTTACCGCAATACTCCCTTTAATGATTTTGTAGATCTGATATAATAAAACAGACACCAGGCCAATGTCTATTAAATCTACCCAGGCTACTTCCAAAAATCCGATCCGGAAAAGGAAAATCATTCTCAAAGATAACGGATTAAATTTTTTGCTCCCCTCCCAGTCAAAGACCATCTTTACAATTTAGGTATTCGCCTATCTTTGCCGGCATGATCGGTGAAACCCCGTTACAAAAACAATACAATGCCATCAAAGCAAAATACCCGGGGGCATTATTGCTTTTTCGTGTAGGCGATTTTTATGAAACCTTCGGAGAAGATGCTGCGAAAGCCAGCAAAGTATTAGATATTGTCCTTACCAAACGGGGAAACGGCTCGGCTGCCGAAACCGCCTTGGCCGGCTTTCCCCACCATGCCCTCGACACGTACTTGCCCAAGTTGGTACGGGCCGGCTACCGGGTAGCCATCTGCGACCAACTGGAAGATCCACGGTTTGTAAAAGGCATTGTGAAGCGCGGAGTAACCGAATTGGTTACGCCCGGTGTTTCCTTTAACGATCATGTGCTGGAGAAAAAGCAAAATAATTTTCTGGCTTCGGTACACTTTACCAAAAATACCTGGGGTATTTCGTTTTTAGATGTGAGCACGGGTGAGTTTTTTGCCGCTCAGGGTACGGAGGCTTATGTACTGAAACTGATCCAGAACTTTTCCCCTTCCGAAATCATTTTCAGTAAAACCCATCGCCCCCAGGCAGACGAGCTTTTTGACGAGGAGTATGCCACTTTCGCATTAGATGATTGGGTCTATACCTACGACTTTGCCAAAGAAAAATTAATTAATCAGTTTAACACCTCTACCCTTAAAGGATTTGGTCTAGACGGCATGAATGAAGCCGTCATTGCAGCCGGTGCCGTGCTCCATTATCTGGAAATAACCGAACACAAAAACATCCTTCATATTTCGGCCATCGCCCGGCTGGATGAAGATCAGTACGTTTGGCTTGATAAATTTACGATCCGCAATCTGGAGATTGTGCACTCCCCCAGCGAAGGAGGAGTGCCGCTTATTGAGGTACTGGATCAAACCATTACCCCTATGGGCTCGCGCAACTTGCGCAAGTGGATGGTGCTTCCGCTAAAAGAGAAAAAATTGATTGAAGAACGGCTTAAAATGGTTTCTCATTTTTTTAATCATCCAGACCAAGCCGAAAAAATGGCCGATCAATTCCGTCTGATCACCGATTTGGAGCGCCTGATTTCTAAAGTGGCCGTGGGGCGCATCAACCCACGCGAGTTGCTTCAATTAAAGCGAGCCTTAATGGCCTTAGTGCCCGTAAAAGAAGAATTGCTAAACACAGGGGTGCCGGAATTGATTAAAGCCGGAAACCAAATTGATCTGTGTTTGTTTTTAGTAGAAAAAATAGAACGCGAACTGGCCGAAGACGCACCCTTACTATTGCACTTGGGGGGAATCATTAAAGATCAGGTGCATGCCGAGTTAGATGAATTGCGGGCTATTTCGTTTTCAGGGAAAGACTATTTGCTGCAGGTGCAGAAACGCGAAATAGAAAGGACCGGAATCAATTCGCTCAAAGTATCATACAATAAAATTTTTGGCTATTACCTGGAGGTGAGCCACACCAACAAAGACAAAGTGCCTGCCGATTGGATTCGCAAACAGACTTTAACCAATGCCGAGCGCTTCATTACGGAAGAACTAAAAGTGTACGAAGAAAAGATTTTACATGCCGAAGAAAAGATTTCGGTTATTGAACAACAACTTTTTTCAGAACTGGTACGGTTTACAGCGGGGTTTATGTTGCCCATTCAGCAAAACGCCCGCCTCATTGCCGAGTTAGATTGTCTTCTTTCGTTTGCCGCAGTAGCCCGAGCCAATCGCTATTCATGCCCGGAAATAAGCGACTCCACCCGGCTGGCTATTAAGGGCGGACGTCATCCCGTAATTGAAAAACAATTGCCCGTGGGAGAAAGCTATGTGCCCAACGATATTTACCTGGATAGTGAAACCCAACAAATACTGATCATTACCGGCCCGAATATGGCCGGCAAGTCGGCCTTGCTGCGGCAAACCGCGTTGATCGTACTGCTGGCTCAAATGGGTAGTTATGTTCCGGCCGAGCATGCCCTGGTGGGCTTGGTTGATAAAATTTTTACCCGGGTCGGTGCCAGCGATAATTTGTCGCGGGGCGAATCTACCTTCATGGTAGAGATGACCGAAACGGCCAGTATCTTAAACAACCTGAGCCCGCGCAGTTTGGTGTTGATGGATGAAATCGGCCGCGGTACCTCTACCTACGATGGCGTATCTATTGCGTGGAGTATTGTAGAGTATCTGCACCAGCAGCCCTTCCGTGTCAAAACTTTATTTGCCACGCACTACCATGAGCTAAACCAATTAGCCGAAGATTTGCCACGCGTAAAGAATTTTAACGTGAGCGTAAAAGAAATTGGCGACAAAATTATTTTCATGCGCCAACTGAAAGAAGGGGGCAGCGAACACAGCTTCGGCATACACGTGGCACAACTGGCCGGCATGCCCAACAAGATTGTGCTGCGGGCCAATGAAATTTTACACTTTCTGGAAAAAGAAAAACATAAAAACAATTCGGAAAAAAAATGGGAGGCCCTCCCGAAAGCCGGCCTGCAAACTTCTCTTTTTGAAACAGACCCCCGGATGAAAGACGTGCAAACCATGCTCAGCCAAATTGATATCAACACCATCAGTCCGGTAGAAGCCTTGCTGAAACTGAACGAAGTAATTACTATTTTGAAGAAGTAATTCCACCCTTTGGTTTGGTGTTTCACACGACCGGGTATCTACCGTCTTTTGTAATTTTATTTTGTAATTTTATTAAAAAAGAAATATGAAAACTCTATCCAAATTTTTGTTCAGTGCTTTCATTCTTGTCTTACTTACCCATTGCCAAAAAGAAAATAATACGGTAACCCAGAAACAAACCGATCAACTTAAAACACTTTTGTCTATTTTAAATTCTTTACCAACCGCCTCGGTTACTATCAGTTTTAACGATCAGGGCGAATTAAAATCGGCTTTATTTAATCCCAAAGGATCAGGTGCTTCCAACCGCAGACCGGTTGCTTGCACTACTACTACGGGCATTACCGATGCCTTTGCACAATGTATATTAAACTATCTTAACGCTAACAGCGGCTCTTGTCTAACCATAACCAATGCCGGAGACAATAATCCAAATACCTTTAATGCGGAAGTTTCGCCTTGCCCTGTGTAAATATCGTATTAAAAAAATTGTGTTCTCCTCCCGCAGTTAGTTACGCGTTTGCAATGCGTGCTTTTCTTTAGTTGCTACTAATCGCTCTTATAGAAAGCTTTAGGTTTGTGCTTGCGCAAACCTTGGTAAAAGAGGATAATGGAATAAGAGAAACGCTTTCGGAGTGACCGGTATCGTGAACTGCCAAATTTCTCTTTTGGAAATAGAGCATTGTATTTTAAAGTACCCGGGACGGAAGACGGGTAATTGATTGATTCACAAATATCTACCAGAATTGCCTTGAAAATTGTGTTACGGTAAAATTTCAAGCGACTTAAATCCGCTGAAATTGGCCGAAGGTTAGAAACCAGGACACAAAACTAGACACAAGGCGCATGATCAGACTTCGATTTTACCTCAGAAAAGACCTTAGAAGCACCGATGGGTTACACCATGTTTTCATGGATATTGCCTTCAATGGCAACAGAATTCGTAAACCTGTTCCTGGTGTTAAAGTAAAAACAAATCATTGGATTCCTGATATCCAAAGGGTCCGGAGGCCAGGAAAAAATGAATCTTACAATTTTTGTGAGGAATTTAACTTGAAGTTAGAGGAGCTGCATGCCTTCGTAACTGAGATCAAAAAGTCAGTCTTGGTTAACAATCACAGTCTTTCGGAGGAATACATACTGGAAAGACTCCAAAACCCAAACAAAATCAAGGCAGACCGGAAGGACTTTTGGGCCATTTACGAAGAATACATCTTTCTTTCGTCAACGGTAAAAGCAAAAAATACCATAAAGGGAATCACAACGGCTTTTAAATTCCTCAAGAACTATTGTTCCGAAAATAGAATAAAGATAAACTTCGAAGAGGTGAACCAGACCTTCTTCGAGAGATTTAGAAAGTATGCCTTTGATGATAGAAACGTTGGTGACAACTATTTTGCAAAGATAATTTCTTCTCTTAAGGCCTTTATGTCTTGGGCTCATGAATGTAATTACCACTCAAATCTTGCTTACAAGAAATTTAAAGCAACGGAGAGGGAAACGGAGGTCATTTATCTCACGATAGATGAGTTGTTCACCCTTTACCGGTTTCCATTCACCTCACGCAAACTTTCCCATGTAAAAGATTTTTATTGCTTCGGTTGTTTTACGGGCCTAAGATTCTCTGACCTTGTCAGTTTAAGAAGCTCCCATATCCAGGGAGACTATATCATTAAGACCATTCAAAAAACTCAGGAGCTAAACTCAAAAATTCCTCTCAGCGTGCATGCTAAAGAGATTCTTGCAAGGTATCGTGATACAGTTTATGAAACTCTCCCCAAAATATCGCATCAAAAATTTAACGATTATATAAAAGAATGCTGCAGGCTTGCCGGAATTAATCAACCCACAACTGTAGTGCGATTCTCCGGTGGAGAAAGAACGGAATTAGTATTTCCGAAATGGAAACTTATCACTAGCCATACTGCCAGAAAAACATTCGTTACAAATTCCCTGATTTTAGGGATGAAAGAAATGGTCATAAGAAATATTACAGGTCACAAAAAAGAAGAAAATTTTAAACGCTATGTTAAAATCGCAGATAATATCAAGAAGCATGAAATCGAAAATACATGGAATACGGCAGGGGTCTAGGCTATTAATTGAAAAATTAAAGGATGAACTACTTTGCAATGCATCCGAACTTAAAAAACTCTACAATGAAGAGTCAAAGCCGAAAATGAAGCTTAGCAATGAGATGTTGTTTACGGAGACTTTAGTAAGAGCCATGTTTGAGGATTGGGGGGTATACATGGACGATCCAATTGAACTATACTTTGCTGAATTCAATCAGGCCATATCAAAGGCAACAACTTTATCTGAGATAACACAATATTTAGAAAGGGACTTCCCCTCTAATTTTCTCTTTGGCACCGACAGTCACCGCTCTATTTCTTCGAAAATTAGGATCAAAAATATCGAGATTTTTAATAGATGCCTCCTAGAAGATTTTCCTAGTTGCTCTGAAGACATTTGGTCAGAAGTGTTTCGACTTAATACCATTTCAACTTGGATATTGTTTGTCTCGGAATGCGAAGGGAAACTCCAGGAACAAAAGGACCGGATATCGTTTCAGTTAAAACTTTATCGCTGGCTTAAAAAGAAACATGACTTTGATCCAAATTCATCGATTGATAATTCACGAGCTACTTGGTGGCACTATCACCGGATTTGTGATAACAGATACAAAATACGTGTCGAAACTACGGAATCGTTCCTCATAAATCTCCTAAAAAGCATTTGTGCTAGTTTCGCGAATTCACACTGTAGAATAAAACTTGAAATCGACAATTTTGAAAATTTCATTAAGAGCAATTTCATATGTTCAGACTCTAAGTATTCCATTGGATACTTTCCATACAGTATTACCTATAACAAAGCATCTGAGGTAATTCGTTTCTTCCGATATCTTGATGAAAGAAATTTCTTTGACCCGATCTCAAAATCAAAGCTAAATCTTGAATCACTTGAAATTCAGTTATGGATTGAAACCGTATTTCTTGATGCTCCTGGATTTAGTCGTTTTAATATCGAAACCTTTTTCACAAGAGGCTCATATCGAGGAAAAAATCTGAAAAAATTTAATGACTTAGAGAAAATTGTTTCAGTAGATTTTCATGAACACATACTATCTCAAGCTTCTAAGTTCCCACAACTCTATCACAGAAATAAAGAAAATGTTACGGTAGGTACTGGCGCTAATCAGATTAAGCATACTTGCATTCATAAGAATAAAACATAATCTATATGACGGGTAACATCATTTTAACTTCGATAACCAGAAGTGAACTGGAAGAGATTATTGCAAGTACTTTCAGAAAATTCGTTGTTTCAAATCCCATGGTTGAGGATTCGGGGGACAAAATAATGAATCAAAAGGAGGCGGCTGAATTTCTTGGAATCAGTCAATCGACTTTAATCACCTGGAAAAAACGCGGCTTGGTGCCATACGAGCAATTGCAAGGCAGTAGCAAAATCAGGTTCTACAAATCACAACTTAAACTTGTCCTTTTAAAGAACAGGGATTTGCTTCAGCCTGCTAGAAAATAAAAAACCACAGCGGCAACTGTGGTTTCTTAAAGTCTTTAAACTACTTGAAATGCTTCCTCAAGTGGTTCAAAGATAAGAATGTTAGTAACACAAACATCTTACCTATGAACAAAAAATTTGTTTCTGGTGCTCCGGAAAAATTTTTTCCCCCTTTTGCTATTACTCTCAATAGCTCTTGATCAAGTCAACACGATATCAGGGAAAGGATTAGTTCGCGACTAATACCAATTCCAAATTTTAAAGTTGCCTAAGAAAAGTTGCAACGCAGAATTCTATTGCCTAATCGGCAATCTTTTTCTGTCAGCATAAACAGTTTTCCGTTTGGGAACCATCTTTTTCAAAGACGTTTCCAAGCGTTCTCTGTAGTAGGTTTTCTAATTACGAACATCAGTAAACGTTTACATGAAAACGTTTTCAAGAAAACGTTAGGACAAAAAAAATAGAAACATGACAAAGGAAAATGCAATACGAAATGAGCCTATATGGGACAAAACACATAGCACATATCTGCGAGTTATTTATTTGCAGAACGGGTACACGCTAACTGGATACAGTAAGAAGGTTGGACAAAACGAGAGACGCGACAAGGTTGACCTTTTAACGAACTGGATCTTGCGTGATTTACTTAATGGATATCTGGACAAAGTCACTACCAATCCAAAAATTACCCCAATCGAGCGGATTGAATACTATGCAAAGAAGGGTGAGTCCTCTGAGCACATTCTGAATTTATATTATGATTTCCCAGAATGGATCAGCAGCAAATGGATGGAGAACAGAAAATTCACTTCGTTTATCAATCGCTTTTATTGGCTGATTAGAAATGGGAAGAATCCTACCGCAATCGCGAATGAACTACAGGTAAGAACTCGGGCATCCAAGTTTGACCCCCTCGATATTTCATTGAAGCGATTTGCAAACATGACTGACCTGAATGCATACGTAATAAGGCTTAAGCAGGAGTCAGATTTACCTAAAGACGCAGTGGATAACTTTTATAGAAGCTACAAAGAAAAATTCCTAAACCTTTAAATCTAATTCAATGTGTAAAATTATATCAATATTAAATCACAAAGGAGGTACATCAAAAACTACTACCTCTTTAAATCTTGGCGCGGCCTTCGCAAGACTTGAACGCAAAGTTTTGCTTATAGACCTTGATCCACAGGCTAATTTATCACAATCGCTTGGTGTGGAAGATGAAAGCAATACAATTGCCCAAGTATTTGAAAGGAAGCTTGAAGGTCTTCCAATAAAGAAAATCACAGAGCTACTTTATTTAGTGCCTGCTTCACTAGACCTATCAGCAATCGAACCAGGAATGTACTCCAATATCAACAGCTATTTTTTGTTGAAAGGACAGTTGGACAAGGTAAAATTAAACTATGATTTCATTCTGGTAGACTGTCCTCCATCCCTGGGAATTTTTACTCAGAATGCTCTGATTGCTTCTACCGATGTTCTTATTACTGTCCAAGCACAATACCTTGCTTTGAAGGGATTGGATACTGTCAATAATCTAATTGCGACAGTCAAAGAAAAATTGAATGATAGAATATCTGTTTTAGGATTGCTGCTTACTCAAACGAATCATACGAGAATAAGCAAGGATATCGCTCATTCCCTCAGAACCACTTTTAAAGAGAAAGTTTTTAACACAACCATTCGACAGAATGTGGCCATTGCTGAAGCGAGTGCGAGCCGCAAGGATATTTTCTCTTACAGTCCAGAAAGTTTTGGAGCGATCGATTACACGAGTCTAGCTAAAGAAATATTACAATGAGCAAGGACTTTTCAAGCTTGCTGGGTGGAGCACTTGCAAGCAAGCAGTTAAATGATTCTTCCGTCCGTGATCGGATTGTAATTCGAAAGGAATTCAAGGACCTTATCCCCCAACTAAAGTCTGATGAGCTGGAACAGCTTGAGGAGAACATCCTCAAAGAGGGGATTCGTGATCCGTTAATACTTTGGCCAATAGGAGAGGAATTTATTCTTATAGATGGTCATAATCGTTACTCTGTTTGTGTGAAACACAAACTTGATTTCCCGTTTAAGAAAATTGATTTCAAGGACGATGAAGAAGCCCGTGACTGGATGATCAGAAACCAGTTGGGAAGACGAAATCTTTCACCAGAGCAACAAAGCTATCTGCGAGGGCTGCGATACAACAATGAAAAATCCCAGGGCAAAAGATCAGATTTAACTTCTGGTCAAAATGACCAAAAGTTAAACACCGAAAGTACAGCTGAGATTTTGGCGAAGGAATACAATGTTAGCCCTAAGACTATAGTTCGTGATGCTGAATTCGCAAAGGGGTTAGATGTGATTGCCAAAAAGGACCCAGAACTAAAAAAGAAAATTCTAAAAGGAGAGTCAGCGATAAAGAAAGGAAAAATTCAGAGCCTAGCTAAAAATCCGGAAGCCGTTGAAACTGTGATCAATGAAATTCCTGTCAAAGAGGAACCACTAAAAAGAAAGCCTTCAGCCGAAGAGATTTCTAAAATAGCCTTTGAATATATTCTTTCTGAAATGGCGATGCCAAAGGAGTTCTATTCTCGGCTCGGTAGGAAAACCGAAAACATTGATCCATTAGAATTTTTTGTTGTTTGGGACGAAACGCGAAAGGCAAAACAAACCCAAGCATAATTGCGCTTCATATCAGATTTAAAATCCGACTGCGAAATTCAAATGACTCGCGAATTTTCCGAAGGGTTATAGCCCACTATAACCCTTACAGGGTTGTGGGCCCTACGGGGTTCCCGAAAACTACTAACGCATATGAATCGAAAAACGTCAATCAACATAAAGCCGGCTGTAATAATTAAAAGTGAGGCCCACAACGAACGAAGAGTAAATCTTAACTACATTCTAAAAGGCTTTGAGGGACATCATGAACACTGGAAGACCGATACGATTTCTTCAAGGTTGAGTGTTATCAAAGACCTTTACTACACGAGGGTGGGTCAAAGAATGCAGCCGAATTCTTCTCCAATCCGGGAAGGCCTAGCAGTAATTAAAGCGGAAACAACTATGCAAGACCTGCAGCGTCTTGCTTCCGTATTCGCAAGTCGATTTGGTATTGAATGCTTCCAAATTCACATTCATCGGGATGAGGGACATATTCTTACCAGTCAGGAGGCGGTTAATGCAGAGGCAATGGGAGTGGAGATTCCTGAAGTAGGTACTCCTATAATAAATCATCACGCTCATATGATTTTTGATTGGCAAGACAAGACTAATGGTAAAAGCATAAAGCTAAGCCCTGCAGATACCAGAGAGATGCAAACCATAACCGCACAAGTTCTTGGCATGGAGAGGGGCCAGGCTAATTCAAAAGCCGTCAGACTTGAAGCGAAGGAATTTAAAGTCATGCGTCAAATGCTAAATGAACATCTCTGTGAAGATCTTACTATTATTGAGAAGAGGAAATTGGAAGCATTAAAAGAACTCGAAGCGATAGAGGCTCAAAAAAAAAATTTATTACCCAGCTTGAAAGTGCTCGAAACCGAAATGAAAAATATGAGCGATGGTTTCTCAGAATCAACGAAGAATTACAGTCGAACCTTAAAATCATTGAGAGATTCAAGAATAGAGAAAAAGAGACTTGATCAGAAATTTGCGTTGGTCAGGCAATTAGAATCTCTTCCTTGGAGCAGTTGCGATTCATCTAATATTCAAGCGTGGCTCTCAAAAAAATCAAGTCTTCCTAATATTGAAATAAAGGTAGGGCAAGATGGGTCGATTTACTTTAAGAAAGGTGAGGAAATCGCCAGGCTGAAGGACATGTTGCCTGAAATCAGAAAGTCAATAACGGATAGGATTTCGAAAGACAGTTTACTCCATCAAACCGAAAGCTTAAAGGGTATAAAAAAATTAAGACAAAGAAGAATTTGACCCACTGCTTTCAGCCTGCAAAATCCAGCAGTGAGCTAATGGAAAGTTTAAACGCTTTTGATAACGCACTAATAGTACTTAGCGTTGGATTGACTTCTCCTCTTTCGATACGACCAATCTGGCTAATCGGTATGTCGGCCTCGTTCGCTAGTGCTTCCTGAGACAATCCATGCGCCTCGCGTAGTTCGCGAACATGCTTGCCGAATTGTTTAATGAGCTTCTGATTTCTGCTATTATTCACCCATGAAATCTGGGCAAAGCCAAAAATTATTATAAACGCATATATGCGCTATTTTAAAATAACTGCTACATTTAGGCTTAGATGATTCCTCCAATTGACTATTCAAAAATTCAAACTTTGGCCGAGTCGCTGACTGAGCAGGAGTTGGCCCGATATCGGGAAAAATTTAATTTTTTGGCGAGAACATTGAGCGCTGGGGCTCCAACTGTCCTGAAGCACCTGAATAAAATCCAAGCTACTGACAGCGTTAACAGTCAGGCATATGAATATGAGCTTAGTGATTTCTTCAAATCATTCCTGATCTTTATGGAGAATGAATTCAAAGGGAAGAACCAGGATTTGAAGTCAGCAATTATTTTGAAAATAATAAGTGAGCAATCATCCAATCCAAAATGAACCGATATGGAATCTGAAGTGGATGCTCTTGACACCCCAATAGGCAAAGAAATACTTGAATGTCTGCTTCTTAAAACTGGCAAAGAACTGGTTGAGCTGTTAGAAACTTATTCTCTTCGAGATTTTATTGATGAAAGATACGAGCTATATGTCAATACCCTTACCGATATATACACCGGTGACGACTATCACAATGGTAACATTTCAAGATCAGGTGCAGAGGAGATTGCCAGAGCAGATGCATTTCGCGATCTTTAATTGATAAAGGCAAAAAAGACAATGAAAGCCGTGAACCAGAACCTGATTGATGAGCAGAAAGAGTATGAAGCTTCAATGGCCAGGCATAAAAATCGCTTGGAAGCAAAAGCACGAGCACTTTTTAACGCTGCGAAAGCTAGTAGGATGGAGTTAACTTACGAGGAAATATGGAATTATGTCATTGACAACGATGAAAGTGACTACGAGTGTGAGCCTTCACCAATCGAATGGCAACTAATTACAAATAAGAAATAGTGAATCCTTGAAAATCCTTCTAATCAGGCACGCAGAAAGCGAAGCGAATGCTGGCCTTAGAACAAGTGACCCTGCAGCAATTTCACTCACAGAAAAAGGCATAGTTCAGGCAATAAAATTGGCAGAGCAATTTTCTGAAGCACCTGATTTAATTATTACCACTACCTATCTCCGAACACGGCAAACGGCTCAGCCGCTTATTGATAAGTTTCCATCTGTTCCGGTTGAGGTCTGGCCATTGCACGAATTCACTTTCTTATCCCCATCGATGTGCCAGAATACGACAGCCATGGAGCGCGTGCCTATGGTCAAGGAATACTGGGATCGGTGTGATCCATTTTTTGTGCATGGTGAAGGGGCAGAATCATTTGATCAGTTTTCAACACGAGTTAAAGTAGCTTGGGAAAAATTAAAAGTCCTAAGGCATTCATCGATAACAATTTTTACGCATGGTCAGGTAATGCGCTTCTTAAAACAATACTTAGAAGAAGGAGATCTTCACATCGGAGACGCAATGCAACATTTGGAAAAAAATAAACTTACAAGACCAATTCAGAATGCTGAAATAATTGTATTCCAAAAGATTTAAATTCCGATGGTGAAAAATTACTTACAGTCTTAGTAACATCGGGACATTGCTTTGTAATTTTTAACTCCTAAATAATAACAGCACGGTATGTATTAGTGAGCCTAGGAGGGCAGGCAAGCTAATATATCGAAGAAAATGACCCAATTGATTTGATTCCTGTTTCAAACTTTGCTTGACTGAATATTTTATAAAAGTAACAGACGAATGGAATGCACTGAAGGGCAATAATCTAAAAATAATCAGCACGACATAAACTCCCACTATGATTTTTAGGGGTTCAGAATTCATCCGAAGCATTTCGCTTAAGGATGGAGTCGAATGCTTATAGAGGCAAATGAATCCAAAGAGAATAACATTTAAAATCAGCAGGATAATTGCGGAGAGTTTGAAATAGCTCTTTGAAATCCTGACTAAGTCATCTTTTAGTTGACTGACAGTCAAGCGACCAAAAAGTAAAAGGTAAAGAATAAATGCTGAGTCCGAAGCAATCGCGATAGAGACAACATGACCTTTGGAGGCCAATGATTTTAGTACCGCAGAAACTAGGATTAAGCAGAAAAGAAATATTACAAGCAGGGCAGCGACTACATTTTTTAAAAACTCTTCGTCCGTTGCTAACCTTGGTGCCCATTTTGAATAGACATTACTTAATGACTCCTTTAGAGCTTGAGCCTTTTGATTTTTGATGTCCGGGCCGATAGCAGCGTAAAGCGCACTGAAAAGTTTGAAAATATATCCTAAGAGTGTCATGTTAGTCAAAGTCTAATTTTGAATGATGATTTTTTTCCAATTTTTGACATGTGTTAAACAAGTCTTTTGCGGTCACGAAAAACTCCATTGAATTTTTCCTTTCCTCACATGAAAGTGACTTCCGCAGCCAACCGTTCTCCATATTGATGGGTAAATAGTTATTTTGCTCCCATGGATAAAAAATTTCCATCGAGGCTCTGCAGCCTTTAACAAATTCAGGTTGATTACTGAGTTGCAGCCACACGGACATCTAAATGCGGTCTTCCAGTAGTACGGCCTTTCACCTACTATATAGATTGTTCCATCACATATTTGATCTGGTTCTTCCTTGCAAAATTTGTAGCGATAGCGTATGCCTTTCTTTTTGAAGAACGTCATTGAGTAGAAATAAATGTTTTTGAGCCAGCCCTTCATTTCTTTGGTATAGTGAGTTCTATTAGATCCAAAAATATTTTTCTGTCTCCACCACCGACCTTTGACTTCAGAAACAGATCCTCTTTCAATTTGCTCTCTGAAATGTGCACAAAACATCCTTCCGTAATATCGATAGTGCTCTTAGCAAATTCATGACAAGGATCGGCCTTATATGGATGAAGTCGATTGAGAAGCTCATTAATGGCATAGCTAGCAATCATCATATTTATACTGATAACTGCCGGCCGATTTACATTTACATTTTTGATGTATGAGTTTTTGACCAGATCTTGAAATTGTTCAGGATACATGCGAAACAAGCCGGCTGCTTTTAAATCCTCTGAATCATATAGCCCTCGGGACATTAAAGAAGATTTTCCCGGCTGGAGGTAGTGGACAGTACCAACGATTTTTGAAATGCCCCCTGTGCCATCAGCTTCAAGCTTTATTCCTAGATCGAGGTACGGCACGACATAATAGGTCGAGACTCTATTTAGCAAGTCTCGTCCATCAACCGAGTCTACACAGCCGATCAAAATATCACATTCCGCTAAATCCCTCAGGCACTCAATATCATCGTAAATATTTTTCGTAAATATTTTAACAGTTGTTCCTAGATCGAAGCTTGATATTGCCTCCTTTAGTCTTTCAACTTTAAAGCGTTGATGTTTTACATCTTCACGTCTTGTGTTTAAAATTCTGTTTAGGTTTTTTAGTTCTACTTTATCAGGATCAATGAGCACAATGTTTCCGACTCCAAGCCTAACAAGTTGTTCAATAACTGGACTTCCCGTTCCTGAGCAGCCCACAATTCCAATTTTCAACGTTTGCAAAAGATTAAATGTCCCTTCACCAAAAGCCTGGACAGTTCTCTTGTTTACCTCAGGATCAATCGAGTTAGAACCAGAATAACCCCAGATCTTAATAATATCTCCCGCGATAAGAATTTTGTCTAATGGTAGGATCTCTAGATCGGGTTGGAAAACTCGACCAAAGATTCTGCCATCAGGTAACATGATTGCGCTAGCATGAGGATGATCGGTTTTAGACCAACCATAAATCGAAGAAAAGAGCCTGGTATCAGAATCATCATCCAAGGAAGAAAATTGCTCATAGCCACCGGGATGACTGTGTATCTTTACTATTGCGCAATCGTTACTGTCAACCTCCTTCAAAAAAGGCAAGAGACTTTCAGTTCGCCATGAAACAAAATCTTTGGTTCGGTCGGACTCTGAGTGAGGAATTAAAATGATTTCCTTCACAACGAGTTTATGCAAGCCTTTATTAACAAGCCTTCCACACAAAGCGACAGCTACTGCCTCAAGGTTATCACCAGGATATAGATGACCCTTTAATTGCTCATAATGAAATCCTGCGATATTAAGCTGGTACTGCATTTGGTCTCTTTTCAAATTCTTGTTTAAACCAGTAGCTGACTAATCCCATATGTGTGCTGAGATTGTCGATTCCTTCCCTCCATGGATTTTGCCCAGTTCGATGACGGGACCATCGTTGAAATGATTTGCCATCAATCATCTGAGTTGAAGTGGCACCGATTGGTTGCCCATCCGCCCTCGATAGTGCGGGAAGAAAATAAGCCATGTCAAGTTGAGTGCGCGGGTAACCAGGCTCGATCTTGATGGCCACGGTGACTTTTTGAACGTTGTAGCCTGAGTGAACGGGGTAATCATAAATGATAACCCACATACCCGTAGCGTCAGAAAGGGTCTCCCAAAGGAGACCCAAGCTTTCAAGAAACTCTACATCATCTTCAAGAAGATTGAATTGCCTTCGTGGACTTTGTCCTTCTGTTTGATCAAGAGGTAAAGTCATGAATTTTTCAAGACCGGGCTTCGTGAAACAGACAGTCTCATTTAGACCTACAGTTTCCACCTTTCCTCCCTTTACCTTCATGTTTAACTGGTAGCGCTCAGGAGGATTTTTCCCAGCCAATGTTAAAAGCTCACGACCCGTCATGCATTCTTTTTCGACAACGTATTCCTGCCGATCAATTTTAATGCGGTACGTTTTCTCTTTCGGTACTGGCTTGCCTTCCTTTGAGTAGGCCTCTAAATCAACAATTTCATTTTCATCTTTCATATTCTTAAATTTTGGTTGCTCTTAAATTCAAAAGCGTGACAAAAAGCTATGGAATCGGCATTCTGAATTATTATGTCACGCTTTGTTATTAAGAGATAAAAAGTCGGCTTTGATGGAAATTCCAGGAGAACCACAGATGAGCAGACAGGAGGGAGTTCTTGTCCAGTTGATTCGGACACTCACCAACTGTAAAGACCATGGCGAACGTGTTCGCCTTGAAACTTCTTTTTATGATAAACTCGCCCCAAAATTTTACGATAGGCTAAAAAAAGCAGGGTCTAAGTTGTACAGCGGAATACCAGGGCTTGAGTCAAAAATAGACGAAGTGTTTGACGACACATTCCTGGTAGCATTTGAGGAAATTCCAAATTTTGAAGTCGGAAATGGATGGGATGATGAAGAATGTCAAAAAGTTGTGCTTAACTGGTTGTCGAGAATTTCCAATAACCTTCTTTTAAAACTCACCAGATCTCACAAGAAGGAAAAAAAGGAATTGAAAATTTATAAGGAGTTTAACAAGTACGACTTAAATTCTGCTCCAGATTCGGAAAGAAAAGAATACAGACAAACCTATGACAAGGCTGCATTTGATAAATTTTGGGAGAAATTAAATCCGATGTCGAAAGAGATTCTACTTATATGTGCTGAGTTAGGAACAATAAACGAGGATATTGGTGATCATATCTCTGACGAAGAAATTGAACTATTAAAAGTCAGGAATGATTTAGATACAAGTGCTATTCCCAGGGAAGTTGAGAAACGTCTAAGCAAAGGCGAGTTTAAAAAAAGAAACACAGATCATTTGCCAGATGACGTAATAGATTACCTTAAGAAGAAATACAACAAAGAGAAGCCCGATGCATTTCGCAAGGCAAAACAAAGGGCGCTGGAAGGTTTAAGAAAGTGCAAAAAATAAAAGACTATGGCAGAAGCTAAAGGCAAAACCGACAAAAAGGATTTGACCCCAACCGAACAAAATAATCTTCATTCTGATTTGAGGAGATTCGGATACTTGTTGCCCACCGATGATGAAGAGGTTGAGGAATTTGAAAAAATCTATGGAAAGACTCAGGTGATATTTCCTGAGCATTTGAAAAAACCTAAGTTCTTAAGAGAAGAAAATAAGCTTAAGGTTGAACCAGCAGTTGAAGCAAAACAACCATCTAAGGACAGCAGCACAGTTCAAAAGATTGCAAAACCAAAGGGGAAGAATGACTACTTCAAAAAACTAGTACTTGCTGCGCACGTTGCTAGAGAACTTTACGCAGAACCAACTTTTGGCCATGTGAAGTTTGTAAAAGTATATCTTTTATGTGATAAGGTTTGTCATATGAATTTAAACTCTTCCTATGGAAGGTATGCGGCCGGCCCACTTGATCCTAAACAGATGTATTCTATTGACGCAGAATTCAAGAAAAGAAAATGGTTTAGGGTTACTAAAACGACACACGGAACTCGATATTCTCCAGACGAGAAGGCTAAGGATCATGAAGTTTGGTATGAACGATATTTTAGAGGCCAATTAGATCAAATAGCTAGAGTAATTGAGCTCTTTCGTAAAGAGAGTTCAGATTTTTGTGAAATAGTTGCCACAATATTCTATGTCTGGATGGATTTTATCTCGCAACATAAACTCGTTAACAATGCCTCTCTTATTGAAGGGTTTTATAGCTGGGGCGAGGGTAAGAAAAGGTTTAAACGGGAAGAACTTGAGAATGCAATCCAATGGATGAATGAGAATGGAATCACGCCTTTAAACTAATTGTATTATGAACAAGTCAACTTATAGAATCGTTAAATCAGTAGGGCTCGTAGTCTTTCTAGTCTTATTTGGTGTCTTAATTTATATCTTAACAAAGTCTCAAAAAGCAGAGCAAAGAATTGTGAAGTTGATACCATACCCTAATTCTGTGGATCCTGAAATGAAAATTGAAGAAAACTCTTATAGATCAAAGATTGGTTTTGACTACCAGGGGGAGTCGAATGACAATCGCAATGAAATTTAATGCCATGAAAAATTTTGAATCAATCACTCGCAAGGCTATACTAATCGGTTGTCCAGGTGGTAATGACAACTTTCTGTCTGGAGTAAGAAAAGACTTAGAGAACATGAGTCGATTTCTCCAGTCGAATAAAGGAGGAGCGTGGACGAGAAATGAAATAATTGTTCTTCAGAACCCCAATAGCTTTGAAGCTCTTAACCTTGTTAATCAGACAACCGCTGACTATATCTTTGTCTATTTTAGTGGACACGGATTCAGCTCTCTTAACAATTCTAGAATGCTAATGTTAAGGGATCAAGCTATTGCTGATTGCGATTTGCTTAATGATAGCCCCAGACAGCTTGTGATAATAGATGCTTGCAGAAATTATTCAGCCCCGGGTTTGTCAGGTGTCCCTGAATTTGATGAACACGTAGATCATTTTGAATCAGCAGCCTATGAGGTATTCAGCGAAGGGATTGCATGCTCTCCTGAGGGTAAGTTGATAGTTCACGCAACTCAACCTGGTAGGTATTCTTATGACAGTCCCTCTGGAGGTTATTTCACTCAAGCGTTGCTTCACGTAGCAACTCGGATGAAAACAGAAGAACACTACTCACCTTGCACAGTGAACAGTGTTTTATACCATGTACCGAATGTACTAAAACGGAATAGAAATAATCAGATTCCAAATATCACGTACAGGAGTGGTGACTTAACCGTGCCCTTTGCATTGGGTTCTGTGTCAGCCTTGGGCGGAACAAAAAAAGAAGTTGGAGGGGAATTGGTTGGAGCTGCGATATTAACAGTATTGCTTATAGGTGTTATTGTAGCAGCTTCATCAAACTAGTTTTTTGCTGCCATTAGGCACTAAATATTTCAAAAGCTAGATTGTTTTGTTTCTTGAGGTTTCAAATCGCATTCAGTATTCCACGAAACCTTCAAATTAGGTTATTGCGTCTTATAAAATTTCGTTTGGTCGTAGATGTATTTCATCTTATCAAAGATGTCTCTTGTCAATTTAGCTAAAGGACGTTTATTGAAATCGCTATCATCATAGTAGTTACTAAAATGGAATCGGTAAAATTCAGATTTACTACTAGCCAAATTATCTAACAACTTCTTTATCGAATCAGAATAACACTGACTATTCTCGTCAAACTTGTCATGAATTTCTTCCACAACGTCATTATGAGTCGCATACAATTCGTTTAATTTAAAGACGTTAATACTCCCCCAATCATCTTCAACTGTTTTTTCTAGACGTTTATATTCTGGTGAGTCTTTTGCCACTTTGACATTTAGAAAGGGTTTGAAATCAATTTTATTTCTTATCGGGGTGGTTGTCGCATCTAAAACAAAATCAAACACCGCGTCACTCCCCATTTCATGCTTGTAGGGGTGAAGATGTGTGTCCAATGAAAATTCCTTTTCATGCTTTAAAGTGGAATTGCACAAATAGCAGGATGGAATCAAATTATAAAAACTTACGCTTAATAATGGGTTAGTGGCTTTAGGGAAAAAATGATCATACGTTGGGCCAATTATTTTATCATCCTCGTCTATGACAACCGTAGTGATATATATTCGATTGCAATACGGGCATACCTTAAGATTCAGAGATTCGCCAATCGCTTTTATATCCTCATAAAAACCTTTATAAGAAAACAAGTATTCAAATAGAATATCACTTAAAGTGCAAGTAGTTGTTTTTAGGATAACATCTTGAAGGTTTTTCAACTTCTCGGGGGGAGACGATACTAAATCATGTATAGTTTTTTTATCAAAAAGTGTTACTGTTTTTTGAACACCTTCAATTCTATTTTTAAAATTCGATATACTTTTCCGGCAATCTTCTAGGTTTGTGAGAAGGTCAATTGTTTTTTTTGCCGAGTATTTGCGGTCATTCAGCAAAGCAGCTATTCCACCACTTAATTTGTTGTGATTGCCCTCAATAAATTCTATTTTAATTTCAGTCGTGGACTCTAGCAGTCGAATTAATTCAAAAATGGAATCAATTCTATCGAGGACTTTGTCGACTATGATGTTAGTGTACTTATTTTTTATGACGTCTAAGTCGGGATGCCTAATGAGAATCATTACAAGATAATTTTAATTTTGCCTTGCTTTGGTTTCAAGCATTTCAAGAAGCTTAGCTCGAAGAAAATGTTCACCAACGATCCCAATCTTTCTTTTATACTCATCTACTTGAGTTTCTTCTAAAGAATTGGGTTCGACTCCGTTTAACTCTTTGATCAATACAATTATAAAAGACTCAGCTTTTTCGCCAATAAATCCATTCTGTAGAAAAAAATCGTTATGAAGCAACTCATGTATGTTGGTTCCAAAAGTTTCCTTTTGGTATTTATCATAAACTTTGCCTTCTTTCAGTCTGAGCAAGTTGGCATTGGGGATATCTGAAAGAATAAATGGAGAATGAGTTGAAAAGAGAATATTTATTCCTTTGATTTCTGGTATAGCTAGTCGACTTATGCCATTTAATAGTTCACTTATGAATTTTTTCTGCAATTCCGGATGGAAGTATAATTCAATCTCATCCAGAATAAAATTTACGAATCTATATGCACTCTTCTTTCGAGTTGGATCACTTGCACTGAAAATTGAATTAAGATTTATTAAGTGATACAAGATAGATTGAACAGAATGTACAAATTGTTGCTCCCCAGAACTTAATAAATCAAAAGAAACAGATTTGTCATCTTCGCCATTAGTAATATAAAATGTTGGCTTGAAAAACGCGACAGGGACAAGCTCAATTAAATCAACATCCGGATTATCTGCCTTTGCCTTGTTAATTCTGTCAGTCAGCTCTGAGATGGATAACTCAATTTCTCCTTTTTTCCATGTTATTCCATTTTCCACATTTGCTTCAAGTAAGTTAAACCTAACCAAATTCAAAATTTGCCTCAGCTTTAATGTAATGTGGCTTTTGTCTTTTCCCAGCTCGTTTAAGTAATTATCAATTTCCAGGATAGTTGGAATAGGTGGATTTTCAATCGGCAATGTGTAGTAAGAGTGATATTCCTGATATATGGCGGCTATCTTGAAAAGTTTTTTTATACAGTATTTTACAATTTCATCGAAGTACTTCACTTTATTTTTCGCATCCTCGATATCCAATTCAACACCTAAAATCTGTTTGTAAGTCTTGGCGAAAAGGTCATTTAGGGTTGTATTATGTGTTTTCTGAATTCTCTCCAGAACATTTTCTAAACTGATCGCATTAAACTCAATCAATTTTTTTTTGTCAATTGCAAAAGATACTCTCTTACCTTCTTTTCTTTCAATAACAATTTTGGGGTCCATATTTGAACCAACAAGATTTGCCAAGAGCCTAGACTGAGCTAAATGAATTTCTTTATTCATGTCGATATTTCCCTTTGTCCTCATCGGGTTTATGACAATTGGGGTTTTATATCCATCGTTCTTATGAAAAAGATATTCGATCCAACTACCCATTTGCAAAGAGTTCAGTCCATGAATGGAATAATTAACCGCTACAGAATAGAAGAATTTTTGAAAATTTACTTTTTCAGTTTTTTTTAACTCGTAAAAAATTGCCTCACGAGAACTGATAATCGTATTTGGATTAGTAATCGAGTACTCGATTAAATTTTCTTTTTCTGTATTGGGTAGCCTAAGGCAGTAAATGGATTCATCAATGGCATAGTAAATTTCTATCTTAAGTTGATCACTAAATTTCTTGATATTCTTAAGCTCTAATTCAAGTTTTGACTTTTTTTTCTTGTAGTCGCCAACTGGTGCCTGACTATTCTTGACATCTAATTCCTCAAGTTGCTTTGCTAGGGACTCTAAGTTAGGGAACAGGATGTTTTCGTTAGTTGATACCAGATAAATCGAGGCAAAAAATAATTCAAGAAGGGCGCTCTTACCAGAGCCATTTTTCCCAACTACGGCACTAATATTAATTGCTAAATCATTTACGGAGTATAGTTTTTCGGGCGTTGATTGTGTATGAATAATCTTAACTACTATACCATCATCGGTCTTTTCAAATTTATAATCACTATAGAAACAATATATCTCACCTTCCTCAAGAACTTTTAGGAACCTTTTGTTGCACCCTTTTAAAGGTCTTATAGCAATTAGTTTGAAGCCACTCATTTTTTCTTTTTGTATTTAATTTTCGGCTCTGCAGCCGTAGCAAGATCGCCTTCAAGCGGTGCAAAAGGGTAGCCCTTTCCTTTCAAAATCAATTCTCCTTTGAAAGCCTTCTGGCTCAGGCTGCTGTATAAGTTTTCTAATTCTTGTAGGCTGTTTTGGTATTGAGTTTTGAGAACTTCTGTTTTTTCTACGATGTGTGCGAATTGGGTCTGAAGCTTAATTGGAGGAATAATTATTCTAATGTCTTGTAATTCTTGAGCATTAATATTTGCCATTCCAACAATGCTCTTACACATTCCTAATAGAGTCTTCTTTCCGTGAATTGAATTTAGATATCCCCATAAGTACCACGGATTAGCCTTTCCATTTGTTCTTACTCTAATGAGATATCCAGCTATCACCATTTCACTTTCAGAATTAAAGACACCAGTCTTCCCAACTAATTCCTTTGAATTTGTTCTGTTAAAAACCAGATCACCCTTTCGTACAATATATTTCTCTCTTTCCGAGTCTTCAATGTTAATATGCTTGAGTGAGGTAAAATCCCAATACCCTTCTGACGTAATATTATTCATTCTCAAGTATGGATAAGCGCCACTCTCTTCAGCAGGTTTGCTTGTTCCATACTTTACTTCACTTACTACATCCCGAATTTTTCCAATCGGAAATTTTTTCTTGTTACCAGATGGATCACCAAACATCTCCAAAAATGTACTCTTCAAAAATTCATCAAGCAGGCGGATGCTTTCTTTGCGCTGACTGATCAATGCCTCGGCTTTGCTTAAAATATTGGCGATGTAGATTTGGTCTTCAAGGGGAATCAATGGAAAATTGGTCTGCTTGAGGATGGTCGCAGAAATGTTTGGTTGTCCCCCTCCTACTCCTTGATCAATCAATTTTTGTTTAATTGTTCTCAAATAAAAATACAAGTATTCTTCATTGATGTTTTCATTCGGTAGAAGAGCAGCACATGCTTGATTTGTTGCTGCAGTCACTTTTAGAATAGAAGCGTTGCCAATTGTCGCTCCATACATCGCTATTAGAACTGTGTTTATTGGAAAAATCTTAGCCGATGAATTTTCTAATCCCAATTGAGTAATTCGCTCGGGAGTATCGGAAAGGTATTGTTGTTTAAGGTCGCCTGTCTTTACCCAATGAACCGTGCCATTGTCATAGTATTCTCTCTTCGAAGTCAATGGAGTTCCACCGGACGTAATCTTGAGAACATCACCTAATTTAACCCACTTCATTTGACGAGTTCTTTCAATAAATCCAACTCCTTGACGATCGTATTCTCTATTTTATCCAGTCGCTTAATAATGGCGATAGGCTTCTCAT
This sequence comes from Bacteroidota bacterium, assembly GCA_018267135.1. Lineage (GTDB taxonomy): Bacteria > Bacteroidota > Bacteroidia > Cytophagales > Cyclobacteriaceae > ELB16-189. Next base: position 36,307 of record JAFDZA010000025.1, read on the forward strand.
AACTCACTTCCTCATACACTTCTTCCTTGTACTTGCTCAAACTCAAATCATATTCATTCTCCACCAACTCCTTCTTAGGCACAAAGAAAAATTTCTTCGTTCGGTCTTTGTCTTTCTTTACGTCACGTTTCTTGTAGCGCTCTACTACATCCTGCAAGTCGCCATAGGCGTCTAATTTGTTGCGCTTATCGTCCAATGTGTAGCCATCGCTTTGCAAATCATAAAACCAGGTGTGTTGCGTTTCGCCTCCTTTGGTGAAAATCAAAATGGAAGTGCTTACTCCAGCATACGGTTTAAATACTCCGCTTGGCAAAGTGATCACGGCTTTCAGCTCGGCTTCTTCTACCATTTTCTTTCGTGCCATCACAAAGGCTTTGCCGCTGCCAAACAATACGCCTTGCGGTACAATCACAGCAGCCGTGCCACCCATGCGCAGCATGTTAAAGATTCGCTCGGTAAAAAGCAGTTCTGTTTTTGTAGTAGGCAGTTTCAGGCTTTCATTAATATCGCCTTTATCAATGTTGCCGGTGAAGGGCGGGTTTGCCAGGATGATATGGTACTGACTGTCTTCATTGAAACTTTTGCTGAGCGTGTCTTTATAATGAATGTGCGGATTGTCTATGCCGTGCATCATCATGTTCATGGCACCGAGGCGCACCATGGTAGTATCAATGTCAAATCCGTAGAGACTGTCATTTAGCGTTTTCCTTACTTTTTCTGTAAGAGCAGCACTCATCGTGCTTCGTTCGAAGCCGTCTTCGTCTCTCGACAATTTTTTTGGATTCTTCTTTCTCACCAGGTCAGTAAGCATGTATTGATAGGCTCCCAACAAAAACCCTCCCGTGCCGCAGGCGGGATCTGCGATGCGCTGGCCAAGCTGCGGCTCTACCAATTCGGCCATCAGTTTAATAATATGGCGTGGTGTGCGAAACTGTCCGTTCTTCCCAGCCGAAGCAATTTCGCTCAACAGCATTTCATATACATCGCCCTGAATATCCTGAAAAGCCTGGCCTCCTTCAGTGGCATCTTTTTCAATTTCTATAAAGATCTGCTCAATGATATTAATTGCTTCAACCAGAAGTGACGGCTTCGGCATAATAAATACCGCATTCTCCATTGATTTGGTGAAAGGCGATAAATCACTGTTCAGGGTTTTGAGAAATGGGAACACTCTTGTCTGCACGTGCAGCAACATTTCGGTTGCAGGCATCCGTTTAAATTGACTCCAACGTAATTTTTCCTTGTTAATACTTTCGTTGCTGCCAGGCACTTTGAATTTACCTTTGAAACGAGAATCATATTTCTCTCCGGTGAATTCGGCATCGCGTTCGCGTTTGGCTTCGAGGTCATCGAGCCGCTTCATGAAAATTAAATACGTGATCTGCTCTATCGCAGTAAGTGGATTAGATATGCCTCCACTCCAGAAATTGTTCCAAAGTTTGTCGATTAATGATTTTAATATCGGGTTGGACTGAAGCATGGACTAAGCGACTAAGCGTTGAGTGAATTGGAAAATTTCTTCTATCTGTTTGGGGCTGAACACACCACGTATTCCTTCCGGATGTAGCATTGTAAAGGGTGATTCAATCAAATTCTTTTTTGTCAGGTCGCCTTTCTCAAGGATATAACCTTTCAGTAATTCGAGAAACTGTAGCTGCCTACTCGTAAGATCACTATGACTTGCAATGAATTGATCGAATGATTTTGATACTGATTCAGGAAAGCTTTCTAAAACCTGAATCCCCAAAATGTGTTTGATGAATTGGACCAGCTCGGCCTTCTTATGATTATAAACTCTTCTCAGCAAATCAACTGTGATGTGCGGGTGTTCTTCGTGTAATTGATCAGCAAGTTTATCGGCCTCAAATTCATTGATGCTTTTACCTTCTTTAATCTTTTGCAGGATTGGATTTCTGGCAACTAGTTCATTGACTCGCTTCTCCACCAACTCACGATACTTTGCCACGCTCAACGCTTCGTGCTGAGGCCCGAACTCAACAAATTCTTTCGCGTAGATTTCATCTTTAAGATCGTAAGCAGGGGGGCCAAGAGGAACAACAAATGAATCAATCAATTTCATTAATGGGCTCAACTTATCAATTAATTCATCGAAAGCTTCATCGGTCGAAGTAGCCCAATAGTGATTGGTTTGACTTTTCCGAATCAGCTCTTCCTGAACGGCAACAGTGTTAATAGACAATGGAAGTTTTGCAATTTCTTCAACGATACTGTCTTTCAAAGCTTCAAACTTCTCTTTCTCCTCGTTCAAATGGGCTAGGGATACTTCAACAATGTCTTTTTCAAAACGCATTGCTTTGAAATCAGCATTGGAGACAGTTCTCATCAAAGGCTTCACTGTAGCCCGGAGGAAATCAATTTTTTTATCATCAAGCTTAGCCCAGAAATTTGCATCCTCCAACCGCTGTAAAGAAGACTTCGCGTCCATGATCGCCACAGAGTTTTGAGGAAGACCAGAGATTTGTTTTTGCAGTTTCCCAATTTCCTTCTTTGCCATTCCTTCGTGGCCAAGCTCAAGCGCTTGCTCAATTTTATCTAATCGAAATCCAAACAAGCGCACCGGCAGCGGCACCTGCGATCTTATTTCTTTTCCTTTCGGATGAAGTTTGAAGTATTCGAAATTGTCCCAACAGTCAAGCACTAAGAAAACATCTTTCTCATTGCACCAGGGTTTCATGTTTGTCGGCTCAAGCAACCTGGTACCACGGCCAATCATCTGCCAGAACTTAGTGTAGGAATAAACAGGTTTGGCGAAAACAAGATTGACAAGTTCACGAATGTCAATGCCTGTATCCAACATATCCACGCTGATGCCAATGCGCGGCATGTCTCTTGTTTTAAATTGATCGAGCAACCCACCTGGCCCATAAACACGCGGATCATCTGAAACTAAAACCTTTGCCAACTCACCATTATATTCAGGATAGAGAGCATCAAATATTTGTTCAATTCTTCGCGCATGATTCATGCTCATGCAAAAGAAAATAGTTTTACCTGGCAGCACTCCGTTTGGATCTTTAATACTCTCTTCCATAAACTGGCGAACGATGAGTGCATTCGTTCCTTTGTTTACTACCTTCTTTTCAATGTCGGTGCCCTCGAAATTAATTTCTTCTACTTCCTTGCCATCCAGCATCAGTGCTTTCTGATCTTCGAGTGAGATTGTTCTTTTACTTATACCATCTTCCTGAAACTTCGTTTTGACTTTCATCACCTGGAAGTTGCAGAGATAAGGAGGAATGTTATTAACCGCTTGGTCGTAAGAATAAGCAAACGTAGGTACTCCATCTTCGCAATCGAATAACTTAAAAGTATTGTGATCAATCGCGTCTGTTGGCGTAGCAGTTAACCCAAGGGTTATTGTATTGAAGTAATCAAGAATTTCTTGATAAGTGTTGTAAATAGAGCGGTGACTTTCATCAACAACAATTAAGTCGAAGAAATGGGGAGACAAAGAATTTTGATCGTCACGAATGATGTTGAGCATGGTGGGATAAGTCGACACATAGATCCTCCTGTCCTTTGATATTTCATACTCACCTTCTTTTGGCCAACGTGGTTCATTAGGCAGATGGCTCTTGAATTCATCGAGTGTTTGATTTCTCAATGCTATTCGGTCAACTAGAAATAAAACTCGTTCAGCCCAACCGCCTTTCATTATCGCATCAATCAAGGCAATACAAGTGCGAGTCTTGCCTGTGCCGGTGGCCATGATCAATAGAAATTTCCTCCTTTTCTTTTCTAAGCCTTCAAGTACAGAACGAATTGCTTGCAGTTGATAATCACGGCCAGCAATGCGTGTGTTGATAAGTTCATCCGCAAGAGACTTACGAGACTTTTGAATGTACTTGAACCGCTCCAGGTCATCGCGTGTGGGAAAGCCGAAGACTTTTCGAGGTGGGTAGTTATTGATGTCCCAAAAGAAAATGTCATGGCCATTAGTGTAAAAGCAAAACGGAAGATCGTAACCCAACGTGTCTCTGATGTGTTGGCAATATTGCTTTGCTTGCTCGCGACCAACAGCAGCATCTTTGGATGTTTTCTTAGCTTCAACAACTGCCAAAGGTTTCCCATCTCTTCCAAACAAAACGTAATCACAATATTGATGTCCTTGATAAGGGGTCACCGGTTCACTAACTCCTTCAGGTAAACCTATCTCTATATCGTATTCTTCAACTACCTGTGTCCGATCAGAAAGATTCCATCCCGCAGCTTGCAGTTTTTTATCAATGATTTCCTTACGGGTGAGTTGTTCGTTCAAGTTGGTGAGTTGGGATTTAGCTATGTAAGTTCATGGAATCGTAGGTAAAAATCAACCAGCTCCTATTTACTATCATATTCGATCACGAATTGCCTTATGCTCATAAGAGACGAGACAATTTTTTTAGGATCGGGCAATTCTGACCAAACTAATTCAGCAAGGTCTTTCTTGTAAGTACTTTCTACTTCCTTCCAGGATTTTTCTACATCTTCAAATAGAGGTGAACTCGAAAAGGGTTTATTCATCCATTCACCCTTAAAAATTTCATTACTATTATCATCGGCTTTAACAAGGTCAATGATCTCAAAATTCTTCGGATGAAGTAATGTTAAATCTTGTTGTCCGAGCAGCTTATGCAGATCGTAGAAATGCCGGATTTTTTCTCTCAGTTTATCAGGGCCTTCATAGGAGAGGCGCACAAGAGAGAGTAATTTCTCAAAGAAAGTCCTTTCTCGTGTTAGTACCTTAATCACAAACGGATCAAGTTGATGTTCCTTTATTCTATCTATGAAACCAGCTTGTTCTAGGAATTGGGCAACGTAAGAATTAATTTTTATTTCCTCGTGAGGAGCGGGATTTGTGAAAGTATTGATCTCAAGCTGTATATGATCTTTTACTTGTCCAAAGTCAGCATCGGAGAGTACTTTGGCATAGTTATAAAACGTTCGTCTGTTTCTGCCACGTTTTTCTTCTTTCTCGTGCTGAAAGTATTCCAAATCTTTGGTAACAGCTACCTCAATTGATTTCATTTTTTTATTCAATTGGTTAGCGGATGTTTCGGATTCTTTAACTAACGCAAGATCGATATCTTCTGAGAAGCGCTCAATGCAATTATGTGCTTTTGAAAGAGAAGTACCACCTTTAAAAACGACTTCATTGACATGTTTCGATTGTGATAAGCTTTTTAAAACGTAAGTGACCCAGTAATCTTTCTCGATGAAAATTGGGCGCATTTTAAAATGACCTGCAGCGGCCTGGAGCGCATCCGCAAACTCTTGAGATTGGTGAAAGGTCATTTAATATTCCAGTCAGATTTATTTGGCAATATGTTTTCACTAACGCCTATTTCATAGGAGGACAAGACGTTAAGAGATTCAGCAAGTTTATTTATAGGCATGCGTGGAACATACCGCTGCAGCATAGCGCCAAGTAGTGAACGGGTGGCTGCATTGTAGTTCAAAGCAAGCTTTACAATTTGATTTCTATCTTCCTCCGGAAGCTCTTTAATTTTTGAAACAAGAACTTTTAATGTTTCGTCTGGAGAGGAATCCGGAATGCTTTTGATATCACGTATTGCATCAAGTATTTGCAACAATGGGATGTCTTGATCGCGTATGTCAAACTCTCGCCTAACGTATTTCACTTTGTATCCTTCCAAAAGCTTAGGAGGAAGTGGCTTATTCGTTGCAATGACAAGCGTGTTTGAGATTTGTGAAGTAAGGCCAAGTCGATTATATACGGAGATACCAGTAAGATATCCTATTCGTTGGTTATTGCGCTTAGTCAATGCGTCAACGAGTGTTGATTCAGAAGGTCTTAGTTTACCAAATAAGGTATTCTTTGGCTTGTAATATTTTCCTTTAGCTAAACGTACAATCGCTCCCTCCTTGGTTAATCGACTTAACGACTTGGCCAGCGATAATTCTTCCGATTTATCCAAGTTGAAGTTTGAATAGGCAAAGACCTCCCCAGGCTGCATTTTTTCAACCTTTTTCCTTACGACATGTGCTGTAGAAGATGCCATTATTGGTTAATGTATTTCTGACTATACAGGAATTAAACTATGTAAAGATAGAAATAGTGCTTTTGAAAGACAAGTTTTTAATATTATAAACTTGACATATATGGGGTCAATTTTTGAGACTATTACTATACTAGCCCGAACTTGAGGGTAAAAATTATGACAACTTAAGCGGTTGCCATTTTTCATTTTAATGAATCATGAATTTTTGATACGTTACCCTCCAAACTTTAACTATATTTAAAAATCTTAGGCACAATTTTCGGCACAAGGAAAATAAAAAAGTCCTGACGATCAGGACTTTAGATTTGAAGTGAGTACCCGGGACGGGAGTTGAACCCGTACAGCCTTTAAGGGCCACAGGATTTTAAGTCCTGCGTGTCTACCAATTCCACCACCCGGGCAGACCATAATTTTTTAGAACTTCGCCCGGATACGTATTCTCAGTCATCGCATATTGATAGCTGGTGTACCCGGAACTGTTTTCTGTATTGCCACGAAAACAGATAACCTAAAAAATAAAAGCACCGGCAAAATTGGTGCTTTATCTTCTGAGCGGGAAACGAGACTCGAACTCGCGACCCTCACCTTGGCAAGGTGATGCTCTACCAACTGAGCTACTCCCGCTTTAAAAGGACTGCAAAGTTAATTCGGTTTGCTAAAAATCCAAATCAATGTGTGTCTGTAAAATGCCTTCTTCCTTTTTCTTGATTAAATTTTTCCTTGTTAAAGTTTTCAGAGTGGCCTTTGGGTATTGAAAGCGATTTAAAATCAAAGCCTTTGATTGCTTTGGCCTGATACAAAATCTGGCCTACGTGGAGTGGATAATGTGCCAATTGCCGATGAATGGCTTCCAGCGCTGTTTGGCCTTCATTCCGGATATAAACAATCTTTGAAAGATCGTCTGTTTTTAAATTTTCAATAGCCGACAGAAGGCAGCCCCATCCCTTCTCCCAGGCTTCCATCATTTCCTTTTTATTGGCATACGCCACTTCAAATTCGGCTTCCCGGTTACGCCATGGCTTTTCGCCATCGCTGGTTAAAAAGTCAGTCCAGCGGGAAAGCATATTCCCGGATAGGTGATGTACGATTAGTGCAATGTTGTTACTCGCTTCGTTGGGACGCACGAGGATTTCTTCGTCCGTCAGCTGTGCCATCGCCCCTTCCCCCAGTTTTTTATAGTAGCGAAAAAGCTTGATCGCACTCGTCAGAAAAGTTTGCTCGTTAGACAGAGGCATCTTCGGTTACTCTTTTAGATCTTTCGCTGGTAATGGGCGGCCGGAGAGTATCGAATTGCTTTTTCAGTTCTTGTGCGTGCTGTTTGTCTTTAGAGAATTTGATATGTTTCGGCACGCCTTTCAGTTCCCAAATCAAGCCGATGGCTTGAAAGCCGCGTAAGAGATAGTATGTAATATCTACTTCCCACCAAAAAAAACCCTGGCGCGAAGACACTTCGTAGTAGTGGTGGTTATTGTGCCAGCCTTCGCCCATGGTAAGTAAAGCCAGCCACACACTGTTGCGCGATTCATCACCGGTTTGGTAACGCTGCCGACCAAATTTGTGCATGATGGAGTTAATAGAAAAAGTGCCATGATAGGTGATGATGGTACTTAAAAAGAACCCGATAAATAAAGCTGAGAATCCGGCTGTGGAAAACATAGCCGTAATGCTGCCTCCATCTACAATAGCGCCCAGCGCCATGACAACTAATGCCAAAACAACGGGCGGCACCAGATGATATTTATTTAGCCAAACCAACTCGGGGTATTTGGCATAATCGCCAATGGTTTTATAATCGGTTTCTTTAAAGTCGGGGCCTACGATCCAGCCTACATGCGAATACCAAAATCCGTAGATCTTCATCGAGTGCGGGTCGGCCGGTGTATCGCTGTAGCGATGGTGGTGGCGATGGTGGGCTGCCCACCACAAGGCTCCCTTTTGAGCTGACGTTTGTGCCATGAAGGCAATGACAAACTGAAACCAACGAGAGGTTTTATATGACTTATGTGAAAAATAACGGTGATACCCTCCGGTAATCCAAAACATGCGGAAGAAATAAAAGAAGGCGCACAAGATCCAATCAAAAGTGGTGGCTCCTGTAAACAAAGCTCCCAAAGGCATCAGGTGTATTACAATGAAAGCAATCTCCTGTTTCAAGATTGGTTTCTTGCGAACTTCCGGTTTTAATACGGTCTCCATTTTATACTATTCTTTTTCGATCTGTAAAACAACCTCATTGGGTCGCTTCCCTATATTTTATGAAATACTTTTTTTCAATTCATTTACCAACAACGTGGCATTGCCATCACAAGCTTCTTTAAAACTTTTCAACAAAGACGAGCCCTCGGCTAATGAGAGATGGATTTTAGAAGTTTCTTCGTTCAATTTTTTTTTGGCTCGGCAAAACAACTGGCGGCAATGGTCTTTTTTCTTGTTTAAGGCTTGTTGCAATTCATCGTAATTAAAATCAAACCCTTCTTTCAATAAATACACGGCCCGCTCAAGCGGCTCTAACTTGGCTTGCAACATCTTAAAAGCCTGAGTAAGGTTGATGTCTAAATCCATTTTAGACAAATTGATTTCCTTAAATCGGTTTAGTAATTCCGGCAAATGAAGATGATCTAAGTATTCTTCCTTTTTTTTGCGAAGAGACGACAGGTGGTTCAGGCAATTATTGGTAACAGCCCGGATTAAATAGGCTTTGGTATTTTCAATTTTTTTCTGATCCAGGCTCAGCCACTTCATAAATGTTTCCTGCACAATATCTTCTGCATCTTCCTTACATTTCACCAGATTGCATGCAATGGTGTGTAGCAACGGCCGATATAATACGATAGTTTGTGTAGGTGTCATAAATCCCTGCAAAGGTACGGCAAATTGCCATTGAAGAAGCAAAAAAAGATTTCTTATAAACTAATGATCGTCAGCCGGATAGCGAATGCCTGCCTGCACACGGATGCGGTCGAGTGTTTCCATCAGCAGGATGGAATCGGCATGGGTTATTACCGGGCTTTCCGTCAGGTTTTGCAACAAACAATCGGTAACATGTTGTGCTTCGTATTCATAGCCGAATCCTTTGGCTGTTTCAAAAGATAAAGTTTCGCCCGTATCGACAATGCCGGAATAATATTCCAGCCGGGTAGTAGGTCCGTGGAAGCGGTGAGTAAGCCGGATTCTCCCTTTGTCGCCTCCAATATCGGCACCGGTGGAAAGGTTTGAAAGGAAGGTGGAAAAAAGTTGTGCTAAAGCTCCGCTTTTATAAAAAAACTGGATAGCACATTGGCTGTCGGTTCCTTCGGGCGAAGGTGTCATTACAGCACTTATTTCATCGGGCCTTCCCAGTAAATCTAAAGTCAAAAAAACAGGATAAAGACCGATGTCGAGCAGGGAACCACCTCCCAACTTTGGGTCGTAGAGACGAGAAGCCACCGGGGGTGTGGGAATAAATCCAAAATTGGCAGCTATGTTTTGAATGTGTCCGATCTTTCCTTCAACTATCAGCGTTTTCATTTTTTTATAATGCGGAAGAAACTTAGTCCACAAGGCTTCCATCAAAAAAATATTTTGATGACGGGCTTCGGCTATCATTTCTCTTGCCTGGGTTTGGTTAATCGAAAAAGCCTTTTCGCACAAAACTGCTTTTTTGTTTTTCAAACACAAAAGAGTGTGCTCATGATGAAAGCCGTGAGGAGTGGCAATATAGATTACATCTACAGCAGGATTTTCGGCTAATGCCCGGTAACTGTTATGTACGTATTGAACCGGAAAATCTTTGGCAAAAGTTTCGGCTGTCATTTTTTCGCGGGCACCTACGGCTACTAATTCAGCTCGTTGTACCCACCTTAGATCTGCGGCAAATTTGCGGGCTATTTTTCCGCAACCTAATATGCCCCAACGGATCGTTTTCATTGTGCCCGGCAATGCTCCTAAATTATTTCTGGTAAAACCGCCACGAAGTTTTGAAATCGCGGGTAAGCGGCTGGTTGGTTAGAATGGCGCGCACCATCTCTACCGGCATGGCGTTTTCGCGCATCACCGCATCATGATATTGCTGGTAGGTCATCTTCCCGGAATCCACCAATTCTTTTTTTAACGCATAAAACTGAAAGGCGCCTGTCATGTATGCCAGTTGATACAGTGGGCCATAGTTTGCCGTAAACGATCGCCTCACTTCGCCCTCGGCATTGGCACGTTCATGGCCTACCCGATCAACCAAAAAATCAATGCACTGCTGGGGGGTCCATTTCCCTAACTGATAATTGAGGGAAAAAATGATGCGGGCACAACGGTGCATACGCCAAAACAGCATCCCGATTTTATCTTCGGGCGACTGGGGGAATTTCATATCCCATAAAATAAACTCCCAGTAGAGCGACCATCCTTCAATCCAAAAAGGGGTGTAGTAGTTGCGATACGGTTTATACCGGTTGTTCATAAACCCTTGTAAATGATGGCCGGCAATTAATTCGTGGTGCACAGTAGCGCGCGAAAAGTGCGGGTTGTTGCCGCGCATGCTCATCAGTTTATCAAGATGATCCATCTCTCCGGTGGGGTAAGAAATTTGTAATACTTCTCCGCCCAAAAAGAAAGGGCTGATTAATTGTTGCTTGGGCGGAATCATCCGCATACGCCAGGTTTCTTCGGCTAAGGGAGGAATGGTGATCAACTTATTTTTTTTCAAAAAATCGACTGATTCATTGTATAACTTCAGCATGGCTTCCGGCTGGTAGCCTTCGGGCACATAGCTCTGTTTCACTTTTTCCTGTGCTTGTTTCCAGTTGTCGCCAAAGCCCATCTCGCGTGAGGCTTTCAGAAGTTCTACATCGCACCAGGCAAATTCTTTGTTGGCTATGTCTATCAGTTCTTCAGGAGAATAGGGAATCATTTCGTATTGCAACAGGCGAATGAGTTCTTCCCGCCCAATGGGGTTGCCGATGATGCCGCTGCCATCGTCTTTAGGCAGCAACGATTGATCTACTTTTTGTTTTAGCTGACCTGCATATTTCATCAATGCTGTGTCTAATTTTTGATAGGGTTTCGTTACCCACCAGGTAAACTGCGGATCGTAACCGTTGTAAAAATCGAATACGCTTTTCAAAGCGGCTTGTTGCCCTTTCACAATTTCTTCGGCACGATGTGCCAACTGGGGCGGAAGGTTAGGCTCTTGCTTGAGTTGGGCGGTCATGCTGATCACCGCTTTGCGAATATCGGTTAGTTGCTGGGCTACTTCCTGACTCTTTAAATGGATTCCACGGGTGCGCAGTTTTTCAATATCATACAACGGAGCGGCCAACGAAACATATTTGGTCAGTTTTCCATAATCACTTTCTTCTACAGATAACTGGAATAGTTTGCTGTCGAGCTCCCGTTTCAGCAGCAGCCAGTCCACCTTGCCACCGGTGCTCATCTGCTCAAATGGAAGTTTTTCTAATTGGGCTTTATAATCGGAATAGAATTTTTTAAAGCGCTCGCAACGGGCGGGCGAGCCAATGATGGTATAGAACCGCCTCAGGCTGTTTTCGTCTTCATCGTACCCAACCCGAAACGAATACATTTCGGTAACATCTTTGTTTTGGGCCGAAAGAATGCCTGAGAAAAAATTGAGGGTAACGAATACGATCAGCCAGGTTTTCATAGCTTAACAATTAATTGAGTACGAAATTCATTGAAGATAGATTATAAATATACGAGCCGTACACAAAATTATTTTTTCAAATTTTCTTCAAACAATTTTAATATGCGTTTGTATTCGTCCGTCCAGCTGCTGGGTTCTACAAAACCGTGGTCTTCCACCGGGTAGGCGGCCAACTCCCAGTTGTCTTTGCCTAACTCAATTAACCGTTGCGAGAGGCGCACAGCATCCTGAAAATGCACATTCGTATCTACCATACCGTGGCAAATCAACAAGTGTCCTTTCAATCCTTCGGCATGATAAATTGGCGAGCTCTTTTCATACGCGAGGCTGTCGGTAAAAGGTTCATTTAAAATATTGGAGGTATAAGGGTGATTGTAATGCGCCCAATCGGTAACCGGGCGCAGCGCTGCCCCGGCCGCAAACACATCGGGGGTGGTAAACATAGCCATCAGGGTAATGAAGCCGCCATACGAGCCGCCATAAATGCCGATTCGTTTAGAATCAATCCCGTGATTCTCTACCAGCCACTTCGCCCCGTCTACCTGATCGGTCAGGTCTTTGCCGCCCATAAAGCGGTAGATGCCTGTTCGCCAATCGCGGCCATACCCGGCACTGGCGCGATAATCCATATCGAGTACGGTGTACCCTTTATCGGCCAACAAATTGTGAAACATAAATTCGCGGAAGTAGCTGCTCCACCACTTGTGGGCGTTTTGCAGATAGCCGGCACCATGCACAAATACCACGGCCGCTCCGTTGGGTTTAGCCGGCTTGTACAGGCGGGCATAAACCTGTGCCCCATCGCGGGCTTTAAAGGTAGTAACGAGGGGGTCGCGCCAGGGGTAAGATTTAAATTCGACCGAAACGGAGTTAGTTACCTGAATTTCTTTGGCTCCTTTTTTATTTTCCTGAAGATATAACTCCCAGGGTTGGTTGCTGTACGAGTAGCGGTAGGCAATCCATTTTTCGTCTGGCGAGAGGAACACTTCGTACGCACCGGTACGGAGCGAAATGCGCTCGGGCTTGCCCCCGGCTACAGATAGCTTATAGAATTGTTTTTCGCCCGGATGCGATTCGTTGGTAACGATATAAAAAAACTTTTTGTCGTTAGAGAGGGTAGCCTGCTGCACCTCAAAAGAGCCGGAGGTGAGGGGCGTCTTTTTTCCTGTTGTCAGGTCAACCGTGTAAAGATGAGAGTATCCACTCTCTTCCGAATGAAACCAAACCGTGGTTGGGTTAATCCAACCCAGATTAACACCTTGAAAAAATCCGCCTGTGCCCGGGCCGCCAATCCAGGCATCGTCATGCTGGTGATCAAGAATTTTTAGTTTTTGAGTGACTACATCGAGCGACATAATCCAACGGTCTTTATTGTCGGCCGAGCGGATAGAGAGCATATTGTTTTTTCCATCGGGGCTCCACACCAAACTTTGAAAAAGGACTGCCCGGGTTTGTGATTTTTCTTTTTTGTCTTTGGCCGGGTATTCTTTTTTAAAACTGGGTACATCGGCTATGCCCGGTATCGGGTCGGTCTTTACTTGCAGCACGGTGTCTTTCGTCAGATCGTACACATAGAGTTCTTGGGTAGTTTGGGCTGCGCCTACTTTGGTGCGCGAGGGGATATCTTCTGTAAAGCCGGTTTCGGTAACATAGTTGGGCACGAAAGCATTTTTAGCACCGGGGTTTTTGCTCAGCCGGTAGGTAATATATTTTTCATCGGGGCTCAACTGAATATCGCCCACTTGTTTTTCATCGAGGTAAATTTCTTTTGGCCGTTTGGGTAAATTGCCTTGATTGCCTTTGTCGGAAAGAATTTTGTTCGTGTGTCGCTCTTTTAATACCTGAAGGTAAGCCAGCTGATCGGCCTTCAGCCATTTTTCCTGTTCCGATAATTTAGGAGCTGGTTTTTTACTTCCCTTTCTAAAATCAGTCAGTTGTTTAAATGTGCCGGCACCGATTTCCCATTGGTATAAATTGCCGTTGGTCTGAAACAGAATTTTTTTTTCATCAAAAGAAAACTGAGGGTTGGATTCCCGCTCTACGGAGTTGGTAATTTGAGTTATTTTCCCGGAAGGGATATCGAGCAAGAAAATATCTCCGTTTTTCTCATACGTCTTTTTTGTTTTGGTTAAATTATAATCGCCAAACCCCGAAGGAAGCTGCCTGCGCGCAGCGGCCGCTACTTTTACCGGGGTTAGCCGGGCAGGCGTAACCGAATAAAGCGAATCGCCCGGCCAACGTTCGGGGTTCCAGGAAAAATAAAGTTGCTGGCTGTTGTCGCTCCAGAATACGTTAGACGGAGACTCCCCCATCCACTTGGGGTCGCGCATAATTTTTTCTACTGTTAGTTCGGTAAGTTGTTGTGCCCGGGCGGCTGCGGCCATCAACAAAAGGAAAACTATTTTCTTCATGGTAAATAAAATAAATGGATGGGAAAGCTAAGAAAGATTGCAGTGGCTAATATCTTTTTTTTGATGAAAGGCAGCATAAAAAGTAATGGGTAACCTATCTTAGAAATCATTCATCGGTTTTTTTAAGGTTATCCTTCGGTTCATCTATTTAATTTTTCACGGCACTAAAAATAGTTTACCTGTATAATTCAGGGTAAATCTTTTTTTCAGGAATTGCCTGCCTTATCTTGCCTGCGCATGTACGCCATTGTGGATATTGAAACGACCGGAGGTTTTGCCGCCCACCATCGCATTACGGAAATTGCCATCTATCTCCACGATGGGTTGCAAATTACCCATCACTACAAAACGCTGATTAACCCGGGCCGGTCGATTCCTCCGTTTATTACCGGCCTTACGGGAATCGATATCGAGATGGTAAAGGAAGCGCCTTCCTTTAAAAATGTGGCCCACGAAATATACCACTGGCTGAACGGGCGGGTGTTTGTGGCCCACAATGCGCACTTCGATTACAGTTTTCTGAAAAAAGAATTTGAAGAGGCCGGCCTGGTGTGGCATCCTAAAAAACTTTGCACGGTACGCTTGTCGCGAAAAATCATTCCCGGCCTTCCTTCGTATGGGTTGGGGCGCTTGGCCGAAAGCCTGGGCATAAAAATTCCGGACCGCCACCGGGCGGGCGGAGATGCTTTGGCTACCGCCAAAATTTTTGATGTACTTCTGAAGCGCGACCAGCATGGCTTCATTGAAAAAGCGCTAAAACGGAATTCGGGCGAAACCCTTCTCCCCCCTCATTTGCCGAAAGAAGAATATGATGAGCTACCGCCCAAGCCGGGCGTTTATTATTTTTTAGATCGCCACCGCCAGATTATTTATGTGGGCAAGGCCATTAGTATTAAAAAAAGAATAGCCGGCCATTTTACCGGAGATGCCCGCGAATGGAACCGCTCTAACATACGCAACGAAGTTCACCATATTACCTACGAACTTACCGGCAATGAGTTAATCGCTTTGATTCTGGAATCGCAGGAAATCAGACGATGGTGGCCGAAATATAATCTGGCACAAAAACACAAGCCGGAAGAGTGGGGCCTCTACCGTTATGAAGACCGCAACGGCTACCTGCGCTTTTGTGTAAACCATGTTACCAGAGGCTCCGGCCCCCTGATTACGTTTAGCAGCAAAGGCGATGGATGGAATTTTTGGTGGGAAAAAGTAAAAGAATTTGATCTCTGCCCCAAGCTTAGCGGGCTGCAGATAGCCAAAGGTTTGTGTTACAGCTACCAGTCTGGCTCGTGCCGGGGAGCCTGCCAGGCCATTGAATCGGCAAAGAAATATAACAAGCGTGCCCAGGCGGCCGTCAATTCATTTCAGCAGCCGGGCCATACCTTGGCCATCATCGGGCCAGGAAGAACTCATCTGGAAAATTCGTTGGTGCTGCTGGAAAACGGAAATTATCTGGGTTTTGGTTTTTTTAATAAGCACGAGCCTATTGCCGATTTTGAGTCGGCACGAAAGATCATTAAACCCGGCAAGGAAAATCGCACGGTTCAGAATGTAATAAACTCATTTTTAGTAAACCCCAAGGGAGCGGAACTCATCATATTTTAATTCAGGAGGCGGCATCCTTCCTCAGCCAATTTTTGTCATCCTCGTGCGAATTACGGGTTAATCATGTAAGTTTGAAGTTTGAACGCGAACAAGTTGAGCCAGCGAATATTTACCCTAATCTTTTCCACCTGTCTTTTAATGCAGGGACAAGGTGTTTTAGCCCAGCGCCATAAAAAAAACAAACCCTCGGAAGTAGCCACGGGCGCACGCAGTGCTGTAGCCGAACGCTTTTTTATGGATGGCGAAAAATTTTACATCCTGGAAGATTACAGCAAAGCTCTTTCCTTTTTTCAGCAGTCGCTGGAATACCATGCCGACAACGCAGCCGCCTATTATAAGATAGCCGATATCTGCTTAAAAGGGAATAAAGAAGAAGACCTTGCCCGGGCGGCCAAAAACATTGAAACGGCTCTACAACTGGAGAAAAAAAATAAATTTTATTACCTGTTGGCTTCGCGTATTTACCTGAACCAGCACCAACTCGACAAAGCTGCCAAAATACTGGAGGCCATGCTAAAGGAAGTAAAGGGCACCGAAGAAAGTTTATTTGAGTTGGCCGCGATCTACCTGCAAAATAACCAGCTCGATGAAGCTCTTAAAGTTTACAACCGGGCCGAGGTAGCCATGGGTATTAATGAGATAGCCTCGTTGCAAAAGCAACGGATTTATGGTGCCAAAGGAAAATGGGCAGAGGCCTTGCAAGAAGGAGAAAAACTGATGCAGGCCTACCCGGACGAAGAACGGTATGTGATGGCACAAGCCGAATTGCTTTCTCAGCAAAATAATTTCAGCCAGTCAGTTGCGTTGGTTGAAAAGTTTTTAGACACCCACCTCGATGCAGCTAACTCGAAAATATTATTAGCCAGTTTATACCGCGAGTCGGGGCAGGAAAAAAAATCCAGAGACCTGGTTGCCAAACTGATAGACGACCCGCAAGTAGAAGTGGGCAGTAAAGTAATTATGCTGGGAACATACAATGCCCTGCTGGCTCAGTTGAAAAGCAAAAAAATGAAAGATGAAAATCTTCAAAATCTGGCTCAGGAGCTGTTTAAAAAACTAAAAGATCACTACCCTCAGGATGCCAATGTATGCCTGCTGGGCGGAGATCTTTTTCTAACGATGGAAAAAAACCAAGAAGCCCGGGCCGAATACGCGCGAGCCGTGCAGATAGATACCAACCATCTGGAAGCCTGGCAAAATTTACTCTCGCTCGAAGCCCAGTCGGGTCTGGCCGATAGTGTCATTATCCATGCCGAAAAAGCCCTTGAAGTGTTCCCCAACCAGTCTATTCTTTATTACTTCAGCGGAATCGGCAACCTTCAGAAGAAACATTACCGCGAAGCCATCCAAGTATTGGAGCAATCCAGAAAATTTTCTTCCGGCAACAAAAACCTCATGAGCGAAATTTTGGGCATGCTGGGCGATTCGTATAACGCCATCCATGACGATGCCAAATCAGACCAGGCGTATGATGAAGCCCTGGCCAACAACCCCGACAACGATTATGTACTTAACAACTACAGCTACTATCTGGCCTTGCGTAAAGCTGATTTAGAAAAAGCCGAAAAAATGTCGGCTCATGCCCTTAAACTACAGCCCGATAACACGGCTTTTATTGATACCCACGCCTGGGTGCTGTATCAACTCGGAAAATATAAGGAGGCCAAAAAAGTAATGGAACGAATATTTGAGCAGGAAAAAGGCAGTGCCGTAAACTTTGAACATTATGGCGACATCTTATACCGGCTGGGCCATGTAGATGAGGCTGTGGCGCAGTGGCAAAAAGCAAAATTACTGAACGGCAGCAACGAGGTGCTCAACAAAAAAATTACTAACCGAAAAATTTATTAACCTCAGTTTTTTAGAAATGGGTTGCAGCAGGCGAATGGCAAAAATCAACATATCATTTTTTACAATCGGTTTATTTCTGTTGGCCTTAACGGGCTGTCATAAAAAGCTGGTGCCCTTGCTGCCCAAGCCGCCCAAAACCATAGACATCCAACAAATTGATTTTGAGTACATGCACGGCAAGGCCCGGCTGGCTTTTCGCGACAACAACCGGGAGCGCGAAGTAAAGGCTCATATACGCATTCGCAAAGACAGCGTAATCTGGATGAAACTTACCGTCATAGGCGTGCAGGGCGGATCCGTACTGGCCAATAAAGATTCGATTACCATTGTGAGCAACGTACAGAAAGAGTACTATGTTTTTAAATACGATGAACTTTCCAAAAAATTTAATTTCCATGTAAGCTACGAGGTCATTCAGGCAGCTTTGCTGGGAAATCCGATTATCCCCAGACGGCCCGAAGACACGATAGAAGAAGAAACATTTTTCAATAAACTGATTCAACAGCAAGCAACGACAAAAATTGAAAACCTGATCAACAAAAACACAAAGAAGCTGGAGCGGGTAGATATGGCTGAATCAACCTCAGGAAGCTCCGTAAAAATTGTGTATGCCGATTTTGAGCCTGTGGGCGATAAGCTGTTTCCCTACAAAGGAACCATTGAGGTGGCCTACAAAACTCTGAAAGGGATTATGAACAACACCATCGTTTTTGAGTACACCAAAGCCGAAGTAGGCACCCGCGAATTACGGTTCCCTTTTAACATCCCCAAGCGTTATGATCGCAGGTAAAATACGGTACACAATCCTCTATCTGTTTTTTTTTCTCGGAGTTGGTTTAGCGGCCTTCGCGCAACAACGAAAAAAAGAGGATCTGCAAAAAGAAAGACAAAAAAATATTGAACGCATCCGCGAGACTGAAAAAATCTTAGACGAAACATCCAAAGAAAAAAAGAGCTCTATTGGCGAGCTAACCGCATTAAACAAGCGCATCGAACAACAAGAAACCCTCATTACCTCCACCAAAAGCGAAATTGGTTTATTGGATAACGACATAGACGAAGACAACCAGATTATTGAGGCGATGCAAAAAGATGTAACCGATTTAAAAGAAGAATATGCCGCCATGCTCTATGCCGCCCAGAAAGCCAGCGGCAAAACAGACAAACTTACTTATTTGTTTTCTGCCCAAACGGTTGATCAGTTGCTCATGCGACTGAAATATATGCAGCAATATGGCCAGGCGCGGCAAGAGCAAACGCAGGCCATTAGCAAAGCCCAAATCTTACTAAGCGAGCAAGTAAAACAAACCGAATTAAAGCGGAGCGAAAAGAAAACACTGCTGGAAGACGAAGTAAATCAAAGCACGCACCTCGTTAAACTGAAAAAAAAGCAACGCAACGTAGTAAGCAACTTGGAGAAAGAAGAGAAGCAACTGAAGCGTGAGTTAGAGCAAACCAAAAAAGCCGTGGCCGAACTGGATGAGCTCATTGCCAAAATTGTAAAAGAAGAACTGGAGCGGGCGGCCCGCGAGCGTCATAAAAATAAAGGCAAAGAAGTAATAGCCTCCGATGAAAGCGTGGCATTATCATCTTCTTTTGAAGAGAACAAATCAAAATTTCCGTGGCCGGTTTCGGGTTTTGTATCGCAACATTTTGGCCGGCAAATGCACCCGGTGCTCCGAGGCATTGAAGTGCAAAACGATGGTGTAAATATTCAGACTAAGGCTAATGAGCCGGTGCGAGCCATTTATACCGGGCGTGTTTCGCGCATTGCTTTTATCCGCGGCATTGGCAACACCATCATCCTTAGCCACGGAGAATATTTTTCAGTGTACAGCGGCTTAAAAGATGTATTTGTAAAACCCGGGCAGAAAGTATCGGTAAACGAAGAACTCGGCCGCGTACTCACTACAGCCGAGGGCATCTCTGAATTGCGGTTTCAGATCCGCAAAAATATCGTAGCACTCGATCCGCAACAGTGGTTAAAAAACTGAGCGCATTTGGTTACTCCTCTTTCATCCACTCATACACCATGTAGTGGTCTCCGTTCATGCCGGCTTGTTGGTAGGTGCGCTGAGCAGCCGTGTTCGATTTATCTACATACAGGCGGATGCCCTTTAGGTCGGGGGCTTCGTTTACCAACTGCTGAATATGAGCATACATTTCTTTGAAAACGCCCTGGCCTCGGTACGCTTTTACCACATAAACAGATTGTATCCATAATACCGTACCATCGCGCCAGTCGCTCCACTCGGAGGTAGTCATCAAACAACCTATGGTTTCATTTTTTTCTTCAGCTACATAATACCGGCCTTTGGTGGGGTCTTTAAACATCCGTTGTATGCCCCGGGTAAGCGAACTGATCTTCAACGTAATGTTTTCGGTTTCCAATGCCATCTTAAGTTGAAAATCAATCAGATCGGGAATATCTTTTTCGGTGGCTTCGCGTACGATCATAAGATTGAAATTTTAGAGAGCGTGGCAGATGTCGTCAATCAGGTCTTTCACCTCTTCAATGCCTACCGACAAACGCAAAAGTTTATCGGAGATGCCGGCTGCTTTTCGTTCTTGGGCTGTAAGCTTGGCATGCGAAGTTTTCACCGGCTGGGCAATGGTGCTCTCTACTCCTCCTAAGCTGATGGCTTTGCGTATGAGGGTTAATTTTTTCAAGAATTTTTCGGGATCGTTTTTAACCTCGAACGACAACATGCCGCCAAAGCCGCCCGGCATTTGTTTTTTGGCAATGGCATGGCCGGGGTGATCTTTTAACCCGGGGTAGTAAACGGATTTTATGCCCGGCTCGCTTTGCAGAAAGCGGGCGAGCGTCAGGGTATTTTTATTTTGCTGTTGCACGCGCAGCACAATGGTTTTCAAGCTCCGTTCGATCAGGTATGCCGAAGACGCATTTAGGTTGCCGCCAAAGTGCATGGCGGTGTTTCGTATTTCTTTAATTAATTTTTTAGAGGCAACCGCCACCCCGCAACTCAGGTCGCTATGCCCGCCAATGTATTTGGTGCCGCTGTGGGTTACCACATCCATGCCCAGATCGAGTGGGTTTTGATTAACAGGCGAAGCAAACGTGTTGTCTATTACCGTAATAATTTTTTTGCTTTGGGCTATACGGGCTACAGCCGCGATGTCGGTAATTTTCAGCAACGGGTTAGACGGTGTTTCAATATAAATTACCCGGGTGTTAGGGCGAATAGCCCGTTCAAATTTTTTAAGATCGGCCACGTCTTCCATGGTGTGGTCTATGCCGTAGCGTTTTAGTTCGTGCAGAGCGGCATGGTGGGTGCCTCCGTATAAATCTTTTTGAAAAAGAATATGATCGCCTTGTTTAAGCAGGGCAAACAGCGTAGTCATAATGGCGGCCATGCCCGAGCTGAACAACAAACCATCTTCGGCATTTTCCAGCGATGCCAGTTTTTGTACCACTGCCGTTTGGTTGGGTGTGTTAAAGTAGCGCGGATAAAGCACCTCCGTGCCATAATCATAGGCCGAGGAAGGATAGATGGGGTTTACTAACCCACCATAAACCGGATCGCCCGCTGAGCCGACATGCACACTGTTGGTGAGTTTGGATTTTGATCTTTTCATGAGTACAATTTAGAATGGCGAAAATAACACGCTTGAGGTAATAAACCCAAACCAATTAAGCGTCAGCCACCAGTGCCATCACATCGTCTACTGTGATTTCGTCCATGCAGTTTTTTTGTGGGTGGATACACACTACTTGTAAGCAGGGGCTGCACGGAAACTTTCTTGTCTTTTGAATATATCTACCCTGTGGATTTAGGGGTTGCCACATAGATGAATCTCCCGGGCCAAACAAAGCAATTATTTTTTTATTTAAACAAGTAGCCAAGTTCATGGGGCCGCTATCAAGGCAAATAAATAAATCACTTTGCCAAATCAATCTAACCATTTCTTCTGCTGAGGTTATCTTGAATGAAAGACCGCTCACTTGTTTCAGCCTTTCTTCTATTTCAAGAATAATATCCCGTTCACCGGGACCTCCGATAATAAAGAGAGGGCAGCTCTTTTTTTGGCTCAGTTCCATAATTAAAGATGTCCACTTTGTTGTTGACCAACGCCTATATACCCACCCCCCTCCAACATGGATAACAATCGTTTCAGATGAAGGAGGGGAGATTTTTAGTTGATCGGGGATAAAACAAGGAAACTTGACAGGAAACAATTCAGTTTCTGTAAAGTCAATTAAGGAAAGAAGATCAAGATTCCATTGGTAGCGGTGGCGAAATGTGCTGTTGTTTTTTTGTTTGGTAAGCAAATGCCCCCTCAGGTTTATATTTGAGTGCAAGTAATTTGTATACCCAAGTCTGGATTTACACCCTGCCAAAACCAATAAAATCTGAGAGCGAACGTCTCCCCGGGTATCAATGCCCAAATCAAAACGATGAGCCCTAAGTCTCCACGTGTTAACGAATGCTTTCATCCATCGCACTATACCTGATTTTTTTGCTCCATGATCAGACCATGGAAAATCTGCTGTGAATATTCCGTCAACACGAGTATCATATTTTAGTAGATAAACAGAGTTAGGTTTTGAAAGAAAATAAATTTTACAATTCGGATACTTCGTTTGTAGTGGAGCAATCAGAGGCGTAAGCGACATAACATCGCCTAGTTGAAAGGGTTCGATTAATAAAATTCGTTCTGGTGTTTTCCGAGCCGGTCGTTGTATTAGCAAAAATGGATACAAAAAAATAAATGCTATTTTTTCAAACAGATAATTGGCTTTTACTTTTGTATTTGAATATTGACGAGTCATTCCAATGAGTTGTTGTTCATCTTTTTACTATACGAGTACGGCACACTATTTTATTTTCGGGTAATGAATTGGCTTATGAAGTACCACAAAAATAAGGTATTGGTAACGGCATAGCGTTTAAACAATCGCTTAGGTTCTTGTAAAAACCGAAAAAACCATTCCATACCAAGCGCACACATCCATTGGGGAGCTCGCGTGGTAACCCCTGCATAAATTTCAAAGGCGCCTCCCACACCCAGCAGGCAAGCATTTATGGAATTACTGTTTTTCGCCATCCACATTTCTTGCTTGGGGCAGCCGAGCCCTACTAACACAATACCCGCCCCCGAAGCATTGATGGCGTTAAGGTGTTGCTGTCTTTCTTCTTCCGTCAATACCCGAAACGGGGGCGATATCATTCCGGCTATGATAAGGTGTGGAAATTTTTTTTGCGCCTTATCTTTTAGTCGCTCTAACAGAGCCGGGGTAGATCCATAAAAAAAAACGGAGAGCCGGTTGTTTTCGCATGCTTGCAGCACACTCCCCATCAAATCCATGCCGGCTATGCGGTCTTGTTTTATTCCATACAGCAGGCGAAGGGCAAAGACCAATGGCATGCCATCGGCAAAAGTAAAAGTGGAGCCGTTTACCTGACTTTGAAAAGCCGTTGATTTTTTTGCTTCCACCGTCATGTGGGCGTTGGCAAAGCAGGCATACGAGGGGGTGTTTGTTTTCCCTAACTGAATAATTTGTTGCAGCGCATCGGCATACGCAGTGAGGCTGATCTGCAGGCTAATTACTTTTTTTTGAGAGGCGTTTCTATCAGGCACGGGGTGAAGTTTGATGGAGGCCGGGCAAAGAAAAAACAGAAAGAAGAAAAGCTACGGCCAATATTCCTTTGTTGGTTTCCAGCATGGATTCGGTAAGCATGGCAAAAAGGCAAGCCGCCAGCAGGCATTGAGCCAGCCAGTGGCCGGTTAAATTTCGGAATAAGAGAACAAGTGAAACAACCCAGGCTGCCAATCCAATCAATCCGAAATTAACAACCGTCTGCAAATACTGATTGTGAGTGTTAAACCGGTTGTAGCGCGATGCAAAATAAAACTGTCTTTTTTCGTACGCCTGTTGCAATTCATCCTGGCCATCGCCTGTGCCCACCCCCAGCAGCGGATTGATTTTGATGGCATCGAGTGTGCAGGTCCAAACCGCTTTGCGCATGGCCATACCATTCCACGCTATAAACCCGAGCGAAGCATCGCGATCCAGCGGTATGGTATTCTGCTTTCCATTCAGAAGATCGTTTACTTTAGTGTGCAGCGAAGGCACCCAAAAAATAAAAGCACTTGCCAGACTCGCTAAAGCAAGCAGCCAAGCCAAAAGCAATTGGCGTTTCCGGCTGAGGCGAAAGATATAAACAACTGCTATGATTACCCCGGCTAAAAGGATTTGTATTACACTCAGCAGAAAAAGATAAAACGAGAAAAATAGTAGTAAAGAAAAGAATGGAGCGGGCCGGAGAAAAAAATCGGGCAGCCCTTGGTGCTGAAGAAAAGATTCGGTTAAAATAAGAACCGAAGCCAGGCAGAGCAGGGCGAGCACATACGGATAAAAATCTAACGAACCGGCCAGCGGATGCGAAAAAAAATAGGTGGTGTTTTGGTGTTGAACTGCGTAAACCGTAGCATAAAATAAACTATAAACACAAGCCACAAAAACTGTGATAACAAAGGCAGCGGCAATCTGCTGGCGAGAAGGTTGCCAATTCCAGGCTACCGTACCCAACACGAGCGGGTAAACCAGCAGAAGAAGTTTTTGCTGAATACGAAAAATACCCTCCTCAAAATTTTGGGTATAAATCATTCCGGCTAACGAAATCCAAAACAAGAAAGACAGAAGCAAGATTGTTTTCATGCTTGCGAGTTCCCATTTTTTAGGTAAAAAAAAGAGCCAAAATAAAAGCAGCAAAATAGATGTTACTGAATTAAAGGCAGCCGGCAAAGGAATCGTGGCGGCCGAGGCACACATTAAAAATAAAAACCCTTTTTGCTGGTTGGGCTCGCTAAGTATTTTGGTTTTCACAAATTGGTTTGTGGGTTAGCCGGTATCGTTTCTTCCGGCAATGAAAAATTTTTATAAGTAAAAAGCAGCAGCACAAGCCCCATCATTACAAAACTAATAAAATAGGTGTAGGGTGTTTCACCCCAAAAATGGCCGATCGAAAAGGGAATAAGTAAAGAAAAGGAACTCAACAGAAAAAACGTTATTCGTTTCCCTATAGCCGGGGCATCTAAAAACCAAAATACAAATGAAACGGCCATGGCGGTTTCGCCTATGAACAAGCTCAACGGAATGGATTCAGTCGAAAAATCAGAATGAGAGAAGCCTATCAGGCCAATTACCGTTACACACACCGAGGCTACCGAAATCTTCATAAACAAAATTTCTTTATGCTCTAATATTAAGCGTGTAGAAAGGCTGTTAAAAATACTGAAGGAAACTGCCGCCAGTGCCAGCCATAAAAAATAAGCCGAGTGGGTAGCATATTGGCTCCCAAAAAACAAAGCAATAAATGTGTGCGGAAAAAACAATACGGATCCCAGCAGTGCTAAACTAATCATCATACCAAGCCGATCCACATTTAAACAAACTTTATCGCTCAGCATTTGGTTTACAAATGCCTGCTGAATAACCCGAATCACACCTTTGTAGATGGCATAAAATTTCAGCGCTAAAAAAGAAATAACCAAACCTTGGTCATCAAAAAATAATGGAGCGATTAATAAAATGCCTAACCCCATAAAATAAAAGGTGAGGTTTAAAATGCCCAGCGGGAGGGTGGTCAGATAAAGACGGAGCGAAGAAAGCGAGGGCTTGAAAAAAATTTTTGATTTCAAAAAAAATGAAATGAGTGCATTGGTAATAATATACGCAACAAGAGTAGCCACAATGTACACTTCGTACAGCCAGCGAGGCCAAAAGAATACGGCCAGCAAACCGGCCAACAGCGGCAAGGCCACTCGCACAAAGGCCACCCCGGCTCCGGCTATGGCCAGCCCACGTGCATACAGGGCGTAGTCGGCACTGGCGGCTACTAAAGGTGCCAATACAAAACCCCAATAGATATTTTTAAAAAACGCCAGTACGGCCGCTCCGGCCAGAAAAATTCCGAAAGTAAGGCGGGCTGTCTGAGCTTCACTTAATTTTTCTTGCCAGTTATCATGGAGGGCAATATTGCGTATGGCAGCCGATTGCATACCAAACCCTACCAGGCCGATAACCAGTTGCAGGAGCGACTCAAATTCGCCAATGGCGGCTACTTGTTCGGGCCGGGCCGTTTGGGCCATCCTCTTCAGCACAAACACCGACAGCAGGTAGGCCGAGCCGGTAAATAAAAAAACAATCACTAGTTTTTTAATCATAGGAAAAAACAAGCCGAAGGTTTGCTTTCGGCACATCGGGATGGTGCAAAAATAAGGAATGATAAAATATGGACATGAGCTGGTAAAACCGAATGGTGTTTTATTGATCCTTTGTTTTTCGTATAGGCATAAAAAAAGGCAAGAAAAAATTCTTGCCTTTTTTTGAGTATGGTCTGTTTTAGTTATGCTGCACTACATTGAGAGCATACGCCACTTTAACCGTTCCGGAAACTACCTTACCGGTAAGAAATACCGAGTATGCTTTTCCGGGCGATAGCGTAACGGTAGTGGTGG
Source organism: Bacteroidota bacterium (assembly GCA_018267135.1). Taxonomy (GTDB): domain Bacteria; phylum Bacteroidota; class Bacteroidia; order Cytophagales; family Cyclobacteriaceae; genus ELB16-189. Next base: position 62,316 of record JAFDZA010000025.1, read on the forward strand.
CTAACACCGTACCCGAAATACTTCCCGAAGCAACTTGCAGCGTATAGGTATTAGGTGCTACCGAAGAAAAGGAGCTACTGCCCGAACGGTAAGCGGTAGCATTACTGATAGATCCCAAAGCAGCCCCGGCATTAGATAAATAAACGGACGGGGCTCCGGCCGCCAGATTATAAAACCGAACTCCAGATTTAGAGGCAGCTATGGCGAGATTATCCGACACCGGGCCGATGAAGCGCAACCCCCCAGGAGCAGAAGTAAAACCTAACCCTTTCGTAAATGGCCGGTTTACAGAATCCGTAACAAAAACAGTATAGGTTCCCGATCCGGCTAATGTAGATTGAGTAACCAAGTCTGCGCTTAGCGCAACCGTATCTTGACCTACTACTCCATACACGGCTTTCTTTATACGGAATTGCTCCGAACCCGGGTTTACATTTAGATACCCGGATGCCACCTGCGAATTCAATGCCGCTACTTGTGCATTGTTAACCTGATACACTAAACTGGGCGCATCGGGCGAAGCATTGATAAACAATACTTTTGCATACCGAATGGTGTTGGTTGCTTGCGGATTAGGAAAGCTCGGTTCAGAACAACTTTGAACAATTAACCCGGCTATGATAATTGAAAAAATGAATTTAAAATATTTCATGGTCGTTAAATTTTTTAGTTGAAGATATAACGGACACCCACTTGCAACTGATACCGCGAAGCCGTAGTCGTGCTGTTTACCCATGTGTTGCTCAGAGGCGTTCCATTCGGATTAGTAGCAAACGTAAAGATGGGTCTTCCGGAAGCAGCCGTGGTAGTGTAGGAATTGCTCGGCAATAAAGGATTGGTTTGTGTATTCGGTGTAGTAGAGGCCGGATTTTCATACCCAACAAAATTTAATAATGCCGACCGGGCCGGAAGTCGCACAACACCCCAATCAGAATTTAACAAATTGAGGAAGTTAATCGCCTCAAATGAAAACTGTAAGGTATTACGCTTACCGTTTTTTGTCTCAATATAAAAATCCTGAAGCAAGCGCAAGTTCAATACATTAAACCAGGGAGCTACCGCACCATTTCGGGCGGCATATTCACCGCGGTGATGGCTTAAGTATTTATCTTGATTGATATAGTTGTCTAACTGTTGCCAGATCTGGTTAACAGAACGGGTGTCTGTTGCCCCGGAGGTTGTGAGCAAAATTTCATTTTGATTACGGGGGATATAGATCAAATCATTGCTGGCATTTCCGTCTCCGTTTATATCTCCGCTATAGGTGTACGAATAACGGAAGCCCGAAGATCCTTGGTAGATGGCAGAGATCGTAGTGGCCGTGTATTTCAAATATTCTTTCCGGTACGAGGCGCTGGCAGCAATGCGGTGCATGGAAAGGTTGCCCGAATAGGATAGAACAGGTGTATTATATCCTACCACCTGAGGATAGCCGGTCAGGTTTCCGCTTGCCGTTGACCCGGTTTCGCTAAACGCATCGCGCGAGTCGGAGTAGGTATAAGCGGCACTGGCATAAAATCCTTTTTCAAAGGTTTTTTGTAGCTGTGCCGTAGCCGAATACTGATATCCTTTACTGGTATTATCCAGCATCACGGCTTGTGTAATATTTTGGTTTATTCTTCTTCCCCACAAAGGTACTCCGTTGCCATCGGTGGCAGCACTAGGGTTGGGCGCAATCGTAGTGGCAAATTGAGGGCGACCATCACCATCTACATTGCGGATGGGCGCATTAAGGTTCGCATCGCGATAGTAGGCGGCATTAATATTTTTGGTGTAGATAAATTCAAGTGTACCAATCAGCCCACCGGGCAACGATTTATCTATCGCTAAGTTTGTTCTCCATACTTGCGGAAACTTGAATTTATGTACAGCCGCATTGATGGCAAACTGAGGGGAAGCGCCTCCGTTTGAAGTTAACGGGGTCGGGCTGAAGTTATAGCTTTGGGCAGCAGCTCCCTGGGCAATGATGGAGCCGAACAACAATCCATTATTGGTTACTTGATTGGATAACCATACAAACGGAACACGTCCGCTAAACACACCGGTTCCGCCTCTTAGTTGCAGGGTTTTATCGCCCTTTACATCCCAGTTAAATCCAATGCGCGGAGAGTACAAAGGATTAAGTCCCGGTAAATTTCCTACCTGAATTTTTTCTCCATTGGCAAATGTCAATCCATCACTGATTGAGTTTTGAGGAAGCGAGCCCGGGTAGGTGGGTAAATCTACGCGCATTCCATACGTCAATTTCACATTCTTGATACCCGTGTACTGATCTTGCACATAGAAACCAAGCTGCTGGGCTTTCCAAACGGCCCCGGGGGCCGGGTTTCCGGCTACAGCAGAATATTGAAGGAGATATTGTGTAGGTGCGTTAGCCGCAGTGGGGGTCGTTATGTTATTAAGAAAATTGCTAATGCTGCTGTATTGATAAACCCCGTTGATTTGTTGTGTAAATACGTTGGTGAATTTAAAAAATTCATTTGCCGTACCGATTGTAATAATATGATTGGGTTTATAAATATTGAAGTTGTCATTTACCTGAATAATATCCTGATACAGTTTGTTATTAGGTGTAAACGGGTCAGGGCCTATGGTCGTCAGGTTTTGGCCGTTCGGCCCCAGTATATCTACCGTTGGAAAGGATGGCGCGGCACCGCCTCCGCCTTGCTCACGCGGATCGCGAAAGGCTGTGTACCCAATGGTAAATGAGTTTGAATATTTGTTGCTGAATGAACTGTTTAGTTCGGCAATTATATTATAGAGATTATTTAACTGCCGGTAGAAAGAGTTAGAGAACGGCACATAGTTAACACTGTTGGTTCTTCCGCCAGCCGGAGATCCTCCAATCCCGCCCGAACTGCTGGGGGTTACATCGCGAAAAGCATTTAACTGGTTATACCTAACCGTGAGTTTATGATGATCGGAGATGTTAAAATCTAAACGAGCCAGGTATTTTTGGCTTTGGGTCGGAACATCAAAATTATTATACGATCCGGGATTGTAATTGTTAATTGATGACGGGTTGGCTTTGAAAAAATCCAGTATTCGCTGCAGGTTTGTTTCAGAGCCATAAGCCGGGTTGCTTGGGTCGGTAATAGCCGTGGCTTGATCGCCCGCTCCATTTACCGGATAGGTAATAGCCGGACTAATGCTTTTTTCAAATTCGTAGTTTACAAAGAAGAAAAGTTTGTCTTTTAAAATAGGGCCTCCTAATCGGAACCCGGTATTTTGATAAGCAAAATTGGCGTTGTTCTGGGTAACTCCCGCTACTTTAGTTCCCACCATTCCTTGGTTTTTATAAAAGCCATAGACAGAACCTGAAAATTCGTTGGTACCACTCCGGGTTACCGCATTAATGCCGGCACCGGTAAATGCACCTTGGCGCACATCGTAGGGGGCAAAATTTACCTGAATGGCTTGAATGGCGTCAACCGAAATGGGTTGTGAGTTAGTTTGCCCGCCCGGCAAAGCTGCCAACCCAAATACGTTATTTGAGGTAGCTCCGTCAATGGTGAAATTATTATATAAGTTGCTTCGGCCACCAAACCCAAAACTTCCGGCACCGGCCGAACGGGGATCTAAGGCAGTCATATCTTGAAAACTTCTGGTAATGGTTGGCAGGCGTTCAAACAATTCTCTGCGCAAACTGGTAGCGGCACCTGTGCGCTCCGAATTCAGAACCGGATCTTTTTGAGCTGTAACCTGCACCTCTGAAAGTTGCAAGGCTGCTTCGCCCAATCTAAAATTGGCGGTATAATTTTGGTCAATCGCCAGATAATCTACCGTTTCTTTCTGGTCTTCATAGCCTACAAAAGAAACCGTGATGGAATAAGGTCCACCGATACGCACCGCTGGAAAATCATACCGACCATCGGCACGTGTGGACGCACCATATTTTGTTCCCGATGGCACATGCACAGCAATCACCGTAGCGCCCGGCAAGGTTTTACCTTCCTTATCGGCCACCACACCACTGATACTGGCTGTTGTTACACCTTGTGCATACACACCCGCAAAGGCTGTCAGCACAAAGACAAACGGCAAGAGTAGTTTTTTCGTCATAAAATAAGTTTAGGGGTTAACATTCAAGCAACAAAAATATCTTAAAAGATGTCTCCATCACTTCCCGGCTGTTTATTTTATTCCACACATTTTATTAACATTTTGGCAACATTATCGTATTGATTTTCTTGACGTTCAAGCGGGGTATTAATGGGGCAGATCAGGTTCGGGTTATTACCAACCAATAAAATTGAAACGGTTTTTGCACCTTTACGCACTTTTTTGAAGAAAGCTGGCTTATCACGTTCATGGAAAAAGAGTCTGTTAGTAGCGGCAATATTATAGACCTGAAGGTGCTCCGTCAGTTAATGATGTTTGTGCGGCCTTACCGGGCGCGGTTTTACTTCGTCATTTTCTTAACACTGGCCCTGGGTTTTCTTTCCCCCTTGCGCCCGTTGTTAATTCAATATGCCATAGACCATGATGTAGCTAACGGCAACTACCGCGGCATGGTAACAATGATGATCTGGATCGTGGTTTTGTTGGTTATTCAGGCTGTGTTTCAGTATGCCCACACTTACATTTCCGGGCGGGTAGCCCAATTTGTTTTGCGCGATATACGGGTAAATCTATACAACCATATCATTAAACTGAGGCTTTCGTTCTTCGACAAAACACCCATTGGCCGCCTGGTAACCCGTATTATTTCGGATGTAGAAACGCTGGCCGATGTATTCAGCGAAGGCCTGGCCGCCATGGCCAGCGATTTATTGCAAATATTTTTTATTCTGGCATTTATGTTTTATGTGGATTGGCGGCTAGCATTAATCAGCTTATCCACCATTCCGCTCATGCTGTTAGCTACTTACATTTTCAAAGAAAAAATTAAAGTAGCATTTAATGATGTGCGCAATGCGGTTTCTAATTTAAATACATTTGTGCAAGAGCATATTTCCGGTATGCGCATTGTTCAGTTGTTTGGGAGTGAAGATAAAGAATATGAAAAATTCAAAACGATCAATCGGGAGCATCGGCATGCTCATTTAAAATCGGTGCTCTACTATTCGGTTTACTTTCCGGTAGCCGAAATCATTGCCGCTATGGGCACCGGCCTACTGGTGTGGTGGGGATCGAAAGAGGCCATCAACGAAGTCGTTACCGGGGTTACGTTGGGCAAGCTTATTTCGTTCATCATGTTCATTCAACTTTTTTTTCGTCCGATACGCATGATTGCCGACCGGTATAATACTTTGCAAATGGGCATTGTCAGCTCTTCGCGAATCATGAGTTTATTAAATGAATCCGAACATCTGGCCGTAACCGGACATTATACGCCTGACCAGATTAAAGGAGAGGTAACATTTAATCACATTTGGTTTGCCTACCACGACACAAATTATGTACTGCGCGATTTTACCCTGAATATAAAATTCGGTGAAACCATTGCCCTGGTCGGTGCCACCGGGGCTGGAAAATCGTCTGTCATTAACTTACTCAATCGTTTTTATGAAATAAACCGAGGCGTGATAGCGGTTGATGGGGTTGACATTAAAGAGTACAATTTGGCCTTCTTACGAAAAAATATTGGCGTGGTGTTGCAAGATGTTTTTTTGTTTTCCGATTCTATCCGAAATAATATCACGTTAAGAAACCCTGAAGTAACCGATGCCATGATCTGGCATGCAGCCGAATTAGTCGGGGCAAAAAAATTTATTGAGCGGCTTCCGGGCCAGCTTGATTTTAATGTGATGGAACGAGGCGCCACCCTTTCCATGGGGCAGCGCCAATTACTATCGTTTATACGGGCTATGGTGTATGACCCTAAAATTCTGGTTCTTGATGAGGCCACTTCGTCCATTGATTCGGAAACCGAACAACTGGTACAGCATGCCATTGCTAAGATGATGGAACACCGAACGTCTATTGTTATTGCCCACCGCCTGTCCACCATTCAGCATGCCCATAAAATTATCGTGCTCGACAAGGGCGAGATTAAAGAAACCGGCCGCCATGAGGAGCTCCTCATGCAAAACGGATTTTACACTCAACTTCACAAAATGCAATACAAGGAAGCGGTTTAGCTATTAACCGATAATAGGGAGAAGGCTTGTAAGCCGTTTGCACAAAAGGTTTATCTTTGCTTTAATGCGCATCCTAAAAACATTTTTTTTACCACTTGCCCTCGGGTTTATGGCATGCACCGAAACGGGAGCCCAAGTTAGGAAAAGTGCTAAAAGTTCTGGCTTTAGCGTGCCGCGGGTTTCGCACAACAAGGCTAAAATCATGTGCCCAATTTTTGAGGCCAGCCAATACCCGTATCAAGGCATTGGGTTTAAAGTGGGCGATCCGTTTGCCCTCACTTACAAACTTTACCCCTCTAAACAATGGTCGTTTGCCATCGATGCCGGCAAAGCTGCCAGTGGATTATACAATACCTACTACCGCGGGCTTTTTAATGGACTTGCCAAAAAAGATACATTAAGCACAGATATTATCTCCGGCCAGAAATCCACGCTCACTTACTATTCGCACAAAGTGGTAAGCGACTGGTTTTTAGAAGCAAAATTTTTATACCAGTGGGATGCTTCTAAAATATCGAAAGGGCTGATGCTCTATGGAGGAGCCGGCTGGCAATGGCGTAATACGGTGCTTAAATACGAATACAATTATCAGCAGGCCGGCTCGTTTGGCAGCGACCGGTTTGGTAGCTTCACCAAAAACCGGTTTACCTATGGTCCGGTTGTTTTGGCCGGTTTTGAATATTCTTATTTTTCGTTACCTGTTTCAGCCTTTATCGAAGTAGAGATGTTTACCGATGCCTTGGTGGATCCGGGCTACCGCAGGTTTCAGGGAGGGGTAGGGTTACGGTATATCTTCTGACCGAACTTCTTCGGTCTGCATCTGTTTTTCCACCAGTTCTTTGTACACTCCTCCACCGGCTATCAGGCTATCGTGGGTTCCTTGTTCCACAATTTCACCGTCATCAATTACTAAAATATGATTGGCCAGTTTAGCAGAAGAAACGCGGTGCGAAATAATGAGGGTAGTGCGATTCGCCATTATTTTTTTCAGATTATTGAGAATATTGTTTTCCGTTTTTGTATCCACAGCCGAAAGGGCATCATCCAGTATCAAGATTTTAGGCTCACGCACAATGGCTCGGGCAATGGAAACACGTTGTTTTTGGCCGCCCGAAAGAGTGATGCCCCGCTCGCCCACACGGGTGGCAAACCCTTGCGGAAACGCATTGATGTTTTCATACACATCGGCATCTTTAGCAGCTTGCATGGTTTTGTCTTTATTAACGGAAGTCAGGCCAAAGCCAATATTATTGGTGATGGTATCGCTAAACAAAAAAACATCTTGCGGCACCACCCCTATTTGCCTGCGCAGCGAAACCAGGTTATAATCCTGAATGGGGATAGTGTCAATCCTGATTTGCCCTGAGGTGACATCATACAACCTCGATACTAGGCTGGCAATGGTGCTTTTGCCCGAACCGGTAGTACCAATAATCCCCAGCGATTGGCCGGGCTTAATTGAAAAAGAAATATTTTTTAGAGCCTGAACCCCCGTATCGGGATAAGTAAAAAACACCTTTTCAAATTCAATGGCTCCGGCAATAACCCGCTCCGCATTCGTATGCGAAACGATATCAGTTTTTTGTTTTAAAAATTCGTTAATCCTTTTTTGTGAAGCCTCGGCCCGCTTTACCTGGCTGGTCGTCCAGCCGAGCAACGTTACAGGCCAGGTTAAAATATTAACGTATATAATGAACTCCGCAATATTGCCAATAGACAAACTGCCGTTAATCACTTCTACACTACCGGCATATACCGTCAGCACAACACTCAGGCCAACTAAGGAAAGCACGATGGGATAAAATAAAGCATCTACTTTTGTAAGCCGGATAGACTGGTGTTTGTACGCTTCGCTTTCTGCGGCAAAGCCGGCAGACGATTCTTGTTCGCGGGCAAATGATTTCAGCACCCGGATTCCCGAAAAGGCCTCCTGAACCAGAATACTCAGTCGCGACTGGCTCTGCTGGATTTCTTCACTTCTTTTTTCAATGATGTTATTAACGTAAAAAATGGCTACCGAAAGAAGCGGGAGTGGCACCAAAGAGTATAGCGTAAGCTTAGGGCTAACCTGATACATAATGGGAATAATCATAGCAAATAATGTAATCAGTTGGAGGCCATACATAATGGAAGGGCCTACATACATGCGCACCCGGCCCACATCTTCACTAATCCGGTTCATTAAATCGCCTGTGCTGTTTCGTTTGTAAAAACTAACCGGCAGCGATTGGTAGTGTTCAAAGATTTCGTTCTTTAAATCGTACTCAATCAGCCGGCTCATTACTATCAGGGTTTGCCTGACGAAGTAAAGAAACACTCCACGCATCAGAGCCATGGCCAAAATCAGCAAGGCGTATATTAAAATACCTTTCGAAAAAACAGAAAAATAAGTGGCCTGCAATGGGCTTCCCTCAAACGAGCGATATATTTTGATGTTATCAACAACCAAATCAATGGAGTGCCGCACCAGTTGAGCCGGCAAAATCTGAAACGCATTAGAGATCAAGACAAATACCAAGCCCCAGATCAGGTGCCATTTGTATTTTAAAAGGTATTTATTGAGGTAAAGAAGTTCTTTCATTCCGATCAGCCAAACACTTTGTACGATACTTGGAGGCAGCAAGTTCGCAATAACGCACTTATCCATCAAAGTCTTTTTGCATTTCGCTTCAACCCTGTAATTTTACGCTTTCAAAAAAACGTTCTTCCCTCATGCTCAACAGGCGCACCATCCGCATCAAAATCATGCAAAGCTTATTTGCCTACCAGCAATGCAAAGAAGCCAACCTGCAACTGGCTCACGATTTTATTGAGCAGCGCTTCAGCCCCGACCTCAACTCTATGGAAGTGCAAGACAAGGAGTTACTTCGCACGAAAAAGAAATCAGCCCTTCAGTTTTTCGATAAAAAAATAAAAGATGCTAAAGCCTCTACCGAGGATGATGACTTAGCCAAAGCCGTAGAGGAAGCCTTGGCTTTATACCATCAGGCTATAAAAAAAGACCAGCATTTTTTAGGAAAAAATATCGTTTTGGAAATAGAAAAACTGGGTGGCCTGTACCACGGCATAATCAATTTAATGGTAGCGTTGGCCGACCAGGCCGCTACGGATAAAAAAGCCAATGCGAAAAATTTTGCACAGCATCTCTGGATCAAATCATGGCGAGAAAACGAAGAGCTAAAAAAAGCAACGCTCCGCGAAAACAGCGGCTGGGAAACCCGTCAGGATAAAATACGAGGTTGGTATCGCGATGTGCTGAAAGAAGACGAAACCTACCAAAAATTTATAGCGGAGAAAAACCCGGACGAAGAGAGTCAAAAAACATTTATTAAACACCTGAGCCGGAAAATCATTTTAGGTGCCACCATCATCAACGATTATTTTGACGAGCAAAATATCCGCTGGGCCGAAGACAAAGAAATTATTAAAAGTATGGTGGACAAAACCATCAAATCATTTGCCGATGGAAAAACAACCCTGCAAAAACTTTCGCTGAACTGGGACGATGACCGTGAGTTTATCAAAACATTGTTTAACGAAACTATTGCCCTCGGCTCGCCCTACCGAGAGCTCATTGCCAAGAACACACGCAACTGGGAAGTGGACCGTCTGGCCCTTACCGACCGGGTAATTATAGAAATGGCGTTGGCCGAAATGATCCATTTCCCCAGCATTCCGGTAAAAGTAACAATCAATGAGTACATTGAACTAACCAAAGAATACAGCACCCCCAAGAGTCGGCAGTTCATTAACGGTATTCTGGATGTAATCTCTAAATCAATGAAAGAATCGGGCACGTTAAAAAAGAGCGGCCGGGGTTTATTAGACAACAAGTGAATGCGAAAATCCTTTTTATCTTTGCATCTCGTTAAACATCTATCTGTATGGGAAAGAAAAGCAACACCTTAATGGCCTTTTTGGCCGGAGCCGCTGCGGGCGCCATTCTCGGTATTTTGTATGCCCCCGATAAAGGATCTAATACACGCGAAAAGCTTTCTTTCCAGTTATCGAAGTACAAAAAATTATTACAAGATTATTTAGAAGACCTGGCCAACGGAAGGGAAACGCATCTTACCTCAGAAGCGCAATCGAAAGGGCAGAAAGTGGTTTCTGAAACAAAAGGGAAAGCTCAACAGCTGCTTACCGATGTCGATGAATTATTAGAACAACTCCGGGGAAAAGGTTAATGTATTGTTAATTGTCTTCTCCTCCGTTGATGAAAGAATATCTCTGTTTTAATTTTGAATAAGGAATCATAAAGCATATGAATAACACATTGAAAATAACGGCCATCATCGCCATAGCATTGGTAGGTTGCCGCGACCGCGCCACCGAAAAGCGCATTGCCGAATTAGAAAGCCGCATCTCACAATTAGAGGGAAATAAAACCAACCCGGCTATAAAACCCACAACCGACCAAGCCCCGGCAGCCGAAGAAAAAATGCCTGAAGGCCCTTTGCCGGTAATTTCTTTTGCTACCACCGATCACGATTTTGGTACCGTAAACGAAGGACAGAAAGTGTCATACACCTACCAGGTAACCAATACCGGAAAAGCTCCGCTCATAATACAAAACGCCCAACCCAGTTGCGGTTGCACCGTGCCCGATTGGACCAAGTCGCCCATTGCCGTGGGGGGAACCGGTTTTGTAAAAGCCGAATTTGATACACACGGAAAAACCGGTGTTCAAAACAAAACCATTACCGTTACGGCCAATACCTGGCCTAAAACCACGACCCTGAAATTTAAGGCCATGGTCATAGCCAAAGCCACCGGCACAAACGGCCCCGCTGTAAATTGATAGTAAAAACCCGTTCGTTTAAGAGATCTATTTTATTTTTTGCCGGATGGCAACAATCCAATAATTTTGCGCCCTAAATTTTAAACTATTATGCACTCCATTTTATTACAAGCCCAATCTAACAGCTACGCCTTCCCACTGATGATGGTTCTGATGTTTGGCATTCTGTACTTTTTCATGATACGCCCACAACAGAAAAAAGCCAAAGAGCAGAAAAAATTTGCCGAAGAAATTAAGAAAGGCGACTATGTTGTTACTATTGGCGGAGCCCATGGGCGGGTGGCCGAGCTGGAAGGAGATACCTTCATTCTCGAAGCCGAGCGTGGTGTGCGTATCCGTTTTTCAAAGTCTGCCATCTCGATGGATTCTACCAAAACAGCTGCCAGCAAAAAGCCGGCAGAATAGTTTTTTTTTGAAACCCCGGCTCTGATTCGCTATTTTAGGTGTTTAGATCAGGAGCGGTGAAGATCTTATCCATTCTCGCAAGCCTATTTCGTTTTGACCGGCCCAACTGGACGGCCGCAGGGCTTTGTGTGCTGGCTTCGGTTGTTTTTTGGATTTTTAATTCGCTCAACAAACCCTACTCCACCAACATCAAGTTTCCGTTGCTGTTCGAGTTTGATGGCGAGAAGTATGCCATAGCCGGGCCCCTTCCCAAATCCATTAACCTAAATGTATCGGGTACCGGATGGGATTTGTTTCGAAAACGCTTTGGACTAAAAGTACCCCCCATTCTTGTTCCTTTAGAGCATCCCAACGAAATTCAAAAAATTGTGGGCAGTACGCTGGAGCCTATTCTGGCCGGCCAGGTAGGGAGCCTCAAAATAAATTTTGTAGTAACCGACACCCTTCATGTGGCTATTGACAAAAAGGATTCGCACCGCTACAAACTGGTGGCCGATATCTCTAACCTGAATTTCCGGGAGGGTTATGGCCGCACCAGCCGCGTGGTGGTATTGCCCGATTCGGTAAGGATAGAAGGCCCCGAGCGCATTCTGCATGCCTTGCCCGATTCGCTCATTTTAAAAATAAACGGACAAGACGTGGCAGAAGATTTTCGCGATGAGGATGAAATAATTTTTTTAGGCAGTGAACTGGTGAAGCGAGAGCCAACCATTGCACAGATTATGTTTGAAGTGGCCGAAGTAAAAACGGTAGAGGTAAAATTGAAGGTAAAGGCCGACAGCCCGTCTGCCCCTTCATACGATAGTATAACTGCGGTATTTCAGGTTCCTACTGCTCATTTTTCTGACTTTAAAGAACAATCTAAGGGTATTTATACTCAGGTAAACTCTAAATTTTACAACCATAGCCGCAAGGTTATACCCCGGCTGGTTAATGTTCCGGCTTATGCGCACCCGCTCCGCATAGATTCCGTATTGCTTCGGACAAACTAATACTATTCGTAACTTGGCGCGAATTTTATGGGAATTTCTACCCTTCGTGTTGGCATTACCGGTGGCATTGGAGCCGGGAAAAGTTTAGTGTGTAAAATCTTTTCAGTGTTGGGCGCACCCGTGTATGATGCCGATATGCGCGCCAAGCAGTTGATGAATGAAGACCCAACATTAATCCGCCAAATCAGTGAACGTTTTGGGAGCGAATGTTACAAAAACGGCCAACTCGATCGTGATTACCTGAGCCAATTGGTTTTCAAAAATTCGGACCTGTTACATCATCTCAATCAACTGGTACATCCGCGGGTGGCCGAAGACACAAAGCAGTGGGTAGCCCTCCATTACCGGGCACCTTACGTTATTAAGGAAGCTGCCTTGCTCATCGAATCTGGAGCGTATAAAGAATTAGATAAACTAGTGGTTGTTACAGCTCCGCTTCCATTGCGTGTGCAGCGCGTGCTGGAACGTGATTCATTCCGTTCGAAAGAGCAGGTAGAGCAAATCATAAGCCGCCAATTACCTGAGGAAGAAAAAACAAAACAAGCCGACTATCTCATTCACAATGATGAAAGCACACTGGTAATTCCTCAAGTACTTAAATTACATAAGCGGTTTATTACGCTTTTCAGGCAATAGAATATTCCCATTCAATTCCACTAATTTTATTTTTCTAAAAAATTATTTCCATTACTAAATCCTGATGTTTGTGCGAGTTCTCTTGATTGGCTTGGTGGTAGCGACCACATTCAGTGCTTGTAAAAAGAAACAAGTTGTTATCCCCGGTGTGCAGCGATCGAACCTGATCATGGCCGAAGGGTTTATCGTACAGCCCCGAGCCGAAAGCGAAAATATTGAAGTGCCGGGGTCATTGCTGCCCGTAGAAGAAACACAGATACGGCCGGAAGTAAACGGGCGCATTGTGCAACTCGATATTGAAGAGGGAAAAACAGTGAAAAAAGGTATGCTGCTGGCTAAACTATTTGATCAAGACCTGCAAGCCCAACTAAAGAAACTACAAGTGCAGTTGAGTATTTCGCAACGTCAGGCCGAACGCCAAAAAGAATTACTGGCCATCAATGGCATCAGCCAGCAAGACTATGATCTGAGTGTGTTGGCCGTAGATAATTTAAAGGCCGACATCGAGACTACCAAAATATCTATTTCCAAAACTGAGATCCGCTCGCCCTTTGATGGCAAACTGGGCCTACGCTTTGTAAGCTTAGGAGCCTACGTTTCTCCTTCCGATATTCTTACCAGCGTGCGGCAGGTAACCCAACTGAAATTAGATTTTTCAATACCCGAGAAGTATGCCAAAGAAATAGCTCCCGGGTATGTTGTAAAATTCAGAGTAGATGGTGGCACCCAAGACCATTGGGCCAGGGTAATCGCCACCGAAGGAAACGTGGATCAAGTAACGCGCACCCTGCGCATTAAAGGCCTTGTAGAAGAGACCTCCTCCGAACTGTTGCCGGGTGTTTTTGCTCGGGTTAATTTGCAGTTAGGAAGAATCAACAATGCGCTGATGGTGCCCACACAGGCCATCATTCCGCAAGCGCGCAGCAAACAAATTCTTTTGCTGCGAAAAGACTCCGTCCGGTTTTTGCAGGTGGATACAGGCATCCGCGACTCCGTATATGTTCAGATTTTAAGCGGCCTGAAACCGGGCGATACCATTGTTACCACTGCGCTGATGTCAATCCGGCCAAAATCTAAGATTAAGATTACCAAGTTGAATATGTACGGCAAGTAAATTATTGAACCCATGAACATTTCAGAATTGAGTTTGAGGCGGCCGGTGCTCTCGTTTGTCATGAGCATCATCCTCGTCATTTTTGGGGTGATCGGCTTTACGTTTCTGGGCGTGCGCGATTACCCGGCTATAGATCCGCCCAACGTAAACGTGATGACAACCTACTCGGGTGCCAATGCCGACATCATCGAATCGCAAATTACCGAGCCGCTGGAAAAATCTATCAATGGCATTGCCGGTATCCGAAATATTTCATCCACCTCCAGCATTGGGCGCAGCAGCATCAACGTAGAATTCGATTTAGGCGTAGATCTGGAAGCCGCTGCCAATGATGTGCGCGACAAGGTTTCGCAGGCGCGCAGTTCGCTGCCATTAGATCTTACGTTGCCTCCGGTTGTGTCCAAAGCCGATGCCAACTCCGATGCCATCATCAGCATGACCGTGCAGAGCAACACCAAAAATCCCAACCAGCTTACTGAATATGCCACCAATGTGTTGGTAGAGCGGCTGCAGACGATAAAAGGGGTGAGCGGAATTCAGATTTGGGGCGAGAAAAAATTTGCCATGCGCATCTGGATTGATCCCTCTAAGCTGAGCGCCTATAACCTTACCCCGCTCGATGTACAAAATGCCATTACCCGTGAAAATGTAGAACTGCCCTCCGGGAAAATTGCCGGAAACTCTACCGAACTTACCGTACGCACCTTTGGCCGACTTTATACAGAAGAAGATTTTGATAACCTGATTATAAAAGCCACCAGCACAGGCAATATCCGGCTGAAAGATGTGGGGCGCTCACAGCTTGGCCCCGAAAACGAAGAATCTATTCTTAAAGATCGGGGCGTACCCATGGTGGGGTTAGCTCTGGTGCCGCTGCCCGGAGCCAACTATGTATCCATAGCCGATGAGTTTTACAAGCGCATGGATCAACTTAAAAAAGAAGTGCCGAGTGATATTACACTTAGCATTGCGCTTGATCAAACCATATTCATCAAACGAGCTATTTCTGAAGTGCAGGAAACATTATTGATTTCCTTTTTGCTGGTGGTGCTGATCATTTATTTGTTCTTCCGCGATTTTCTAATTGCTCTCCGCCCGCTTATAGATATTCCCGTTTCGCTTACCGCTACGTTCTTCATTATGTATTTGTGTGGGTTCTCTATTAATGTGCTTACCATGCTGGGGATCGTGTTGGCAACTGGCCTGGTGGTGGATGATGGCATTGTGGTAACAGAAAACATTTATAAAAAACTGGAAGGCGGTATGAATAAATACCGTGCCGCCAAAGAAGGATCTAAAGAAATCTTTTTTGCGGTGATCTCCACCTCCATTACGCTGGCAGTGGTGTTTTTGCCTATCATGTTTTTGCAAGGATTTGTAGGCCGGTTATTCCGCGAGTTTGGTGTAGTGGTAGCCGGGGCCGTGTTGATCTCCGCCTTTGTGTCGCTTACATTAACCCCGGTGCTAAGTGTAAAACTTACGCGCGAACATCACGAACATTCGCGATTTTATAAATGGACAGAACCCTTTTTTATTGGAATGGAAAATGGCTACAGTAAATTTCTAGGCCAGTTTATGAGGGTGCGATGGGTGGCCTTTATCATCATTGCCTTGTGTATCGCATCCGTGTATTGGTTAAGCCGAAATATTCAGTCTGAGTTAGCACCCATGGAAGACCGTAATCAGTTCAGGCTTTCCGTTACGGCTCCGGAGGGCACCTCGTATGATTTTATGGATGCCTACACCGATAAGCTGGTTGGGTTTTTAGGAGACTCCGTTCCGGAAGCACGCATTCTGCTTTCCGTTACGGCTCCTTCCTTTTCCGGATCGGGCAGTGTCAACACTTCGTTCGTTCGGGTAACGATGGTAGACCCTAAATATCGCATCCGTTCGCAACAACAAGTAGTGGATATGGTAAATCGAAATTTGCCACGGTTTCCCGAAGGCAGGGCATTTGCCATTCAGGAGCAGACCATTTCCGTAAACCGAAGGGGCGGCCAGCCGGTGCAGTTTGTTATTCAAAACAACAACTTTGAAAAACTGCAAAGTGTGCTTCCTAAAATTCTGGAACACGCTAATGCCAACCCCACCTTGTTGGGAGTAGATGTAGATTTAAAATTTAATAAACCCGAACTGCGCGTAAAAATAAACCGGTTAAAAGCCACACAACTGGGTATTAGCGTACAAGATATTTCGCAGACACTTCAATTGGCCTATAGCAATCTGCGCTTTGGTTATTTTACCCGCGAAGGAAAGCAATATCAGGTAATCGGCCAGGTGCTCCGTATTGACCGCGATGATCCTCGCGACCTGAAAAAATTATTTGTGCGTACGGGCTCGGGCCAGTTGATTTCTATTGACAATGTAATTACCCTTGATGAGTCGGCCACACCTCCCGCTCTGTATCACTTTAACCGATATAAGTCGGCCACCATTTCGGCAGGGTTGGCGCCAGGCAAAACCGTAGGCGATGGCATTGCCGCCATGCAAGCACTGGTAAAACCTTTGCTGGATGATACTTTTACTACTTCTCTTACGGGTACTTCGCGCGATTTTGCTGAGAGTTCGGGCAACACCCTATTTGCCTTTTTACTGGCCCTGGTATTAATTTATCTTGTGTTGGCGGCCCAGTTTGAAAGTTTCATTGATCCGCTCACCATTATGTTTACCGTTCCGCTGGCTATTTGCGGGGCTTTTCTTTCGCTGTTTTTATTCCATCAAACGATCAATATTTTTTCGCAGATCGGCATGATTATGCTCATCGGGTTGGTAACGAAAAACGGGATTTTAATTGTGGAGTTTGCCAATCAAAAAAGGGAAGAGGGGGTTGATAAATTTGAAGCCGTATTGGAATCGGCCCGCTTGCGTCTTCGTCCTATTTTGATGACGAGTTTAGCCATGGCTCTGGGCTCATTGCCCATAGCCTTATCGCTGGGCGATGCCAGCACCAGCCGTGTTCCGCTGGGTATCGTTATCGTGGGGGGTGTTCTGTTCTCACTTGTCCTTACGTTATTCATTATTCCGGCTGTGTATTCGTACCTGTCGCGCCCACGCAAACATATTGATAAAGAACTGGAGGAAGATGTGCCTGCGCCTCATAAAGAACTGACCTATGGGCAGCCTACTCATGCTTAGTGTCTTCCCGATCTGTAAAAAAGAAATTCGAAAAAATATTCATGAACCAGAACTCATCTTCTAAAATGGTACCGCTAAAAAGCACTCTTACTTTTATTATCCTCTTCTTATTGCTTCTGGCCTCGCCTGTAAGAAGTCAGGATTTATTAACGCTGGAAGATGTTATTAGAATTACCATTGAAAACAATTTTGATATTGAAGTAGCCAAAAACAATATTCAGGTAGCCAAAAATAACAACAACATCGGGTTGGTGGGAGGTGGCCAATCTACCGGGGGTACGGTGGTGGGTGGCACTACCGGTATGCTGCCTCAAATCTCAATTGGTGCCGGTAGCCCGCAAAGTCCGTTAGGGTTTGGCCGAACTACCAGCACACTCAAATATTCTAATCCGGCAGCTAACATTACTGACCAAACACTGAATAGCAAAAGCTATGCGCCCTCCATTGTAGTTACCTGGTATTTTTTTGATGGCCTGAAAATGTTTGCTACCAAAAGTAAATTAAACCGGGCCGAAGAGCTGAGTAACCTGCAATATCGCTTAACGGTAGAAAACACTTTGCTCGCCTCCCTTACTGCTTATTACCAGATGATCAGCATTAAGCAGTTCATCAAATCCCTGCAAACCTCTCTGATGTTGGGAGAGGATCAAAAGAAACTGGCCCAAGAAAAACTGAAAGCAGGTATTGGCTCGGCAGTAGATGTTTTACAAACACAAATTGATTACAACAACATTCTGGTGCAAATCTCACAACAGCAAAATTTACTGAATGAACAGCGCATAAATTTAAATCTATCCTTAAAACGATTGCCCGATGTTGATTTTAGTGTGCCCGATACCATCGTTATCCAAACGAAACCCGAATACACCTCCGCGTTGGATAACACGTATAAAAACAACAACTCCATACTAATCGGAAGAAAAAATTTAGAAATAGACCGGCTTGCTATGAAAGAATTTAGAGCTAATGCCTGGCCAAAAATCGGGATTACCGGCAATTACAATTACTTCTATTCATCCAATGATATTGGATTTATGCGCCTCAATCAAAACTATGGATACAACGGAGGGTTTATTTTTTCGTGGACAATTCTTAATAACCTCACAACCCGCACCGCTATTAAAAATTCTACGCTGCAAATTGCTTCGGACAATACCCGTCTGGAGGCTTCCGAACTGCAAGAGAAATCGAATTTGTATAAAGCGTATTTAAGTTTTCAAAACAACCTGAAGATTATTGACTTGGGCAAGCAAAGCGTGCAGCTTTCTAATCAAAACCTGTACATTGCTGCACAGCGTTTTAAGCAAGGACTTTCTACCTACATAGAATACCGAACCGTGCAACAGTCGTACGAAACAGCACAATATCAGTTATCGCAGGCGGCTTACAGCACCAAGTTGAGTGAGCTTAATTTCCTAAAAGCACAAGGCCTGTTGGTTCATTAAGGAATTGCCCTCGGCCAATCAGTCTTGCGGCACTCCTTCTGGCTTCGATACCCAGAAGTTGTTGTACCCTTCCCCTACTTGTATGGCCAGTTGGCCATTCGCCAGCATTTCTAAAATAGCCAAAAAATTAAAAATGAGCGAAATGCGCGTAGGTGCCTTTTCAAAAAGTTCGGTAAACGCTACCCGCGATTTAGAAATGACTTCATTTAATATAAACTCTTTCTGCCCTTCAATGGTATAAGGATATTGGATGACCTGATGGACCGGCCGGTTTTTATCCTCCTCGTGCCGTTTCAACACCTTTTCAAAAACGGTAAGCAACTTAAACATATCCACATCCTGAAGTTCGGCCTCCACATTGGTGCTTTCCGCCAGTTGGCGCAACTCCTTCATCAGATTGCCCCGCTTTTCTTTCATCAACTCGGTTTCTTCCATTTTATGGAATTGGTCTATTACCGATTTGTACTTCTTGTACTCCATCAGGTGCTTTACCAGTTCTTCGCGCGGATCCATTTCATTTCCCTGCTCATCCAACTGTGGCCGGGGCAGCAACATTTTAGATTTGATGCGCATGAGTGTGGCCGCTACTAAAATAAATTCGCTGGCCACCTCAATATTGAGTGTTTCTAAGCGGTGAATGTATTCCAAAAAATCGCTAGTGATTTTAGAAATAGGAATATCGTTAATGTCTAATTCATCGCGTTCAATAAAAAAAAGCAACAAATCAAACGGCCCTTCAAATAAGGGTAACCTGATTTCAAAATTTTCTTGTGTCATAACTTTAAGGCTGCAAAAATATCCAAATCTGTTGATAAAACAGGATCAAAATGAAATAAGTACATTTGCCAAATATGCTGATTACGCCCGGAAAATTGCTGGCTCAGATCAACGGCCCGGCCGATCTCAAAAAACTTGATCAGGCACAGTTGGTACAGCTCTGCGATGAACTCAGGCACTTCATCATTGATAATGTATCGGTTTATGGCGGGCATTTCGGAGCCAGTTTAGGGGTAGTAGAACTGACCGTGGCGCTGCACTATGTTTTTAATGCTCCGTACGATAAGTTGGTGTGGGACGTGGGGCACCAGGCCTACGGGCACAAGATCCTTACCGGCAGACGCGATGTATTTTATACAAACCGTGTCTATCAAGGTATTTCCGGTTTTCCTAAACAAAAGGAAAGCGAATACGATGCTTTTGGCGTAGGCCACTCTTCCACCTCCGTTTCGGCTGCTTTAGGTATGGCCGTAGCCTCCAAAATTTCGGGCTTTACTGATAAACAACACGTAGCCATTATTGGCGATGGAGCACTGACCGGTGGGATGGCATTTGAAGGGCTGAACCATGCCGGGGTATCGGATACCAATCTGCTCATCGTACTGAACGATAACTGCATGTCGATTGACCCTAACGTGGGTGCTCTGAAAGATTACCTAACCGACATTACCACATCCAAAACATACAACCGTCTTAAAGATGACGTATGGAACTGGCTAGGCAAGCTCTCTACTTTTGGTAAAAACGCTCAGGAAATTGTATCGAAAGTTGAAAATGGAATTAAATCTACTCTGCTCAGTCAAAGCAATCTGTTTGAGTCGCTCAACCTCCGTTATTTTGGCCCGGTAGATGGCCATGATGTAGATCATCTGGTAGCCGTACTCAGCGATTTAAAAAAGATTAAAGGGCCTAAAATTTTGCATTGCATTACTCAAAAAGGAAAAGGGTATGGCCCGGCCGAAAAAGGGAATGCCACTACCTGGCACTCGCCCGGTACGTTCGATAAAATTACCGGAGTCATTCATAAAAAATCTTTCGACCAGCCACAACCGCCCAAATACCAAGATGTGTTTGGCCACACGTTGTTAGAACTGGCCAGACAAAACGAAAAAATTATTGGCATTACACCGGCCATGCCTTCGGGGTCATCATTAAACATTATGATGAAAGAAATGCCCGATCGCGCCATTGATGTGGGCATAGCTGAGCAACATGCCGTAACCTTTTCGGCCGGCCTAGCCACACAAGGGCTGGTGCCCTTTTGCAACATCTACAGTTCGTTTATGCAGCGCGCTTACGATCAAGTAATACACGATGTGTGCATCCAGAACCTGCCCGTTAATTTTTGTTTGGATCGGGCCGGGTTTGCCGGATCCGATGGCCCTACCCACCATGGTGCCTACGACTTGGCTTACTTTCGCTGCCTCCCCAATATGATTGTGGCCGCCCCGATGAATGAGCGGGAATTGCGCAACCTGATGTACACCGCCCAATTGCCGCGTAGCGAAAAAGCATTCTCCATTCGCTACCCCCGCGGCCAGGGTGTTATGCCCGATTGGAAAACCCCTTTCGAAGAAATTGAAATAGGGAAGGGAAGAATCATAACAGACGGTGAGGAGTTGGCCATTCTTACTGTTGGCCACATCGGAAACTATGTTCTAGATGTGTGCCAACAACTTACAAAGCGAGGCATCAATATAGCCCACTACGATCTTCGATTTATAAAACCGTTAGATGAACCATTGCTTCATCAAGTGTTTGCGAAATTCAAAAAAATAATCACCGTAGAAGACGGGTGCCTGCAGGGAGGCATGGGCAGTGCCGTAATTGAGTTCATGGCCGACTACCATTACCAAGCAGAGGTAAAGCGGCTGGGCATACCCGATACCGTAATTGAACAGGGCGAACAGATCGAACTTCACCGCGAATGTGGTTTTGACCCGGACGGAATTAAACGAGCCGTAATTTCTATGTTGGATCCGGTGAAAGCCTGACCATGAATAAAATTTTTTTTCGAAAATACGGGAAAGGCAAACCCGTTTTGCTCCTCCATGGGTTTTGCGAAACTCACAAAATTTGGGAGAATCTTATTCCTCCTCTTTCTTCTGAATTTACAGTTTACGTTATTGATCTTCCCGGGTTTGGAAACAGCCCGCTTCCGAAGGTATCATTTTCAATAGCCGATGTAGGAGAAATGGTGAGTACATGGATGAGTAATCTTAAAATTGAAAAACCCATTGCCATCGGCCACTCCTTAGGCGGATACGTTACCCTTGCCATGGCTGCCCGCAATAAAAATATTTTTAGCGCATTGGGGCTTTTTCATTCCACTGCTTACCCCGATTCGGAAGAAAAAAAAGCCAACCGAAATAAAGTGATTGAGTTTGTCCATACCCACGGAACCGCCCCCTTCATAGATGCTTTTGTGCCCAGCCTCTTTTATAAAAAAGACCATCCTTCCATTCCGGTTCTTTACCAAATTGCCAGCCAAACGCCAGCCCCTACCCTGGTGGCGTATGCAGCCGCTATGCGCGATCGCCCCTCCTACACCGATATTCTTAAAAAATTTGATTATGCCTTGTTATTAGTAGGTGGGCGATATGATGCTATCGTTACCCTCGAAACCCTGAAAGAATTGAATCAATTAGCCCAATATCCTACTTTAAAAATATTGGAAGAAACAGCGCATGCCGGAATGTATGAAAACAACCAAGAGGCCTCGAAGATATTGGTTGATTTTTGTAGCCGTCAGAATATGCTTCCTTCCCGTTTTTAAGCTTTTAACTTCTGTCTGTCCTAAAAATTATTACCTTATAAGCCGTATTTTTTTAGATCAAATCTGATTAAATTTATACCCTAAATCGCAAAATATACTATCTTTAGCTATATTTGACCTCTTTACTAAAACGCAAAACAAACACCATCTATGAACAGAGAATTCCTTAAGAAAGCCTCGTTGCTCCTTCTTCTGGTGCTCCCTACTTTAGCATTAGCCCAGGCAGAAGAAGAGGATAAACCCGAAAACTACGATTCGTGGAATCACATGGCACAAAACATTGCGTTGGTTTGCGCAGCCTTGGGGTTACTTATTGCTTTGGGTTATTTCATTAAACTAACCACTACCAAGGGCAGCAAAGACAAGTATGATTTTATCAATAAGTACGAAATCAGTACGTTGTGGGTAGCTGTTATTTTCATCATTATTTCCGGCTGCTTTTTTGCCAACTCAGGCATTACTCACTTAACTCCCGTTTTAATTGGCGTTCGGGTTTTTGTGAGTGCCGCCATGGCATTAATCGTATCTGTTATCGTTCAAAACCTCTTAAAATTTTACTATCCCTTCTACATTGAAAAACGATTGAAAGCGCTTCGCTACCAACCTCGGATTTCTCCTAAAACCGGTAAGCCTATGAAGTTGCTCAGCGAAGAAGAAGAAGATGTTTACTTAGATGAGGGTATGCAAGCCGAAGAAAATGCTTTCTCTGTTGACTATGACGTGTGGATAGACGAGGAGTCCAAATATGTTCAAATTGAAAAATATGCCGGCCATCTGCATGCTTTACAATGCCCTGAGTGTAACTACCAGACATTTAAAATTGCCAAAGAAGAGGTGTTAAAACCATCTACCGATACAGAAGATGGCGAACGTTTAGTACACTATCAATGTGGCTATTGCGGATACAAAGCAAAAAAATTAGAAGTGATACGCAAACGCTCTCCTAATAATAAAGCTGAGCATTCGGCAGCTACCGCTTAATCTAAAATTATTCTGCTAAAAAAAGGCCATGGTTTAAGCCGTGGCTTTTTTTATTTAGTGCCTGTCTATAGGCTCATCATCTCCTTAAATTTAGAGGCTTGCCTCCGGCTGATTTCTACCTTATCTCCTCCACGCAACCGAACCATTAATCCGCCATTAAACCAGGCTTCTATACCCTCTACCCAACCTAAATTGATAATGTGCTTTCGGTTGGCTCTGAAAAAGGCACGCTCGTCTAATTTTTCGTCTAGGGCGTTGAGCGATTTGTGAATCATCGGTTTGTTATTATCAAAATAAACTTTGATGTAGTTCCCATCCGACTCAAACAAGCGCACATTGGCCAAACTTACAAACCAACATCGCTCGCCATCTTTTACAAAAACCTGGTCTTCGAGGCCCAGTTTTTTATCGTGAATACGGCCGGCTTTACTTTTTTCTTTTTCAAATACTTTGTGCACGGCCTCGCTTAAACGTTCGGGCTGAACCGGCTTTAGTAAATAATCAAGCGCGTTCACTTCAAATGCTTTTAAGGCAAATTGATCAAAGGCTGTTGTAAAAATTACCCAGGGTACGGTATCTAACGATTCCAACAACTGAAACCCGCTCCGGCCGGGCATCTGGATATCTAGAAAGAGTAAATCGGGGTTTAACTCTTCAATCAGTTTTTCGGCTTCATCTGCATTCATCGCTTCTCCTATTACTTCAATAGACGGATGTTCTTCCAGCAGTTTGGCTAATTCCTTTCGGGCCAGGCGTTCGTCATCAATAATCAGGGCTTTCATATAAGGCTTTTTATAAATTGTATAAATGCGGAATTTTTACTTCGGTTAAAACTGAATTATTTTTTTCGTTATCAATTTTTAGATAAGCGGCATCTCCATAGAGAAGTTTCAGGCGTTGAATGGTATTGGTCAGCCCCAAGCCTCCCTTTTTTTCGGCTGTATATTGGCCGCTGTTACTAATCTGTATCTTCAGCTCGTCATTTTCGGTAACCTTCGTTTTTATGGAAATCGTTCCACCTTCGGTTAGTTGTGCAATGCCGTGTTTAATACCGTTCTCCACCAGTGTCTGAATCATAAACGGAGGCACCCAAAAATCGCTCGATTCCAGATCAATATCATATTCAATTTTCAGCCGTTCTTCAAAGCGAATACTTTCCAGGCTGAGGTAATCTTTTACCACTTTCAGCTCATCATTAAACTTCGTCAGTCCTTTTTTTTCTGTTCCCAGCGAATTGCGCAAAATATTGGAAAGCTGCGTAATGGCTTGTTTCGATTTGGCCGGGTTTTCATCAACCAACGCACGAATACTGTTCATGGCATTAAAAATAAAATGCGGGTTTAGCTGTGCTTTCAGGTTATTCAACTCAATCTCCTTAACGGTGGCCTCCATTTTCAATGATTTATTGTACCGCTCAAAATAATTATAAATAAAATAAATGGCCGACCACAGAAAAAAAATAATAGCATAATAAATAGATTGTCCGAAAATGTGTGTTACATCAAACGCCAGCATCGGGTTGAAAAGATGGAGAGGAATGGATGCGGGGATTCGTAAAAAATACATAATGAGCCCCATCAGCAACACACTGGTGACGACCCGGATCAACAACATCGACATATTTAAACTCAGCCATTTGTTTCGGTTTATCCACTGGCGGTAGATGTGTGATACTAACAAACAAAGCACGGCCTCGTATAAAAAAAAGATAAGGCGCTGTATATCGAGCACACCGGCATCTAAAAAATTGGCGGCTACCTGTATGGCTCCATGCAAAAACCAACCTCCTGCTTGAAGTCCCCAGTATAATTTTTCTTTATAGCTGCTCATGCTTCAAGTTACACATTTTGATTTGTTTGCTTTTGCAAAAAGTCGCAATAGATGGTTACTCTCGGGTCATTTCAGATATCCAAATACCCTTCGGGCAGATTTAATTTTATTTTTCGTAGCGACTTGTTTATGCTCTTGATAAGCGGAGAATGTACCGGCACTAAAATTTCTTTTTCTCCGTATTGAATAATCATTCGTTTGTTCAGGCCGGTTCCTTGAATGTCAGCTATATAGCCCAACATACCAAAAGTTTCGTCTTCGGCACTAAAACCAATCAGTTCATCATTATAAAACTGTCCGCGTTTTAGTTTTGGGCGGGTTGCTTTCGGCACATAGATTCCACAGCCTTTCATCTTACCCGCTTGCTCCTGCGTATCTACCTGATCAAATTTTATAAATGATTTATCTCCGCGATCGGAAATAGATTGAATGGCATACGGAACTAGGCTATCATCTAAAAGGATAAAGACAGATGTTGTAAGAGGTAACTCCACTTCGTTCTCCAAAACGGCCGTTACTTCCCCTTTCAGGCCGTGTGTTTTAGAAATATATCCGATTTTGAAGTAGTCGTCCGTAATCATGCTAAATAAAAAATGCCAGCATCTGCTGGCATTTTTTTGGGTTCTTAAAAATTTTATGCCTGAGGTTCAGCCGGGGCTGTTTCTTCGGCTGCCGGGGCAGCCGCTGCCACCTCACTCTTTTTGCGAATAGCCTCCGCCTTTGCTTCGCGCACTTTACTCTCGGCCTCTTTGCGAAGTTTAACTTGGTCTGCTTTGGTTTTAGCTACGCTGTCTATTTTAGTCTGGATTTTTTCTTGCTTCGCCTTTACCCAATCGGCCAATTTATTATCGGCTTGCTCTTGCGTAAGAGCCCCTTTGTTTACACCAATCTGTAAGTGTTTTTTGTACATTACACCGCGATATGAAAGAATAGCACGGATCGTATCAGTAGGTTGAGCTCCTACCATGAGCCAATGAAAAGCTCTGTCATCTTGCAGAACAATTGAAGCCGGAACCGTTTGAGGATTGTACGTACCGATCTTTTCAATAAACTTACCATCGCGTGGAGAGCGGGCATCCGTAACCACTACATCAAACATTGCCAGTTTTTTACGGCCCCGGCGGGCCAATCTGATTTTTACCATGTTGTTTTAATTTTGGATCTCGTCCGGTTTTAAAATGGAGCGCAAAATTAAAAATTTTTTCAGATAGGTCAATCTTCGACTTCTAAAATTCTTATAAAAAAGGGTATTGACCATTTAATTTAAGGAATCGCATCTCATAAATAATTAAAAATCAATAATATTTGTATAAGCGATTATTAAGTTTTATTAATATTAACGTTATTCTTAGCTTTGGTTTCCTTCATAAAAAAAAATATGGATAAGTATTCCTACATCTCCAATGCTGATGTAAGCTACATTGATCAGCTCTACCAGAATTACAAACAAAATCCGGATGGAGTAGATATCACCTGGCGGAAGTTTTTTGAGGGGTATGATTTCTCCTCTCAACGTTTTGGTGAAAACGGTCATAGCACAGAAGCCGATGCCCATACCGTAAAAGAAACCAATGTGCGGTCGTTAATTTTTGCTTATCGCACTTTCGGGCATCTGAAATCGGACACAAACCCCATTCGCGAACGAAGAAACCATGGTGTGCAATTAGACCATACTAATTTCGGGCTGACCGATGCCGATCTCGATATTGAATTTGACGGAGCCGCAGAGATTGGCATGCCCAAATCTTCATTAAGAAAAATAATTGAACGGTTAAAAGCTCTGTATCTCGGTACGATCGGGTTTGAGTATAATTCTATACGCAATGATGAAGTGCGTGCCTGGTTTTATCAGAAAGTGGAAAAGGATTTTTTTAACCATACTCCCAGTCTGGAGGAAAAGAAAAAAATCCTTAACAAATTAAATGAAGCCGTTGTCTTTGAAAACTTCCTTCACACTAAATTTCTTGGGCAAAAACGATTTTCTCTGGAAGGAGGAGAAAATACTATACCTGCCTTACAAACGATTATTAATAAAGCAGCTGAATTAGGTGTAAAAGAAGCCGTAATCGGCATGGCACACCGTGGTCGGTTAAACGTACTGACCAATATTTTAGGGAAAGTGTATGAGCAAATCTTTACGGAATTTGAAGGCAATATCAATCCCGATCTTACTATGGGCGATGGCGATGTGAAATACCACTTGGGTTATTCCAGCCACATCAGCACACCCTCAGGAAATAAAATCTATGTAAAGCTAACGCCTAACCCTTCTCATCTGGAAGCCGTAAACCCGCTGGTAATTGGTTATACCCGTGGCCAGATTGATGATGAGTATCAAGGCGATTTAGGCAAAGCCATGCCTATTCTCATCCATGGCGATGCAGCCATAGCCGGGCAGGGTATTGGATATGAAGTAATTCAAATGTCGGGGCTTCCCGGTTATACTACCGGGGGTACGATCCATTTTGTAATTAACAATCAAGTAGGCTTTACCACCGATTATGACGATGCCCGTACCAGTATTTATTGCACCGACATTTCTAAAATAGTAGATGCGCCTATCCTTCATGTGAATGGCGATGATGCTGAGGCCGTTACTTTTTGTGCCGACCTGGCAGTGGAGTACCGGCAAAAATTCGGTAAAGATATTTTCATTGATATGTTGTGCTACCGCAGGCACGGCCACAACGAAAGCGATGAACCTAAATTTACACAGCCCAAACTCTACAACCTCATTGCCAAGCATCCAAACCCGAGAGAAGTATATGTTAAAAAACTCATCGAGCGAGGCGATGTAGATGCTTCCTTGGCTGATGAAATGGATAAAAATTTCCGTAACCTCTTGCAAGACAGGCTTAACGAGGTGAAGCAAAAGCCATTGCCGTACGTTCCTCAAAAAATCGAAAATGAATGGGAGAAGTTGCGGAAATCCAAACCGGAAGATTTTGATCAATCACCGGAAACCGGCATCAAACAAACCCTGATTGATAACGTAGCAAAAGCTTTGATTACAATTCCCGAAGGTTTTAAGCCGTTGAAACAGATTGAAAAATTACTGAAAGACCGAAAGACCGCTTTTTTTGACGATAAAATATTGGGTTGGGCCGAAGCAGAATTACTCGCATATGGCTCCCTGCTTGCTCAGAAAGTGCCGGTGCGTATGTCGGGGCAAGATGTTAAGCGCGGTACATTCAGCCACCGTCATGCTTATTTTTTCGATGCCAACACAAATGAGCCGTATTGCGGTGTAGATCATATTGAAGAAGGGCAGCAAAAATTTAATATCTATAACTCATTACTATCGGAGTTTGGTGTGTTGGGTTTTGAATATGGATATGCCATGTCATCGCCTCATGCCTTAGTCATTTGGGAAGCTCAGTTTGGTGACTTTGCCAACGGGGCACAAGTAATGATAGACCAGTTTATTTCCAGTGCCGAATCGAAATGGCAGCGCATGAACGGCATGGTGTTATTGCTCCCCCACGGGTACGAAGGCCAGGGACCCGAACACTCTAATGCACGCCCCGAGCGCTTCCTTCAATTATGTGCCGAGTATAATATGGTGGTTTGCAACCCCACCACACCAGCTAACCTCTTTCACTTAATGCGCAGGCAAGTAACTTGGGATTTCAGGAAACCTTGCGTTGTCTTTTCGCCCAAATCATTATTGCGCCACCCGCTGGTTGTTTCCCCTTTAAAAGATTTCACCAAAGGTTCTTTTCAAGAGGTGATTGATGATGCCAACGCAGAGGCAAAAAATGTGAAACGCATTGTCCTTTGCACCGGCAAAGTATATTATGATTTACTCGATGGCCAACAGAAAAGAAAAACAAAAGACGTTGCTCTGATACGCTTAGAGCAATTGCATCCTTTTCCCGAAAAGCAATTAAATGCGGTGTTAAAAAAATACAAAGGAGCAAAACTAACCTGGGTACAGGAAGAACCCGCCAATATGGGCTACTGGTCTTTTCTCTTACGTAATATGCAAGGGTTAGATTTAATTTCGCGTAAAGCAAGCGCCTCGCCAGCTACCGGTTTCAAAAAAGTGCATGATGCCGAACAACAAAAAATTGTCAGTCAGGCACTCGATTGATTTTAAAATAAACCATTTTTTAATTCCTGCGGCTGGATTTAAAACATCCAATAAAGCAGGGTTAGAAAAAAACCAGATAAACTATTTTTACAAAAACTATGGCACAACAAGTAAAAGTACCCACTGTAGGCGAGTCTATTGCTGAAGTAAACATTGCCAACTGGCTGAAAAAAGACGGGGAGGTAGTAAAGATGGATGAAGTGATTGCCGAACTCGAATCTGAAAAAGCAACCTTCGAGCTTACGGCCCCGCAAGCAGGCACACTAAAAATAGTTAAACAAAAAGGTGAAGTGGTACCGATCGGAACAATCATCTGCGAGATTGCCGATAGCGGAACCTCTACCCCGCAAACAACAGCCAAGCCATCAACCCCAACTCCTCAACCCCAAGTTTCAAAACCTATGCAAACCGGATCCATCAAAGAAATGAAAGTGCCTGCCGTGGGCGAATCCATTACCGAAGTAACCATATCTACCTGGCTGAAAAAAGAAGGCGATTTGGTAAAAATGGATGAGGTTATTGCTGAAGTGGAGTCAGACAAAGCCACGTTTGAGCTGCCCGCTGAAGCCACGGGCATTTTGCGAATCGTTGCCAAAGAAAAAACAACTTTGCCCATCGGAGGGCTGATCTGTAAAATTGAGATAACCGAAGTTAACGAAGCAGTGAAAACAACGACCTCACAGCCTACCACTACCACCCCAGCGGCCACCACCTCTTATGCTGCCGGAACTCCGTCTCCCGCGGCCTCCAAAATCTTAAACGAAAAAGGAATTCCTTCTGAGCAGGTATCCGGGTCAGGCGTAGGTGGAAGAATTACGAAAGAAGATGCCGTAAAAGCACAACCCGCGGCAAAAGAAAACAAACCCGCCACCAGTTCGGCTCCTCCGGTAATTGCCGCAGGTGGCGCGCGCACCGAGCGCAGAGAAAAAATGACCTCGCTGCGCAAAACCATAGCCCGCAGGCTGGTGTCCGTAAAAAATGAAACCGCCATGCTCACCACATTCAACGAAGTGAACATGAAACCGGTAATGGACTTGCGCAGTAAATACAAAGACTCGTTTAAAGAAAAATATGGCGTAGGGCTTGGCTTCATGTCGTTCTTTGCCAAAGCCGTGTGTGCGGCTCTTCGCGAGTTTCCGGCTGTAAATGCGTCTATTGATAAAGATGAAATCATCTACCACGACTATTGCGATATCTCCATTGCTGTATCCACTCCCCGCGGGTTGGTGGTGCCGGTTATACGCAATGCCGAATTGTTAACGATGGCTCAAATTGAAAGCGAAGTAGTTCGGTTAGCTACGAAAGGACGCGATGGGAAACTGTCTATCGAAGAAATGACCGGAGGTACTTTCTCGATTACCAACGGAGGTGTATTTGGCTCCATGCTCTCTACGCCCATCATCAACCCACCCCAGTCAGCCATTTTGGGTATGCACAACATTGTAGAGCGCCCGGTGGTGCTAAAAGGAGAGGTAGTAATTAGACCTATCATGTACCTGGCTTTATCGTACGATCACCGCATTGTTGACGGGCGCGAGTCCGTCAGTTTCCTGGTGCGGGTAAAAGAAATGTTGGAAGATCCGGGAAGGTTAATTTTAGGGGTTTAGTTAATAAAATCCGGAAGCATGAAAGTGATTTATTCGTTATTGCTTCTGGTTTTTTCTTCCCTTCAAGATACGGTTGATAAAAATTATTTATTAGGCAAGTTCAATCCTTCGGCCGATTCGCATTTTGTAAAAATTCCTTCGGCTTACGCCAAAGGGAGTGCCGTAAATGCTTTTCTCCGGAAAGAAACTTTGGATGCTTTTATCCAAATGAGTGAGGCCGCCAGGAAAGAAGGTTTTTCACTCTTCATTATTTCGGCAACCCGCAATTTTGAGGCTCAGAAAAAAATCTGGGAAAACAAGTGGGGCGGAAAAATCCTTGTGGAAGGGAAAGATCTCACCACGGTTTCTGATTTAAAAGAACGAACCCGGCTCATCATGCTCTATAGCAGTATGCCGGGGACCTCGCGCCATCATTGGGGCACCGACATAGATTTAAATTCGCTCGACAATCATTATTTTGAACAAGGTGAAGGATTAAAAATATACCAGTGGCTTACTACGCACGCAGTTCAGTATGGGTTTTGTCAACCTTACACCCACAAAGCGGGAGGACGCACCGGGTATGAAGAAGAAAAATGGCACTGGTCCTATTCGCCCTTATCAAAATATTTTTTGCAAGAATATCAAAGGCAAGTTTCATATAGCGACCTCAGCGGGTTTACAGGAAGCGAACAAGCTCAACCCATAGGCTCTATTGAAAACTATGTGATGGGCGTGGCCTGTCCCTGATTTTTCTTAGCTTAGTCAGATGAAACTGCTCCTGACTGCCTTTTTGTTGTGTCTTCCGTTTATTCATTCAGAGAAAAAAAGATTTGACGTTATCCTGCGCCATGGGTTGATCTACGATGGGCAGGGCGGAAAGCCTTATCGGGCTGATGTGGGCATCAATGCCGATACCATTGCCTACCTGGGCGATTTAAAAAATGCATCAGCAAAAAATGATATTGACGTGGTGGGGCTTGCCGTGGCGCCCGGGTTTATCAATATGCTGAGTTGGGCAGATGGTTCTTTACTTCAAGATGGTCGTTCGATGAGCGATCTGAAACAAGGCGTAACTCTCGAGGTATTTGGCGAAGGGTGGAGCCCCGGCCCGCGTAAGAAAAAAAATAAAGACGATACCTGGGAAACACTGGGCGAGTATTTCAAGTATCTGGAAAAGAAAAAAACAAGTACCAACTTTGCTTCGTTTGTGGGTGCCACTTCTGTACGCGCCTATGTTATGGGCTATGAAAACCGGAAGCCTTCACCTTCTGAAATAGACGACATGAAAAATTTGGTAAAAACAGCTATGATCGAGGGAGCTATGGGAGTGGGATCTTCGTTGATATACGCTCCGGCTGATTATGCTTCTACGGATGAATTGATTGAACTGTGTAAAACTGCGGCCAGCTTTGGCGGTATGTACATTACCCACATGCGCAACGAAAGCGATCATATTTTTGCTGCCTTAAACGAAACTTTCCAAATCGCACAAGAAGCTAACATCCGCACCGAGATTTATCACTTAAAGGTTAACAACCAGTGGAACTGGAATAAGGTTGACCGGATTATCTATAAAATAGACAGTGCACAAAAAGCGGGCTTGAAAATAACAGCCAATATGTACACCTACCATGCCAGCGGCACCGGGCTTACCGCCCGCTTGCCCACATGGGTGCAGGAAGGTGGCATTCTTGAAATGTGCAAACGATTAACCTCTCCTTCTGTTCGAAAAAAAGTATTAACCGATTTGGAGCAGGGAATCCCTTCGCGCAATTCCGACCCGAAAGACGTTATGGTATTAGGGTTTAGAAAAGATTCGCTCAACAAACTGTACCAGTCAAAACGGCTAAGTGAAATAGCCAGCCTACATGGAAAAAATGCTAACGAAACCATGCTTGATTTGATCGTAGCCGACCGCTCGTCTATCCCTTGTATTTTCTTTTTAATGTCTGAATTGAATGTGAAGCGAATGTTGCAATTACCGTATGTCAGTATC
The DNA here is from genome assembly GCA_018267135.1 of Bacteroidota bacterium. Classification (GTDB taxonomy): domain Bacteria; phylum Bacteroidota; class Bacteroidia; order Cytophagales; family Cyclobacteriaceae; genus ELB16-189. The sequence goes on from JAFDZA010000025.1 coordinate 94,969, forward strand.
GGTTCGGATGCCGCTTCCATCGCAGTGGCAAATCCTTCTGTCAACGGAGGCACACACCCGCGCACCTATGGCAGTTTTGCCCGGTTGTTAGGAAAATATGTACGCGATGAAAAAATTATGTCGTTAGAAGAAGCCATCAGGCGGCTCACTTCCTTGCCGGCTTCCAATTTAAAAATCAGCAGACGAGGATTGCTGCGCCCCGGCTACTATGCCGATGTGGTGGCTTTCGATCCCACAAAAATTAACGATCTGGCTACCTTTGAGCGCCCTCATCAATATGCAGTAGGCGTAGCGCATGTGTTTGTCAATGGAATGCCGGTATTAAAAAACGGAATGCACACCGGAGCTATGCCGGGAAGATGTGTGCGCGGACCGGGGTATAAAAAATAGCGATGGACTTACGAAAATTACAACTCCTGTTTTTGTTTGTAGGGTGCGCTACTGTCCGTTTGGCCTGCGCGCAAACTACGCAAGACAGTTTGTTGTCTGTTTTAAAAACCAATCCGAACGAAACCATTACTTTCCAAATATATCAGCGTTTAGGCGAAGAGAATCTAAAAATCAATTCGGAAGTAGCCAAGCGCTATTTCCTCCGGGCGCTTTCTCTGCCTTTTCATTCACAATATGCCGAAGCATTTGTGCTTTGTTATCAGTCGTTGGGCAGCCTTTACGAAACCTCCGGGGTTTACGATTCTTCTTTTCTTATGTATCGCCAGTCGTTATTGTTAAGCCTGAAATTTAATCTCAAAAAAGAAACAGGGTTGGCTTATCAGGGAATGGGAATTGTATTTTTAAGAAAATCCATGCTCGATTCTTCTTACTATTATCTAAACAAAATGCTTTCGGAAGCTATTGAGCGGAAAGATGAAGATCAACAAAGCAGCGCCTATAATAATTTGGGGAATGTTTACTCCGAAGAAGGCAAATATCCTGACGCGCTGGAGAAATACCTGAAGGCCATCCCTTTTTATGAAAAGCGAAAAGATGAAGTAAACCTGAGCAAAGTATTAGCTAACGTGGGCAACATTGAAAATATAATTGGGCAGTATGATAAAGCAATTGAGTACACCCGGCAAGCTATTGTCATTTCTGAAAAAATTGGGAATATGGCCAATAGTGCTTATTGCCACCAATTGCTGGGGCGAATCTACCGCAAGCAACATCAGTTTCCCCAAGCACTGGCCGAGTACCGATCGGCACTGGCCTTGCATACTTCGCTTAATAACCGGGCTTTTATGTCGGCCACACATAATAGCATGGGCAACATTTATTATGAGCAAAATAAATTTACCGATGCCTTGCGCGAGTATGCCCAATCTAACCAAATAGCCCGGCAGATCAGGCATCTTTCGTACCTCGCTTATTCGTATTCCAGTTTGGGAAATGTTTGGTATCAACTAAAAAATTCAAACAAAGCCACTCGCTATCTTGATTCTTCCATCACGGCCGGAAGGCAATCTAAGAACAGATACCTGGTAATGGATGCCTACGAACTTAAAAGTCAAATTTATTCAGATCAGCATAAATTTGAAGATGCCCTCCAATTCCACAAACAATTTTCGTTACTGAAAGACAGCCTTACCACCGAAGAAAATCACCGACTGACACAGGAAATTGAAGCCAAGTATCAGAATGAAAAAAAACAAGATGAAATTTTATTGCTTCAAAAAAACAAATTGCTGCAAGATATTTCACTCCGGCAAAGCCGCACTTCCGAATTGACTTTAGTGCTTTTGTTCGTGGCTATTATCATCATCGGCTTGCTGGTATTTAACCGTCAAAAGATGATTAACCGGGCCAACCGCCAGATGGAAATAGAAAAAATACGAAACCAGATTGCCCGCGATTTACATGACGACATGGGCTCTACCCTTTCGAGCATAAATATTTTCAGCCAGTTGGGTGCACAAAAAGAATCGGATCCGGCTTTGGGCAACTACTTTCTGCGGATAGGCGAGCATGCCTCGAAGATGATGGAAAATATGGCCGACATGGTGTGGTCGGTTAACCCCGACAACGATTCCTTTCAAAAGACTGTAGCCAAAATGAAAGAATTTTGTTCTGAAATTTTAGAACCTAAAAATATTACTTACCGATTTGAAATCGAGGAGTCGCTGTACGCCCTTTCGCTTCCATCTGATAAACGAAAAAATCTTTTTCTGATTTTTAAAGAAGCGATTAACAATGCGGCCAAATATAGCCAGTGCCATTTTATTCTGATCGTGCTTCAGCAAAATGAAAATAGACTGATTCTGTCGGTACACGATGATGGAAAAGGGGTTGATTTAACTCAGCCCACATCGGGCAATGGTCTGCGCAATATGAAAGAAAGAACGGTTGCTATGAATGGGCATATTGATATTTCCTCTTTGGTAAACAAAGGCGTAACCATTCAGGTAATGATTAATATCGCATGAATGTGGTATTTCATAGGCAATCGTATTTGTTTTCTTTTGATTGACTAAAAGGAATGACAACCTCTGTATTGTTTTTTGAAGACAACAACCTGCTACGCGAGAGCCTCTGCAGCATGTTTTCAATAAACTCCCAATATATTGTAGCCGGTGCATTTGGCCACGTGCTCAATATAGTAGACCACATGAAAAAATTAAAACCCGACATCGTGCTGATGGATATTGATATGCCGGGCATGAATGGAATTGAAGCCGTGCGAAAAATACGACAGGCAGGTTATACCACCCCCATTCTGATGCTTACTGTTTTTGACGACAACCGCCATGTATTTGATGCCATCTGTGCAGGAGCTTCGGGGTATTTGTTGAAAAAGCATTTACCCACAAAACTTTTCATCGCAATGGAAGAACTGCAAAGCGGGGGGGCACCCATGTCGCCCAGTATTGCCAGCATGGTTATTCAGTCTATGTACAAAAAACCAAACCTGCCCAATCCCTATAAATTAACTCCGCGCGAAACAGACATACTCACCTCGCTTTCTAAAGGCAATAGTTATAAACTGGTGGCCACCGAGCTGGCTATTAGTATTGACACCGTACGTACCCATATCAAAAGCGTGTACGAAAAGTTGCAGGTACACTCGCAGGCCGAAGCAGTAGCTAAGGCCATTCATGAAAAATTGATTTAACCCCCATAATACAATAGAAAATCTATTGTATTATGGATGAATGGAAATCTACACCAGACAGATGGCATTGGTGATTTTCATTATTAGAATTAAATAATAGAGTCGTTGCCTCACATGATCATGTGAGGCTGGTACAAAAAAGATTAACCTTTCACATGGTAACTTTGGAGGGTTAAAAATAGTTGACAAAAAACTTTTTTTAGATTCAACTCCACACACAATCTTAATGAAAACGAAAAAAACTTTTTTGTTCTTACTCGTAACCGGCTTTACTTATTTTTTTGCATTCGCTGGTGCCTTTTTGGGGCAAGTAGTTAGCAATTTTAATTCCAACAATGAAGGCTGGACAACATTTGATGGACAGACCGGAGCCAACATCCCGGCTTCCTACAGTGCCACCGGAGGGAACCCGGCAAGCGGAGGGTATATTTTTTACTATACCGGTTACACCGGAGGGTATACTAATATTTACTTTCAGGCTCCACCCAAGTTTTTAGGCAATCAAAGTTTTGCTTATAACCAAAATCTAACTTTCGATTTGTATGTATCGGCTGCCGGTACTGACAACAGCAATGACGACATTATTATTTTTAGTCCCTATGGCAATCTTTGTTATCAGCTCCCTACAAAGCCAGCCGCCTCCGTCTGGACTTCTTACAGCATTACTTTAAATGAATCGCAATGGCATCTTGGTTCAAGATTGGGCCCGTCTGCTACCCGAGAACAGATGAAACAAGTTTTATCATCTATCTCTAATTTCCGCATCAGGCTAATGTATTTGTCGGGTGCCGGTGCTGTGTATCAGAGTCAGTTAGACAATGTAGTTATAAATTATGCTCCTATACCAACTCCTCCCACCATCTCGTCTTTTGTGCCTACATCCGGTTTACCCGGCACTGCCGTTACCATTACCGGCACAAACTTCGGCCCTACCCCCGCACAAAATGTAGTCTATTTTAATGGCACGAAGGCCGTAATTACATCTGCCTCCACAACAAAGCTTACCGTAACCTCACCCGCTAAAATTACCTATGGGCCTATTACCGTAGTAAACACAAGCACGGGTGCGCAAGCCACCACGGGTTCTAATTATAATCCTTTGTTTAGCAACAATCAGGATTTTGGCGGCCGTGTAATTGCTTCTTCGTTTGGCAAATACACCGCCTTTGGTACTGCTCCCTCCGCTTCGGTGGGCACTACCGGGTTTAGCGTGGGCGACTTAGATGGCGATGGATGGCAAGATGTGCTTACTTCGCGTAACGATGCAGGAAATTTTTATGCTCAAATATTTCTTAACGCAAAACAGGCCGGCTCCGTCAATGCTACTTCTTTTGCCCCTGCCTTTACCCTAACCTTGCCCAACAGCCCCACGGCCGGAGCTGTTTTGCGGGTAGGGCAAACCTCCATAGCTGACATGGACAACGATGGCAAGTTAGATGTGGTTGTAAACGTGGGCTATAACCTCGGAGGAAACTGGGATAACAGTTTTATCATTTTTTTAAACCAAAGCACACCGGGCAATCTTTCGTTTGCCGGAGGGTATGTTTTTCAAATTGCTACCGTTCAAAATAACAACGAAGGGATGACCGTAGCCGATATAGATGGCGATGGCCGGCCCGATATTTTACATGCCTGGCAAAACAGCGGATGCCAGTTGGGTATCATTCAAAACCTGAGTACACCCGGCAATTTGGATTTTTCCTACTCTCAAAATTTTTGGCAAGGCGTTACCATGGGTTCCGATATTTCCGTAGGCGACTTAAATGGCGACAACAAACCCGAAGTATTGGTCGAAGCTTATCTGGGAGGGGCCATTAATGTATATGAAAACTTATCTACACCGGGCTCTCTTTCGTTGGGGTTCCCTTTTCAGATCAGCACTATTCAGGCAAGTAATATGAAAGTAGCCGATCTGGACCGTGACGGGAAGAACGATATTTTTTTCGAAGGATCCGGAACTCCTAACCTGTACATCAAAAAGAATAATCACACCACCGGGGCATTAACAGCGGCCGATTTTGCCCCCGATATTATTCTTACACAGCAAATAGGTGGCAGCGGTGGCGGGTCCTACAAATACACTACCGCAGCCGATGTAAATGGCGATAACATCGTTGACCTGATTATGGGCGATGGCGCGAATGTAGCTGTCTACCAAAACAATTATACTTCCGGCCCTCTGTCGGCCAATTCATTCTATCTCGGTACTACGTTTACCGGAAGCAGCAGCTATTATAACCAATACGTATTATGTGCCGATATAGATGGCGACAATAAACCCGAAATTTTAATTCGCCCGCAAACCGGAGCCGGCTTTTGGGTTTTTCATAACGAGTGTTTTCCTGTACCGGCAATTACTTCTACTTCGCCTGTTTCGGCATTTGCCAATTCGAGTATTGCCCTTAATGGGAACCTGATGTACACCGGAAACACAACCCCTTTGGTGCGGTTAAATAAAATACTGGCTCCGCTAGCAGGGGTTGCCACCAATACCTTAACAACTGTTACCTCTCCGTTAGGAGAGATCTCCGGAAAATTTAACATCAACAACCACGGGTTAACTTCATTCAGTCCGTTTTTTACACAAACTTTTAACACCAACCGTATTATCAATTCTTCTTCGTTTGGGCCGAGTGTCGACTTTGCCTTAACATCTCCGCTGGATGTGGTGGGCACAGCCGACTTTAATGATGATGGAAAAATTGACGTGTATATTTCCGACTCGGGTACCGGCATCTTTCAAAATTCGACTTCACCCGGTCAAAATATCACAACTTCATCACTTACCAAATGGGGCACTACTTTTTCCGGTGGAGGCAACACCGTTGCCTTCGATATTGATGGCGATGGAAAAGCAGATTTTGATACCGGGTACCTTATTGTGCAGAACAACAGCTCGGCCGGCACGCTCTCGTTTGCCGGATCAGGTTCTTATGCTCCACCGAGTGGGGGAGGCATGGCCGTATCCGACTTCAATAAAGACGGTAAACTCGATATGGCCACGATACCCGGAGGAGCCAATATGTACATTTTCGAAAACCTGAGTGTTCGCGGGCCTTTTCAATATACAGGTGGACCGGGCGACCCTTTTGCGAGCACCCCTACCGGGTTGTTTAATCCCACATCTTCAACCAGTTTTGGCCCGGGAAACAATTCCATCATAGCGGCCGATTTTGATGGCGATGGCTATGATGACGTGGCCGGTATTGTGCAAATGGCAAACAATTTTGCCTGGTTTAGAAATCTGGCTATGTCAGGACCTATTACCGGTTCTTCCTTTTCTGCGGGAACGGCCGTGCCCACCTCCAGCAAACCACAAGGTATAACCACCGCTGATTTTGATGGTGATGGCAAACCTGATATTGCCGTGGTACATTCTAACTCTACCGATGTTTCCGTTTTTTTAAATACCAGCACTGCAGGTTCTATTAGCTTTGCCGCTCCATTCATTCTTACCAATCCGCTTCTTTCCGGTTACAACATTGGGGCGCAAGATTTGGATGGCGATGGCAAACCGGAAATAGTAACCACCGTTACAGGCACGAACAGTTTCAATATCTTCCAGAACAAATCAACTTCCGGGTCGCTTAGTTTCAGCACCGCCATTACCTACAACCTTCCACGCAAACCACAAGCGCTTGCTTTTGCCGATATCAATGCAGACCAGAAGCCGGATATTCTGATGGTGGGCTCGGGCGGGTCAGTAACTCCGGCCAGTGCGTTAATGGTTTTTCAGAATAATATTTTTGTTCCAACCATCACTATAGGTACCCAGCCCGTGGGGGGGCTGGTCGTTTGTAGCGGAACCCCTACTCAGTTTACTGTAGCGGCTTCGGGCACTACTAACATAGCTTATCAATGGCAATACTCGGCTGATGGTATCGCCCCCTATGCCGACATCTCCAACTCGGGCGGATATACCAATGTGGCCACCGCTACTTTATCGGTGAACACCACCGGGAATTTTGGGGCCGGATTTTACCGTTGCCGGGTAAATGGCGACTTTGCAGCACAAGTTATTAGCAATGTAGCATCTGTATCACTTAAAGCGTGTTCGGCACCTGTCATCAACACCCAGCCTTTGGATACCCAAGTAGGCGGGAAGATCACGCTTAATTTAGTGCCGCTTGTAGCTACTCCCGGCAGCACGTTAGACACGGCCTCACTACAAATTACGGTGCCCCCTTCCAGTGGAGCGAAGGGCACCATTAGCAACGGAGTGCTCATCATAGACTACACCGGCATCAGTTTTACGGGGAAAGAAAATATTACCATTCGTGCTTGCGGCAGCAATGGGCTATGCACCACACAGCAATTTTCCATAGATGTGGCGGGCGATATTGTGGTGTTTAACGGAGTATCGCCTAACGGGAATAATCCGATTTTGTATTTGCAATACATTGACCTCATTCCTGATGCCAAAGCAAACACGGTACAAATTTTCGATCGCTGGGAAAACATGGTATGGCACGGATCGAATTATGATAATAACAATGTTGTGTTTAAAGGCTCGGGCGATAACGGCAACGACTTGCCGACCGGAGTTTATTTCTACCGCATTGATTTTGCGAGTGGCCGAAAAACTAAAACCGGATTTATTTCTTTGAAGAGATAGCCGGACAAATTGAGAAAACGATCTAATTGAAATACATTATCGCATAGTCACCTATTTTATACCATCTCTTTTGAATAGCCTGCTAAATTTTATAATTTCCATTTTAATTAAAATTAAAATGGATTATTTGAAAACCACCCCACGCTTTCCAATATACTGTAAAAATCAACTCTCCTATTTTTTAATTGGATTCGTCTTTCTGTTATTCCCAATATTATCATCTGCCCAGTATTCCAAATTACTCGATATGGGGAGCGTAGCAAATGGAGCCAACCCTACCAGTACGCCCATTACCGATGGCACGTACCTCTACGGCACTACGTATAACGGTGGGGTAAATAATCTAGGAACAATTTATAAAATTAAACTAGACGGCACCGGCTATCAAAAACTTTTTGATTTTGATAACACCCACGGAAGTTTCCCCGTTGGGTCCTTGTTTTCAGACGGAACCTTTCTTTATGGAATGACCTCAGCCGGCGGTGCCGGCCACCAGGGGGTGGCCTATAAAATTAAACCGGATGGAACAGGCTTTTCTAATTTGCTTGATTTTAATTACGCGACTACAGGCGGTTTTCCGTTTGGTTCATTTATTTCCGATGGCACCTTCCTCTATGGTATGACCTCCCAGGGTGGGGCTTCTGGTGATGGAACAATTTTTAAAATCAAAACAGATGGAACAACTTACACCAATCTCTTAAACTTCAACTATGTCAATGGGAGCAACCCGCACGGTACGCTTTACACAGATGGAACATTTCTTTATGGAACAACTTCCGGAGGCACATCTAACAATGGGGGAAGCATCTTTAAAATTAAGACCGATGGAACTAATTATACACTTCTCTATAGCTTTAGCGGTTCTAATGGAACCACCCCAAGAAGCTCGCTGATTTCAGACGGAACTTTTCTTTATGGAATGACCTATACAGGCGGAACAAATAACGATGGGGTTATTTTTAAAATTATGCCTGACGGAAGCAATTACTCCACCATTCTTAATTTTGATTACTCTGTTTCCAATGGAGCCAATCCGAAAGGCTCTCTCACTTTTGATGGAACTTATTTATATGGAATGACTACCCAAGGGTTTTCAAATGGAACCATTTTTAAAATCAAACCAGATGGAAGTGGGTTTACCAACCTCTTAAATATGGATGTCAATACCTTAGGGTATGCCCCGGAAGGCACCTTACTACTCATTGGCCCATCCTTGTACGGGGTACGATCCGGGCAAACAATTTATAGCCAAGGTATAAGCTACCTTGGAACGATTTTTAAAATCAATACCGATGGCAGCAGCTATACCAAATTATTAAACTACGAGGCAACAGGAAACACCCCCTCAGGGTCATTGATTTCCGATGGCACATTTCTCTACGGGTTAACCTATGCTGGGGGGCAGTATAATTATGGTACGGTTTTCAAAATGAAACCGGATGGCACCGCTTATACTAAGTTGATCGATCTTGATGGGGCAATTATCGGAAGAAACCCTTACGGATCGCTTTTCTTTGATGGTACATTTTTATACGGTATGACATCCGCAGGAGGAGCCAATGATATGGGAGTTATTTTTAAAGTAAAACAAGATGGCTCAGGGGCAACCAAACTTCTTGACTTTGATGGCGCCAACAATGGCAGCGATGCCAGAGGTTCGCTCATTTCTGATGGAACATTTCTATATGGGATGACCCCCAACGGAGGGGCAAATGATAACGGAACTCTATTTAAGATTTTACCAAATGGCAGTGGCTATTTAAAATTATTCGATTTTAATTACAGTACTCAAGGGGCTCGCCCACGTGGCTCTCTCCTCTTTACCGCAGGAGCTCTGTATGGAGTTACAAGTGAAGGTGGGAGTAATAGTGTGGGCAGTCTTTTTAAGATTAATACAGATGGTACCGGATTTAACCTATTATATAATTTTGATTTAGCTTCCGGATCAACCCCTCAGGCATCCCTTCTCTACGATGGCACTTTTCTATATGGCACCACCACTTATGGCGGCTCCTATTCGCTGGGAACGGTTTATAAAATTAAACCGGATGGAACAGGTTATACAACGTTGTTTAATTTTAATGGATTCTCCGGTTCCAATCCCACCGGCACACTGACTACCGATGGCACCTATCTGTATGGGACAACAACAGCAGGAGGCCTGTTAAGTAACGGAACGATTTTTAAAATCAAAACGGATGGCACCACCCCCATAAAACTTTTAGATCTGGAAAGTCCTTCGTCTGATGGTTTGCTGTCGGACGGAACTTTTTTGTATGGCATGACGCAAAGTGGTGGTGTAAATAATTTGGGAGATGTTTACAAAATTACTCTTTCATCATTTGTTTCAGTTTCCAATTTTAGTCCAACCGATGGTGTAGTGGGCACGTATGTTACAATCAATGGAATTGGATTTAATTCAACTCCGGCTTCTAATAGTGTTAAATTTAATGGCCTCCCTGCCCATGTGGTTTCGGCAACCGACACCACCCTAATAGCGATTGTTCCGGCCGGGGCAACCAATGGATCTATTTCCGTAGCGACAGGTACGGTGGCAACCAGCTTAAATAATTTTATTGTGGATACCGTTGCCGTGATGGTTAATGTTACCGTTCAAAATTGTAACGTAAAACTTTTGCCTCCAACCTATGACTATATAAGAAACACGGGTTATATGGCAACCGAAACCTTTGTGCCTGTTAATCCATCTGACAAAGTAAAAATTTCTTTTTCCTCTATTGATCTTCAGAGCGATGCCCTGAGTGTCTATAATGGCCCAACTTCTTCTTCACCCTTAATTACTAAATTGCAGAACACACAACTACCAACAACCATTGTTGCCACCGGATCGGGCGGAGAATTAACATTTGTATATACATGGGGAGATGGCACCACCGATTGGCAAGCAACAATCTCGTGTGTGGCCAGCGGGCCCGCACCGGTAATTGCCTCCCAGTCTTTAGCCACACAAATTGGAGGGAAGATTACGCTTGATTTAAAACCATTGATCACCACTCCCAATCTCAATTTGGCTTCCCTGCAAGTAATGTTGCCGCCTTCAAGTGGGGCTGTTGCCAGCATTGATACAAACGGAATTCTCACTATCGATTACAGTGGAAAACCATTTACGGGTATGGAGCAAATTACAATTCAGGCGTGTGATCAAAACAGTCAGTGCTCTACTCAGGTTTTTACTATTGATGTGGTAAGCGATATTATTATATACAATGGCGTGTCTCCTTACGGGGCAAATCCAAAGTTTTTAATTCAATACATTGAGCTATTACAGGATACTCAGGTCAATACCGTTTCTATTTATGATCGTTGGGAGAATTTGGTGTGGCATGCCAACAATTATAACAATGATTCGGTGGTATTTACCGGTTCTGGCGACAGCGGAAGTTCGTTGCCTACCGGAGTTTATTTTTATAAGATTGATTTTGCCAGTGGCAAAAAATCTAAAACAGGATTTATTTCTTTGAGACGACCATAACCTTTATACTCTACAAACAACGAACACTCTCATGAAAAAAATATTACCCATTCTCTTCATTGTCGTTTTGTCAAACGTTCGGGCACAGCAAGATCCGCTGTACTCGCAGTACTACAACAACCCCATGCTCATCAATCCCGCCTTTGCGGGAAGTAACGAGCGGCTCTACGCAGGCATGGCTTACCGCAGCCAGTGGAATGGTATTGAAGGAGCCCCCACTACCCTCAACTTCAATTCGCATCTGGCCGTGGCCAACAACAAAGTGGGCGTGGGCATGGTAGTGGTGCAGGACAAATTGGGCGACATTAAGAACACGCAGTATGGAGCCACTGCCTCTTATCGCATCAAACTACAAAACTCTACGTTCTCATTTGGTATGCAGGCCGGAGCCATTCAGTACGCCACCAACTTAGACGGAGTAACGGTAAGAAATCCCGATCCTTTGTTTGTTCCGTTTACGGTAACCAAGTTTAACACGGGTGTGGGCGTGCTGCTCACCAGCGAGCGCTACACCGTGGGCATTTCTGTTCCGCAACTAATTTCCAACTCTACTACCTTAAATCTGGGCAGCCAGTCGGCACAAGTGCAGGTGTACAGCCAAAATTTTTATCTCTTTGCTTCGTACCAGTTTTATGTAAACGAGCGTATTCAGTTTAAACCTTCTACGCTAATCCGGGCTACCAAAGGCACTCCATTCTCGGCTGACCTGAACGCCAATTTTGTGTTTAACAAACTTTATACGGCCGGGGTGTTTACCCGTAAATTCAATACCTACGGAGTATTGGTACAGGCTGTAATGAGCAATTTCCGGCTGGGCTATGTGTTTGAAGTGCCCGGAAAAGGATCGGCCCTTCATTTTACTACACACGAACTCAGTTTAGCACTCTCGCTCGATGTGCTTAGTTCGCACAATCACTCCGGCACCGGATTTTGAAGTTAGGTGATTATCTCCACAGTAAACGAGGAACCCTGACCGGGCACTGACGTAACAAATATTTTCCCCTGAAGTTTATCGAGGGTTTCTTTTACGATATACAACCCCAGACCGGAGCCCTGCGATTTTTCTGATGCCCGGTAAAACATTTCAAAAATTTTAGGAAGGTGTGCCGGTTCTATACCTATTCCGTTGTCTTCAATCGTAATGGTAAGTATGTTATTTGTTTGTTGAGCCACTACTTTTACCCACGGGTCGGGGCGGGAAGAGTTCCTGTATTTTAAAGCATTGCCAATGAGGTTGGTTAAGATTACCTTCAGCCGAGCCCGGTCTGTACGCACGGATAAATCGGCTGGAATCGTGTACTGAATAAAAATATTTTCTGCTTCCGTGCTGTACTTCAATCCTGCGACACTTTCTTTTACCAACTCTAACAAGCTGAAAACTTCCAATCGCAATTCTTGCCGGGCATTGCGGGAATAGTCTATGATTTCTTTAATGAAGGCATCCAAATCTTTTACGCGGACGCCCATCAGGTTAAGGCAGTATTTTACTTCTTCAAAATTCTGGGTTCGTTTAGCTATGTCAATCAGTCCAAGTAAAGAACTGAGCGGAGCACGCAAGTCGTGCGATGCACTGTACACAAAACGATCCAGTTCGCGGTTGGTTTTAATCAGCAGTTCGTTGTTCTTCCGTAATTCCTGCTCTATTTTATAATTGATGTTAATAGAAAAAATCATCAAGGCAAAGGCTACAGAAAAAGAAACTATAAAATTTGTAACGAAACTAATTTGAATATAAACCGGAGTGTACGTTACGCGTGGAATCAGAGGAGGAAGATCTACATAGTACGCTATAAAAAATACCAGAATGGCCAGTGCTGAAAAAAACAGGCCTGTTTTTATTCGTTCATACCCTGAAAGAATCAGGGCAATCAGCATATAAATAATCAGGTAGCTGTTTACCCCGGTGTGGCTGGTATCATTATCCACAAAAATATAGATCAAAAACAACAGGGTGGAAAAAAAGAGATAGTTGGCGGTACTAAATTTACCTTGGCGATTCAGCCAGAAAACCAACACAGAAAATAGCACCAATAAAGTATAATAGATTAAACTGACCGTGATGCCGTTGGCCAAATCGATGCCAATATAAATGATGCCTACTGCCATCCCGATCAGGCACAACTGCCCACGCAGCAAGGCCCGCCTATAGGTATTGGCCGATGTCATTTGATCTGTATTAGAAAGAAACCGATCGAATCTGCTCCGGTTCATGCCTTGTAAAGATATTCTATAAAAATGAAAAGTACTTGCTATTTTCGGCTGTGAATTATCCGTTTCAGAAAATAGGTTTGGCAATTGCTTTTTCACCTACGGCACAAGCTATGCTGATGGAGGCCAATCGGCTATGCCGGCTTTTTGCTTGCCCTCTTATTTTGGTACATGTTGGCCCGCACGGAAGCGAGGAAGAAAAAAAAATAAATGATTTAATCGCGGCTGCGGCTGTTTCGGTGTCTTATAAAATTCGTTGGAGTGAGGGGAAGGTAGAACGCGAGTTGCTTCGGGCTTGCCATGAAGAACAAATAGACCTGCTGATTGCCGGAGCCCTGAAACGCGAAAAGATGGTAAAGTACTATGTAGGAACTATTGCCCGGGCAATTATGCGAAAAGCCCGATGCTCCGTGCTGATGATTCATACGCCTTCGGTAAGCCCACAATCTTTTCAACAAATTGTGATCAATGCTGAAAACAGTCCATTCATTGAACGGGCTCTACGAGTAGGTTTCCAATTGGCCAAAATAGAAAATGCTTCCTGGGTACATATTGTGCGCGAACTGAAGTTGCTGGGATTAACGATGTCGGCTCACAGTCAGTTATCGGAGTCGGAATACAGCCTTCATAAGCAAGGGCTGCTGCGCGAAGAGTTTCAGGCTGTAGAGAAAATTTTAGAAAAAATCCCACACGCAGGAACGAAGGTTAATGTAAAAATCCTTTCCGGCAAATCGGGTTTCGAGCTTTGTAAATTTGTAGAGAAAAAAAAGGCCGACTTGCTGGTGGTGGGCGCTCCTCCACAGCAATATTCGTGGCTCGACCGTTTTTTTCCGCACGATTTGGAATATGTATTTGCCGATCTGCCTTGCCATTTGCTGGTCGTAAACAACCAATATCAGAACCATGGGTAAACTGGCTCACAGTGATGTAGTGCACTTGCTCGTTCAGCTCAGCATCATGCTGTTTGCGGGAAGAATTTTTGCCGAAGTGGCCAGAAAACTGAAGCAGCCAGCCGTGGTGGGCGAAATATTTGCCGGCATTTTATTGGGCCCTACTGTTTTGGGTACGATTAACCCCGAGTGGTTCTTACATCTGTTTCCACCTCAGAGTTCCTCTTCTGTGGTGCTTACCGGTTTTGTGCAAGTAGCCGTAGTGATGCTCCTCTTTATTGGCGGATTGGAAGTAGATCTGCACATTGTTCTTCAGCAGGGAAAAAAGGCAATACTAACCAGTTTAATCGGTATTAGTTTTCCTTTTCTCATTGGTTTTTCGTTTCCTTATTTTTTCCCTGATTTTTTTGGAATTGCCGACCGGCAACAACACTTAGTCTTTGCCTTGTTTATGGGTACGGCCATGGCTATTACGGCTTTGCCCGTTATCGTCCGTATTCTTATGGATTTGAACCTGTTCAAAACAAGAATGGGTTTACTGGTTGTCACTTCAGCGATGATTGACGACACCGTAGGGTGGATGATTTTTTCCGTAATCCTGGGTATGATTGGCAAGGGACACACCACCTCACTATGGTCAACCATAAGTCTGACGGTTGTCTTTGTGGTGCTGATGCTTACGCTGGGAAGAGGCTTACTAAACAGGCTATTGCCCTGGGCTAACAAAAAGCTGGCCTGGCCCGGAGGGGTGCTTTCGCTGGCGCTCGCTTTGTGTTTTTTAGGTGCCGCTTTTACAGAATACATTGGGCTGCATGCCGTGTTTGGGGCTTTCATCATAGGCATTGCGCTGGGCGACTCAGAACACTTTAGCGAGCGGGCCAAAGAAATTGTGCATCAGTTCATCAATAATATTTTTGCTCCTTTGTTTTTTGTTTCGATCGGGCTGCGGGTCAATTTTATTTCTAATTTCGATTGGCAGCTTACACTGAGCATCATCATTATTGCTTTTATAGGAAAAATTATTGGCAGTGGGCTCGGTACGCGCATGGGCGGATTTTCCTGGCGCGAGTCGCTGGCAGCCGGCTGCGGCATGAATGCCCGCGGGGCTATGGAAATTATTCTTGGCCTGGTGGCGCTTGAAAACGGATTGATCAATGAACGGGTATTTGTTTCGCTGGTAATTATGGCGCTGGTTACCAGCATGAGCAGTGGGCCACTAATGAAGCGAATGCTGCAAAAGTAATTGGCCGGCAAGCTCTGTCAGTTGTTTTCGCAAAAGAAACTTTGGGTAGTTTTTTTTCTCGGTCATGCTCCAGTTTCACCACCCAGTAGGAGAGAATCAGTAATAACAACGTTACCATAATAGCTACTATAAACGAATAGATAATAAACCGCTTGGTCCATTTTCTTTTTTTATCGCGTTCGTATTGTTTTAAGAGCGAAGCATAGTTACGGTGGCGGTGCAGCATCGCCTCATCAAGTAATTGTTTCCGTATTTTTACTTCACTCTTGGCCATGTTGGGTTTTTACTTTAAAAAGTTTACGCAACTTATCCAGTGCCCGGTAGGTGCGCATCTTGGCACCGCTTTCGGTAATCTCGAGGATAAATGCAATTTCTTTAAAATCCTTGTCTTCAAAAAAGCGCAGGTGCAGCACGTCCAGCATTTCGGCAGGTAGTTCTTTCATAAACTGCATAACCTGCTCAGCCCGTTCTTCGGAATAGTCTTCTTCTTGTTGCAGAAATATCTCCCGTAGCTGTACTTCTTCCAGGCTGAAAATTTTTTGTGCCTTCGCTTTTCGATAATATTTGTTTACTTCATTCGAGGCGATGCGGTATAGCCAGGCCGAGAAGGGGAGCCCGCGATATTCAAACCGTTGTATGTTATTGAGGGCCGATAAAAAAGTTTGCGAACAAAGGTCGGCCGCCAGGTCTTCGCTGTCGGTTTGATTATAGATGTACCGGAAAATACGGGTGAAGTATTTTTCATAGATCGCAGCAAAAACTGAAAGGTCTTTTTTTGACCGGTCAATCAGTTCGTATTCGCTTCTGATCTCTTCAGGCGTCATACAATGAAGGTAATTAACCTCCAGTTAAATTCATATATCTTGCCGCCATGAAAGGACTTGCGTTCAGTTCGCTTCGGGTAGGGAAAAAATATCGGCTTATCAACTTTGATGAGTCTTGCGAATTTCTGGTTGAGCGCATGGTTGGTAAAGATGATTTTGAAATAAAAGATTTGAATAATTTAGAACGTTGCCGCCTGAAAGACCTCTTCAAATTTGGGAAAGGAAAAGATTTTGAGATCCGGGAAATAGATTAGAAAAGGTTTGGGGAAGCGTACACTTCTCCAAACCTTTCGGCTACTACAGCCCGTCTACTTGTTTGTCTTTAGGGTACTTTATTTCGTACTTAAAAACAATTTTTTTGGTTTCATTGGGTTGTAATAGTAAATCCCAGATAAGTTTGCCTGTATCTTTATTGTATTTAGCGTTGGCCAGATCAAGGGCGGTTACTTCAATCTGGTTGTTTTGCGAAACCGGAATCTGGTCTTCCAATGAAATTTTTACGGCCTCCGATTTTGTGTTGCGCACCGACAATTCCCAGGCATACATTTCTTTTTGGTTAGCTCCGATAAACTTGCGTGCGGTTTGTTCTTTCTGTTTTTCGCGTTTTACGATAATCCGTTTATCGCGGCCAAGCGAAAGCGATAAGGTATCTTTTACCGAGTGGGAATCAATTTGAGATTTACCCGTAAACGTTCCTTCAAAAAATATATTTGCTTCGCCCGGCAATAAGCTCAACTCTTCCCACCCGGTGGCCTGAGCCAACAAAAAGGCATCGTTGTCTAACTTCGGTACGGATGAGTATTGGTAAGATGCTTTCAGTTCGTAGTTGCGGATATCTACCAGCGTGGGTTTGTTACTCGACAGAATCGAGTATGGCAAGGCAATGTCAAACTCTGTATTGAGTTGCGTTTGAACGGTGGAAACATAATCGGCCATAACCGGAGCCGGTTGTTCTGATTCGGCATCTGATTCTTTTAGTTTTTTATAATTCCTTTCGCCTTGTATTTGTACTCCGGCCACTCTTCCCTGAAGTGCTCCATAACTTGCTACAGGCGCTGGTTTATAAAAATTCAAATACCAGGCAAACAACTCGGGCTTGAGGCCGCTTTGGGTTGGGTTGGCAGTAGATAATTTCAATTTTACGTTCTTCCAATCTTCCCCGGTGCTTTGAAACACGTTGGCTTTATAGCTGAGTTGGATAGGATTTTTGGTGTTGATAGCACGGATATCGTATTGGGGTACCCATCCGGCATTGCCCACTACATAGCTCACTTGCAGTTCGGCCGGAGTAGATGTCTCGGCCGAAACACTAATTATAATTTCGCTGGTGTTTCGTAAGTATAATTCGTTTTGCGAGTTGATCTGGCTCTGAAGCCGGGTTATTTGTTCGTTTAATTTTTTTATTTTGCTATCTTCCTTCATGCGCTGAGAGGCGATGTCGCCCAGGCGTACCCGGTAAAAATCAGCCATGGTCTTGAGTTCGTTAACGGTCAGGTTTTGATTGGCTCCGCCAATTTTCTGATTGCTCACCAGCAGCTGCTCTTCTTTGTTCAATATTTCTTTTTGGCTTTGCTCAACCAGCACTTGCTTTTGCAAGCCTTCTAAGGAGTCCTTCATTTGCCTTAGTTCTTTGGGGAGAGCTACATCCGAAAGGTAGTTTTGCTGATGACTTGTACCCAGAATAATAAAACTTCCCCGGCCCGACACTTGTATGCTGTTGGGATCGAGCCGTGCGGTTAGTCCATTTACTACTATATTGGTTTTTCCGGCCGGCAAAGTTGTTTTTACCTCGCGCAGTACCTGAGCACGATTGAGAAAAACCGTAACCTCGGTAATTTTAGAATTTGTATTTTGAGAGGGTTGAGCCGTGGCCGTTATACTGGCGGCTACTATCAGCAAGATTAGATTAGTCTTCATAATTTTTTTTAATGTCAGGATGCTCCCATCGTTTGTTTTCCATAAATCAAAGGTAGAATTTTTTACCCTTACAAGTGTTAATCCGGTGGGGAAGGAAACGATTGCGCTCCCCCTCAAAAAATATTTTTGCCTGTATCCTTTGCAGAATAGATTCTCTTTAATTTCTTCGCTGCGGCAAATGCAACAAACACAAACCATATTGGCTTCCTCTTTGCACACTGCCACTCAGATTATGAGCACGGCTATCATTGCCTTTATTACCATTACCATCATTACGGGGTAACCCGTTATTATCACCATATCCCCCCTACCATCGTATTGTTTCCAGGAAACAACCGAGGAGCATTTACTTTTCAATTTCTACTTTATATCCAATGAAAATTTTAAAATTTGGCGGCTCTTCGGCCGCTACTCCCGAAAGGATAAAATCAATTATCACCATCGCCAAACCCTATCTGCACGAAGAAGTAGCATTCGTTTTCTCTGCGTTTGGTGGCGTAACCGATCAGCTCATTCGTATCAGCCAACTGGCCCTGGAGGGAAATGGGGTTTATAAAACCAAGTTAGATGAATTAGAAAAACGACACTTGGATGCCGTTCGGGCTTTAACTCCGGTCTCTACACAAAGTTCAATATTAGCTCAGGTGAAAGTGCATATAAACGAATTGGAAGACGTACTTCACGGAGTTTTTTTAGTAAAAGAGCGAACCGCGCGCACGTTAGATTACATTATGAGTTTTGGCGAAAGGCTCTCGGCCTTCATCATCAGCGAAGCTTTTAAAGCCGAGGGCATTCAGGTTGAGTTTCTAGATGCCCGCCACCTCATCCGCACCGATAATCAATTTGGATATGCCAAAGTAGATTTTGAAATCACCCATAAATTGATTCGCGATCATTTCAAAAATCATCAGGCCGTACAAATCATTACGGGGTTCATTGCTACCTCAGAGAGTGGCGAAACAACTACGCTGGGGCGAAGCGGATCAGATTATACGGCAGCTATTTTTGCAGGCGCCCTGCATGCTTCCTCGCTGGAGATTTGGACGGATGTAGATGGGATGATGACAGCCGACCCCCGACTGGTGAAAAAAGCATTTACCGTACCGCGCATGAGTTATGAAGAAGCGATGGAGCTTTCGCACTTTGGTGCCAAAGTGATTTTTCCCTCTACCATGCAGCCGGCTATGGCTCATCATATTCCGATTTTGATAAAGAATACATTTAATCCAACTGCCTCCGGTACATTGATCAGTGCAGACTCTGTAAATGGCAAAATGGTAAAAGGTATTTCGTCTATGAATAACATCAGTTTACTGAATGTGCAAGGCAGCGGGCTGCTGGGTGTAGTGGGTGTATCTATGCGTCTGTTTACCACCCTGGCACGCGAAAACGTAAATGTCATCTTAATCTCGCAAGCCTCTTCTGAACACTCCATTTGCCTGGCCATAGAAAGTTCGGATAGCCACAAAGCCAAGACAGCGGTTGAAAAAGAATTTGTACACGAAATACACGATGAACTGATTGATGAAATAAATGTAGTAAACGGGCTTTCCATTATTGCCGTGGTGGGTGAAAGCATGAAGCAACATCCCGGAGCCAGCGGCCGCATGTTTAATGCTTTAGGTAAAAATGGGGTAAACATCGTGGCTATCGCCCAAGGATCATCCGAACGGAATATTTCTACCGTCATCCAGCAAAGCGATGTCTCTAAAGCGCTGAATGTTCTTCACGATGCGTTTTTTCTTTCCGATATAAAAACCGTTTCTATTTTCTTAATTGGCACCGGATTGATTGGAGGAACATTGATCAATCAAATACACGAACAGTTACAAAAACTCTCCGAGCAAAATAAGCTGGAAGTAAAACTGGTAGGGCTGGCCAACAGTAAAAAAATGTTGTTCGATGAAAATGGCATTGTGCTTAACGAGGCCATCGCTCAAATGAAAAACCAGGGCGAACCCATGAACCTTGACGATTATATTTTGAAAATGATTCAACTAAACCTGCCCAGCAGTGTTTTTGTAGATTGTACCTCCAGCGAAACGGTTTCGGGCATGTATGAAAAAATTCTGTCGGCCAATATTTCCATTGTTACGCCCAATAAAAAAGCCAACTCCGGGAATTATGCTTCGTATGTCTTGCTGAAAGAAACCGCCCGCAAGCGAGGCGTTCGGTTTTTGTATGAAACCAACGTGGGTGCCGGCCTGCCAGTCATCAACACCCTGAACGATCTGTTGCTGAGCGGAGACAAAGTAATCCGCATCGAAGCTGTGCTTAGCGGTACTCTGAATTTTATTTTCAGTTCCTTCACTCGGGAAAAGAAATTTAGCGAAGTAGTAAATGAAGCCAAAGCCAAAGGATATACCGAGCCCGACCCACGCGATGACCTGAGCGGTACGGATGTAGCCCGGAAAATTTTGATTTTGGCGCGCGAAGCCGGAGCCCGGCTGGAGCTAACTGATATTGCCGTTGAAAATTTAGTGCCCGAAGATTGCCGACAACTATCATTAAATGAATTTTCTTCTCAACTAAAGTTGCACGATTCTTACTTTGAAAAACGATTGACCGAGGCTAATCTTAAAAATGAAAAATTACGGTATCAGGCAATTCTGGAAAATGGAAAAGCGGTGGTTACGTTAGGATCCGTAAAAAACGATCATCCGTTTTACTCCCTGTCGGGCAGTGATAATATTATTTTGCTTACCACCGAACGCTACCAAGAACGGCCTATGGTAATACGTGGCCCCGGAGCAGGAGCTGAAGTAACGGCTGCCGGTGTTTTTGCCGATATCATCCGCATCGGAAATTATTCAAATTGATATGACAAAAAGAATAAAAGCCTTTGCCCCGGCCACCATCGCAAACCTATCGTGTGGGTTTGATGTGCTCGGGTTAGCCGTTCAACAGCCGGGCGATGAAGTAGAAGTAACACTAAATGATTCAGGCCGCGTAACCATTGATGCTATTTTTGGTGATGGCGGAAACCTGCCGTTGGAAGCGACCCGCAATACATCGGGTGTGGCCATTATAGAATTTTTAAGAGCAACTCATCACACAACTGGGGCTTCTGTTGTCCTCCACAAAAATCTGCCATTGGGTAGTGGGATGGGCTCCAGTGCTGCCAGTGCGGTCGCTGCTGTAGTCGCCATCAATGAATTGCTAGGTAGACCCTTAAAGAAAAAAGAGTTACTTCCTTTTGTAATGGAAGCCGAGCGTGTCGCCTGCGGTTCCGCCCATGCCGATAACGCTGCTCCGTGTTTATTGGGAGGCTTAATATTAATACGGGAGAATAATCCTTTGGATATTATCGAGATTCCTACGCCTAAAGATTTAGTGTGTGTATTAGTTCATCCACACGTGGAGGTAAAAACCCGCGATGCGCGTGCCGTACTGAAGCCCACGATTGCCCTGAAAGACGGCATCAAACAATGGGCAAACACGGCCGCATTGGTGGCCGGCATGATGAAGAATGATTATGATCTTATTGGGCGCGCGCTGGTAGATGTAATAGCCGAGCCCCTGCGTGCCGATCTCATTCCCGGTTTTTGGCAAGCCAAAGAAGCAGCTTTGAAAAACGGAGCATTGGGTTGTGGCATATCGGGCTCAGGGCCCACTGTATTTTGCCTGTGCCATGGTCGTGAAAATGCAATCAGGGCTGGTAAGGCCATTCAGCAAGTGTTTTTGTCTTTGGCATTAGCCAGCGAGATTTTTGTTTCTGAAATAAACCGTGAAGGAGCTCACATTACCCATTAAATCAATCATGAAATTTTACAGTACTCATCCTTCTCATCATAAAGTCAGTTTTCGCGAAGCGGTTATCAAAGGGTTAGCTCCCAATCAGGGCTTGTATATGCCTGAACGAATTCCGGTTTTTGCCAAAAATTATTTTGACAATCTTCATAAAAAAACTTTTCAAGAAATAGCTTTTGATGTGGCCCGGGCTTTTGTTGAAGATGAAATTCCGACCGATGTATTAAAAGCGATTATAGACCAAACTGTTACATTCGATGCCCCATTGGTAGAAATAGAAAAAAATATTTTCAGCCTTGAATTATTTCATGGGCCTACGCTGGCGTTTAAAGATTTTGGCGCCCGGTTTATGTCGCAAGTGCTGGGCTATTTTGTAGCGAATGAAAAAAAGGAAGTAATTGTTTTGGCCGCTACCTCGGGCGACACTGGCAGTGCGGTAGCCAATGGTTTTCTAGGTGTGCCTCATACCAAAGTAGTGGTATTGTATCCATCTGGAAAGGTGAGCGACATTCAGGAGAAACAATTTACTACGTTGGGCAAAAATATTTTAGCCCTGGAAGTAAACGGTACGTTCGATGATTGTCAGCATTTAGTGAAGCAAGCCTTTGCCGACCCGAAGTTAAATGAAGAGTTATTTCTTACCTCGGCTAATTCCATCAACATTGCACGGCTTATCCCTCAGGCCTTTTATTATTTCTATGCCGGGTCGAGGATATCTCAAAAACAAAATATTGTTTTTTCCGTTCCCAGTGGAAATTTCGGAAATCTAACTGCCGGGCTATTCGCCAAAAGAATGGGGTTACCCATATCTCATTTCATAGCCTCTACAAACGCTAACGATAGTGTTCCTCTGTTTTTAAAAACGAAATACTTTGAGCCCAAGCCATCTGTAGCCACACTTAGCAATGCT
Source organism: Bacteroidota bacterium (assembly GCA_018267135.1). GTDB lineage: Bacteria > Bacteroidota > Bacteroidia > Cytophagales > Cyclobacteriaceae > ELB16-189. The sequence continues at coordinate 117,922 of JAFDZA010000025.1, forward strand.
ATGGACGTAGGCAACCCCAGCAATTTTGCCCGCATCCTAAATTTATTTGAACATCATTTCAATTTGCTGGCATCAGAAATTTCCGGATACGCATTTTCAGATGAGCAAACCCAGTCGGCCATGCGGTCGGTATTTAAGCAGTCGGGTTATGTCCTCGATCCGCACGGAGCGGTAGGATATTTGGGGCTTAAGAAATACCAATCAAAAAATCCACAAACAGCTGGCGTGTTTTTAGAAACGGCCCATCCAACAAAATTCAAAGAGGTGGTAGAAAGTACATTACAAACCCAGATTGTTGTTCCTGAAAAAATACAGACCTTTTTGCTCGGAACTAAAAAATCGATTCTACTTCCCGCTAATTATGAAGCCTTCAAGGAAGTACTAAAAAATGAAACCCTAATGATGCAGTAGAAAATCATTTTTATTCTTGACGAATGAAAATTGGCAACCTCGGGTGATGATAAAAACCTAATGAGATATTTTTTTGGTCTGTTATGCCCTCCTAATGCATAGCTTGGATTATAAAAGAATCAGGACAGGCACTAATTTTATCCTCTAAACTCTTTCAATATTTTTTCGGTTTCATTTTTTGGTAACCGTGGACCCCATTGTTTTACCACGTGCGATGATGCTAACGAGGCCAGCTTACCCGAACCGGCAAAACTGTGGCCATGGGTAATTCCATACAAAAAAGCTCCGGCAAACATATCGCCTGCTCCGTTAGTGTCAATAGCTTTTACAGGGTAGGGTTCAATATCTACAAACGTATCGCCATCAAATACAAGCGCTCCGTTAGCACCTCTCGTAATAATAAATTTTTTGGCTGATTGTTTGAGTTTCTCTCGGGCTTCATTTACGGTATGGGTTCCCGTAAAAATCATTGCCTCTTCTTCATTGCAAAAAAGTAAATCAACACTGGCTCCAACTACTTCTTCCATTTGTTTGGAAAAATATTTTACCATGCTGGAGTCGGAGAAGGTCAGCACCACATCAACCTTGTTGCGTTCAGCTATTCGCTTGGCTTTTATCAACGCTTCCTGCCCTTTGGGGCTGGCCACCAGGTAGCCCTCGAGGTAAACGCATTTTGAATTTTTAATAGCCTCTTCATTCAGGTGTTCGGGCGATAAAAAAGAACTCACTCCTAAAAAGGTATTCATGGTGCGCTGGGCATCGGGCGAGGTCATGACCAGGCAACGGCCGGAGTGCCCGGGTGGGCAATTTTCGTATTTTAAATCAGTTTGTACTCCGTGTATTTTTAAATCTTCTAAAAAAAATTTGCCTAACTCATCTTGCGCTACCAAACATGAGTAAAAGCTCTTTCCGCCAAATTGACTTAAGGCTACCACTGTATTCCCTGCCGAACCGCCACCGCTTAAGTGGCTTTTGTGCATATCGATGGCGGCCATTAAATGAAGCTGACGTTTTTCATCTACCAAGGTCATCACCCCTTTTTCAATATTATTAGTTTCAAAAAAAGAATGATCAACCTCTGTAACTATATCTACTATGGCATTCCCTATACCAAAAACATCGTATCTCATTTGATTGTAAAGTTTTTTATGTGGTTTATTCTTCTCCGGCAAATGTTTGAACAACAAAATTAACCTGATCCGGATCTTGCGACTCGGCATAGTAGGCGATACACCCATTATGACCCCACTTGGCTTGCTCGGTAGATGCCCACTTGTTGGCCAGGGCGATTGGGTTAATATTATTGTACGAATCGCACAGCAATACAGTAATAATTACCGGCCCTTCATTTGAATTACTGATAAACTTAAATCCTTCTTTAATATGTTTGGCTTGTGCCAGCTTTTTCCACTCAAAGACCTGTGCGACCAAGGGTTTTTCGAGATGTATCATATTTAAAAAGGCCTGAACCCTGCCGGTTTCCGGATGCGTGCTCTTTAATTGTATTTTTTCTGTCATTCTATATTCTGTCACTCAGCGAATACCGTCTGCATGGCTACCGGCAGCCGGAGCAGATGAAGAAGTAACAGTAGGTTTGGGGGTAGTTTCCCCTTTGCCAATGCGCGGCTCCATCCAAATAATCAGGCGTTGGCCCGTTCGAATCAAGTTACCGTTCAGGTTATTCCATTCGCGAAGATGGCGCACGCTCACGCCAAACCGGTGAGCAATAGTACTCAGGGCATCGCCATACCGAACATAATAAACATCCTGATCGCGACCATACGTGCCATTGCTCATGGCCTTGGCAATGGCCTCCCATTCTTTCTTTTTGGAGGCGGTCGAGTCGAGTACTGTTTTTCTTTTCAGGATTAGGTTTTCTTTGGCTATCAAAGGAATTTTAATGGTGCGCACTTTCCCATCATCGGGAATCGCATTTTTTTTAATTCCGGGGTTTAGGTTTTGTAAATCTTCGGCACAAGTATTCGTAAGGTGTGCGAAGGTGTCGAAATGAAAAAATTGGTTTACCGAAAGCGTGTCGTTCGGAATCACCTGTTCGCGCGCAATTTCATGAATGTTGTGGTCGGCCGCATAATTTACAGCATAAATGATGGCAATGTATTGAGGCACATACGAGCGGGTTTCGCGTGGCAAAAAATTATAAATTTCCCAAAATGTTTTTTTATGGCCCGACCTGCGAATGGCCCGCTGCACTGTGCCCGGCCCCGAATTGTAGGCGGCCAGGGCTAAATGCCAATTATGAAACAAGGAATAAAGTTGCTCTAAATACAAACAAGCGGCTTCGGTGGCTTTCTCAGGATCTTGCCTGTCATCGGTAAACCAATCGTGCCGCAACCCAAATGTTCGGCCTGTGTACGACATAAATTGCCACAGCCCCACAGCGCGCGCACGCGAGGTAGCTCGCGGGTTTAATCCAGATTCGATAATGGAAAGGTATTTCAGTTCTTCGGGAAGGTGGTGCTCTTTCAATTTCTTTTCGAAGAGAGGAAAAAACAAATCTTTTTTTCGTAGCACCATACGCACGTACTCGCGGTCGCGCACCAAAAAATAGTCAATAAACCCTTGAACTTTTCCGTTGTAATCGAGAGGTATCTCTTGTTGCAAACAACCCAGTCGGTCGGCAATCAACTCGGGTGTTTCATCGGCCGGTATAAACTCCAGATTAGAAGGCATCACTACCCATTCGGTTTTTACCGTGTCGCGCACCATTACCGAATCGGCCACGGGTGCTTGTGCCACGGCAATGGAGTCTCTCGTTTCATGCTGGGCCTTAAGCAGGATCGGAATAAATAACAGTATGGTAAAAATCTTTCTCAATGCTGCCGTTGATCTAAAATCATTTTTGAAAATTTCAGCAATTTACATTCTTCAAAATCATCTGCCAAAAGTTGAAGCCCTACCGGCAGCCCTTGCTTATCTATTCCGCAGGGAAGAGAAATAGCCGGAACCCCCGCCACATTAGCCTGTACTGAAAATAAATCGGCTAAATACATTTCTACCGGATCGGATGAATGTGTGCCTATCTTAAATGCCGTGGTGGGTGTAGTCGGCATCAGAATAAAATCGTAGTGCGAAAAAATTTCCTTCACCTGATCGCGAATAAGCCTGCGCACCTTCTGGGCTTTGGTGTAATATGCATCATAGTAGCTGGCACTCAATACAAAAGTGCCCAGCATAATCCTGCGTTGTACTTCGCGGCCAAATCCCTCGCTGCGCGTTTTTTTATACAAGGTAGAAAGATCTTTTGTCTGAGGGCTTCGGTAGCCGTACCGTACCCCATCGTAGCGCGATAAATTGGAGCTCGCTTCGGCTGTTGCCAAAATATAATAAGTAGGAAGAACGTATTCATTCCACGGGAAATCAATCGGCTCAACTACGTGCTGATCGGATTTTAAATTTTGAATGGTTTCGGTGAATATAGATTTTATTTCTTCTTGCAGTGAGGGGTTTTCTATATTTTCTCTGAAGTAGGCTATCTTAAATTTCTTTTTATGGATGTTGAGTTCGGTAGCGTAAGAAGGAACTTCTTTTCTTGACACGGTACTGTCCATCTCATCTGCTCCGGCAATCACTTCCAAAACAAGGGCTATATCTTCAACGTAGTTGGCTAAGATACCGATGCAATCAAACGAAGAAGCATACGCGGCCAACCCATAGCGTGAAATGCGGGAGTACGTGGGCTTAAGGCCTAACAACCCGCAAAAGGCTGCCGGCTGCCGCACAGAGCCTCCGGTATCGGTACCTAACGAAATCTGACACATCCCTGCCTGCACTGCTACAGCCGAGCCGCCCGATGAGCCCCCCGATACGCGATTATTATCGAGGTCATTACGCACGGAACCAAAAGCCGAATTTTCGTTGGATGAACCCATTCCAAACTCATCACAATTTTGTCTGCCTATAATAATTGCATCGGCATCGAGCAACCGCTGAACGGCCGTGGCATTATACTGAGAAATGAAACCGTTTAATATTTTACTGCTGCCCTGCAGTGGATGGTCTTTGTAGCAGAGGAGATCTTTTATTCCCACCACCAGCCCGGCCAGTTTCCCGGCCGTCTGGTTTTTTATTTTTTGGTCAATGTCTCTCGCACGGGCGATGGCCTCGTTTTCATAAATGCTGAGAAAAGCATTGAGATGATTTTTTTGATGGATAACGGCAAGATGATTCCTTACCAACTCCATACAAGTAAGTTGACCTTCCTCTAACAGTTTGCGGATCTGGGGATATGAACGGTGCTGCAACCGAAATTACTTCTCTTCAATTTTGGGCATTTCTTTGCCCGCATCGTCCACTTCTTTCTTTACGTCTTTTACGGCATCCTTAAATTCGCGAATACCTTTTCCCAGGCCTTTGGCAAATTCAGGAATCTTTTTGGCTCCGAAAAAAACCAATACAAATAATCCAATCACAACCCACTCCATGGCACCGGGCATTCCTAACAAAAAGATTACGTTCATAGCAATTATTTAAGTCTGTAAAAGTAAGGAAATTTATCAAATACTTCTGTAGAAAATACTTTACTGTTTAATCTTCTATTTCCACTATCATCTCAATTTCTACGGCTATGTTAGAAGGCAGCATATACATGCCTACGGCTGAACGCGCATGTTTTCCTTTCTCTCCAAAAACAGCCACCATCAAATCAGAAAAGCCATTGATTACCTTGGGTTGGTCGGTAAAGGTGTCGGTACAGTTTACCATGCCCATTACTTTTACTATTCGCTTTACTTTGTTGAGGTCGCCCACTTCTGCCTTCAGCGTACTAAGCAAAGCAATGCCTGTTTGTTTGGCTGCGTCCCGCCCTTGTTCAAGAGTTAAATCTTTTCCTACCTTCCCCTGTATGTGGGTATTGTCGGCACGTGTGGGACCATGGCCGGCAAAGAACAATAAGTTACCGCTGCGCACTACTTTTACATAACTGCCCATTGCCGGTGTGGGTGGATAAAGTTCTATACCCAGGTCTTTCAGTTTTTTGTTGAAATCAATTTTCTGTGCCCACCCTAAAACAGGCAGTAAGAGAAAAGAAATAAGAGTAAGTTTTTTCATATAATTTGGGGTCATCGTTACCTTGCCGATAAAGAAAAGGAAGGTAGTAATAATATGAATTGGCTGATAATTTATTTTTATGGATAATAAGTTTCGTTGCCCCTGGTGTCTGAAATTTGAAAAATACGTTCGCTACCACGATGAAGAGTGGGGCGTGCCTGTGCATGACGATCAAACGCATTTTGAATTTCTGATTTTAGAGGGGGCACAGGCAGGCCTGAGTTGGAGTACCATATTGAATAAACGCGAAGGCTACCGAAAAAATTTTGCCGGTTTTGATCCGGCAAAAGTGGCCCGCTTCACAACAAAAAAGATTGAAAAGATTTTAACGGATCCCGGCATTGTGCGCAACTCATTGAAGGTGCATGCAGCTGTAAATAATGCCAAACGGTTTCTGGAGGTACAAAAGGAATTTGGTTCTTTCGATCGGTACATTTGGGGTTTTGTTAATCATCAACCCAAAGTGAATAGTTGGAAAACACTGAAGCAAATTCCGGCTACTTCTAAAGAATCGGATGCGCTGAGTAAAGATTTAATCAAACGAGGATTCAAGTTTGTGGGGAGCACCGTCATGTATGCTCACTTGCAGGCCTGTGGGCTCATTAACGACCACTTAGTAGATTGTTTCCGTTACCGTGAGGTATAAACTTAATTGGCGTATTCGCTTAAAAATTTCATGCGCATCAGGCGCACGTCCTCTTCGCTGTAATTTGGCAATTCCGCCACGGCCTCTTCAATGCTGTCGGTTTCGCTGTTAAGAAAGTAGTCGTAAATTTCTTCCTGCTTACTTTCGTCCAACACTTCGTCTATGTAGTAATCTACATTTAGTTTGGTACCGCTGTTAATAATGTTTTCCATTTCGGTAAGCAACTCATCAAAAGAGAGTGCTTTGCTTTCAGCAATTTCATCCAGATCTACCTTGCGGTCTATCTGTTGAATAATGAAAATTTTAATTTTCGATTTATTAACAGACGATTTCACCACTACTTCTGCAGCCGTCTCTATGTCGTTATCGTCAACATACTTTTGGATGAGCTCTAAAAATTCTTTGCCAAACTTATTTACCTTGCCCATCCCCACCCCATTTACGCTTGCCATTTCTTCTTTGGAGGTAGGATAGGTAGTGGCCATCTCTTCTAAAGAGGGATCTTGAAAAATAACGTAAGGAGGAAGATCTTTTTCTTTCGCCATTTTTTTGCGCAAAGCTTTGAGCATTTCAAACAGCTTCTCGTCATACGATTTGGAATTGACCGGTGTGCGCTCGCTTGATTCTTCTTCGTCTATATCGGTGGTAAAATCGTGGTCGCGGGCTAATTCAATTTCGTGCGGTTTTTTCAAAAAGGCCAATCCTTTGGGGCTCAGTTTTAATACCCCAATATTATCTATGTCTTTTTCCAAATACTGATAGATGAGTGTCTGCCTAATCACCGATTTCCAAAAGTCGGCATCTTCGGTATCGCCTTTACCGTAAATTTTTAAATCGAAATGGCCATAGCTTTTCACATATTCATCTTCCGTACCACGAATTACATTTACCAGGTGAGCCAGCCCAAACCGTTCATTGGTTTGCTTCACGGCTTCGAGGGCAATCTTTACAAACTCTGATCCTTCAAAACGCTCGCGTGGGTTTGTGCAGTTGTCGCACATACCGCAATTCTTACCTTGATATTCTTCGCCAAAATAGTGGAGCAACTGCTTTCGTCTGCATACGGGCGATTCGGCATAAAATTCCATTTCCTGTAATAGAATGCGGGCATTTTCGCGCTCTTGCACCGATTTATCTTTATTAAATTTTTCCAGTTTGTTTAAATCGTTGTGGCTGTAAAACATCAGGCACAAGCCTTCCAGCCCATCGCGGCCAGCCCGGCCCGTTTCCTGATAGTAGCCCTCCAACGACTTGGGCACATCGTAGTGCACCACAAAGCGCACATCGGGTTTATCTATGCCCATGCCAAACGCGATGGTGGCGCAAATGATATCTACTTCTTCATTTAAAAAATCGTCTTGGTTTTTCATCCGCACGTCCGGATCGAGGCCAGCATGATAAGGAGCTGCTTTAAATCCGTTTACATTTAGCAGTTGGGCAATCTCTTCTACTTTTTTGCGACTCAGGCAATAGATAATGCCCGACTTTCCTTTATGATCTTTGAGAAAGCGGATCAGTTGTTTTTTGGTTTCTTTTTTTGGTCGTACTTCGTAGTACAGGTTTTTTCGGTTGAAGGAAGAAATGAACACATCGGCTTCTTCCATTTGCAAATTCTTCTGTATATCCAGTTGTACCTTGGGTGTGGCCGTAGCGGTAAGAGCGATTACGTTCATATCACCCAGCTGGGCAATCATCGATTTGATCTTGCGGTATTCCGGGCGGAAATCATGCCCCCACTCGGAAATACAATGCGCTTCATCGATGGCTACAAAAGCAATCTTTACTTTTTGCAAAAACTCAATGTTCTCTTCTTTAATAAGCGACTCGGGGGCAACATACAGCAGTTTAATTTTTCCGGATACACTGTCTTTGCGAATGCGTGTGATTTCGCCTTTGCTCAGGGTTGAGTTTAAAAAGCGAGCATCGATGCCATATGCGTTAAGCTGGTCTACCTGGTTTTTCATCAGGGCAATGAGGGGTGAAATAACAATTGCTAACCCCTCGCTTACCATCGCGGGCAACTGATAACAGAGCGATTTGCCCGCCCCCGTGGGCATAATTACAAATGTATTACGCCCGCCTAAAATGTTCTTTATTACAACCTCCTGGTTTCCACGAAAATTACCGTACCCAAATATTTCTTTGAGTTTACCCTTTAATTCATCTTTCTCTTCGGCTACTACCATATCCTTCAAAATAAAAATTTTTTTTATCGTTTATTATTTCTACAACAGGAAATGAAGATAATAAAAATAAAACGGATGATAGAAAAGCATGTAAGAAAAAAATTTCTTTTAACTGGATTTAATTTACCTCCTCATTTGGCTGTATTTTCAAGCCCCGAGCTACACTTCCAATGAAAATTTCATTTTTATATCGGGTATTTTTTTATCTTGAGAGAAGCGCGCATTTTTCTATCTTCGCTCTTCTTTTTTTATTATTCCATGAACAACAACCTTTTTGTAGTGCTAATGACCGGAGGGGCAGGTACGCGTTTTTGGCCGTATAGCCGAAATACCTACCCTAAACAATATCTTGATGTATTAGGTACGGGAAAATCGCTTCTGCAATCTACCTACGACCGATTCAGTTCTCTTTGTCCGGCCGAAAATATTTTTGCTGTCGCCAATCAGGATCATGAAGATTTAACCCGGGAACAATTACCCTCGCTTAATACAAATCAATTATTAACAGAACCGATGCGCAGAAACACGGCTCCCTGTATTGCCTACGCTTGCTACCGCATCGCTAAAATAAACCCGCAAGCTATTGTCGTTATTAGTCCGGCCGATCATTTAATTTTAAATGAAAACGATTTTAGGCAAACGGTGTTAAAAGCTGCCGATTTTGCCCGCGAACAAAATAAACTTATCACATTGGGTATTAAACCTACCCGACCCGAAACCGGGTATGGGTACATTCAATACATCGAAAGTAAAAATCAACTAAAAAAAGTAAAGACGTTTACCGAAAAACCCGAACTGTCGCTGGCCAAAAAATTTATAGACAGCGGTGATTTTGTGTGGAACTCCGGGTTGTTTATCTGGGGCGTACAAGCCTTTTTAAAAGCTTTTCATAAGTACCTCCCCGAAATGGAAGAAGTATTTGATGACATCCGGGAGAAAATAGGCACCCCCCAAGAACGAGAAGCTATCCAAACGGCCTACGCACAAGTAAAAAGTATCTCCATTGATTATGGCATTATGGAAAAAGCCGATAATGTGTATGTGCTGCCTAGCGAGTTTGCCTGGAATGACCTGGGTTCATGGGCTTCGCTTCACGAGATCTCAGCCAAAGATCAAAATAATAATTCGGTAGCAGCCGATGCCCTGATCTATGATACCCGCAACTCCATCATTAAAGGGCCAAAAGATAAACTCCTCGTAGTGCAGGGTTTAAACGGTTATTTGGTAGGCGCTTTTGATAACGTGGTCATCGTCTGCGAAAAAGACAAAGAGGATTTATTTCGCAGGTTTGTAAACGATCTGAAGGCTAAACCAAACGGAGCCGAGTACCAGTAACTTCGGCCGCCATGTCTAAAATAAAAAAACTCGCTGGCGAAACTGTACTCTACGGGCTCGGCAACATTTTGCCGCGTTTTTTAAATTTCTTACTGATACCCATTCATACTTCCTTTTTTCATGCGGAAGAGTACGGGGTATACACGAAGTTGATGGCGCTGGTAGGTGTGCTGAATGTGTTTTACAGTTTTGGTATGGAGACGGCTTTTTTTCGTTTCTCTACAAAAAAAGACGCAACCCCCGACCACGTTTTTAATGTAGCCCAAACGGCCGTGTTTAGTATCAGTACGGGGTTTACGGTTATTCTTCTTTTTTTCTCTTCTTCTTTTGCTCGCCTGCTAAACGTAGAAGGACACGAAAATTTTATTATCTGGCTGGCCCTGATCATGTTTACTGATAATGTGGTTAGCATTCCTTTTGCCAGACTGAGGTTGGAAAAAAAACCTTTGCAGTTTGCCTTCTTCCGCACCTCGAATGTGCTGATTCAGATAGGGCTAACTCTTTATTTTTTGTACATCGCTTTCAATCCGGCCATTGGGATTGCCTACCTGTTTTTGGCCAACCTGCTTGCTAACGGGTTTTATCTATTATTCTTTGTAAAAACTTTTTTAACCTGGAGGCCTGCTTATAACCGGTCTTTGTTTTCGTCCATGTTAAATTATGCTTATCCTATCATGCTTACCGGGCTGGCCGGTATGATGAATGAATTTTTTTCGCGCATTGCGCTGGATAAATGGCTTCCGGAAAATTTCTACCCCGGTAAGACGTCTGCTTTTGCCGTGGGGGTGTTTGGCGTGTGCTACAAGTTATCCGTATTTATGAACCTTACCGTGCAGGCCTTTCGTATGGCGGCCGAGCCTTTCTTTTTTTCCAATGCAGAAGAACCCAATTCGCCTGCCTTGTTTGCCCGGGTAAATCATTATTTCGTTATCGTATGCTGCTTTATTTTGCTGACGGTGAGCCTCCATTTAGACTGGCTTAAAATTTTCTTTTTACGAAAAGAAGAATATTGGGTGGGGCTTTCTGTGGTCCCTCCGCTTTTGCTTGGTTATCTTTTTCTGGGAGTATATTATAATTTTTCGGTTTGGTTTAAACTGACCGATCGTACTTATTTCGGCACCCTCATTACAGTGGGTGGAGCTTTGTTAACCCTTGTGTTAAATTATCTGTTAATTCCGCTGGCCGGCTACGATGGCAGCAGTTGGGCTACCGTTCTGGTGTACGGGGCGATGATGCTTATCTGTTATGGGCTCGGGCAACGGTATTTTCCCATACCTTATACCATTTGGATTGATGCCTGCTACGTGGCCGGCACCTATCTTTTAGTTATGGTTATCCAGGCTCTCGCCTTTTCTTCGCAGATTATTGCCACGGTCATTCATTCCTTGGTCATTGTATTGTTTTTACTTTTTGTTTATGTGGCCGAACAAAATGAAATCTTTCAACAAATAAAAAATAAGAATAAAACAAAGCCTTCTCTTTAGCTGGCCATCCGGTTTAAAGCATATTTTTCTTTTGCCTGTTTAACGTGTAAATCTTTTTCTATTTCTTGCTAAGATTGCAGTCAATATATTTCCATGACAAAGCCTCCCTCCTCTTTTCCAAATTTGGCCATCAATGGTATGGGCCGCATAGGCCGCACTTTGTTCCGCTTGCTTTTGCAGCGAAATAAGCTAGCGCATCTGGTTGCTGTTAACGATATTATGCCTAAAGAGAACTTGATTTATTTGTTACAGTATGATTCGATCCGGGGCCTGCTGAATGCCGAGATTGTTTCGACCGAAAAGGGGTTTACCGTAAACGGCCATGAAATATATTTTAGCTGTGAACCAAAAATTGAAAACATAAACTGGAGAGACCGGGGTATTCATACCATTATTGAGGCTACCGGGTTATTTACGCTGTTACAAGATGCCACCAACCATTTTATAAATAACCCCACACGGATCTTGCTAACAACCTTCAGTTTGGATATTCCGGTAACGGTGTGGGGCGTTAATCATTTGTCTGAAAAAACTTTGCCCATTATCTCCCCCGGAGATTGTACAATTAATTGTGTGGCTCCCGTCATAAAAACCATTCAAACACATCATTCCATTCAATCGTTGCACATCAATGTAATTCAAGGGTACACAACACGTCAGGAATTGATTGATAGTGCTTATAAAGGGTTGCGCAGAGGGCGCGCGGCTGCCCACTCCATTATTCCTTTTGAAGTGAACATTGCTCCTGTTTTAGAAAAGATTTTCCCTTCGTTAAGTAACAAAATTCACTCCCTCTCTACGCGCGTACCGGTGGCCTGCGGGGCGTTGGCTGAGCTGTCGGTGGTTTTAGATTCGCCCACATCTGTCAACGAAATCCACTCTGTTTTTGAGCAGGTCTCAAAAAATGAATTAAAAAATATAACCACCATTACGTACGATCCGATTGTGTCGTCTGATATTTTGAATAACCGGCACTCAGGCGTAATAGATGGGCTGCTTACCAGCGTTACCAACGGCCGGCATGTTCGTTTGCTGGCCTGGTTTGATAACGAATGGGGCTACTGCCACCGGCTTTTCGATTGGTTACAAAATATTTGAGTGCCGTGCCTAGCAATCAATCATGAAAGAATAACCATGGTTCCTTACTTCGATCAGATTACCCCTTTTGCACTCAGTAAAGAAGCGCTCGATTCCCTGTTGGAATTAGGTTGGTACCGTATGCACCAAAGCATGTTTACCTGCTCACACGTAGATATGGGCGGGCTGCACCGGGTACATTGGTTACGTTATCATTTGAATGAAGTTCAACTTAGAGGTTCTCATAAAAAAATCAGAAGACACGCCAAAAGATTTCGTCATACTATTGAAGAACTAAAAGTGATTTCGCATCGTCATGTGCAGCTCCATGCTTCTTATCGGTCGGTCGTTAATTTTGATGCCGCCCGGAGTATTCAAGAGTGTCTTTTCGGGGAAGCCGAAGACCTCATCAATATTTTTGATACAAAATGTATTTCTGTTTATGACCAAGACAAACTGATTGCAGCCGGTTACTTTGATGTGGGGAAAAAATCAGCTGCCTCTATCTTACATTTTTATGATCCACACTACAGCCGGTTTAGCTTGGGCAAATACCTTATCCTGTGTACTATCGATTTTCTATATGAAAATAAAATTTTATTTTACTACCCGGGATATGTGGTAGAGGGTCTGCCAAAAATGAATTACAAACTTTTTCTGGGAGAAGAGCAGGCTCACTATTTTCATCCTGCCACCGCCACCTGGAAACGCTTCGATAAATCTATTTTGGTTAACACCAAACCTGATAATTTTTTTTCGGAAGAGTTAAACTAACTTTTTGAAGGTATAGAAATCCGTATAAAAAGGTATCCTATTTTCCTTCGGTCATTTTTTCGGCTGTTTCCGCAATTTTTAGTTGTTCAATAAAATCATCTACTTCGCCATTCATGATAGCGGGTAAGTTATGTTGCGTATAGCTTATACGATGATCTGTTACACGGCTTTGGGGGTAGTTGTACGTCCTTATTTTTTCAGAGCGGTCGCCACTGCGTACCTGGCTTCTCCGCGAGGCACCAATTTCGGCCTGTTGTTTTTCTACCTCCATTTCATACAATTTAGTACGCAGCATTTGAAGCGCCCGTTCTCGGTTGCCATGTTGTGATCGTTCTACCTGGCAGGTAATAACAATGCCCGTGGGCTTATGGGTAAGCTGCACTTTTGTTTCTACTTTGTTTACGTTTTGGCCACCGGCCCCACTGGAACGGGCCGTTTGAACCTCCAAGTCTGCCGGGTTCAGTTCTACGTCCACTTCTTCTGCTTCCGGGAGTACCACCACCGAGGCAGCCGATGTATGAACGCGGCCTTGTTGCTCTGTCTCGGGTACGCGCTGTACGCGGTGAACCCCCGATTCATATTTCAGTAATCCATACGCTCCTTCGCCTTCCACACTGGTAATTACTTCCTTGTAGCCACCGGCCGTGCCCTCGGTTACATCTACAACTAAAAACTTATATCCTCTACGTTCGCAAAAGCGTTGATACATGCGCCATAGGTCTCCGGCAAAAATAGCGGCTTCATCCCCGCCTGTACCGGCCCGAATTTCAAGTACTGCATTCTTTTCATCGTTCGGGTCTTTGGGCATCAGCAATTCTTTTATTTCATTTTCTAATGAATCGCGTTTAGGCTCTAATTCATCTATCTCCATTTTGGCTAACTCGCGCATTTCTTCATCCTTTTCTTTTTGAAGAACTTCTTTTGCGTGCTTAATGCCCTCTAATGCCATCAAATACGGATCGGCCTTTTTCACTACTCTTTCCAGGCTTTTGTATTCTTTGCTTAGCTGCTGAAATTTTTTTTGATCTTTTACCGTTTCGGGTTGCATCAACAGTTGTCCCACTTCTTCAAAACGGTTTTTAATATCGGTTAGCTTTTCAATCATATCGTAAAAACGGGGCGCAAGTTAACAAAATCAGTTAATCGGGATAAGTGTCCATTTTTGTGAAGGGCCATGTTCGGTTTCAATACAGTGCGAACTATTTGTAGCCTTAATTTATTCAGAAGTGCCATTTCTAAAAAGAGAATGGTTTTTGAGTTATCTCAACTAAAAGAAGAGAATAATGATAAAAGGCTGTGCTTTCGTTTTGGTGGGGTTAATGTTGCTCGCGGCTGTGCCCGTTTGTATGGGGTTGGCCGGGGGGTTGTTAGGTATGGTGGCGGGTATTATGGGGGGCATTTTTGGCATTCTGGCAGGTCTGTTGGGGGCCTTGTTAGGAATTATCGGTGCGCTCCTCAAAGGGATTTTTCACCTAATCTTCGGGTGGGGTTGGGCAGACGGATTTTCTTGTTCGTACGATAACCAATTTTGGGTTGCTCTGATTATTGTAGTGGTGGTGGTTCTGGCCTTCAAAAATAAAAGCAAATCATAGTCTCAATTCGGCTCGCATTATCAAGATGTAGTTGCGCAGTGCCTCCGGCCAGTTTTCATCGGCATCCCACCGGGTGCCTAAAAAAATATTATGATACTCGGTGTTTTTGAGGTAAAACTTATAGATCATTTTTTTGGAAGGGATCGTTTTTACTTTTTGGGCTCCTTCTAAAAAATAGGTTGTAAGCAGCGAGCCGGCCGTTTGGGAAACATCGTACCCCAGCATATCTCTGGCCACATCGCCCCGGGTATGTACAAACCGAAGCACCAGCCGGTATCCTTTTTCTTCCAATTCCTTGTCTTTTAATTGCGGATCCACCAAATCATATTTGAACGGAAATTTGTCTTTTAAAAATTCGATCAGCAGATTGTCGTCTGCTTCGTTGCCCATTCGCGGAACGGCCGTTTTTACTATGCGCACATCGGCTGTATAGCGTTCATCTCGCTCGCGAAAAAAATGGGGGAGAGGGTTCTTCTCCGGCACATCATTAATTAAAAAACTTTCTTTTTTTTGGGTGCTGAGGCAAAACCGGTAAACCGCCTGAAGCAAAGATGAAAAAGAAGAGTCATCCAGTTTCCAGGCGGTATGTTGTTTATCGGCCAGATCGGGGGTGCCGTTATATTCTGTGATCGTAATCTGATACCCCTTGCCTGATTTCTGCAGCAATATCAAAAAAAGGATATTTCGCGAAGAAAAATAATTAGCAATTGTATGCAAAGGATCGATGCCGCTGAGCACATAGTCTATGTCTAGATACAAAACGGCATCAATACCCGCCTGCTGAAAATATTTTTGAGCTCCCAGAAGTTCGTCCGGTGTAAAACTCGCATCATATAAAACCACCGAACGCCCCGCACACAACTTAGCCGGGAGCGAACTGCCAAAATTTAAACGGGAAAGAAGTTGGTCTGTTTCGGATCGTGCCTGACTATGCCCTGCGTAAGCCGAAAAAATAAAAAGACAGGCAAACAAAAAACGAAAGCTCATTCTCTTATCAAACGGATTATATCATCAGGTTATTGTAAAGACCTGATTTGCAAAAGTGCTAAAATACTTTGTACCTATAAAAAAGGAAATAATCTTACTCTATCTTTCCCCAATACAGATATGGCTTTTGATAAGCTCTCCGAAAGAACGATGATCATAGATTATTGATTGAGAACCCAACCGGGTTTGGGTTCTTTTTACACGAAGAAGGTTATATCTGGTTCTGCAAATCAATTGGAAAAACGCTTTCCCCGATATCAAATATAAAATTTCCTCTTTATTTGTGCTGAAACTTTCAGGAGTACATTTTTGTATCGCTAACACATGCCTTCTATATCCTCAAAAAAACCAGACCCCTCCGGCCACGAAACCATTGATGTAATTGGTGCCCGCGAGCATAACCTGAAAAACATCAGTGTAGCCATTCCGCGCAATCAATTTATCGTAATTACCGGCATCAGCGGTAGTGGTAAATCTTCCCTTGCATTCGATACCATTTATGCCGAAGGCCAACGGAGATACATGGAAAGTTTTTCTGCGTATGCCCGTAGTTTTATTGGTAATCTGGAGCGCCCCGATGTGGACAAGATTAATGGGTTAAGTCCGGTTATTTCTATCGAACAAAAAACCACTTCGCGCAACCCCCGTTCTACAGTAGGAACCGTAACGGAGATTTACGATTTCATGCGCTTGCTCTATGCGCGAGCCGGGGAAGCCTATTCTTACCTTACCGGAGAAAAAATGGTGCGGCAGTCGGAAGACCAGATTGTAGATTCCATCATTTCCCATTTTACAGGAAAAAAATTAACCCTTCTGGCTCCGGTTGTCAAAGGCCGGAAAGGGCACTATCGCGAATTATTTGTTCAAATAAGAAAGCAAGGATACAGCAAAGTGCGTGTAGATGGGGCGATGCAGGATATCGTGGCAAAGATGCAGGCAGATCGTTTCAAAATTCACGACATTGAAATCGTAATAGATCGCATTGCGCCCGAGGCTAAAGACCGGCATCGCATTACCCAATCGGTAAATACGGCATTGAAAGAAGGCAAGGGCATAATCATGGTGCTGGAAGAAAGCGGGAAGACACATCACTTCTCTAAATTTTTGATGAATCCGAAATCGGGCCTGTCGTACGATGAGCCGGCACCCAATAATTTTTCATTCAATTCTCCATATGGAGCCTGTCCGGTTTGCACAGGGTTAGGGGTTACCGAAGAAATTACCGAAGACTCCATCATGCCTAATAAAAACTTAAGCATCAGCCGGGGAGGCATTCTGCCGTTGGGCGAATATCGCGACATCTGGATTTTTAAAAAGGTAGAGGCTATCTTAAAAAGATATCAGCTCACGCTCAGTACTCCACTCAAAGAAATTCCTAAAGACGTATTGCAGATATTAATGAGGGGAGACGATGTGCCGGTAGCCGTACCTTCTGTAAAATACCCGGGCACTGAATGGAACACCCGGTTTGAGGGCATCCTCAGTTTTTTACAAAAGATGAAAGATGAAGGCACCGACCACATGAAAAAATGGGTAGATGATTTTACGGTAACTAAAGTTTGCCCGGAATGCCATGGAGCACGGTTAAAAAAAGAATCACTCCATTTTAAAATAGACGGGAAAAACATTGCCCAGCTCGCTGAACTGAACATCGATGAACTGAAAAAATGGTTTACCGGGTTGGAAGGACGATTGAACGAAAAACAAAAAGTCATTGCAGCCGAAGTATTGAAAGAAATCAGGAAACGAATCGGTTTTTTGTTGGATGTGGGCCTGAATTACCTTCATCTGAACCGCCCGCTGCGAACGCTCAGCGGAGGCGAAGCCCAGCGGATTAGGCTGGCCACACAAATCGGAACCCAACTTGTTGGCGTGTTGTACATTCTCGATGAACCCAGCATTGGCCTGCATGCCCGCGATAATATAAAATTGATTAATGCATTAAAAGATTTGCGCGATATAGGCAATTCAGTCATAGTAGTAGAGCATGACAAAGAAATGATGTTGGCCTGCGATTACCTGATCGATGTAGGCCCCGGTGCCGGCCGGCATGGCGGCCATATTGTAGCCGAAGGCGCACCAGGAAATTTTCTGAATAACAAAAGTACCACAGCAAAATACCTGAACGGAGAAATTGGTATCCAATATTTAAAAGAGCGGAGAAAAGGAAAGGGAGAAAATTTGATACTAACGGGAGCCACCGGGAACAATTTGAAGAACGTTGATCTTGAAATTCCGCTTGGCACATTCACGTGCATCTCAGGTGTTTCGGGTAGCGGCAAATCATCCTTGATTCATGAAACGCTTTACCCGATTTTGAACCGGCATTTTTTCAATTCACGCACCGAGCCACTGCCGTTTAAAAAAATCGATGGACTGAAATTGATCGATAAAGTGATTGAAGTGGATCAATCGCCCATTGGACGAACCCCGCGGTCCAATCCGGCTACCTACACAGGCGTATTTACCGATATTCGCGATTTGTTTGCCCAGATGCCCGAAGCTAAAATTCGTGGCTATAAAACAGGGCGATTTTCTTTCAATGTAAAAGGCGGCCGATGCGAAACATGTGAGGGAGCCGGGCTGCGCTTGATCGAAATGGAGTTTTTGCCCGATGTGTATGTGCCTTGCGAAACCTGCAAAGGCAAACGCTATAACCGCGAAACGCTGGAAGTGCGTTTCAAAGGAAAATCGATTAGCGATGTGCTCGACATGACGGTGGAGGAAGCCGTAACCTTTTTTGAAAACCAACCCAAAATATTGCGCAAAATTGAAACTCTTCATGAAGTGGGGCTGGGCTATATTTCATTGGGGCAGCATGCCACCACGCTTTCGGGAGGAGAAGCCCAGCGCGTAAAGCTGGCCACTGAGCTGAGCAAACGCGACACCGGAAAAACATTTTATATTTTGGATGAGCCCACCACCGGACTTCATTTTCAAGACATCAGCCATTTGCTGGATGTGCTTCAAAAGTTGGTTGATAAAGGCAACACGGTGTTGGTCATTGAGCACAACATGGACGTGATTAAATCCGCTGATCATATTATTGACTTGGGCCCCGAAGGCGGTGCGCAAGGCGGAAGGATTATTGCAAAAGGAACACCCGAGGAAGTATCAAAAAATCCAGCTGGATACACAGGCAGGTTTTTGAAAGCCGAACTTGCCTTGTAATTACAGTTACCGGCTTAAATACAAATTCCTTTCTGCATATATGTTTAAGAAATAATCGTCCATCAGGTCATCGATGAAATAAATCGCCTCGCCCGTGGATTTCATTTCCGGGCCCAGTTCCTTTTTCACCTCAGGGAATTTGCTGAACGAAAACACAGGCACTTTAATGGCATAGCCGTGCCGTTTGGGCGCAAACGAAAAGTCTTTTAGTTTTTTTTCACCCAACATTACTTTGGTGGCATAGTTTACATACGGTTCATCATACGCTTTGCAGATAAACGGCACCGTGCGCGAAGCCCGCGGGTTTGCTTCGATGATATATACTTTATCGTTTTTAATGGCAAACTGAATATTGATTAAGCCAACCGTTTTCAATGCTACGGCTATGCGCTTGGTATAGGTTTCAATTTGCTTGATCACAAAATCGCCCAGATTATAGGGCGGGAGCACTGCATACGAATCGCCCGAATGAATGCCGGCCGGCTCGATGTGCTGCATAATGCCGATGATGTACACGTCTTCTCCATCGCAGATGGCATCGGCTTCGGCTTCGATGGCGCCATCCAGAAAATGATCGAGCAATACTTTGTTATCGGGCAAATGTTTCCAAATATCGAGGATGTGGTGTTCCAATTCCTTTTCATTGATCACGATCTTCATGCTTTGTCCACCCAGCACATACGAAGGGCGAACGAGCAGCGGAAAGCCGATGGTTTTGGAAACTTCCAGGGCTTCATCCGCATCGCGGGCTACACCAAACTCGGGGTAAGGAATGTTCAGTACTTTGAGCAGGGAAGAGAAGCTTCCGCGGTCTTCGGCTATGTCCAGTGCTTCAAAGGACGTGCCCATGATTTTGATTCCGTACTTGTGAAGTTTCTCGGCCAATTTCAACGCGGTCTGGCCGCCCAGTTGCACAATTACTCCTTCCGGTTTTTCGTGTTGAATAATATCCCACAAGTGTTCCCAGAATACAGGTTCGAAATAAAGTTTGTCTGCAATATCAAAATCCGTGGAAACGGTTTCGGGGTTGCAGTTGATCATGATCGTTTCGTAGCCACATTCTTTGGCGGCCAACACACCGTGTACGCACGAATAATCAAATTCAATTCCTTGCCCAATGCGATTGGGGCCCGAACCCAGCACAATTACTTTTTTCTTGTGTGTAACGACCGATTCATTTTCTGCATCGAATGAAGAATAGTAATAAGGCGTTTTAGCTTCAAATTCGGCCGCGCACGTATCTACCAGTTTATATACGCGGTGAATGTCCATCTCCTTTCTTTTCTTGTGTACTTCACTTTCAAAGCAGTCCATCAAATGCCCCAACTGGCGGTCGGCATATCCTTTTTCTTTGGCTGTGCGCAGGAGCGATGCCGGAATGGTTTCAATTTTATATTTTTCAATTTCTTTTTCCAACTCTACTAATTCCCAGATCTGTTCTAAAAACCACTTATCTATTTTCGTCAGGTTTTGAATGGTTTTCATAGAAACGCCCAACTTCATGGCATCATAAATATGGAAGAGGCGGTTCCAACTCGGGTTGGCCAAGCTGTGCAGCAGTTCATCTTGTTTGGTTAATTCTTTGCCATCGGCTCCGAGTCCGTTTCGTCTGATCTCCAAACTCTGACAGGCCTTCTGTAGTGCTTCCTGAAAATTACGACCGATGCCCATGGCCTCGCCTACCGATTTCATCTGAAGCCCCAGCTTACGGTCGGCACCGGCAAATTTGTCGAAATTCCAACGAGGAATTTTTACAATCACATAATCGAGAGCCGGTTCAAAGTATGCTGTTGTGGTTCCCGTAATGGCATTTTTCAGTTCATCCAGATTATAGCCAATGGCTAGTTTGGCCGCAATCTTGGCAATAGGATAGCCGGTTGCTTTCGAGGCCAGTGCCGATGAACGCGACACGCGGGGGTTTATTTCGATGCCGATAATTTCATTATCGTTATTAGGATTGAGGGCAAACTGCACGTTGCATCCGCCTGCAAACTGACCGATGCCGTTCATCATTTTAATGGCTAAGTTGCGCATGTGCTGATACACCGTATCGGGCAGTGTCATGGCCGGGGCCACCGTAATGGAATCGCCTGTGTGGATGCCCATCGGGTCAAAGTTTTCGATGGAGC
Organism: Bacteroidota bacterium; assembly: GCA_018267135.1. Taxonomy (GTDB): domain Bacteria; phylum Bacteroidota; class Bacteroidia; order Cytophagales; family Cyclobacteriaceae; genus ELB16-189. Next base: position 138,781 of record JAFDZA010000025.1, read on the forward strand.
AAATGATGATTACGTTTCCCTTGCTGTCGCGCAGCAACTCGAGCTCATATTCTTTCCAGCCCATAATGCTCTGCTCTACCAACACTTCGTGAATGGGCGATGCCTGTAATCCGCGATTCAGGGCTTCATCAAAATCTTCCGGTTTATTTACAAAACCTCCGCCTGTGCCGCCCAGCGTAAACGAAGGGCGGATAACCAGCGGGAAGCCGATTTCCTGAGCTATTTCTTTTCCTTTTAAAAAAGAGGTGGCGGTAGCTCCTTTGCATACGCCTACATTCAGTTCCAACATTTTTAAACGGAATTTTTCGCGGTCTTCCGTAGTTTCGATGGCTTTGATGTCAACCCCTATAATTTTTACACCGTAATGTTCCCAAATGCCGGCTTTATCGCACTCTATACAAAGGTTAAGGGCTGTTTGGCCCCCCATTGTTGGGAGTACGGCATCTACGTGGTGTTTTTCTAAAATTTCTTTGATCGATTTTTTTTCCAACGGTTTCAGGTAAACGTGGTCGGCCGTAACTTTGTCCGTCATGATAGTGGCCGGGTTGGAGTTGATCAAAATAACTTCAATTCCTTCTTCCCGCAATGAGCGTGCTGCCTGCGAGCCGGAATAATCAAACTCACAAGCTTGGCCGATAATGATCGGCCCACTTCCAATAATTAAAACGGAGCGGATACTTCTGTTGCGGGGCATAGGTGGCAGGATAAAATCCCGCAAAAATAAATCATGTCAGCAGGATTATTGGATTTTCAGGAATTATTTTTTTCCTGCATTATCGGCAGCCTTAACCCGGGTTAATTAGCTTTAACCACTTTCTGTGTTACTATTTTATCGGGCAATTGTATGCGAACGATGTAGATGCCGGGGGCGAGCATAGACACCGGCAAACTTACTTCTGCTTGCGGGCCGGCTCCCGAGATGTCTTGATCGGCAACAACCTGCCCCAGCGAATTGTATAAGATCAGTCTTGCTCCCAAAAGATTGGGCTCATCAATGGTAATATTTATGGAAGACGTTACCGGGTTAGGATACACCTTCAACGCATTGGTAAAATTTTCTACGGCTGTAACGACTGACAGAGCGTTTGTTTTAGTATTCGAGCAACCGTTAGCAGCCTTTACCGTAAGCTTTACGGTGTAATTCTGAATGGATGAATATTGATGAACCGGATTTTGGTCGGTGCTGTTTTGCTTGTCGCCAAAATCCCAATACCAGCTGGTGGCATTCGTACTTTGATCGTTGAAGGTGATAGGCGTGTAAATTTTCAAATCTCCGGCCGTTGTAAAATTGGCCGTGGGCCCGGGGTTTACCACGACTGAAACTGTATCTGATTTTGAAGAACAGCCCAACGAATTATTTTTTACCCTCACAGCATATTTGCCCGAAACTTTAACCGTAACGATGTTACTTTTATTCCCTGTATTCCAAATGGTAGAATCGTCTTTAGCCACGGAAAGCAAAACCGAATCGCCCTGACAAAGTATCGGAGAGCGGGATGTAGTAATTACCGGGTTTGCTTTTACGGTTGCTTTTACGGCCGTGCGGACACTTTCGTAAGTGTGATCGGCATTCGATACGTAAAATGTAGTATCGTTCGTTAAGTTGCCGGTGGTGTATTGCGTACCGGTAAAAAATGAAGTGCCTCCTGTAAATGATTTATACCAATTAATTTTAGTGGCTCCGCTGGTGGTAAGTGTGGCCGGAGATTTATAACAAGTGGCTACCGAATCGCTGGCCGGCTTGGGCGCTTTCAGTGTATAGTTGTAAACGGAGTCGGCATAGCGGGCCGATTTTTTCAGACTGATGGAATCAGGGGCGGCATGCAGCGCAAAGGCTACGGTTATGGTTTGGCCGGCATTAATGGTATAAGGTCCGGCTGAAACTACGTGGCTTACATCACCCCCGTTGCCGTTGTACGCACTTAAAACTCCTGCTTTTAGTCGGGCATTTGCGCTTCCAATGGTAGCTGAGATTGTTTGAAATTTTTCTGCTTTGGTAAAACTTCCGGCAGACGAGCTGCTGTAAAGCCCCCACGGATTGCCGGCAATAGATGAATTATTATCTATGGCATAATAAGCGGGCGAGCCGGTAAGCACTTGAATGCCCGCATTGGGCAACGAGGAAGTTTTGGCCGGGAAAACAAATCCCATCTTGTTAGTATTGTCCCAGTTGGCCTGGTCGTTAGCCCCTCCGGCAGAAATATCCCAATCTGCAAAAATGCCAAAGTAAAAAGGGTTTAATACGCTGGCCGTGGGGTTTGTAATTTGATATTCGAGGATAACAAATTTATCGTAGGGCGAATCTTTCCACACCAAACTGCGATAATCTACTTTTACTTGCTGCTGCGCGGGCGTAACCGAGTTGGAAAACTCACCAAAAATTTCAGCGTACGAGCGAACTCCGGGCTGAATTTGTTTGATTGAAACGGTGGAAGAAAAATCCTGATCGAAACTCCCGCTCAAGCCTCGCACGTTATTAAACAAGTTGGCAGGGGAAGTGCCCATGATCAGCCCCATTTCAAAAAGCAATGAATTTTGATTGAAAACAAAGCCTGATCCTTTCGCTGAATTTTGTGTGTCTTCATATCCCAACCGGCCGATGGAAGTAACGGTAGTGGTAATCTGGTTGGTGTTTACGTCAATATAAGATGGATTAACGTACATCGAAATATATTGATAGTCTGAATAGCTTCCGTCCGTATAGGTGATTAAAAAATTGATCTGCGTATCCTGTGGCGTGTAGGGGCTGATGGTTATTTCAAAGGGCATCAAACTATTTGTGTAAGTAGCTCCGCCAGCTATCGTGCCAGGCGCAATCGTATTTTTGGTAACCGTAATATATAATGAACTGATGCTGGCGGTAATCTGAATACCCGGTGAAGTGCTCTGCAAAAGATTTTTAAAATCCATCGATAAATAAGCTTTATCTCCGGGTGAAGGGATGGCTCCGTTTTTATTTACTAACTTAAAATTGCTGGCGCGAAGAGAGGGTAAGTTTAGGGTAAGCGCCCGGTACACATCCAGCCTTCCTAACCCCAGTTGATTAACCTTGCCCGGGTTGGCGGTGTAGAGAGCCGTAGCATTGGCCGTAACCCGAAGTTGCTCACCCACCTGCACAGCCGAAAAAGTTGGGTTCTGTGCCCACACTAATGCCGCTGCGCCCGATGTAATGGGTGCCGAGAAAGAAGTTCCGTCCACGGTGCCTCCGTTAGTTGATGTGGTATAGGCATTGTTATATTGTGTAGTATAAATACCCACCCCGGGGGCGGCAATATCCACGGTGGTGCCATAGTTTGTAAACCGGGGAGCTACATCATTTTGGTCGGTAGCGGCTACCGATATCACATTATTGTAGGCAGCCGGGTAGCTGGGTGTGCTGATGCCGCTATTGCCGGCCGAAGCAATGATTAAACAATTCTGATCTAACACGATGGAGTTAATAATATCCTGCACAATCTGGCTTTGCCCCGAACCACCAAACGAGCAGTTAATAATCCCCCGGATTCCGTGCCGGTGAAACAAATCGGCCGCATACATCATGCCCAACAAGGTGCCATACTCAGACCCCTTGGTTGGTGTTTGATTATCGCCCGTGTGCTTGGTAAACAGCAGTCTGGTTTTAAAGCCTACTCCGGCAATGCCTATACCATTGTTGGCTGCCGCTCCGGCACAGCCGGCCACCCACGTGCCGTGGCTTAAATCGGCTGCGTTGCTCACCGATGGAGTAGGAGTTAAAGAAGGATTGTTGTCTCCGTATTTTTGTGGAGTATAGTCTGGCTTATAAATATTGGCCGTATCGGTTCCCACAAAATCCCAGCCCTGGTAGTCGTCTATAAATCCATTGCCATCATCATCCATTCCGTTAATGGGATCCCATTTATTTTTAAAAAGATTAGGAGCCAAATCAGGATGACTAAAATTACCGCCTGTATCGATAATGGCAATTACTACGGAGGTATCTCCCTGGGTAATATCCCAAGCTTTAAATGCATTGATCGTGCTAAGATAATATTGTGATGAAATGAGCGGGTCGTTCGGGGTAAAACTACTTTCCATTTTATATTCCGGTTCTACTATTTCAAAATAGCCCGTGGCATATAATTGATTGATATATGCCTCCACCTCTTGGGTAGGATCAAACGTAATCACAAAATATTTTGAGATATCTACTACCGGTGCGCTGGCTCTGGCAGACAGGCGCTGAAGCATACCGGGCGTGGCGAGTGGTTCAACATGGTTGGCCGGTAATTCTTTTATTCGACCCGACAAGCTATTAGAGACAGCTAAAAATTGGTTTATGTACTCTTGGCGAACTTTAACCAGTACGCGCCCACTTTCGTACTTTGTGCCGGCCGGCATTTTAAATACTTTACCTGATTTATTTTGAGCTGAAGCAATACCTGTTAAAAATAAAATAAAAATCAGGGTGTAGTTTTTTTTCATTGCCTGTGTTATTTGAAAATTAAAGTAACCAAAGTTCACCCATCAAATCAAATGGCGTGCCTTTAATTCTAAATATTTGTTAATGGTGTTCACCGAAAGTTTTTCGGGTGACGTGAGAATATAATGAATACCGTGTTTAGTGAGTTCTTTCGTCATTCGTTTTTTGTCGTATAGAAATTGTTCGGCTATAGCCTGATTATAAATCTCTTTCAGCCTGTCTGCTTTTATATCGGCCACGGTGCGCAGTTCATCGTTATCAAAAAATATTACTACCAGCCGGTGCATCCGGTTTAAGGCAAGCAAATATGGAAGCTGGCGGTGCAGCCCCTGAATACTTTCAAAGTTGGTATAGAGCAACAATAAACTCCGTTGCGAGATTGATTGACGCACCCGGGCATAGAGCGAAGAATAATCGGATTCAAAAAAAGCCGTTTTCTGGTTGTACAAAACTTCCTGAATAACTGCCATTTGATGGTTTGTGCGGCTGGCCTGCAAAAAACTTCCGATCCGATCTTGAAATGTTAATAACCCTGCTTTATCTGATTTTTTGATGGCAATATTTGAAATAACTAAACTGGCATTGATGGCATAATCCAACAAAGACATACCGTTAAATGGCATCTGCATAACGCGTCCTTTATCAATCAGTGAATACACTTGTTGCGATTTCTCGTCTTGATATTGGTTTACCATCAGCTTTGATTTCCGTGCGGTGGCCTTCCAGTTTACCGTGCGAATGTCATCGCCTGTTACATATTCTTTTATCAATTCAAATTCCTGGTTATGACCTATACGCCTGATTTTCTTTATGCCCGATTCCGTCAGGTGATGATGAATGGCCAGTAATTCGTATTGGCGCATCTGGATATAAGACGGATACACCGGCACCATTTTATCTGCGGAGAATTGAAATTTTCTGGCCACTAGTTTTAATGGAGAATGCACCAGCACGTTTACCGCTCCAAAAAAATATTCTCCGCGTTTTACCGGTCGTAAGAAATAGCGGATAGATTTTTTTTCTCCTGCTGTCAAAAAAAACACAAACTCTATATCCCTTCGCTGAAACTGGTGCGGAGCCTCATCAAAAACACGCAGCATGGCGCGAAACGGATAATAACTCTGCAGGTAGATTAGTATTTCATTCGCATCGCCATTCGATAACTTTTCGGCTACCACGCGATTTCCCGTTAGCCCTTTCTTTATCCGGTACAGCAATACTATGTCGGCAACTACCATGGCCTGCCAAACAAAAAATAAAATCTTAGGGACAAAATATAACCCCTGAAAAATAAAAGTCAGAACAAACATTAAAGCGATACTTCCGAGCAGTAAAAACAAGCGGTTCGTTAAAAACAGGCTACGAAAGAACTTTTTCATCTGCAAGAACTACCGGGGTACTTCAATTTTGTTGATGATCAGGTGAATGGTGTCATCGGCCGAAACGCCCTCCATTTCTTTTTCGGGGCTCAACACCACCCGGTGCCGCAATACCGGAAGCGAAACGGTTTTTATATCGTCCGGGTTGACAAAATCGCGTCCTTGAATTAAAGCATACGCCTTGGCACTTCCCAGAATAGCAATGGACGCGCGGGGCGATGCGCCCAAAAATAACATGGAATTATTTCGCGTTTCATTTACCAATTGGGCTATGTAGCTCAATAAGTTTGGCTCAATGTGCACCTGCTGTGTAGCCTGCCGCAAGGAATCAATCTGCTCGGCCGATAGTACCGCGTTTACTTCGGTGAGCGGTAAAGCGCCTTGGCGCGAATGGTGTTTAGTCAATATTTCCACTTCATTTTCCAATGAAGGGTAGTTTACTACTATTTTAAACAGAAAACGATCTAACTGAGCTTCCGGTAAACGATAAGTTCCTTCTTGTTCAATCGGGTTTTGGGTGGCCACCACCAGATATGGGCTTTTCATTTTATGGGTGTGGCCATCTACCGTTACTTGTCTTTCTTCCATCACTTCAAACAAGGCTGCTTGTGTTTTGGCCGGAGCCCGGTTGATCTCATCTATCAAAATGAGGTTGGAGAAAACCGGCCCCGGTTTAAATTCAAATTCGGAAGTTTTTAAATTATAAACCGATGTGCCTACCACATCAGACGGCATGAGGTCTGGCGTAAATTGCAGGCGCGAAAAATCTATTGAAATAATTTTCGACAAAAGTTTTGCTGTAAGTGTTTTGGCTACTCCGGGCACACCTTCGAGCAACACGTGCCCATCGGCCAGAATAGCCGTAATGAGCAACTCTATCATTTGCTCCTGGCCCACGATCCCCTTCCCGATTTCTTCTTTTATTGTTTTGATTTGTTCGGTTAGCCGGCTCAGGTCAACCCGCGATTGAAATGAATTGTCTTTCATACGTAAAATTTATTTTCTCCAAAAATCATTTATATGCTTTGTCAGTTGTATTAATTCTTCTGCTGAAATTTTGTCTTTCGACAAAACTAAAAGAATGCTTTTAGTCAGTCGTTGTACTACAGGCTCATCAACACCTGCCTTCAGCGAAAGCGATTGCACGTAGTGGAGCGATCCGGCATGGGTTGTAAAATGATACCGGCTCTGCACCGACTCGTTAAAAAATAAAATCTTCTTCAGTGCAATGCTTTTATGGTCTGCCTTTTCAAAATAGAGGCCCGCTATAGTGCCCACAAATTCAAGGGATGTATTTGCTAATGGTTTTATAACCGGAATAATCCGTTGTTTGCGTTTCGCCTCGAAGAGTATAAAAATAAGGATCGCTGTTATGGTTATATAATACGCCCAGCGAAGCGGCTCAGTAAGAAGAATAAACCGCAAAGGCGATCTTGCCTCCAGGCGTCCTGCTTGATAGTATTCCGTCCAGTATAATTCGTTTGGCGGCAGATATGAAAGCAGGAAAGATATTAATTGGGTACGATTGTTTTCTAATATGTATAGGTTGGTAAAAACGAGCGGGGTGCTGCTCAGTATAAAGAAGCCTTTCCCAAAATATACTTTAAGCGCCACGGCCTTTTGGTTTTCATTTTTGGCAACGATTGCCGTCTTTGCCAGTTCCGATTTTTTAATGGACGTATCAGCCGGTGCCAGATAGCTGAAGGTATTTTGTTTTTTAAAATAATATTGGCGGGCCGTATCAAGCTGAGTATTACTCAGGCGGATGTACATTGAGTCGCTGCTTTCGTAGTGGCCGGGGTTTTCAAAAAAAATATCTTTCGTCTGCACCCCGAGTGTGTCGGCCAATTTGCCCGACAGATCATTAGCCGCTATAAAAATATGACCTCCTGCCTGTACGTATTTCAGCATAGCCCGGGTATCTTCTCTATCGGGCAAAAAATGTTGGGCAAGAATCAGTATGCTGGCTTGTTGGCTTATTGAATCTTTTAATTCATAAAATGTTTTATAGTTATGTTTTATTTTTTGGGTTGGTTGTAATAATTGATTAAGTACATACGTGCCATACGGATTTTTATCGTCATGTGCCAGCGAAACATTCCAATCGTATTTTTTGTCTTTACTCAGCAGCAAGTACGCCAAGAACACCAGCAGACTGGCGAGATATAAAAAATATTTCCAGTCTTTGGTCATTCTTTTATTTTGGCTTTCCAGCTATTAAATACTTGTTGCATTTCGCTGAATGTTTCCGGGGGTACGCGGAAGTTTCCGTACCAGACATAATCAAAATAGAAACTTAAATCTAAAAACCCGTCTCGCAATTCGGGGTGCTGCAATTCTCGCACATAATCATGATTTGTTTTTCCCGGGCTCCAATCGATCAAGTGCCGATCGGATAGTATTTTAAGGGCATAAAGAAATACCAGCCTCGTGGCTACCCGATACTCTTTTTTTTGTGTTACCTCGGCAATCAGTTTTTCAAAATCCATTTCATGAATATTTTCGCTAAGCACCTGATGCGGTATTGTAACATCACCCCCTTTTACCAAAATACGGAAGGCATTTACTTTCAGCAGCATCAATACCACATAAACCAACAAACCTACTCCGGCCACATACAATAAAATTTTGCCCAGGTGGGTAGTTGTTACGTCACTAAAAAAATTTCTTGCTAATTCGGCCAGCCATCTTTTAAATCTCTCCCAAAGGTTTTCGGCCACGGTAGGAGGTTCTTTGTATTTTAAATCGGGATCAGTCTTTAATTTTTGAATCGCCTGCTCAGAAAATTTTCTTTGAGGAACAGAGGTTGTATCTACCGCTGCATAGTGCTGTTCTTTTTTCAGGGTATCTACCGCAAATCCTGTTGAGTCGGTTTGGGCTTGTGCCAATCCCAAGCCGGCTACAAAAGCAGCTGACAAAAATAATTTCAAGAATTTAAAATGGTGAAGCATTCTGAAAATGCTCTTCTAAAAAGTTTCGTTTCGGTTGTTATCGGGCAGTGGTTTGCCAAAGTTTTCGATGTCGCCCATCAGCCCGGTGGCTTCTTTCCGTTCTACCAGATTAAAGTATTGAAACACCAGCCCTACCTGTGGCAATGTTTGAAGCAGCATTTGAGCCAGATAGTATAGGGTGAAAAAAACATACGAGGCTATTTTCATAGATTCCGATATTTCGGGTCTGCCTTCGTTGGTTCCGTGCAAAGCGGAAATAATCATAAACACATAGTAAGGAAGGATAAATATATATGAAATCGTACCCCCGATAAGCGAAAGTGTAAAAGCAATGCCAAAGGTACTCCACCATTTTCCTTTAGTGAGCTGCAGCGACCGGGTGGCCGCGCTGAAAAAGCCCTGTGGCTCGTGTGCCTGAACAAAAAATACCAGCGAAATGCCAACCAAAAGATAGATCATTCCTATGATCGCAGCTATAATCCACACCACCATCAGGGCTGTGGCGATCATTTTAAATGCAACCGAAATCAGCACCAATGCCAGCCCCAGTGCCATACTGCAAATAAAAATAAGCAACACCGAGCCGGCATATCTCCCAACGAGATGGCGGGTTGCTTCCCATACCTCGCTTACTTGAATCTGGTTTGTTTTTTTTCGGTAGTATGTTTCCATATACCCGTTAATAGTGGCCAGTGTAATGATGTAGCTCAATATTAAAAACACGTACATCAAAGCCATCTGCATCCAAAATGAAAAAGAAGAAAAGTACTGAGCCGATTCTTGCGGATCGGTGCGCGGCTGCATCAGCCGCATAAAGAAATCAGAAAAAAAAGATCCTAAAAAGATACTCCCGATGAGCACAGCCGGGCCGGCAATGAGTAAAATACTTTTTGAAAGAGGTTTAAAGTTTTGTTTCAGAAATTCAAACGTGGCATTTATTTTTTTACCGAAGTCGCGTGTTTGCTGAAACTCGATAGGCTTAAATTCGTCCATGGCGATGAAGTTGAATAGGGTAGATAACAAAATAGTAAAGTAGCAAAATAGCTGAAAGCCCGATAACGAGCATCTTTAAACTCCAGTGCATAAAAGCATAGCAGGTGATAAACGATTCGATAAAGCCGGCCAGCACAAAGAAAGGCACCAGCCCCATTACCATTTTCAATCCTCTTTTGGCTCCGGTTTTAAATGACTCCAGCCGGGTATAAGTACCCGGAAAAAGCAAACTGTTGCCCATTACAAATCCGGCTCCGGCTGCTATCACAATAGACGAAAGTTCGATGGTACCGTGCAGCATAATAACCGGAAATGCCTGGCTTAATTGATGTTGTTGGTAAAAGAACATAACAAAAGTGCCTACCATTAGTCCGTTGTAAAACAAATACAAGCCAGTGCCCAGCGAGGCAAATAATCCGAAAACAAAAATCTTAAATGAAACGGCAATGTTGTTTAGTGTAATCATCAAAAACATATTCATTTCGCTGCCGGAAGAATAAACCTGTGTGGGGTTGCCGTGCGCAATATTTTCCTGTGTCATATTCACATAGCCATCGCCCAAAATGAGCCGCACAAAGGTATTATCGTAAGCGGTTGAAACCGCCCCAACGGCATTGGCTGCCAAAAAGATAATCAATGCATACAACAATTGTCTTCGTGCGTGATAAATGGCTTGAGGCACTTCTGTTTTCCAAAACAAAATAAATCGATTTTTCTCTTCTTTTTTATTTCGATAGATAGCCCGGTGCACTTTGCCTGCCAAGGCATTTAAGTATTGGGTAGCCCGGCTGTTGGGATATTGCGTTTGGGCAAAGGAAAGATCGTCTGTTATCTGAATAAATAGTTCTGCCAAACGATCAGGGTTGGCATGGCCTTCGCCTTTTAGTGCTTTTTCAAATTCTTCCCAACGAGGTTTGTTTTGTTTTACAAATGCCGCTTCCTGCATGGGTTCATTTAATTGCTGGCTTGTGCCACTTTCTCTACTTCCCTCCAAACACGGAAAAGATTTTTATAACAAATTTTTTCAATGTCGCTTTCGGTGTAGCCGCGCTTCAGTAAGCGATAGATGAGGTTAGGATATTGAGAAGGGTTTTCAAGGCCTTTGGGCAACATGCCATTTACTCCATCAAAGTCAGAGCCAAATGCCACATGGTCTATGCCGGCCAGTTGCACAATGTGGTCAATATGGTTAACAATTACTTCAATATCTACCACCGGTGCCGGGTGCTCTTTTTCGTATTGGCTGAAGATGGCCCAGACTGCGGGATCTTCGGGTTTTATATTTTTTTCGGTAAGTATTTTGGTTATTTCTTTCCGTGTGCGGGTTTGATAGTTGGCCGTGGCCGAATCAACAAAGGCGGTATAAAAATTAACTGAAACCACACCCCCCTTTTCACCTAATTTTTTTATCATGTCGTCTGTCATGTCTCTGCGCACGGTGGGAGCAAAGTAACGGCACGAAGAGTGCGAGGCAATACACGGAGCCTGACTTAGTTTCATTACCTGGTAAAAGGTGCTGTCGTCTACGTGCGAAATATCTACCATAATTCCCACCCGGTTCATTTCTTTTACTACTTCTTTTCCAAACGGGCTCAGGCCGTTCCATTGAGCGGAGTCGCCCGAGGAATCGCAAATGTGGTTGTTCTTGCTATGGGTAAGGGTAATGTAACGGATGCCTTTATCGTAAAAATATTTTACGTTCTTCAAATCGTGGCCAATAGGAGCTCCGTTTTCCATGCCCATGGGCAACGAAATTTTTCCGGCCTTAAAATTAGCCTCTACATCGGAAGGCGATTTTGCCAATGCAAATTTATCGGGTAGAAGACGGGCTATATCATTTACATAGCCTATCAGCGAATCGGCCAGTGCTTTTCCAAAATCATCTTTTTTTTGATATTCGGAAGGAATATAAATAGACATAAACGGGGCGGTAAGCCCACCTTTCATGGCACGTTCGTAATCAAACTCGCCCCGGTTGGTTTTTACAATCAGGCTTATGCTATCGGGGGTGAATTTTATTCCCTTCAGCCGCTCGGGCAAATCTACGTGGCCATCGGTAATGATGAACTTGTGGGCTAATTCATCGGCATATTTTTGCAGCGCATCATCACTCATCCGGTCAACCGGTCGTTTGCCGGTACAACTGATGATGATTAAAAGAAGGAGAACATAGCTCAGAAGTTTCATCGAATAAAATATTTTGTGAAAGGTAATAGTTAAACCTTATTCGTTAAACTTATTTTTGGCTCAATTTTATGTACACCGTTTCGGTTCGAACCACTCAAAATGTAATTATTCACTACCCGGTGGCCAGCGTAGGCGAGCGCCTGCTGGCTTATCTGATAGACCGCATCCTGCAGTTGGTTTACATTCTGGCCACAGCTACATTACTTATCCGGCTCGATATTCAGCAAATTTGGATTTGGTTTCTTGTATTGATTATTCCGGTGCTGTTGTTTCGCTTGTTGTTCGAAATTTTTATGAATGGCCAAACGCCCGGCAAGCGTCTCATTAAAATACAAGTGGTAACCCTGAACGGCACACGGGCTACCCTTGGCGGCTACATCCTCCGGTGGCTTTTTGCGCTTGTTGATTTCGGAGTATTGGGCGGAGCCATTGCGGTAATAGTGGTAGCCGCAGGAGGAAAAGGCCAACGCCTGGGCGACATTGTAGCCGGAACAGCCGTTATTAAATTAGCTGCTGCACACGAAATTTCTGCCGAAAATGTTTTCGTTACAGCTCATGAAAACTATGTGCCGGTTTTTTCTCAGGCTATACAACTCCATCCACACGACATTGAGCTGATGCACCGCGCGCTGGAAGCAAACGCACGGCTTAACAACCCCGAACCGCTGGAGCGGTTAGCAGAAAAAATTAAAACACAACTCGGCATTCATTCCGACCTTAAAGCTGCTTCGCTTGTGCAGACATTGATTAAAGACCACAGCCATCTTACGGCCGGGTAATGCCATGAAGGAAATTACCAAAGCCCAATTATCGCTACGCAATGGCCAGGATAAACCCGAAGTGTGGATTGCCTACCACGGGTGGGTGTATGATGCCACCCCTTCCCGGTTATGGAGAAACGGAAAACATTACGAACATTGGGCCGGTCAGGATTTATCAGAGGAACTAAAAGATGCACCCCACACCGAGCGCGTGTTTGAGCGATTGAAGATAATAGGGAAACTGGTTAACAATTAATCTGCTAATGCTTTTGCCAGCTTCAACAGATCCGCTTCGGTGTTATACAGATGAGGCGAAGCACGAAGGGCATCGCCCCGCACTGAAACAGAAATTTTGTTTTTTATCAACTTCGTTCGAATGTCTTGAATGGTTTTGTGTGCGGGCAGGCGGATGCCAAACAAATGGTGGCCGCGCTCATTTTCGTCTTCAATCCAGTAGCCTGCCTCGCGGAGTTTAGCTAAAGGCAAGGCTGAAATTTTTTTACAATACTCTTGAATGCGCTCCGGCATCCATTGGTTAACCTGCCGCAGGGCGGCCGTCATCATAGGCACTAATATAAAATTGCTACGCTCGCCTACATCATACCGAAGTGCCCGGGGCTGGTATTCTTCCTGGTAGTTAATTAACCGGGAGAAATCTTCGCTGTGCTTTCGGTTAATCCAGTTTTCTTCAATGGGCTTACCTTGATCAAAATAGTTTCCGTAGTAAGCCAGGCCAATGCCATACGGGCCCATCAACCACTTGTAGCCGCTACAGACCAAGGCATCCGGCTGAATGGTTTGCACATTAAATGGTAAGGCTCCCACACTTTGGGTTCCATCTATAACTAAGAGCGAGCCAACCTCGCGGGTGCGCTTTCTAATGGCTGCCAAATCAAACTTGGTGCCGTCTGCCCAGTGTACATGGCCCAGCGCTACCAGCCGGGTCTTCTTATCAATTGCTTCTAAAATCTGTTCGTTCCAGATTTTTCCACGACTTGTTAAAGTGTTGGGAGGAGCGATGGTTTTAAGTATGGCGCCTGTTTCTTTTACCAAATTCATCCAGGTATAAACATTGCTGGGAAATTGTTCGGCTGCTACAATAATATTTTCTCCGCGTTGCAGTTTCAGGTTTTTGGCCACGTTAGCCAATCCATACGAAGCGGCCGCTATAATGGCTACCCGGCTGCTTTCACCATTAATTAATTTGGCAAACTGCCTGCGCAATTCATCGGTATCTTTAAAAAAATCTTCGGATGAAATTGAACCGGGATTTCGTTTTGTAAGAATGGCTTTCACGCCAGCTTTCTCTACCGATTTCAAAAGTGGCGACATGTAAGCCCCGTTCAGGTAAGTGATCCGGGAAGAAAGCGTAAATTTTTTTTGTTGAGAGGCAAGCATACAGGTATCTGTTTATTAGGCGCAAACCTTTGGTAAAAATATTTTAGGCTGAGGTTACAAACTTGTTTACAAATCAATTAAGTGAAAAAAGAATGCGTATGAAAGTGCCGGCCGAATATTTTAAAGGAATTGAATACGTTCAAATTTCTTCTTTACCTAAGGAACAAAAAAAAATTATCTACGAATCTATTTCATACAAATCCATCATCGCCATTCTTAAAGAAAAAGAATTGATAAAAAACTGCCTTATCTATCAGCATTATGTTTCCTGGTATGAAAATGTTTATCCGGCTAAAATCCAGAAATTAAAGAATCTGAATCGCGCGGCCGCCTGATCATTTAGGCCATTATCGACTTTCTTACTAAAAGATATTCGTTCCACATCTCTTTTACGATTTCTGCAGCCGGCTTAATTGCTTTTACAAACGATGCTCCTTGGCCTATCTCTAATTCGCCTTCAATTATGTCTCCTTCAAAAATTCCACGTTTTGCTCTTCCCCTACCCAAAATGTTTTTTAGCTCCTCGATGGATGCCCCCCGTTCTTCCGCCTCAAATACCTTCTTATAAAAATTATTTTTAATTAACCGTACCGGAGTAAGCGATTTAAGCGACAACATCGTTTCGCCTTCGGCTAAAGAAACCACCTTTTGTTTAAAATTTTCGTGAGCGGATGATTCCACACTGGCGGCAAAGCTTGTGCCTACCTGTACCCCTTGTGCCCCCAATGCTTCGGCTGCCAGCATGGCGCGCCCTGAGGCAATTCCACCGGCTGCTATTACCGGTATTTTTACGGCATCGCATACCAGCGGCACCAAACACAAGGTAGTAGTTTCCTCCCTGCCGTTGTGCCCTCCGGCTTCAAATCCCTCTGCCACTACCGCATCTACCCCGGCTTCTTCACTTTTTTGGGCAAATTTTGAACTCGACACCACATGCACAACGGTAATCCCCCGATCCTTCAAAAAACCCGTCCATGTTTTAGGGTTCCCGGCAGAAGTAAATACTATTTTTACCTCCTCACTTACAATCACTTCCATCAACTTTTCAATTTCAGGATACAGAAGCGGCACATTTACACCAAATGGTTTTTTTGTCGCCTCCTTGCATTTTACAATATGCTCCCGTAATACATTAGGGTACATAGAGCCGGCTCCGATCAGGCCCAGCCCACCCGCATTGCTAACGGCTGAGGTCAGTTGCCACCCGCTGCACCAAACCATGCCGGCCTGTATTATGGGGTATTGAATATTAAATAGTTTTTGTGCTGTAAATGCCATGCCTAAATGTATAACAAAATGGAGTTTACGCGCTTCGTTTTCAGGCCATTATAAAAATTCGTTTTATTTGTGTCTAAACTCAGGGCTAAGAGTTATCCACAAACTAAGAATTGAAAAATATACACTCAAATCATTGTTAGTCAACAGATTAAATATTAAAAACAGCTTAATGTTGACAAATGGCCATTTTTGTGGAAATCTTACAACTAAAAATGTAATTGGTTGAATTTTACCATTTTAAATATTTTATCTCGTCAATCTTACATAGTAGTTTTGGGGTCTGAATCTATCTTCATTCTGATGAAATATCTATTGCTTTTCTTATGCTTTACCGGGTTCTTTTCGGCTTCCGCTCAGGAGGTAATCAGGCTTAAAGAACTTCAGGAAAGAATGGCCTCACCTCGGCAGACACTGGTAATAAATTTTTGGGCAACCTGGTGCGGCCCATGCCTAAAGGAAATACCTTATTTTGAAACCTTATCAGCAAAAAACAAAAATGTGAAAGTGCTGCTGGTAAGTATGGATTATGATTTAGACCCGAACCCGGAAAAAGTAAAAAAATTTGTTGCCCGAAAAAAAATTCATTCTACCGTATTGATTTTAGCGGAAGATAATCCCAGCTCGTGGATTGATAAAATTGATAAAGACTGGACGGGGGCATTGCCTGCCACACTTCTTATCAATCCCAACGGAAAAAGAAAATTGATTCAGGGCGAATTGCATGAAGGCGATTTGGAAAAACTCGTTAACGAAATAAACCAATGACCCGCTTTAAGAATAGTTTCATTATCGGTTTCGTTTTATTGAGCCTGGCACAGTGTGGCAAGAAAGAATCGGTGTTGGTTACCAATGAAAACAAGCGGCAGGTGTTAACAGACTACGGAAAGCAGAACCCTGAGAAAACAGTAATTATAGAAACCGGAATGGGAATCATCAAAATCCGGTTATACGATGAAACCCCACTACACCGTGCCAACTTTATAAAATTAATTAAAGACGGTTATTACGATAAAAATGCTGAGTTCTACCGTGTGGTAGAAAACTTTGTTGTGCAAGGAGGAGTGCCTTTAAAGAAACTTGATTATACCCTACCGGCTGAGTTTAACCCAACCCTTTTTCACAAAAGAGGAGCTTTAGCCATGGCCCGCCTCGATGAAAATAATCCCGGCAAGGAATCTTCCTCTACTGAATTTTATTTTGTGCATGGCAGCAAGTATGCCGATTGGGAGTTTGCCGATGAGGAAAAAGAATTAGGGCTTCACCTGCCGGCTAATCAAAAAAAAATATATACAACCCTGGGGGGTGAAATGTCGTTGGATGGCAAGTACACGGTATTTGGAGAAATTGTGGAGGGGCTTGAGGTGATCGACAAAATAGCCTCTGTAAAAGTGTATGTAGAAAAACCGTACCAAAAAGTATCTTTTAAAATCCGGGTAGAAAATAATTAAACCAAAACTATATGAAGCCGTTGATTGTCTTGTTGATTGTTAGTCTGATGGGGCTTTCTTTCACTGAAAAGAAAGGGTATGACGTAGGCGATACCGCCACCGATTTCAAATTAAAAAATACCAACGGGAAAATGGTGTCGCTGGCCGATTACCCAAATGCCAAAGGGTTTATCATCATCTTCGATTGCAACACTTGTCCGGTTTCAAAGGCTTATAATTCACGCATTATCGCGCTGAGCAAAAAATACACTCCTCAAAATTTTCCGGTTATTCTCATCAACCCTAATTCTCCTGAGTTGGCCAAGGGAGAATCGTTTGATGCCATGGTGAAGCACGCCAAAGAAAAGAAATATGATTTCCCTTATTTGTATGATGAAACACAGGAAACCGTGCGCCAATTCGGGGCCACCAATACCCCGCATGTTTTTGTATTAAATAAAACATCAAACGGAATGATGGTAGCTTACATTGGGGCGATAGACGATAATACCCGCAATGCAGCGAAAGCAAAAAATCATTTTGTGGAAGATGCTGTAAACAGTTTACTGGCCGGAAAAGAAATAACGGTTACCAAGACCAAGGCTGTAGGGTGCTCTGTAAAAATTAAAAACATATAGCCTACCTCTGCCGATCGATCAAATTTTGAGTGAACCTGCGTAGCGGGTTCACCCTTTTTTTTTCGGATAGTCCCTCTAATTGTTCAAAGGCCCGGTTAAAATAGTCGTTCATTATATTTTCTGTTATCTGCCTGACTTGAAATTTTTCGTAATACTCTTTAATAACACTAATTTTTTTGAGTGGGTTGTATCTTTCCGTTTTCATCCATTTTAAAAAACTTTTTCGTTGGTAGTTCGTTACCTGCTCAAGTGTTTTAATGGTGAGCATGGTCTTTTTGTTGGCCACAATATCTCCTCCCGTTTGTTTACCGAATTTTTCAGGATCACCATAAACATCGAGCAAATCGTCTTTCAGTTGAAATCCGATTCCCATATAAGTACCAAAGATGCGCAGTCGTTGCCGGTCTTCTTCGGGGGCGTCTGCTAAAAGAGCACCCAACTCTAAACTAAACCCAAGCAATACGGCCGTTTTCAATCGGATCATTTCAATGTACTCCTGTTCGGTTACATCCCAGCGATCTTCAAATTCCATATCGTATTGTTGGCCTTCGCAAACCTCAGCCGCGCACCGGCTGAATGCTTTAAGCACTGACAGTCTTTTATTTTCGGGCAAGCCAAGAAATAGTTCATATACTTTTACCAACATGACATCGCCCGCTAAAATGGCGGTACTGGTATTCCACTTTTCATGCACCGTAGCATGCCCTCTGCGTACTGCCGCTTGATCCATGATGTCATCGTGCATGAGTGTGAAATTGTGAAAGACTTCTACGGCTACGGCATACGGTACGATTTCGGTTGCCTCTTTTTTGTAAAGCGAGTAAGCCAGCAACGTGAGCAGCGGCCTTAACCGCTTTCCTCCAATTCCCATGATGTAGCGTATGGGCTCGTATAACGATTGCGGGTTGCTGCCAAATTTTTGTTTCCTGATCTCTTTTTCAATCAGCTTTAGGTATTTTTTTACCATTCTTTTGTTTCTTCAAAAGTCAAATCGATGGTTCGTCTGTCAATATCCGTTTTTTTAATGTGCACGCGGGTCTTATCCCCTAACCGGTATATTTTATTTCTTCTTCTTCCGATGACCCGATAGTTTCGTTCATCGTATTCGTAATAGTCGTCTTTCATATCGGCCAGACGCACCATGCCTTCGCATTTTGTTTCTACTATTTCTACAAAAATTCCAAAGTCGGTTACTCCGGTAATAATTCCTTCGTACATTTTATCTTCGGCTAAACTCATAAATTCTACCTGCTTGTACTTTATGCTGGCCCGTTCGGCATCAGCTGCTCTTTTCTCTCGCTCACTGCTGTGCAAGCAACGCTGTTCAAATTCTTCTTTGTTTACCGATTTGCCTCCCTCCAAATAGTGTTGCAATAATCGATGTACCATCATATCGGGATACCTTCGGATGGGCGATGTAAAGTGTGTGTAATGAGGAAATGCCAACCCAAAATGACCTTTTGGTTCAGTGGTATATTTAGCTTTGGCCATAGCGCGTACAGCAAGCGATTGTAAAACATTTTGTTCGGGCTTCCCTTCAATTTCATCCATTAATTTATTAAGGGACCGGGAGATTCCCTGATCGTCAGGGTTTATTTTATGTCCGAATTGTTTAGCAAAGAGCGAAAAATCGCGCACTTTATCTGGGTCTGGTGAATCGTGTACGCGATACACAAATGTATTTTTACCTTCGCTTTTTTTTGTTTTAAAAATACAGGTGGCCACCGCTTTATTGGCCAGCAGCATAAATTCTTCAATAAGTTTGTGGGCGTCTTTTCTGATTTTAGGTACTACGGCCAAGGGTTTTCCTTTGGCATCAAGTTTAAATTTTACTTCTGCTGTTTCAAAGTTTACCGCTCCTTTATCAAAACGTTCTTTACGCAGTTTTATAGCAAGTTCATTCAGAAATTTTAATTCATTGGCAAAAGCCCCGGTTCCATTTTCAATTCCTTCTTGTGCTTGTTCGTAGGTAAACCGATGGTTAGAATGAATGACGGTGCGGCCAAACCACTCATGATGTATTTTGGCTTGTTCATCCATTTCAAACACAGCAGCAAAAGTAAGTTTATCTTCGTGCGGGCGAAGCGAACAAAGGGCATTGCTTAGTTTTTCGGGAAGCATAGGCACGGTACGATCAACCAGATACACCGAAGTGGCCCGGTCGTAGGCATCAGCATCAAGTATGGTGCCCGATTTAACATAGTGTGTTACATCGGCAATATGCACCCCTACTTCGTAGCGGCCATTCTCTAATTTTTTAAATGAGATGGCATCATCAAAATCTTTGGCATCTTCCGGGTCTATGGTAAAGGTTAAGGTGGGACGAAAATCTTTCCGTTTTTTAATTTCTCCTTCCGGAATGATTTCACTTATTTTTTCAGATTCTTTCAATACGTTTTCGGGAAACCGAAAAGGCAGATCAAACTCGGCCATGATCGAATGGATCTCTGCTTCGTTTTCGCCTGTCTTGCCCAGTATTTCAATGATTTTAGCTTCGGGATTTTTGTCGCCTTCAGGCCAGCGTGTTACTTCAAACAATACTTTGTCATTGTTTTTTGCTCCATTTATATTTTCTGGGTAAACAAAGAAATCGGTATATATTTTTTTGAAATCGGGAATGATAAAGGCATAACTTTTAGAAAGTTCTACTTTGCCTACAAACCGGTGGCGCCCGCGTTTTACGATTTGAGTAACTCTTCCTTCGGCATGCTCGCCCGATTTCTTAGGCAGAATTTCTATTTCCACCGTATCGCTATGAAGGGCTCCCCGCAGATCGCGGCTGGCAATGTAAATATCATTTTGTCCTTCTGTGGCGGTAGCCACGTAGGCAAAGCGTGGGTTAACGTGATCTACAACCCCTGTGGCCGGCACAGACTTTTGCAAAGCGGCAAATGCTCCGTTCGAGAATTGTCTGATTTTGCCTGCATCGAGTAGCCGATCGAGCGTATCGGTCAGCTCCTCATGAGCGAGTCTGTTTTTGGCGTTCACCTTTCGGGCAATTTGTTTGAAATCGAAGGCCTTGCCCGGGTTTCCGGTAAATAGTTTAACGGTTGCTTGGTAGATTGAACTTTTCTGTTCTTTATCTTTCTTGGCTTTTTTTTCTTTAAATTTTTTCTTTGACATTCTCAGCGGGTATCTTGTTCTGCATTGGCAGAAAGAGATAAAGGTAACTAAATTTTAAAATGACTTACCTGCATCTTGTCTTTAGGGAGCGGGATAGCTAATGTTTTTTTCTTCTATCAGCGGCAGACCTTTCATGCGTAAATAGAGTTGGGCTATTGCCACCACATCGGCTATGCAGTATTCGGTAATCTTCGGTAGGTTTTTTTCTTTGTAATAGGTTTCATTCACTTTTGAACCATCCATGGTTCCTTTGCTGCTCGGAATATCGAACAATGTGAGCAGCAGATCGAGTGAGGTGTAGTGTTTGTAATCGCCAAATTTCCACATCTCCAGCGTGTCGAGGTGGGGCACTTTCCATTTTTCCAGGCCGGCTATATTTAGCAGGGGCGGAAGAGGGATTCCGTTTACCAACATTCTGCGGCAGAGGTAGGGGAAATCAAATTCTTTTCCGTTGTGGGCGCATAGTTTTGTTTTAACCGAATCGGCTTTATCAATCCATTCTTTAAAATCGGTTAATAATTTTTTTTCGTTATGATCGGAAAAGGATTTTGTTTTCAGTGTAAGCTCATTTTTTTCGTTGGTCGTAAATTTGGCTACGGCAATCACAATCACTTTTCCAAATTCGGCATAAATACCGGCTCGCTCAGAAAATAAATCTTCGTCTGTCTGTTCTTCCTGGCGTTTTAAAAACCCGGCTTTGCGGATCCAATGAGATTTTAGCCGCTCACTCAGTTGGTCGTAGTGTTCTACCATGCCAATGGTTTCAATGTCGAGAAAAAGAATATCGCACAGATCAGAATTCATGAAATCAATTGTTGATGATGATTTCTTTCAACTCGGTTATAATAGCGGGTACATTCTTTTCTTTAAACATTTTATTATAGTTGCTCACATCATTGATTAGGATAGACTGCAATTCTTTTTTGGATTTACCCCAATCTGCCTGCACATCGTTTAGTCGGTCTTTTACGCCTTGGGTAAGGCGCGGATCATGGGTATCTGCCGCACTGCGTACTTGCAAATACTCTGCATTAAGACGATTTCTAAAATTGATGGCATCTTGAAAATTTTTTGATCTTGTTTCAAGTAGAGAAGACTCCCACTTACTAATTTTTTTTATAATTTCTTTACCGGATTGAATCAGCTCTTTAGCATTAGGTTCATTTTTAAGTAATTCATTATAATCTTCAATCTGCTTCTTTACTTTATTCATATTTTTTATGGACTGATGCATTTCTTTCACGGCCTCATCCATTTGCGAGAGTATTAGTTGCTGTGTTTTCCAGTCTTCGGGGCGTACGTTTAGCCGAGGGTCGGCTATCAGTTCAAAATCAGTTTCTGAGGTTTCATTTTTATATTTTATAAGTGCCTTGTAGCGACCTGGGGCTACCCGGTAGCCGCTCATATCTCCATAAATATATGTTCCCGGCAGATCAGGCAATGCTTCGGTGCGATAGTCCCACCCAAAACGATTTAGTCCTGCTTCAGACGGCAGTAAGGATGGCGGTGGCAAATTGCCTGGTTTTAAATTCTCATCTTTTTTGTTGGTGTATTGGCGAATCAACTTTTTATCTGTGTCAAAAATTTCAAGTGTAATCCTATTCGTATCTGGTTTTTCTTTCAGGTAATAGGTAAACTCTACCCCATTTGTCGGGTTTTGCCCTGTTCCGGGGGGCACTTCCATCCAAGATGGAGCAAAGCTGGTAAGTCGCACCGTTGGCTTAGGTTCATAAATTTTCAAACCAGCGAACTCACCTTTCGATTGTTGAAATGGAGCCAGATCATCTAAAATCCAAAATGCACGTCCTGCTGTGGCCGCTATCAAATCATTGTCATGAATGATTAAATCGGTAACCGGCACCACCGGTAAATTTAACTGCATCTTATTCCAATTCAATCCGCCATTGTACGAAATATAAAATCCGCGCTCGGAGCCGGCATATAGTAGATTTTTTACAACCTTATCTTCACGCACCACTTTAATAAAATCATCGGCATCAATACCTGTGTTTAGCTTTGTCCATGTCTTTCCATAATCGGTTGACTTATATACCATGTTGTTGAAGTCATTAAACTTGTAACGGGACGCGGAAATATAAACCGTTGCTTTATCATGAGGCGAAACTTCAATGGAATGTATCATCCCTTCCGGTAAACCTAAAGGCGTTATGTTGTTCCAGGTTCTCCCATCGTCTTTTGTTAAATAAACCAACCCACAATCGCTCCCTGTATAGATCACTCCTTTTTCAAGTGGAGATTCTATGACATAATAAATGGTATTATAGTTTTCTCCTCCGGCACCTTCATTTGTTATGGGGCCGCCAGAATAATTTTGTTTCGTAGTATCGTTACGAGTTAAATCGGGGCTTATCACATCCCAACGAATACCGCCATCTACTGACTTAAACAATACGTTGCCTGCATGGTACAGTGTTTTAGGATCATGCGGGGAATTGATCAGCGGGGCATTCCAATTGAAGCGATATTTCATGTCTTTGGGAGCATACGCTAAATTGGTGGACGGATATTCTTGTATGTTTTTCAATTCATTCGTTCTCAGATCCAGAACGTCAATCAATCCTTGATAACAGCCCCCATAAATTAAATTGGGATGGTTAGGGTCATCGAAAGCAATCCAGGCGCTTTCACAGCCGGGGCCTATTAGCCAATCTTTATCAGTAATGCCCATGCCATTGGTGCGGCTGGCAATCATTACCGAAGTGTTATCTTGCTGACCTCCATATACCCAATAAGGGAAACGGTTATCTACGTTCACTCTGTAAAATTGTGCGGTAGGCTGGTTGTTTAAATTCGACCACGATTTTCCGTTATCAAAAGAAATTTCAGCACCCCCATCATCTGCAATAGCCTGATTGGTATTATCATTTGGGTTAATCCAGTAATCGTGGGTGTCGCCATGCGCAATCGGCACGTTGTGAAATGTTTTTCCGCCATCAATGGATTTCATGGCGGGCGCATTTAATACATATACTGTATTTTCATTTTGCGGATCGGCAAATACTTCCATGTAATACCAACTTCTTGATGTAATGTTCTGATCGTTGCTTTGTTGTGTCCATTTTTTTCCGCCATCATCAGAGCGATATAAACCGGCTTTCGATTTTTCGGCTTCAATAATGGCATATACTTTACCGGGATTGGCCCGCGAAACGCTGATCCCAATTTTCCCCATCTCTTGGGGCAATCCCTCCATTATCTTCTCCCAGGTTTCTCCTCCATCTACCGATTTCCATATTGAAGAATTGGGGCCGCTTTCTACCTTCCAGGGGGAGCGTCTGTGTTGCCACATGGCCGCATAAAGCACGCGTGGGTTGGTTATATCCATACTCAAACTGCTGGCGCCTGTATTTTCGTCTATATATAAAGTCTTTTTCCAGGTTTGGCCACCATCTACAGATTTGTATATGCCACGGTCTGCACTGGCGCCATGCACCGGGCCTTGGGCTGCTACCCAAAGTATATCCGGGTTATTGGGATGAATAGCAATGTCGCTGATATGGCGTGATTTTTCTAACCCAGTTTTTTTCCATGTTTTTCCTCCATCCGTAGATTTATAAATACCATCACCAAAGCTTGTCATGACCCCGCGCACGGCATGCTCTCCGGTGCCGACATAAATTACATTGGGATCAGACGGGCTAACGGCTATTTCCCCGATAGACCCTACTTTAAAAAAACCATCCGAAATATTTTTCCAGGATAGGCCGCCATTTTCAGTCATCCAAACACCTCCGCCTGTATAGCCGACATAATAAATATTTCGATTCAACGGATGGCCGGCAATTGCATTGGCACGTCCTCCCCGGCCGGGGCCTATGTTGCGCCATTTTAAACCCTTATAGGTATCTGCCCGAAAGGTGTTAACCGATTCTGGTTTTTGTTTTTGTGCGAACGAATGGAAGCAGATTATAACTCCTAATACGGAGGTAAATATTCTTTTCATGGCTTTAGGTTTGAACCCTAATGTAGCTAAAATGAAAAGAAATGGAAAGAGAAATAGCTACCGGTTTTTCAATTCCTGCATCACTTTATAAAAATTTTCTTTAATGGCACGTCCGTTTTGATGATGTCCTTCTTTCAATACCCACTTACCATTTACGATGGTGCCCAACATACGGCTGGAATCGGAGGTGTACACCAACGTGGCCAGCCTGTTTTTTTCGGATGTGTTGGCCAACAAGTGAGTAGCCGCTTTATACACTACAGCATGGAATGGTTTTCCAATTTCAAAATAATGGGCCGACATTTCGCCCATGGCTTTCCGGCCTGATAATATGGATTCGTTAATCATATACCCGGCTGCATCTCCTTCAAAAGTATTACGTTGATTTGTAATCAGCCGCTGCCGGTAATCTATCATACGAAATTCTTCCAGTGGATTTAATCCGATGTGGCTATCGGTGCCGATGCTCCACCGCCCACCTGCTTTTACAAATTCTTTCATCCTGAAAATACCATCGCCCAGGTTTCCTTCGGTACTGGGGCATAGCACCACATTGGCTTTTGATGTGCTTAGCTTTTTTAGTTCATCGTCATTGAGATGGGTGGAGTGCACCAAATGGAACCGGTCGTTTACCGGTAAATTTTCGAACAGCCATTGCATCGGCCGCAGGCCACAAAAGGCCAAGCAATCATTTACTTCTTTTTTTTGTTCAGATATATGCAAGTGAAACGGCTTTTCTTTGGGGCCTAACTCAAAGGTTCTCTTCACATCTTGGAAATCTACCGCACGTAATGAATGTACGCTAAAACCAAGCGAAGCATTTTTGTAATATTTTAAAACCGAAGTGGAAGCATCCAGCAGTTTAAAATAATCGTCTGACGTTTTAGAAATAAACCTTCGCTGGCGCGGCTGAGGTTCCTGTCCAAATGTTCCTTTCTGATAAAAAACAGGAATCAACGTAATATTTATGCCGGCTGTTTTGGCGGCTGCCATCAATCGTTCCCCCATTTCGGCAAGATGGCCGTATGGTTTCCCGTCTTTATCATGATGCAGGTAATGAAACTCGGCTACACTGGTATAACCTACTCGCAACATTTCGGCATAGAGCATAGCGGCAATGGCCTCTATTTGATCAGGACTTACTGATAGGGCGCATTTGTACATTTCTTCGCGCCAAGTCCAAAAGTCATCGTCTGTTCCTGCTAAATGGTTTTCGGCCAGACCGGCCATGGCATATTGAAAAGCATGCGAATGGGCATTTTGAAATCCGGGAATAGCCAATCCATCTATTCGCTCAATCTTCTCTTCGGGTTTTTGGGAAGAAATTGTTTGAATGATTCCATCATCATCAACGGCAACGAAGGCCGGGGAAACCCAGCCTTCTTTCTGAAGCAACGATGTAAATTGAAAATATTTGAGTCCTTCGCTAGCGTTTTTTCCTTGCGACTCTTCCGCAAAATTTTTATTCATGAAAAGATAAAATGGTCATCAATTTTTTTTCTTCTTCAGCAAGTTTTGCAGTTTGTTCTGCAAAAGATTTTGCACGGGATTGGTTTTGGTGGTGTCTGTTTTGGTTTTAGCCGTATCTTTTTTGCCTCCCAATAAATTATTAACCACATCCTGTGCCTGTGTTCCTTTCACGGCTTCCTGCAGGGTTTCCTTTGTTTTCTCTTTTACTACGTTGGTTACAGCTTCTTTTACCTGTTGCTTTTGCTCTTGCGATACTAACTGAACTTTGGGGTTTAAGAAAGTACCTCCCAAACTAAAGTTTAATGGGATCTCGGTATTAGCCGCATCGCCTCCAATCAGGTTTTGAAATTGTGAGCCTAATTTACCGGCTGGCACATTCATTTTCAATCCATAATTAATTCCGCCATCTAATGCGGTTGACCCTGAAACAGAAGCCACATAGCTTCCCATTTTTATATTGAATGGTTTTACGCTGAGTTTCCCGTCTTTAATTTCAGCCGACATTAGTACATCTTTCAGGGTAACCTGATCGGCCTCTTTTAGATTCGTTAAAGACGTAATACCCGAAATCAGTTTAGACTGGGTTACGGCTGCCTCGGCAATTTTTATCAGCCCGCTGCCATTTACGGTATTCATCTTCGGCATCATATTTTGCAGTAGTTCTCCGCTAATCTTAAAGTCGGTGCCCATCTTTCCTTGGGCCAGGCCGGCAATAGGTGCATACGTTTTTACAATAGAAAAAGAACTGGCTGCTTGCTGAATAGACAAGTCTTGCACGTTCAGCCCGAAAT
The DNA here is from genome assembly GCA_018267135.1 of Bacteroidota bacterium. Classification (GTDB taxonomy): domain Bacteria; phylum Bacteroidota; class Bacteroidia; order Cytophagales; family Cyclobacteriaceae; genus ELB16-189. The sequence continues at coordinate 165,582 of JAFDZA010000025.1, forward strand.
CATATTTGGGGTGTTGCAAATCGCGAGTATCGTACGTGCCATTTATGGCAAAGGCTCCTCCCAGCATATTAAATTTTACGTTGTTCATTTTTGCTATCCCCTCTTTTACCAATATGTCGCCCTGCGCCTGGCTGATAACATAATCCATCATCTTTACCGTTTTCAGGTTAGCGTGCAATAAGAAATCTATATTTTTTGGAACCGGGATAACCGACAATTTAGCGGTATCTTTTTTATCTGGTGTTTTGCTGTCGCTCATAAACTCATTCAAATCGAGCAGAGAAGAATTAAAATTCAGATTGCCACTAATTGTTTCTTTGCCGAATACATACCCGATATAGTTGCTTACGGCTCCGGTTATATCAAAATCGCTTCTTCCTATTGTGCCCGTTGAATTTTTTAATTCAATTTTTTGTGGGTTAAAAACAGCATTGGCCTGCGCAATGGCCACGGCATACGGCAAGGTGGCCGAAGTAAATTTAAAATTGCTCAGCGAAGCCGTTCCGCTGGTCGGCAGTTTATCATATCGCTTAGCTGTTACATCCGAGTATTTTCCTTTTGTTTCGATGTTTGCTTTTACTTTGCCGGCTAAGTTCATTCCTTCCAGCGGAAATATTTTTGTCATTTTTTCCAAATCCACACCTCCATCGGCTTTTAAGGCCCAGGTGTAATCGGCCAGGTTTTGCAGTAATAAATCGGCTGAAAATTTTTCGCCATCGAGCAACATAGAAAAATCACTTACCCGAATGGTTGTTTCCGCCATCTTGCCCGAGGTGTTTTTTATCGTTGAGTTAAAGTGCAAATCTTGTAGCGGCATCGGGAACTTGGATGACTTTACATACCCATTGTTTAAAGACATCGCGGCATCTACGGTTGGAATAATTTTTTTTAGGCTGTCGTATATTCCCTTTGCGGTAGCATTGGTTGAGAATGTTCCTTTCATTTCAAGGCCTTCCAGAGGAAACATTTTATTCAATTCAGCCAGATTAAATTTAGCTTTTAGGAATGCATCCATCCGATAGTCTTTCAGGTTCTCAATAATAAGCTGGGCATCTACCGGGTTAGAGCCAAAATCAATATGAAATTTCTTTAAATTGATAAAGGTGTTTTCTATTACCCCGGTTTTATTATCAATCATCAAATCTACAGCAATGTTAGTAACGGCTGCCGGCAAGGAAGGGTACTTAAACATTGCCTCGCTTACTTTTAAATTGAGATTAAATGCAGGCATCTGACGATCGCTGTATTTACCTTGTATATGGCCATCAAAAGCGAGGGTTCCTTTAGTTTCTACTTTGTTAAAATCTTTGGAGTACATACCGGGAACCAATGACAAAATACTCTTGAATGTGTTTTCCGGACTTTTAAAACGGATGTCCATATCAAAATCTTTTTCATTCATTTTAAGCCAACCGTCAAAACCTAAACCAAAATCGTTAAGCTTGGCCGTGTTTTCTTTAAAGGTGTATTTCGAATAATTCTCGCTAATCTGAATCACGGCTTCTACGGAAGCTTGCTTGTGGCTGATGTATTCGGTGCCGTTATATTTTACTGTAACCGAATCGGCTGTTGTTTTTGTTTTCAGGTCAAACTGCCGCTCATTAAAATCACCGCTACCTGTATGGTTTACATTTTTTAATGACAAAAGCATAGGCAGGGTCTCATCATCATAAATAATATCGGCATTGGTAACGGTCCAGCGATCTATACCAAATGAAAATTGAGAGGAGGTTTCTTGCTTTTTTACTGTGTCGGCAGAAGGGTAGGTAATGTTGTAATTAGCGCGTCCGTCTTTCAATACTTTTACGTGAATTTGGGGTTGCTCTAACGTAATGGCTTTAACCCGGAGCTGGCTGCCAAACAATAGGTCTTTTAAGTTTACTTCCACATCGAACCGCTCAACCACAAACAAATGTTCTCCGGCAAAAGGCGCATGATTAAAAACGCCTAGTTTTTTTATCTCGACACTCGCATTGGGAAAATGACGAAGAAGCGAAAGGCTGAAGTTGTCGGCATCAAAAACCACATCGGCATTAACAGTTTTAGCAATTTCTTTGTCCACCATTTCTTTTATTTTTCCTTTGAAGAAGACCGGAACCAAAATCGCTATCAAGAGCAGCAGACCTAATAAAGCCGAAAAACCAATTAGTATTTTTTTTACCATTTTCATCATCAGTAAGTTTTATAAGAGTAAGGTATCATGTTTAAAACCAACGAACCATCAGGTCAATCAGCTGTTTTCTAAATTTGAAATACGAAGGATGTAGTAAGTAGAAAATGGCAAATCCATTTTTTTGTTTTAATACCGGTTTTTCATTGGAGAACGATAAAAAACCATATCGGCCATGTGCTTTGCCTATACCGCTGTTGTTTACTCCGCCAAATGGCAACCCCGGGTGGGTAAACTGAAGCACACAATCATTCACACAAACTGAGCCGGCCGAAGTTTCAGTTAAAATTTTTTCTTTATTTTTTTTCTGACCGGAAAAAATATAAAGAGCTAATGGCTTCGGCCTGTCGTTAATGAAATCAATAGCCTGATCTATGGTTTTAAATGAAACGACCGGGAGAATAGGCCCAAAAATTTCTTCCTGCATAATCTGGCTATCGGGTGATACTTGGCTCATAATAGTAGGTGGGATAAAATTAGTGTGGCTATTCATTTCGCCCGATAATTCAATTTTGGCACCGTGGGTTATCGCATCGCTAACCATTCGGTTAATCCGGTCAAAATGTTTTCTGTTCACAATACGCCCGTAATGTGGAGTTTGTTCATTTACGGTTCCGTCCTGACCAAAAATTTTTACTATTTCATTTTTTAGTGCCTGAATGAATTTTTCTTGCACCGGTTCCTCAATCAAAACATAATCCGGGGCGATGCAGGTTTGCCCGTTGTTCAAAAATTTTCCGAAAGCAATGCGTTTGGCGGCATCCTCTATATCGGCTGATGCATCGAGAACAACAGGCGATTTCCCTCCCAGCTCTAACGTAACCGATGATAAGTTTTCTGCGGCTGCTTTCATTATTAATTTTCCTACGGCCGGGCTGCCGGTAAAAAAGATATGATCGAAAGGGAGCGCAAGCAACTGCTCGGCCACGTGCTGATCTCCCTCTACCACAGCTACCCGGTCTTCTTCAAAAAACGTATTTACCATAGCCGCCAATGCGCGCGCGGTATGCGGAGTCATCTCCGAAGGTTTAATAATCGCTGTATTGCCGGCTGCCAAACAAGAAACGAGCGGGCCAAGCGAAAGATTTACCGGAAAATTCCACGGAGCAATGATAAGGCAGACCCCTTTGGGCTCTAATCGCACTTGGGAGCGAGTGCCTAAATAGGTAAGCGAAGAATCTATTTTTTGAGGGGCTGCCCACTCGTGCAGATGGGCAATTGTATGCCGGATCTCCGTTAAAACAGGATATAGTTCTGATAAATCAGATTCCGATTTCGGTTTTTTAAAATCAGCAAATACGGCTTCCGCAATAGCCTCGCGTTGGGTTAACAAATACTCCGCAAATTTTTTTAATCTCCGTTTGCGTTCCTTTAATGGTTCGCTTCTAAGTACAATACTCCGTTTCTTTTGTTTTTCAAAAAGTAGGGTCAATTGTTGAGTTTCGGATGGTGCTAAATCCGTCATTGCTAAATTTTTTTAAAGTTAGTTTAATTTTATTTTAATCTTATTGGGCAAATCCTTTATGTTACACTTACCGTTAGCAAATATGGTGCTTGGGCTTTACTTCTGTAAACGAAGTAAAAATCTTTGTGCGCAGGGGGCGCAATCTTAAAGCAGAATATGTTTTCTCTTGATCAGTTATCGAGCACCCTGAGTTCTACTCTTCTATTTAATTTACGGGCTTCTTCTGTGTTTTCAGTAGAAATGGGTTGCGTTCCGCCAAAGGCTTTGGTTTTGATATTATTTTTGTTAGCGCCTTTTCTTACCAGATAGGTTTTCACCGCATCGACCCGTTCTTGCGATAATTTCATGAGAGCTGCAGGCGCCCCTACCGCATCGGTGTGGCCTTCTAATTGAATAATCATATTGGGGTTGTTCTTCAGCATACGGCTGATGGAATCTAACTCAGGAAAGGAAGCAGGCTGAATTAGGGCCGTGCTTGCATTAAAAATAAGTGTATGCAGCCGCACTATTTTCTTAACCGGGGGTGGCTCTTGTGCTATATTGGGCTTGGCAATTGGTAATCCCAGCTCAATATTCTTAATCACTTTTTTTTCTGTATTGGCTTCGGCCGGATCAAGAATATATTTTACCGGAGCATAGCCGGTTGCTTCCACTTCTATGGAATATTTTTCTTTATCAAACAAAGGGAAACTGAACGAACTGCCGGAAAGAAATCCCCGGTTGCTTCCATACGGTAAACTCTTGTAAGAAATTTTAGCCACTACCGCTTCTTTGGTAGCGGCACTGGTAATGTTCCCTTCGGCCATCACGAGTGTGTCCTGTTGTCCTTGTGCCGCCAGGCTGATCAGGATGAGTATCGTGCCAACAAGGTGTTTCATAAACCTGTTATTTCTTTACTATTTTAAATTCAACGCGTCTGTTTTTAGCATTTCCAACAATTGTTTTAACATTCAGCACTACGGGTTTGGTATCTCCAAAAAATACAACCGATATCCGGTCTTTTGCTATTCCTTTGCTTACCAAATAATGTGCCACCGCCTTTGCTCTGCGTTCGGATAACGACATATTGTATTGGGGTGACCCAATCGGGTCGGCATGGCCCGCAATTTCTACTTGCATAGACGAACGCTCCGTCATCAGTGTAGCTATACGGTTCAGTTCGGGGAATGATTCTTGTTTTAGGGTGGCCCGGTCAAAACTGAAAAATATATTATTTAAGGTAATCGTAACATTGTCTTCAATGACAGCCACTTGTATAGGTTCGAGTTTTACATCGTCTGTAACCGTGCCCGGTTTTGTGTAAGAAGTAAGGTCTAAGTTTTGGTTTTCAGAAATATAATCTTTCGCCTCAGCTCTGAATCCATATTTTTCGCCTCCCGGCAAATGAATTTCATATTCTCCTGTTTTTGGATCGGAATAGGTTACTCCTACTTCTTTTCCATCTCGCAGTCTTTCATAGATAATTTTTGCTCCTAAAGGCTGGCCAGTTTTGGCATCAATTAATTTTCCTTTTACGATAATGATGGGCTCCGGATTTTTGAAGAGCGGTTGCTTCACGCGGTAAATATCAAAGTTATCGGGCGTAACTGCTCGGGAGAAATAAGCATACTCGCTGGTAGAAGGGATATTGAAAAACATATCATCCAGTTTGGTATTTATTTCGGGCCCCATATTCTGCGGAGCCGACCATTTCGTCCAGGTATCGTCTAAACGCTTCGACACATAGATGTCGCTCCCGCCAAATCCGCTAAACCCGTTTGATGAGAAATACAAAGTTTTGTCGTCCGCAGCCAAAAAAGGAGTTACTTCTTCTCCGGCTGTATTGATAACGCCTCCGAGATTTAAAGGTTCTGACCAGGAACTGTCGGATTGTTCGAAGCTAACATAAATATCGCGGCCACCGTGTGTATCTTCTCTATCTACCGACATGAGAAGAGTCTTTTGTGTAGTTGATAAAAAATAATGGGCACGGTCGCTGTAGTTATAGTCATTCTTAATCTTCAATGTTTTAGGTTGTGTCCATTTGCCACCGATATTATTACTTACTGAAACACCGGAAACCATTTTGCCATTTTCCTGATATTGGTTTCCCAACACCAGCAATACGGCCTTGCCATCGGGCGTGGCGGTAGTTACTGCGTTTACAAAGTTCGGGTATGCATTGTTGAGGGTTGGGCCGGCATTTTTAGCCAATGTCCATTTGCCATCCGGGCCAAGTTCTGAGTACCAGATATCTTCTTTGTCTTTTGTGCCTCCGGTATTTTCCGGATGGTTTTGCCGACTGAAGTAAAGCGTTTTCCCATCAGGCGAAAGCAGGGCATTCAGGTCATTATATTCGCTGTTTACGTTTTTATCTAAATGTTCTATTACAAGACCTTTTACCAGAAGTTCGGGCTTATCAATATTAGCAATGATGGGATATTTAGAATCGGAGATGGCTACGGCATCAATAGAAAAATAGTCGGGCAAGGCTTTGCCATCAAATTCTAATTTTACGGCATTTACTTTATACGAAGTTTTTTCAAAAAAGACCGTGAGCATCCGGGCTACCACCGGTATAGCCTGCGGGTTATAGGTGCCCACCTGATGTTCTCCACCGGATTCATCATAAACAAAAACACGAAAGAGGGCGCCCGGGTTGTACGATTCGGCAATAGCCACTTGCTGAATCTGCATCGGGGTTGTATATCCCAATTTAATAAATTCTGATCGCTTGGGTTTATCGGGTGTCCAGGCATTGGGATTTTGGCCTCCGGCCGGCAATACATTGGGTTTGCCCAGCGCTTGGGTGGCTGAATATTGTATAGAAGTAAGTTCGGAGGAAAAGTCAATCACCTTGGCTGCCCACTGAACTGACTGGCTGAAGGTAAAATCCGAAATGGCTAAAAATAGCAGGGCAAGTAAAAATCTCTTCATAGACTTGAAAATGAAACTCAAATTAGGGGATAAACATAGCTAAAAATTTAAAAAGCAGAAAAAAATTACATTTTAAGAAAACTGATATTGGGTACAAAAAGTAAGATAAAACCCTGGAATCAACGATCTATTCGAGTGAGGTTTTATTGAACAACAGAAAACCTACATGCAGCAACACGCCTAACTGGCGATTAGGATCATCGTAATAATTTAAACTCAGGCTTACCGGCCCTATGGGGGAGTGCATAACCAGGTTGGCCATACCGGCAAAATAGACTTGCTCTAACTGCTGCTCTAATTTTGGTTGTTGCCCGGGGCCTTCGGCAAGGGCTTGCAGGGGTTTAAACGCATACGCTTCCAGTCTGAAATCTAAATTTTTTCTGATTGAAAATACATTTCGCCAGCCTCCGGCAATGTAGCTAAAGGCACGGAAGTTTTGGAGCAATAAAGTGCGGCTGTCTTGCAACGGATTAAATGCCGGGGCATTTATGATGGAGCCAAAATAATTGGTAAAAGGTGGTTGGTTAGATAATACTCCTTCTACTAAATACCCTGAACTGTATATTCCTTTATTAAAATATTGTTCGGCCGAAATTTTGGCTTGCCACCACCTTCGGTCGCTTTGCTGAACGGTTCTGATTACAGATCTAGTGCCGGGTATAAATTCTTCTTCCAGTGAAAAATAATTGCCCGATACGGTAAAGGCTTTTCCTTGCGAAGCGTATTGTTTACGGTTTAGTGAATTAAATGTAAACCCTACCCCAAGCCTGGCACCATTTAATGTTAATTGGTCTAATGTGTCGGTAGAGGTTAGCACTTTCGTGTCTATATACCCATCGTTATTAGAAAAATAAGCTCCGTTAACGAACGCACGAATTTGGCGTGCCACCGGAAAGCCGATGGTCATTCCATATTTCCGGTCGGTACGGTTAAGCACGGTAGGTGTAAATTTTTTAGCAATGACATCATTTCCCTGAAAAAAATTCCAGTTGTTGATTGTTACTTCGGGTTCGGCATAAAACTGTCCGAAAAAAGGGAAATCAAATCGTACTTTTAGTTGGCCTGATTTATAAAAATCGCCTGTAAAAAAATTTAACTGGGCGTGCATCAGCACGCGCTCAAAGGAATAATAATTAAGCCCTAGAAAGATATTGCTGATGTTTCGGGTGGCAATAATTCCACCAAAATCTACCTGAAAATTGTTGGTTTGCCTCTTTGAGAGCCGAAAGTTATAATCTTTTGTGGAGGGGTTAAAGGCAAAGCTGGGGTACACATTATTAAAATAGTCATCAGATATTAATTGAAAATATCCTTTTCGGATGTCGCGCAAATAGAGTGGACGTTTGCCGCTTTTAAAAAAACGGTTCAGGTATTTTTGCTGGCTGCGGTCGAAGCCTTCAAAGGTAATTTCATTTACCCTGATGGGTGCCAGTTTGGAATTAAATTGATTGCGCCTTTCCGCTACCTCTTCACATGTTACCCGTTGTTTAATTTTAAGTTTGATTTCGTTAATCTGGCGAATGGTTTGTTGATACCCGCTATCAATCATTTCTTTGGCGCGGGCAAAATCAAATCCAGAAAATTTCTTCAGGTTAGGTTGAATGTAAACTCCACTGGGCGGAACTTTGGATGGATCCGATTTATCTAACAGCATATATAACAGCGAGCGGGAGATTAGTTTTTCATCTTCTCCATAAGGATATTGGTCGTACACTTTGGATGAAACATTTACTCCGATGACTACATCCGGTTTAAAATCTTTCTGCATCACATCTACCGGGAAGTTGTTGTAAATACCTCCATCAAATAAATATTTTCCATTGATTTTAATAGGGGTATAAAAAAAGGGAGCCGTTTGTGTAGCCCGGAGGGCATCGCCCAGCGAACCTTTGGAAAGCTCTACCTGGTTCTGTGTAAAAATATCGGATGCCATGATGCGAACCGGCACAAATAAGCTATCAAAATTATTCTTTGAACCTGACGATGACATCGCCAGTTTTTCGGCTATGGCAAAATTCAGTGCCAGATCGTTGGCCAGGCTGCTGTTTAAGGTAAAGTTTAGGGTTGAGTCGAGCGAAAGATTGATTTTCAAAAACGAGGGGCCTTCTTCTTTTTTATGGTAGAAGTAATTATTCTCTTCTTCAATTTTTCCATTTACCCAATTGAGAAATTCTTTTGATGTCATAATTGATTCAATCTGAGCCGGGCTCATGCCTGCGGCATAGCAGCCTCCCACAATGCCCCCCATAGAAGTGCCCACGATATAGTCTATCGGAATTTCATTTTCTTCAAGTGCTTTTAGTACCCCGATATGGGCAATGCCTTTGGCCGCACCTCCGCTAAATACCAACCCCACCCTTTGCCGCTGGGCCGAAAGCGTAAGAGAAAAAAATAAAAATAAAAAAGCAAACCCAAACTTCACCACGCAGATTCCAGAATTGAAGAGTTAAAATTAATAGTTCATAGCCATACATAAAAAATATTAGCGTGAGGTAAACGCTTCGTCTGATACGGTAAAGGGAATGGCTTCTAATTTCAGCATAGTGAAAACCATTACATCATCATATTTTTTCCAGTAGCTGTTTTCAATCGGCTTAGACGGAGGCAATTCTACATGCATGGCATCTACTTGCACTCCGTTTTTCCAAAAGCGGTAACAAAGGTGAGGCCCCGTGGCCAGGCCTGTGCTGCCTACATAGCCTATAATTTGCCCCTGCCGCACCGATGCCCCGGCCACCATACCCGAAGCTATTTTAGACATGTGTAAATAGCCGGTTGAGTAAGTTCCGTTGTGGCGGATCTTTACATAATTGCCATTATTAACGGTATATTGTGCTTCTTGTACAATGCCATCGCCCACGCTGCGTATAGGCGTGCCTGCAGGGGCAGCAAAGTCTGTACCGAGATGAGGCCGGAAAACACCCATCACCGGATGAAACCGGTTTAACGAATAGCGCGAACTGATACGCATAAACTCGATCGGATATTTTAACAAAGCCTTACGCAGACTGTTCCCGCGTTCATCAAAATAATCTACCCCCCCGCCCTGATCGAACGGGATGGCATAGTAGCTGTGCCCAAAATGCTGAAAATAAATTCCTAAAATTTTGCCGATGCCGTAAGGCTGGCCATCAACCGAGTTTTCTTCGTAAATCAGTTTAAACCGATCGCCTTTTTGCAGGTGCTGAAAATCCACCTGCCAGCCAAATACATCTACAAATTTATTGGTGAGCTCCGGAGAAATTTTCAGCTGATCTATCGTTTCGTAAAGGGAAGAAAAAATTTCTCCGCTCACTGATTTTTCTTCTGTTTTAATTTCGCGTAGATGCGTTTCGGTTGTCAGGGAATCTTGCAGCCGAAAAACAACATACTCTACCGGGCTTGTTTCATAAACTAATGCTACCGCTGTTTTAACGGAATCGGTTTTGGAAATGACAGTATATTTTTTTGACGCGATTATTTTCTTAAAATCAAAAACCGATTTGGGCAAGAGTGAAATCTGCCGTTTTACTTTTTCTGCCATGTACGTTCCGGCCAGCAAATCAATAAACCGTTCATTGCGTTTTACCCGCTCTTCTCGGATTTCCATACCGGTTAAGGGAATACCGTATTTAATAATGGGCTCTTCAACCGGAACCACCACTGAAGAATCTGCCTCCGTAGCATAATCTGCTGAATGGGTAAAAAAAGAAGTATAGGTGTCTGTTAGATAAAGAGAGATACCCAGCAACAAGCTTCCGCTCAGTGTAAAGAGAAAAATTTTTCTTTTGGCTGTCAATTGGGTTTATTCTTTGCTCGTGCAAAGTACCACAAATTCAGTTAGCGGGTTTAAATTTCGTTTTTCCTTCATCTAAAAAATGAATGAACCGATCTATATTGAGATCGTACGGTTTTGGCTGAACCAATACTTTCTCCTGATTATCGACCAGCACATAAAACGGCTGGGCATTGTTGTTGAGGTAGGTAATCTGAAAATCGGCATTTTGTTTGCCAATTGTTTTCTTCATCTTCTGGTCGTAGGTAGAGGTGTACCATTCAGCTTCGGGCAACTCGGTTTTATCATCCACATAAAGAGCCACGATTACATAATCCTCTTTCAATCTTTTCAATACTTGTGGGTCGCTCCACACGCGGGCTTCCATTTCACGGCAATTGGTGCAGCCGTGCCCGGTAAAGTCTATAAACAACGGCTTGCGTTGCTGGCGGGCACAAGCCAATGCTTGCTGGTAATCGAAATAACCATTAAGTCCGTGTGGTAAATGGAGAAACTCTGAATATTTTGGTGCATCACAGATTGGATTAGGGGTATCTTTTCTGTTGGCGGCCAGCAAATCAAAATCGTGCGTGGACATCGGGGGCAAATAGCCAGCCAGTGCTTTTAGCGGGGCGCCCCACATGCCGGGTACCAAATACACCACAAACGAAAATGTAATGATGGCCAGCGAAACGCGCAGCACGCTTACCGTTTTGTCTTCGGCATCTTTTCCGTTGTCGCCCGGCATGCGGAATCCCTTCATCAGGTAAATGCCTATCAGCGAAGCTACCACAATCCAAATGGCTAAATTAATTTCACGATCTAAAATCCGCCAGTGAAAAGCCTGATCGGCAATACTTAAAAACTTAAATGCCAGGGCTATCTCTACAAAGCCTAAAATTACTTTTACGGTGTTGAGCCATCCGCCCGATTTTGGAAGCGACTTCAACCAATTAGGAAAAAAAGCAAACACGGTAAACGGAATGGCAAAAGCCAGAGAAAAAGCAAACATGCCGGTAATGGGTTTTAAAAATTCTCCGCCTGCCGATGAAACCAAGATGCTGCCTACCAACGGACCCGTGCAAGAAAATGAAACCAGCACTAATGTAAAGGCCATAAAAAACACACCTGCCAGCCCTCCCTTTTCGGCTTGTTGATCTACCTTCGTAATAAATGTTCCGGGCAACGTAATTTCAAACAGTCCTAAAAAGGAAAGTCCGAAAACAATAAACACCAAAAAGAATATCAGGTTAGGAATCCATTCGGTGGAAAGTTGATTGGCCGTTTCAGGCCCCATCAGAGGCGCCAACAGGGCACCAATAACTGTATAAATTAAAATTATAGATATGCCATACATGATAGCCTGAAACTTATTACCGCGCCCGGTAAAGAAACTAACCGTCATAGGGATCATAGGAAAAACACAAGGGGTAAGCAAAGCAGCCAACCCGGCTATAAAGGCTAACAGAAAAAATCCAAGCAGCGACTGGTCTTGCTTTTGTTGAGCAAAGGAGGGATCGAGATGCGGGCCTGTCTTGGCGGCTGGCGGTAAATTGGTAGTAGTTGGTTGATTTTCTTTTATTACCGAGTCTTGATTTTGTTTAAGCGGTGTCTGAATTTTTAAATCTTGATTTTTAGTGGAGGGATTTTCGGCAACTGTGGGTTGTTGCCTTCCGGTTACTTTTATATTATCGAAAGAAAATTCGCCATCGCCCGGCACGCACTGGCCGGTAAGTTCTGTGCATACCTGATATTCGTAGGTACCCTTAATTTTTAAAGGCGCATTCAGCACTTTTATTTTCTGACGGAACTCGGCCGTGTTTTTAAAAATTTTTACATCACACTCAAAAATTTTATCGTGTTTGTCTTGTGGGTTAATGGCTGCGATACCTCCTATTTTTTCATAACTTTTATCAGGCGAAAAAGTAAATGTGGTTTTAATCGGGCCGTCTTCGCAGGGAAATTCAGTAGAATATAAATACCAGTTTTGGTCTATGGTTGTCTTAAAAATCAAGGTTATTTCTTCTCCTATTTTTACCTCCCGCTGTGAAACATCGGTTGTCCATTTAGCCGGCTTTAATACTTGTGAGTAGCCGGTAAGCGAGCCTATTGCCAAGAAAACAGTGCTAATCAAAAAACGGTATCGCATGGTTTTATTTTGAAGGTGCTAAAATAACGAAGGGATTGCGAAAATGGTTTACCGATAAGAGCAATTCATCTTTTTTGCATTTTGAATTCCATGTCATTTTATTTAACCTTGTGCCTTTTATTTCTATGGAATTACTATACAAACCATGGCCCTGGTATGTAGCCGGGCCGGTTATTGGGCTTACTGTTCCTTTCCTGCTTTGGATGGGTAATAAAAGATTAGGGGTGTCCAGCACTTTCAGGCACATTTGTGCTGCCTGTGTGCCGGGGGCTATTCCTTTGTTTCAATACAACTGGAAAAAAGAAATATGGAGTTTATTTTTTGTGGGGGGTATTGCCTTAGGCGGATTTATTGGTGGTTGGGTTTTTGCCAATCCTGAGCCGGTGGCTATTTCAAAAAATACTTCCGCTTATTTTTTGTCATTGGGAATTACTCCAACTAATAGTCTCTTACCCGAAAAGATTTTTCAATGGGGTTCTCTAAGTTCCTTCAAGGGGTTTTTAGTGCTCATTGCAGGCGGGTTTTTTGTTGGGTTTGGCACACGCTATGCACAAGGATGTACTTCCGGCCATGGTATTTTAGGTTTATCTGCCTTGCAATGGCCATCGCTGGTGGCCACCGCTTCCTTTTTTCTGGGCGGAATTTTGTTTGCTCGTTTCATACTTCCATATATTCTTTCCTGATGAAAAACTGTGGTTATTTATTAGTGGGTGTTGTTTTCGGAGTAGCCCTAACAAAAGGCGAGGCTATTTCCTGGTACCGGATACAAGAAATGTTTCGCTTCGAGAGTTTTCACATGTTTGGCATTTTCATGACGGCCATTCCCGTGGGGGTGTTATCGCTTCAGTGGTTGAAAAGGGTTATCAAAAAAACCGGAAGAGGCGAATGTCTTGAAATGCCTGAAAAACATTTTCATCCGGGCATTATTATCGGGAGTTTGATTTTTGGTTTTGGTTGGGCGTTAACCGGTGCCTGCCCCGGACCACTTTATGCACTAATAGGATCGGGATCGCTTGTTATTCTTATTACGTTGCTTTCCGCTCTTGCCGGAACATGGGCATTCGGAAAAATAAGACATCGGCTTCCGGGAGGAAACACATCAGCTTAATTCGCGCAAATAAAGCTGGATGGTATTTTCTAATCCTAAATAAAGCGCATCGCAAATGAGCGCATGGCCAATTGATACTTCATCTAAGTGCGGAAGCGATTTTTTCAGGTAATTCAAATTATGCAGGTCTAAATCATGGCCGGCATTAACACCTAAACCTAGGTCTTGTGCTACTCGGGCTGCTTCCGTGTATGGGCGTATAGCTGCTTCTTTATTGTGTTGGTAGTTGGCGGCATACGGCTCAGTATATAGTTCGATACTATCGGCTCCGATTTTTTTTGCCCCTCGCACCATTTCGATATGGGGATCGATAAAAACGGAAACACGTGTGGCCGATTTTTTCAGCTCTATAATTATCTCCTTTAAAAAATTTTCATTTGCTTTTGTATCCCATCCGGCATTCGAAGTAATGGCATCGGGCTTATCTGGAACAAGCGTGGCCTGATGGGGTTTTGTTTCTCTTACTAGTTTTAAATACCGTTCATCGGGGTAGCCTTCAATATTAAATTCGGTGGTTACTTTTTTCCTCAATTCAATAACATCGTTCCAGCGTATGTGCCGTTCGTCTGGCCGCGGGTGTACGGTTATGCCCTGCGCTCCAAAACGCTCGCAATCCATTGCTACCTGTATTACGTTTGGGTTGTTGCCTCCGCGTGCATTGCGCAGGGTAGCAATTTTGTTGATGTTAACCGAAAGCCGTGTCATTGTTTAGGATGAAGTGTTAATTTTACAGACAAATTTACAAATACCATGAGCCTTAAATCAAAAATTGACAGCGATATTAAAACAGCCATGCTGGCCAAAAATAAAGAAGAACTGGAAGCGCTGCGCAGCATTAAGTCTATGATTTTGCTGGCCGAAACAGAAAAGGGCGGGAGTGGCGATTTGGCAGCCGAGGCAGAAAATAAACTGTTGATGAAAGCCGCCAAGCAGCGAAAAGAGTCGGCCGAAATTTTTCAGAAAGAAAACCGCACCGATCTGGCACAGCGTGAGTTATTTCAGCTGGGCGTGATTAACCGGTACCTGCCCAAACAACTTTCGGCCGAAGAGGTGGAATCTAAACTAAGAGAAATCATTGCACAGATGGGGGCTAAAGGCCCCCAAGACATGGGCAAAGTAATGGGCACCGCCACCAAAGCGCTGGCCGGACTAGCCGATGGAAAGATCATGTCTGAATTAGTGAAAAAATTATTGGCCCTTTGAGCAAAATAGATATTATCCTGCTGGTGTTCTACTTGCTGGGAGCTTACCTGGGCTACAAGCGAGGGTTTTTGGCAGAATTATTTTTTGTCATAGCATTAGTTTTAGGCGTACTGGTCGGGTTTAAGTTTATGGGTTGGGGGGTTTCGTACCTGCATCGCGAGTTTAATGCCGATACCGCTTTTTTACCTTACCTGTCTTTTTTTCTCCTTTTTATTTTAGTGATGATCGGAGTAATTTTTATTGGCCACCGCATTAAACATCTGATGGATGAAACCTTTCTGGGCAAGGTAGATGCCGCTGCGGGGGCTCTCTTAGGTGTATTAAAATTTGCTTTCAGTGCCAGCGTCATTTTTTGGCTGGCCCATAAAGTAAACTTCGATTTTCCCGAGGGCTGGAAACAGGGCTCCTGGGTTTATCCTAAGACGGTAGCCTTTGCTCAACATGTTTCAGATTGGTTTGCCGCATTTATTCCTTTTTTTAAAGAAACTTTCAAGCAATTCTAACTTCCGTTTTTTTTTGCTTACTTATCGGGAAATTAGTCAACATGTCGCTGGTGATAAAAGAAAAAGCAGGATTTAAGTATGTGGACGAAGGCCAAGGTCAGGTGCTGATGTTGTTGCATGGGCTATTTGGTGCACTAAGTAATTGGGAAGGCGTGGTAAATCATTATTCGAAAGACCTGCGGGTGGTAATCCCCATGCTGCCGATTTATGAAATGCCTATAAAAGAAGCCGGCTTAGTTGGCTTGCGTGAGTTTACTGAAAAATTTGTGGAGACCATGCAGCTCGATAACATGATTATTATGGGCAACTCGCTGGGAGGCCATGTCGGTATTTTATATACATTAGCCAACCCCGCCAAAGTGGCCAAGCTGGTGCTTACCGGAAGTTCGGGCTTATTCGAAAACACCATGGGCGGGTCGTACCCGCGCAGGGGAAGTTATGATTACATCCGCGAACGGGTGGCCTATACTTTTTACGATCCGCAAGTGGCCTCTAAGGATTTGGTGGACGAAGTATTTGAAACGACCAAGAGCATTCCCAAGTGTATGCGCATTGTGGCAATTGCCAAGTCTGCCCAGCGAAATAATTTAGCACTGGAGTTGCCTAATATTAAAGTGCCCACTTTATTAGTGTGGGGATTAAATGATACGATTACTCCGCCTCTGGTCGGGTTCGAATTTAACCGGCTCATTCCTAATTCAGAGTTAAAATTTATCGACAAGTGTTGCCATGCTCCCATGATGGAGCATCCGGAAAAATTTAACCGTTTGGTGCAGGATTTTTTAGTGAAGAAAAAATAACATGATTGCCGAAGAGCTGATCAACCACATGATACCGCCTCTGAAAGTGGCCGACAGTGCCCACATGGCCATCGTGTGGATGGAAGAATTTCGTTGCAATTATCTGCCCGTGGTAAATAACGGAAAACTCATGGGCTTTATCTCCGAAGAAATCATTTTAGAATCGAATGACATTGATAAGACCTTAGACCATTTTGAATTAACAGGGAAAGACTGCACCGTAAGTCTTGGTTCACACTTCTACGATATTTTAAAAACAGCTTCCCAACATAAACTTTATATGGTTTGTGTTTTAGATGAGGAAGGAAACTATGCCGGAGTTATCACGGTGCAAGATATCATGGCTTCATTTGCCCAAACCGCAGCTGTACAAATGCCGGGTGGAATTCTGGTTCTTTCAATGGATTTGATTGACTATTCGTTGGCGGAAATATGTCGGTATGTAGAAGAGAATAATGCCAAGGTGATCAGCAGTATTATGGTAGAAGACCCGATGGACAAAGGGAAAGTAAAGATTACCCTGAAAATAAACCAAGTAGATCTTGCCCGCATTGTTGCCACCCTGGAGCGGTTTAATTACCGCATCATCGGGCGGTATCAGGAAACGGCTGTTACCAACACAGGCGAACAAGAAAGGCTGGACTTGCTTATGAAATATCTCGACCTCTAACCCCGTCATTGCATGCGCATCGGCATCCATGGAAAAGATTTTCAAACTAAATCATCCGGATTTTTAGTGAAAATACTGGATGACCTCCGCAAGCGCAACATAGAAACATGGGTGTCTGATAAGTTTGCCAAAACCGTGAGCTCCGCGCGAGTAAGTCAATATAAAATCAAAATATTTGATCACACCCACTCCCTAAAACATCTCGATTTTTTTCTTTCGCTGGGGGGTGATGGCACCATGCTTGAATCCGTTACTTACGTTCGCCAAACCGGAGTACCCATTCTGGGCATCAACACGGGCCGGCTCGGCTTTCTGGCAATTAATAGCCGCGATGATTCGGAAACAGCTATAGAAGCACTTGTAGATGGAAATTTTAAATTGGATTCCCGATCGTTGCTTAAATTAATTTCTTCCCCTAAGTTGTTTCACGGGCTAAACTTCGGGTTGAATGATTTTACCATCATGAAAAAAGATACGTCATCGATGATAACGGTACACGTTTTTGTAGATGGCCGGTTGCTGAATTCGTATTGGGCTGATGGTGTTATTTTATCTACTCCTACCGGCTCTACGGGGTATTCGTTAAGTTGCGGAGGGCCATTGGTCTATCCGGCATCAGAAAGTTTTATCATTACCCCGGTAAGCCCGCACAATCTGGGCACCCGGCCGATTGTGCTTTCCGATAAATCGGAAATTACTTTTCAAATTGAAGGGCGAAGTAAAAAATACTTGGTCTCGCTCGATTCAAGATTTGAAACTATTGACGATGGTGTAAAGCTGAAAGTACGAAAAGAAAAATTTCAGATAAATTTAGTTCAACTTGAGGGGCAGGATTATTTTAAAACTCTGCGCCAAAAATTAAATTGGGGGTTAGACATCCGAAACTAACCATTACCAGCCTCCGCTGCTCCCGCCTCCGCCAAAACTGCCACCGCCTCCCGAGAAACTACTGCCTCCAGAAAAGCTACTCCCCCCGGAGCCTGAAATAAACCCTCCCCACCCACTGCTTCCTCCATAGCTGCCGCCTGCTTGGGGCGAGCCCCATTGCTTTATTTGTTTTTTACCCCAGGCTGTTCGGCCCATTATTATTTTAGCTATCGGCATACCGATTATGTAGATCGCTGCCAACACTTTTCCTGCAGCAACTCCTACGGAAACCCACGGGAACAGTATCCAAAACGGAATCAGAAAAAAATACATACCCCAACTCATGCAACCGGATGAAAAAAGGGTTAAAACAGTAAATACACCCAGAATCAAAAAAATAAAAATTCCTGTAAAAATTCTCTCCTGCCAGGTACGTTCACCTGTGGGAGTGGCTTCGTCTGCTTTATATTCTCCGGCTATGGCTTTCATCATTCCGGTAACTCCGGCTTTTACACCTTCATCGTAATTTCCTCGTTTAAACTCGGGCGCTATTTCATTCCGGATAATGCGATTACATTGAGCATCGGTTAGTGCTCCCTCCAATCCTTGCCCTGTTTCGATGCGCATTTTCCGATCATCTACCGCTATCAGGAGCAAGGCTCCGTTGTCTTTTCCCTTTTGTCCTAACTTCCATTTTTCGGCCACTTTGAGCGAGTAATTTTCCAGTACTTCTCCTTCCAGCGAAGCAACTATAAGGATCGCTATTTGGTTAGAAGTAGAGTCTTCATATCCTTTGAGTTCTTTCTCCAGTTGGTCAATAGTAGCTTGTTGAAGAACGTGAGCCTCATCGTGTATGCGTTGGCCCCATAGTTCGGGTATAGGTTTTTGAGCTTTGGCTGCAATCCCGGTAAAAAAAAGTAATAGAAATAAAACAGCTCCTTGTTTTAGGGAGAAGGACGAATAGTGTAACATCATCTTACCGATTGATTTTAGGTATCTATTTTGGTTGCTTCAATGTATTACCATGAATCGCTTGAGCCCCCTCCGCCAAAACTGCCCCCTCCGCCATAATCACGATCATACCCTGAGCCTGAATTGCGGCCGCCCATCCCCATCAACATACCCGCTGCCCAAAAGCCCCCTAACCCGCCACCACCTTTGCGCGAGGCTATAATTAAAATAAGGATTATAACGAAAAAAGGTATCCAAGATGTGCGGCCTCCTTTTTTATGTTGAAGAGGATTTGTGTTAACATACTGCCCTTTAATCGCCTTTTTTATTGAAACAACGCCTGCTATTACTCCGCCCTCGTAGTCGCCCTGACGAAACCGTGGCGCAATCTCATTGCGGTTGATACGACTAGACAACGCATCGGTCAGTACGCCTTCTAACCCTTGGCCTACTTCTATACGTACCCGCCTGTCTTTAATGGCTACAATAAGCAACACTCCGTTGTCATTTTCTTTGGTTCCTATTTTCCAAGCATCGGCCACACGAATGCCATAGGCACTGATATCCTCTCCTTCCAGCGAAGGAATGATGAGAACGGCTATTTGATTGGATGTAGAATCGCGCTCGGCTTTTAAAAAAGTTTCCAGTTGTGCGCGGGCTTGTGCAGAAAGCACCCCCGCTTCATCGTGCACCCATACGCCTCCATGATCGGGAATTTTCAGTTGGGCTACAGTTGTCTTCGGCCATAGCAATAAGCAAAATAGCAGCCCATAACCTGAAACTGAAAACCGGAAACCAAGTCTTTTCATGAATATCGTTTGGATCATTCGCAATTGATTCATTCTACTCTCAAATCATCTTTCAACTCATTTACATCATCGGCTGTTTTGAGAAATCCTTTTTCGAGGAGGATCTCACCACAGCGCAATATGGCTGATTCCATACCGCGCAGCACATGGCCCATCCGGATGTTTTGAATAATTCCCCGCACCATGTTATCCCATTCTTTTTGCTCTACCACTTTACTAATGCCGCTGTCGGCAATTACCATTACTTCTTTTTCAAAAAAAGAAATGAAGATCATAATGCCGGTGCGATGCCGTGTATTAAAAACCTCCTCCTGTAAGAAAGCCGTTTCTGCCCGCTGGCGTGTCATCCGATCTAAATGCTGCTGGCTTATAAAAAGACGTTGCACCCCGGGGATATAGTGCGATGCCGATGCCCCCAGCAAACAGGCAATAACAATCATTAAAAATATTAATAACGGGTCGCGATCATAAATGCCAAGTAGTTTTGATGCTCCGTGCAAATACCGGTCGAACAAAATGATAAGCCAATAAGCTAACGCCCCGGCCACCAATGCCGCCCGATAATTTCCTACCGAATAAACTCCGCTTTTTTCTACAAACACAGGCACAATCTCACCCGAGATTTTACTCTCGGCCTGGCGCACAGCCTCTTTGATGCGCTCAAGGTCTTGTGTTGAAAATCGTTTTTGAAGCGACATAACTCTTGTTTTAAGTTGTGTAAAGGTAGTGTTTGGCATTTGTATTTCTAACAGGATTTTAAAAACCAGAATAGGCTTTGTAAGAAATACCGTTTATCAAATACACTCCTTTTTGATGTTCTCCTTTTGTATTTTTCACTATTCAAAAAAATTGACTTTATGAAAAGGCTTATACCCGTGCTGTTGGCGCTGGTGGTACTTTCTGCCTCCGCCCAAACCAAAAAAAACATTGTTGCTTCCGACCTGATGAAGATCGCGACCACCAGCCATATTCAGATTTCGCCCGATGGAAGCAAGGCTGTAACCGTTGTGATCCGCAAGACGGTAAAAAATGAAAATGACTATTCCTACACACGCCAGTTATATGAGCTCGATCTTACCGGAAAAGACCAGCCGCTTCAACTCACCTTTGGCGACAAAAACGATGGCCAGCCGCAGTGGAGCCCGGACGGAAAACAAATTGCGTTTGTTCGTGCCGATGGCGATAAATCGCAAATATGGATTTTGCCCCTGACCGGGGGCGAAGCACACGTACTCACAAAAGCCGAGTTTGGGGCAACCAACCCTCGGTGGTCGCCCGATGGAAAAAAGATTTTATACAGCTCTTCCTTTCCCGGCTATGCGATAGCTGGAAAAATAACCTGGCCCGATGAGCGCCCCGGGCGCACACCAGGCGATGAACCCAATTTTAAAAACATGAAGCCAGATGAAAAAAAGAAAATAAACACCTCGCCCGATGGCAACCTGACCGACTTGCGCGCCTGGCTGGCCAGAAATGCGAGTGAGAATAATCCGCGCGTACTAACCCGGCAAAACATTCAGGGCGAGATGAATTTACAACCTGATGAAAATTTTACTCATTTATTTTTGATTTCTGTAAATGGCGATGATAAAGCTGTTCAACTAACGGGTGGGTTTCAAAATTTCAATAATGCCGAATGGGCGCCCGATGGGAAAAAAATTATTTGCGACTCAAAAGTTAATTCCGTTCATCCCGATCGGGAACGCGATACCGACTTATGGACAGTAGATATAGAAACCAAGCAATTAAAATATCTTTTGCACTGGGATGGATACTCCATCGGCAATGCAAAATTTTCGCCCGATGGTCTTTCTATTTCGTTCTTTGCCCACACCACCAACGGACGGTTCTACGCCCAATCGATCTTAGCCTCCGCTACGGCCAACGGAGAAAAAGCTACGCTGCTTACACAAGCGCTCGACCGTGATGCTGCGCAAGCTATCTGGGCAGCCGATTCAAAAACAATTTATTTTACAGCTCAAACCGAAGGCGATGTACCGCTGTACAGCATTCCGGCCAAAGGCGGATCCATTACTAAACTTACCGGCCGTGGCCTTGGAGTGAACGACTTTGATGTAAAGGGCGATAAAATTGTTTATGCCCTTACCGAAACAAAAAATCCGTGGGAAATTTATTTGTATTCGCTGAAAGACAAATCCAACAAACCCCTTACAAAACTTAATGAAGATTGGGTGAGCGAACGCACCGTGGTTGCCCCTAAAGAATTTTGGTTTACCCGGCCCGATGGAACCAAAGTACAGTATTGGGTAATGGAGCCGGCCGGAAAAAAAGAAGGTGTAAAATATCCCACGATCTTAAACATACACGGAGGGCCATCGGCCATGTGGGGGCCCGGAGTTTTTTCAATGTGGCATGAGTATCAGTTGGAAAACAGTTGGGGGTATGGCATCGTTTATTGCAACCCGCGCGGCAGTGGCGGCTATGGCGATAAGTTTAAACGAGCCAACTTTAAAGATTGGGGAACCGGCCCGGCCGGAGACATTCTTGCCGCACTCGATGAAGCCTTAAAAAATAATGCGTGGATTGACAAAGATCAACTCTTTGTAGAAGGTGGCAGCTATGCCGGCTACATGGTGGCGTGGATCGTAGGCCACGACCATCGTTTCAAAGCTGCCAATGCGCAACGGGGCGTGTACGATCTAAGCACTTTTCTGGGCGAAGGAAATGCCTGGCGCCTGGTGCCCGAACATTTTGGCGGTTATCCGTGGGAAAAAGAAACGCAATCCCTGCTCGATTTTAATTCTCCGCTTACTTATGTAAACAACATTAACACTCCGTTGCTTATCATCCATGGCGACCAAGATTTGCGCACGGGAGTTATTCAATCGGAGATGCTCTATAAAAGTTTGAAGATTTTAAACAAGCCGGTAGAATACATTCGCTATCCCAAAGAAGGGCACGAACTTACCCGCAGCGGCAACCCCGGGCGGATGATGGATCATTTAATGCGAGTGATTGAATTCTTTGAACGGTATGCCCGGCATCCGAATTAATAATACGTATTCTTTTGCTACCTATTTTAGCCCAAATTATGCAATAGAAAATCTATTTGCATGATTGACGAATGAAAATCAATAACCCATGAAGATAAAATACCCAATGGTGATTTTCATTGTCAGGGTTACACCTTGACAAGGTTAACGTTTCCGTCAGAGGTTACAGAAGGATGGAGGATTATAACAATTATCGTCCTCATAACAGCCTCCCTGGCAAAAGCCCTGTGATGTTGAAACATGGACAACATCAGTATTACAATGATTATGAAAATAATAAAAGTCTATTTTTGGACTGTACTAAAAGGGGGATGCTTACAACACATCTGTACAAATAGTGCTACTGGAACAACAGGGGGAACCGCACTACCTTCAATATTTCAGTTAGTATCAAACGATGTTGCAGGTTACAATACAACAATACCTATATTCGCTTACGAATGGTTAAATTTCTCATTGTACTTTCCTCAATATACTTTTTATGGTGGCGTTTTTAGTGATGCAGGTAGATCAACATTACTTAACTCAAACAACCGAACTTTACAACCATCCGTTGACAATAACGTTTTGATTGCTGGCACTTTAAAAAACACTGTAAACTTAGCTCGTTCAGATATACATCCAACAACTTTTATTGAAGTACCTAAGACAGACATAATCAACATTATTAATTATACTATTCAAGGACAAACAAAACTTGGTTTTAGAAACGGTGTTGATCCACCATTTGATAATAAACCTTTAACAGGAACAGAATATAAAACTGTTAGTGGAACTCAGTACATGTATAAGGGTTTAGGAAACACTGCAGATGTCTTTTTATATCTTCGTCAAAAAAACTTGATATAAAAAAAGCCGTCATTTCTGACGGCTTTTAAAAGAAAGGTTTGGGTTGAATTTATTGTCTTGTAAATTTGAAAAGAAGTGTGTAGCCAGAACCTGCCGAAGTTACAACTCCATCACTTACAATATTAGCAAGAATAGTTGTTGATGTGATGTTTTTAGATTTAACTTGATAAACAGTAAGTACATTACTACTGATTGCATCGCTGATCGTAAGATTGACCGATTTATCAGAATTGAGGGTTGGTGTTACTTTAATTTTTGCAGTTGCTGTAAAACAATTATTTGATTCGGATGCTGTGCCATCAGAATTGTATGTGTAATTAAACTCAGGAGTAAGTAGTAACCAATTTGTGTTTGCAAAACCAGCAGTATAAAGCTCTGCTCTACCACAGTTGCTGGTTGTTGCGCTTTTGCTCGGAGATATTTGAGCTACCGTAACGCTGGTAAACTTCCAAACCCCTGTCATTGCAGCCTTAACGCTATCAAGAGCGGTTTTTTGGGCTTGTGTAGGTGTAGGATCGTTTTTTGAACAACTTGCAAGGATTACAACAGCTACTGCCATAATCACTGATAAAATGTAATTTTTCATATTTTTAAAATCATTCTTCATCTCTGTTCAAGGGAATTTTGACATCACAGCAATACTCCCATTTAATATTCTGAACCTATTAAAGAAGAATTGTGCCGCATCTGGGATTAATGCGCATTCATTTGTTTCTTCCACGAAGAACGGTGGGTTTAACGATGTAGTCTTCCGAAGAGTAAAATACTGGTATAACTCTTTAGTTTCACCAACAAACAGAAGTCCCTTCCTCCGAAGACAATAATTCAATACTGTGTTTAAATCTATTTCCTCAGTTAGAGGATAACACGTTTTACATTTCATAGAGTTTTTGTTAGGTAATTACTCTCCTTCGTAAATCCCCCAATCAAGAGGTAACTGAAAACCCAAAAATATTTTAGCTACTTTAACCAAACTCACTTTACTAAGCCATTGAACCGAAGCGATAACATCTTGAGCCTCGAAACATCAGCGATAGTTGAAGCCATCAAGGCGGGAAGCGAAAAAATCCTTTTACAGTTTTATGAAACCTATTGTGATGAATTTGTGAGCTGGGCTATCCGCAACCATCAGGTATCGGTGAGGAAGCCAAAGTGCAAAATCCGGTGTAAATGACCACCTGTTTCCGGGGCAAAGCGAAACCTAATCTATAGTTTGCCTTGATATAAAACTTGCTATCCTGATTAACCCTCTTAAAAAAAGTCAATGGCTTGGTTAATATTCCCTGATCTGTAGGCAGATATACCTGAATAGTATAAAACAGTATCTGACAGCTGGATCGCTAAAATAATGATCACCCTTTCACTTTTTCTGCCACCATTCGCAACCCATCTAAAGTGAGGTTCGGCTCAATGGCATAAAAAAATCCGTTGAGGGAAGTGATCACTGCCGAAAGCCCGCCCGTGGCAATGGCGGGGCAGGGTTGACCCAGTTCTTCGCGTATTTTGGTTACCGTATTTTTTACCAACCCCTCGTAGCCAAAAAGAATTCCCGACTGAATAGCCGAGACTGTATTTTTACCCAGTGCAGACGATGGCATTTCCAAGGGTACATCAAATAGTTTGGCTGTGTTTTGAGCCAGCGAGCGGATGGCCGTTTTCAATCCGGGCACAATAGAAACTCCCAATATTTCGCCTTCGCCCGATACGGTGGTAAACGTGAGGGCTGTACCAAAATCTACTACAACACATGTTTGCCGGTACGTAACGTAAGCGGCCATGGCATTGGCCACGAGATCGGAACCAATTTCAAACGGATTTAGAATTTTTATCGGCAATTGGTTATAAACGGCCGCCCCGAGCAGGATGGGTTCTCGGCCAAAAAGGGTTATGGCAATCGTTTGGATTTTTTGGGTAAGCAAAGGCACCACACTGCTCACTACAATTTTTTCGGGTTTTGCCATAATCTGCGCTTCAAAAAAATAGTCGCGGATTTTTACGGCATAAAATAATTCGGGCTGATCGGGCTTCGAGGGGATTCGCCAAATGTGTTTCCAGGTATTCTCTGCATACACCCCCAGAGTAATATCGCTGTTGCCGATATCAATGGCGAGAAGCATACGTAAATTTTACAGGTTGATGTTGGTTTAAAAAAAATTAGCCAACGATTTCTCATTGGCTATTTTATTCTTTTATCATCGGCCCGCTTTCATTAGCCGTTCATCGAAATCAAAAACTCTTCGTTGTTGCGGGTTCCTTTCATTTTCGAGAGCAGGAACTCCATGGCTTCTATGGAGTTCATGTCGGCCATGAATTTGCGCAAGATCCATACGCGCTGCAATTCTTCTTCCTTCATCAATAAGTCTTCGCGTCTGGTGCCGGAAGCGGGCACATCTATGGCCGGGTACATCCGGCGGTTAGAAAGTTTGCGATCTAACTGCAACTCCATGTTTCCGGTTCCTTTAAATTCTTCAAAAATTACTTCATCCATTTTTGAGCCGGTATCAATCAAGGCTGTGGCAATGATGGTAAGCGAGCCTCCGTTTTCAATTTTACGGGCAGCCCCAAAAAAGCGCTTGGGCTTATGCAGGGCATTGGCATCTACCCCGCCCGAAAGGATTTTTCCGGATGAAGGCACTACCGTATTATAGGCTCTGGCTAGGCGCGTAATGGAATCCAGCAGGATTACCACATCGTGGCCACACTCTGTCATCCGTTTGGCTTTTTCCAATACAATGCTCGCTACTTTCACGTGCCGTTCGGCTTGTTCATCAAACGTAGAGGCAATGACTTCGGCCTTTACGCTGCGCGCCATATCGGTTACCTCTTCCGGCCGTTCATCAATGAGCAACACAATTAAATACACTTCCGGATGGTTTTCTGCTATGGCATTGGCAATGTTTTTCAGCAATACCGTTTTTCCTGTTTTGGGTTGAGCCACGATCATTCCGCGCTGGCCTTTGCCAATCGGAGAAAACAAATCGAGAATACGGGTAGAGAAATTATCGGGGGCGGTACTGAGTTTCAGTTTTTGTTCGGGGAAAAGCGGAGTTAAATACTCAAACGCTACGCGGTCGCGGATTTCTTCGGTCGTTTTTCCGTTGATGCTATCCACCTTTAGTAAGGCAAAATATTTTTCGCCTTCTTTAGGCGGGCGAATCTGCCCCCGCACGGTATCGCCTACTTTTAATCCGAATAATTTGATCTGCGAAGGCGACACATAAATATCGTCCGGACTGGCGAGGTAGTTGTAATCGGAAGAACGCAAAAAACCATATCCATCCTGCATAATTTCTAACACCCCTTCGTTGCTCACTACCCCATCAAAATCGCGTACATTATTTTCTTTTCGTAGTGGTTGTGGCTGGTTTGGGTTAGGTTGGTTTTTGGTTTCCGCCAATTCATTTTGTTTAGGCTCTGCTTCAGTGGGTTTAGTTATTTGCTCTTGCGGATCATCAAATTTTGTTACGTTTTGATCAAGTTCAATATTAAGGCTTTGTAATAATTCATCGCTGGTTAGTTCTTTGGCGGCAGCCGTTACTGCAGCCGAAACCGGAGCCACATTTTCGCGTCTGCGCGGGCGCATCTTGCGCTCGGTGTTTTCAGATTTAGATTCGGGCGTTCCGGATACTGCCTGCTGATCCAGAATTTTATATACCAATTCTTCTTTGGCAAGTTTTTTGGCATTTTTTACATTCATGCCTTCAGCTATTTCCTTCAGCTCGCTCAACAGCTTCAGGTTAAGTTCATCAATCGTGTACATCAAAAAGGGGGGTTGAAAAAAATGATTTATTTATACAGGGCACATTCAAAACGAGGAACAAACAAGAACCAAAAACAAGTACAAATCTTAAGGGTTAATATCGTCATGGCCTGAAATGGCCATTGAATGATGGTGCAATGATAGGCCAAAATCGATTACGAAGCAACTTAGGGCAAATAATTATTGGTTATTTTTGGCGGTTTAAATGTCTTATGCTACTAGTACAAACACTTAGAGAAGAAACGGCACACGTGCTGAAAGGATTGGCCAAGCGAAATTTGGCTCGGGCCGAAGAATGGGTAGCCGAAGCTATCGCAATAGACAAACAACGAAGGGAAACTCAGCGATGGGTAGACGACCTGAAGGCTCAATCAAATGCCGATTCAAAAAAAATTGGAGAGTTGATAAAGTCCGGCCAAACTGAAGAAGCAAATACCTTGAAAGCTTTGGTAGCTGCCGACAAGCAGCAAATTAAAACCGGTGAAGCGGCTCTTGTTAAATATGAAGAAGAGTTAAAACAACTCCTGTATAAAATTCCGAACGTACCCCATGCCGATGTGCCGGCCGGCCAAGGAGCAGAAGGCAACCAAGAAGTTTACAAACACGGCTCGGTGCCCACGCTGCCATCAAACGCTCTCCCGCACTGGGAATTGATTAAAAAATACGACATCATCGATTTTGATTTGGGTGTAAAAATTTCGGGAGCCGGGTTTCCGGTTTATAAAGGCAAAGGGGCTAAGCTGCAACGGGCGCTGATCAATTTCTTTTTGGCCGAAGCTGAGAAAGCAGGATACTTAGAAATCCAACCTCCTATTGTGATTAACGAAGCCAGCGGCTATGGCACCGGGCAGCTTCCCGACAAAGAGGGGCAAATGTATTTTATAAATGAAGACGGGTTGTATCTTATCCCTACAGCCGAAGTGCCGATCACGAATTTGTATCGAGATGTCATTTTAACTGAAGAAACTCTTCCGATAAAAAATGTAGGCTACACTCCCTGTTTCAGGCGCGAAGCAGGAAGCTGGGGCGCCCACGTACGCGGGCTAAACCGGCTTCATCAATTCGACAAGGTAGAAATTGTGCAGATTACCAAGCCGGAAGATTCTTATGCCGTACTAAATGATATGTGCCGGCACGTACAAGGGTTGTTGCAAAAATTGGAATTACCTTATCGAAAATTATTACTCTGTGGAGGCGATATGGGGTTTAATTCTGCCATGACCTACGATATGGAAGTTTTCTCGGCTGCGCAGCAACGCTGGCTCGAAGTAAGTTCGGTAAGTAATTTTGAAACCTATCAGGCAAACCGGCTGAAGCTCCGATATAAAAACAAAGAAGGCAAAACCCAGCTGCTGCATACCCTAAATGGAAGCGCCCTGGCATTGCCCCGAATCGTGGCAGCCCTCTTAGAAAACAACCAAACTGAAGCTGGCATAAAAATTCCGGAAGCTTTACGGCCTTTTACCGGATTTGATTGGATAAACTAATTCATCGCAACGTGTTTAAAAGCAAAGCACTCATTCGTCTCGCCTTTTTAGGCTCTGCCGTAGCCTGGGTGATTTTGCTTTTTTCTGATATTACTGTTTTGTTCAGCAGCCTGCAGGGGCTGCAGCCCGATGTGCCCGAGTGGTTGCCACGTTTGATGTTGGCCTTTTTCGTTGTTTGTCTGTTTTACTACTACAAGCTGCGAATAGAACGAGACGACACCCTCAATTTTACCGACTTGTTATGGAAAGTTTTTGCCACCGGGCTAATCACCACTATCATCTCGCTGGTGTTGCGCCTTTTAGTTTTTTTGTTGGGAAATACGGTATTGGCCACAAATGTTGTTTTTACTGATTTTATTTATCAAATCAACCTGGCCCTATTGGTCAATTTTCTGCTGGCCGCTTTGGTTAGCTGGAAGCGTTTGATTCTCTATCAAAAATCAAAATGGTTATTGCGCGCCTGGCTTGCTTTTGATGTGATGCTGTTAACCATTTTGGTTTACGACACCATTGGCTCCCCAATTTTGTATTCGCTGCGGCTGGTGGTTAATATAATTTTAGGTGCGTTGTTACTTATTCTCTCGGCCAATATGCGGTGGGTGGCCTACTTGAATTTCAAACAGAAATGGACAAGCCTGTTGTTATTACTGTTGGTTTTCTTTTATCTGTTTTATTTTTTCTACTCAGTAGAAAGCGGGTCTGAAATAATTGCCAAAACATCGTCTGCCTTTCTTGATTTTAGAAATCATCTCTTTATCATTTTTCTTGCTTTGTTTATTATCGTTTATGGCGTGTTCTCTTTTCTGGTTATTCTCTTCAACCTGCCTACGTCATCGGTTTTTGAACAGAAGTTAGAGGAAGTAGTAAACTACCAGCGAATCAGCCAATCCATACAGACCGAGCAAGACGAAGAGAGTGTTTATAATATTTTATTAGAGAGTTCCGTAAGTTCTGTTTTTGCCGATGCTGCCTGGCTGGAGATAACAAGGGTAAACAACGAACAGAAGATATACACCTACCGCATCTCCGAACAGGAATCAAAAAACATTCGCGAGCATCTCGAAAAAAATCAAGTAAAGGGTATTTTAGATACCGGCAGCGAAAAAACGAAAAACCTGTCGAAATACCTGGGGTCTTTAAAAACATCCCGTTTCCGTTCTATTCTTGCTTTTCCGATTATGGTAAAAGAAGAAACTATTGGCACGCTGGCGCTGCTAAAAGAACTGCCCGATGGTTTCAATAAAGAGATGACGCGTATTATTTCCACTTTTGCCAATCAGGCCGGCATCTCTATCGAAAATTTCAGATTGTTAGAAGAAGCCTTTCAGCATGCCCGCTACAAAGAAGAATTAAAAATTGCCAAAACCGTACAACAAAGTTTATTGCCTACCAAACTGGAGCAAGACAACGATTTTGAAGTAGTTGCTTTTTCCGCTTCGGCCGATGAGGTGGGGGGCGATTATTACGACACCCTCCGCATCGATGCGCATACCGTAGCTCTCATCATTGCCGATGTATCCGGCAAGGGCACAACAGCCGCCTTTCACATGAGCCAAATGAAGGGTATTTTTCACAGCTTGGCCCAGCAACACCTCGACCCCAAAGAGTTTATGCAACGTTCTAATCAGGCACTAACCTATTGCCTGGAGCGCAACTCTTTCATTTCGGCTTCTTTCTTTATTATCGACACACAACAAAAAAATATTCGATACTCCCGGGCCGGGCATTGTCCGGTTCTTTATATGCAGGCCGGGCAAAATCATTCTTATTACCTGAAAGACCGGGGTGCCGCCTTGGGCATGGTGCGCAGCCGCGAATACAACAACCATATTGAAACCAATGAAATCAGTTATCAACCGGGCGATATTATGGTACTTTATACCGATGGCATTACCGAAGCCAAGAACGCCAAAGGAGAAGAGTTTGGAAACGACCGGCTGGCTCTTGCTTTGAATGAAAAGGCAACCGCCAGTGCCAAGGAAATAGAAGATTATATTATTAAACAACTGTATGCCTTTACCGGCACACAAAACATTAATGACGATTATACCTCGATGACAGTAAAGTTTAAAACATAACCTAATGTGTTAATAAAACGTTAAAAAATTATGGTTCAGATCAAACGGCTACAAGAAGCGGATGCCGAAATTATTGCGCTGATCGGTGAAATAGATGCAAGCTCATCTATTGACTTGGATTTAGCCATTGCCAAAAGCGTAGGCGAAGGGTTTAAAAAAATTCTTGTTGACTGCCACGCCCTGGAATACATCTCTTCGGCCGGGCTGGGGGTTTTTATGTCATACATTGAAGAACTACGTGAAAAAAATATTTACATGGTTCTTTTTGGGTTGAAAGAAAAGGTAGCCAATACCTTTGAAATACTGGGGTTGGCTGGTTTACTGCACATTCGTGAAAATAAAATGGAGGCGCTGAAATTGGCTCATGAACTATCGGTATAACATAGGATGCAGTCTGGCGAACCTAAAGGGCATTCGCGATTTTGTAAGAAAGGCACTCTACGAAAACCAGGTGCCCGAAATGCAGGTAAGCGCCATTGTGCTTGCCTTAGACGAAATGTGTTCTAATCTGATGATTCACGCCCATCATTGCGACCCCAACCATACGTTGGAGTTAAAAATAGATCGTCCATCAAATAATGAATATATTTTTGAGATTATAGATGACGGTTCTGTTTTCGATATTAACCGATTTGCCGAACCCACCATGGAAAACCTCGTACACGAAAAACGCAAAGGCGGATTGGGCATTCGCCTGGTAAAATCTATTATGGATAGGATAGAATACCGCACGGAAGCCGGCAAATCTATTTGTCGGCTCACCAAAATGATCTGAGTTCGGTCTTCCACCTAAGAAACCTATATTTGCACCCTAAAAAATGAATGGGTTTCATGAGCCGGTATTTTCTGTTTTTTATTCTCTGCTGCCTTTCTTTAATCGCTTTATGCCAGCCCCAAAAAAGGCTATCGTCCACGCTGTTTTCAGTGGCCGGGGTGCCCGTCAGCACAGATGAATTTATTTACTTGTTTAAAAAAAATCATTCCGGCAAAAACCCTGATTTCACAAAAGAAAAAATAGACGATTATTTCAATCTGTTTATCAATTTTAAATTAAAAGTACGGGCCGCCCACGAACTGGGGCTTGATACCACCGAGAAATTCAAAAAAGAACTCGCCTCCTATATAAACGAACTGAAGAAACCTTACCGAACCGGCAAAGATGTGGTAGATTATCTTACCAAAGAAGCCTACGATCATTTGTCGAAAGAAATTAAAGCTTCGCATATCCTCATTCAGTTAAAGCCCGATGCTCCGGCCGAAGATTCCTTACAAGCCTACCTCCGCATAGCCGACATTCGCAAACGAATTATGACGGGAGAAGGTTTTGAAAAATTAGCCCGTGAACTCAGTGAAGATCCTTCGGCTAAATACAATGGAGGAAACCTGAATTACTTCACTGCCTTGCAAATGGTTTATCCTTTTGAAGAAGCCGCTTATAAAACTGCCGTGGGGCAAGTTTCGCCCATCGTCAGAACTCGCTTTGGGTATCATCTGATTAAAGTAGATGACATCAGACCTTCGCGTGGCGAAGTAGAGGTTTCTCATATTTTACTAAGAGCCTCTAAAGAGGAGGCCAAAGCTAAAAGCCTGATTTTTGAAATTGACGAGCAGCTAAAACAAGGCCGCCCGTGGGAAGATCTTTGCAAACAGTATTCGGAAGATACCAACACCAAAAATATGGGTGGCCGGCTAAAGCCCTTTGGTATAGGTGTTTTTGCTTCTGTTCCTGAATTTGAGGCAACAGCTTTTGCCCTGTCCAAGCCGGGCGATATCTCCGATCCATTTCAATCGGATGTGGGGTGGCACATCATCCGGCTGGAGAAAAAAATACCGCTCGCCTCGTATGCGGAAATAGAAGCCGCATTGAAAAAAAGAGTAATGCGAGACGAACGCGTAAAAATAAAAGAGACGGCCGCCATCGCGCAACACAAAAAAGATTTTGGATTTACAGAAGACCCGATCGGCAAAAAGATGGTTTTTGCTTGGGCCGATTCAAGCTTGCAAAATGGAAAGTGGAAGTTTAAAAATGTTGAAAGCAAGCAGGTTTTATTTTCATTGCAAGGACGCCCCATTCAGATTAGTGAGTTTGCCCGTTGGGCCGAACAACACCTAAAAAAGAATACCCAGCCTCCGGCAGAATATATCCGCCAACTTTATAATTCATTTATAGATGAACAGGTGGACCAGGCTGAAGAAGAAAAAATCATTAACGAAAACCCGGGGTTTCAATACCTGCTCACCGAATACCGCGAAGGAATTTTGCTTTTTGATGTGATGGAAAAGGAAGTATGGAATAAAGCCTCGACCGATACGTTGGGGCAGAAAAATTTCTACCACCATTATCTGGATAAATATAAAGCCGGCTTACGGGTGGAGGCACGGATTTTTTCTACCCCCGACCTTTCTATTTTGAAAAGCCTGAAAAAGAAAATTGAAAATGGGGACACTCTTCAGGCAAGTGATTTAAAAAAATTTAAGTCGGTACAAAATTTTCGTACTTATGAAAAAGGCGAAAGCAAAGTACTTGATAAAATAAACTGGGTATCCGGCTTACAAGAAACCGAAACAGACAAAGTATATTCTCTCGTAGAAGTAAGGCGTTTAATAGAACCGGGGATAAAATCTTTTGAGGATGCCCGCGCGCGGGTCATTTCAGATTACCAGGATTTTTTGGAAAAGAGTTGGATTTCTTTGCTCCGGAAAAAATTTCCGGTATCGATCAACACCCAAAATAAAAAAATAGTGGAAACCGAACTCCAAAAAAAATGAACCCACCCATAACTCATTTCGTCATCACTTTGGCCGCATTTTATTTTTATTCATGCGATCTTATTAAGATGAAAAAAAACGGAGATGAAACAACCGCCCAGCGGAAAGTAATTGCACGGGTAGATAATGCCCGCCTGTATGCCGATGAAATTAAAGGGATTGTACGCGACAAAATTTCTGCCGATGACAGTGCTGCGCGTGTTAATGCGTATGTAAACAACTGGATCAGAAAACAGTTGCTGATTCGCAAAGCCTTGCAAACAATTAATATAGACGAAGCCAATTTAGAGCGAAAAGTGCAAGATTACCGCTACAGCCTCATTACTTACGAGTTTTTAAATCAATACATACGCGAGCACCTCAGCGACAGCGTTGACAAGGTTTCGATTGAAGACTATTACCGTACCCACCCCGATAATTTTATTTTAAAACAAAACATTATTCAGGGTACCTACATCAAAGTACCTAAAGATGCTCCGCGCACAAAACGAATTAAAGAATTGATGTTTTCAGCCAAAGAAAAAGAAATGACCGAGTTAAAATCATACTGCCTGGGGTTTTCGGCTGCCTTTCACCTGGCCGATTCTTCGTGGATTGAGTTTGATAAGATTGCCGTAAACTCCCCATTGATGGACATTCCCAACAAAATACAATTCCTGCAATCGTACAATTACTATGAAACCAGCGATGCCAGCTTTCTTTATTTTCTAAAAATTGATGCCTACAAAATCGCTGATAACGTTTCTCCGCTGGAGTTTGTTCGGCAAGACATTAAAAACATTATTTTAAACAAGAGAAAAGTAGAACTTGCAAAAAAATTAGAGGATGATATTTATGAAAATGCAGCTAAACGAAAAGAGTTTGAGATTTTGGGTAAATAGCCTGTTTCTTTTTTTCCTTTCTTTCGCAGCCTGGGGCCAGGCAGGCGAAAAAAAGGAAGAAACCCGGTTTGTATTAGATAAAATTATTGCCAAGGTCGATAATTACATTGTGCTGAAATCGGAATTAGAATCGGCCTACCAGAGTTATCTTACTGATGGAAACCCCGGTTCGGAAGAAGCCAAATGCAGTTTGCTAAACCGTATGGTGATGAGCAAAGTGATGGTGGCGAAAGCCGAAATTGACTCTGTTATCGTAACGGATATTGAAGTAGATCAAAACACTACACAACGGATGAATATCATCCTCCAAAACTACGGCAACTCGCAAGAAGAACTGGAGCGCAACTACGGTAAAACATTTGAACAAATTAAAGCCGAGTTGCACGACCAAATTCGCGAGCAGCTTTTAGCTCGCGAAATGACCGACCGTATTACCAAAGATATAGCCATAACACCCTCCGAAGTAAAACGCTTTTACAACAAAATCCCCTCCGACAGCTTACCTTTCTATTCGGCTGATGCGGTCATTGGCCAGATTGTGCGAACAGCCAAAGTAAGCGCACAACAAAAAGCCGAAGCCAAGAAAAAACTGGAAGACCTCCGCACCCGTTTTTTAAATGGTGAAAACTGGAATGAGTTAGCCAAACGATATTCTGAAGACCCTTCCGCGCAAGCCAACGGAGGCGAAATGGGCTACTTTGGCAGAGGCTCGATGGTGCCTGAGTACGAAGCCATGGCTTTTAAGTTAACCAAAGGCGAAGTATCTCATCCTTTTGAGTCGCAATACGGGTTCCACATTATGCAGTTAATTGACCGCCGGGGCAACGAATACAACTCACGCCACATCCTCATTAAAGCCGAGCCCAGCAGCCAAGACATAACACGCGCCCATTTTTACCTCGACTCGCTACGTAGAAAAATCATGAAAGACAGTATTACTTTCGAGCAAGCAGCCAAACTTTTTTCAGATGATAAAGAAACAAAAGGCCACACCGGTTATTTTACTGATGCCGATGGTGGCACTAAAGTAGCTATTGATAAAACCCTTGACCCAGCCGTTTATTTTGTAATTGATACTATGAAAGTGGGCCACATCTCAAAGCCATTACCCTATCGCACTAAAGACACCCAGCAAGAGGCCGTTCGTATTATCTATTTTAAAACCAAACTTCCACCCCACCAAGCTAACCTGAAAGACGACTGGCACCGGATACAATCGGCTGCGCTGGCCGAAAAGAAAGACAAAGCCGTAACAAAGTGGTTTGTTAAATCCCGACAAGATGTCTTTATCAATATAGACCCTAATTTTAAGGGCTGCAAAATCCTGGAGTAACCAGCCTTGCTTGGGCACGTGCAAAAAAGTATTTTCACAACAAAAGTTTAGCCATGCCAACTGTTTTTGGGAATGATGTAGAAGCTGCCGATGCCCTGGCACTGGCGTATAAGAAACTAAAATCTGAAATTGCTCATGTCATCATCGGGCAAGATGAAGTAGTACATCTTACGCTCACGGCTGTTTTTTGCCACGGCCATGCTTTGCTGGTGGGGGTACCGGGTCTGGCCAAAACCTTACTCGTGCAAACGCTGTCTCAAGCACTCGATCTGAATTTTAAACGCATTCAATTCACACCTGATTTGATGCCGTCTGATATTATCGGAGCCGAAACCATGGACAAGGAGCGCAACTTTCATTTCGTAAAGGGGCCTGTATTTGGAAATATTATTTTGGCCGATGAAATAAACCGAACCCCTCCCAAAACACAAGCTGCACTACTTGAAGCCATGCAGGAAAATGCGGTAACCATTGCCGGAAAAAGATATGAGTTACCTCAGCCGTTTTTTGTTATGGCCACACAAAACCCAATTGAGCAGGAAGGAACGTACCCTTTACCGGAAGCACAGTTAGATCGGTTTATGTTTAACATTTTTTTGAATTACCCCACTTACGAACAAGAACTGAAAATTGTAAAGGGAACTACAGCCGAGCCATCGGCAACAATAAACAAAGTGCTGACAGCCGAAGAAATTATTTCTTTTCAGGGGCTGATCAGACGTGTGCCGATCTCCGATAATGTGGTGGCGTATGCCGTAAAATTAGCCACCGCTACCCGCCCGGGAAACGGTTCTTCTTTAGCTACTCAGTTTTTAGAGTGGGGAGCCGGCCCGCGAGCCTCGCAATATTTAGTGCTGGGAGCAAAATGCAACGCGCTGCTCAATGGAAAATATTCGCCCGATATAGAAGACGTAAAAGCGGTGGCCAAGCCGGTACTCCGGCATCGCATCGTGCGAAATTTTAAAGCCGAAGCTGAAGGCGAATCGGTTGATGGCCTGATAGATAAACTGATACAGCATATCCCGATGTAATGCTCCTTTTTGATCAAATAAAAAAACTTGCAACCGAGTACGCTGCCGAAACCATTGTCAGTCGGAGGTACCTGCACGCCAATCCTGAATTGTCTTACAAAGAATTTAACACAGCAAAATTTATTGCTGAGAAACTTAGAAATTTCGGCTTGCACCCGGTGGAGGGTGTTGCCACGACTGGAGTTGTTGTAGTTATTGAAGGTAAAAATCCGACAAAAAAAACTGTTGCTTTACGAGCCGATATTGATGCTTTGCCTATTCAGGAAACAAACGAAGTAGAGTATAAATCAAAAAACCCCGGGGTTATGCACGCCTGCGGACACGATGTGCATACTGCTTCCCTGCTCGGCACAGCAAAAATTCTCTGCCAACTAAAAGATCATTTTGAGGGAACCATAAAGTTGATTTTCCAACCGGGTGAAGAAAAAAATCCCGGGGGGGCTTCTTTAATGATCAAAGAAGGGGTATTACAAAATCCATCCCCTTCTTCCATTCTGGGTCAACACGTAATGCCCTTAATTCCGGCCGGAAAAGTAGGGTTTCGAGAAGGCATGTACATGGCCAGCAGCGATGAAATCTATTTAACGGTAATTGGGAAAGGCGGACATGGAGCCGCCCCCGAACTCACCGTAGATCCGGTGGTTATTGCTGCCCATATTATTGTGGCTTTGCAACAAATCATCAGCCGCAAAGCCAGCCCCAAGCAACCCACCGTTTTAACATTTGGAAAAATTATAGCAAACGGAGCCACTAATATTATTCCAGATGAAGTAAAAATAGCAGGCACGTTCCGTGCCTTAAATGAGCAGTGGCGCGAAGAAGGGCTTCAAAAAATAAAAACAATGGCCGAAGGTATGGCTACAAGTATGGGAGCCACTTGTCAGGTAAAAATTTCGCGGGGCTATCCATACTTAGAAAATAATCCAGCCTTGACGAAGCGAATCCGAAAATCGGCCGAAGAATATCTGGGCAAAGAAAACGTGGTTGATCTTGACCTGACTTTGGGCTCAGAAGATTTCGCATATTACTCACATCAAATTCCGGCATCTTTTTATCGGCTGGGCACCCGCAATGAGGCAAAAGGAATTACTTCGTATGTACATACTCCCTCTTTTGATATTGACGAAGAAGCCCTACAAGTTGGCCCCGGGTTAATGGCCTGGTTGGCACTGAAAGAATTAATGGAGATTTAATATTGATTCTCGGGGTAGCGACCATCGGGGTGGCTACAAGGGTGTATCTTTACAAAAAAGATGGAGGCTTCGCACAACATTACGCCTAGTGTAAAAGATTTTTTTCTTTGGAAAATTTTCTTCAGATCGGTTTTTTATTTTTTAATTGGTCTTTTCATTTTTTTGTTTTCTGTTGATATGATGGTTTCTTCTCTCCACAGACTGGGAGGCCCGGCAACAGAAATTCTTTTTTCAACCGCATCAAATCCATTTCTAGGTCTGTTTGTTGGATTGCTTTTAACAGCCCTTATTCAAAGCAGCTCGGCCACTACCTCGCTGGCCATCGCCATGATGGTGGCTGGATCTATTTCTCTTTCCGGTGCCGTACCCATTATAATGGGTGCCAACATTGGTACCACTATTACGAGTCTGCTGGTGTCATTAAGTTTCATCCAACATAAAAAGGAATTTCGCAGGGCGGTGGCGGCCGGAAGCTATCATGCCTTTTTCAATATACTCACCGCTCTGATTTTGTTTCCGTTAGAATTTTATTTTCACTTTTTGTCGGGTTTATCACATTTTCTGGCTACTACCTTTTTTAATTTGCCGACTCCTGCTGTGCCGGAAAATTTTTCGTTGATGAGCCCACTGGTGCATTTCATTTCAGAAAAAGTGGGGCATGTCTATTGGTTAGCGGGATTTTCAGTTCTTCTGCTCTTGGGGTCTATTCTTTTTTTTAGAAAAGTGATTACTGGTGTAATCGGGGTGGGGTCGCAGGAAAAGTTTCATCGTATTTTTTTTAAAAATAAAATAAAATCATTTGTCTGGGGGCTTCTTAGTACGGCCGCCATTCGTTCCAGTTCGGTTACTACATCGCTGGTGGTGCCATTGGCAGCCAAAAAAAATATTAAACTTCGGCAAGCTGTGGCCTTCATTTTAGGAGCTAACATTGGCACTACTATTAGTGCCTTTTTAGTAAGTGCCTTCAACACAAATGCTGCTATTGATCTGGCTATTGCTCATTTTCTTTTCAATTTTATTGGTGTGATCTTTTTCTTTCAAACACCGTATTTAAAAACAATTCCTTACCGTTTGGCCTCGGGCCTGGGCAGGCTTACTTTGCGTTATCGTTTGGCCGGGTTCCTTTTTTTATTGGTCATTTTTTTCCTTATCCCGTTCTTTTTATTATACCTAAGTCGTTAAGCTAAGGAAGTTTTTTACTACTGCCTTTCAATGAGTATATTGCCATGCATATGGATTCTATAAAAGATTATATTTTTAAATTGCTTCGCTTAGATGGGGTAATAAACCATCTTTCGGGCTATGTGGAATCGCGCCTGGAGCTAATAAAATTTGAAGTGCGCGAGGAAATGATAAAAGTAATTTCCCGGGGGCTGGCATTGGGTATTATTGTTTTATTGGCGCTGCTTTTTTTAGTTTTTATCAGTTTCGGGTTAGCTAATACGCTTAACTCGCATTTCGAAAATAATGCCACCGGATATTGGATTGTTTCCGGTCTGTACGGGGTTCCTTGTCTTTTCCTTATCGTATTTTACAAACAGGTTAATCTGTTTTTAGAAAATCATTTCAAAAGAAGAAAAAAATTATAAATGGAACTCCTTGAAACACAAGACCCCGAAAAAAAGAAGTTGATTGAAACTTCGGCCCGGCACAAACAGGAACTGGAGCGCGAGATTAAAGATATTTCAGACCGGGGCGAAAAGCTTTTAAAAAATGCATTAATTATTGGGGGCGCTTTAGCCGCTACTTATTTTGTAGTAACTCAACTCTCTTCATCTAAAAAGAAAAAAAGGAAAATAGTGAAAGCCGTTGCCCCTTCGGCAACTGAACAACAACCCGAAGAAGAAGAGTCGCCCTCCTTTCTTTCCGGTATGGGCGACCGCCTGGTTAATTTGGCCTCCGTATTTTTAATTGGCCTGGCCAAAGAAAAAATTTCAGACTACCTGAAAAACAAAACTACCGATGATTCTGGAAGCCCTGAGCACTCAAAGTAAGCAAGGCAAGAAATCGATTGCCGTTTTGATAGATCCCGACAAAGTAGGTGAATTGGGGAAGTTAGATTCGCTGCTGCGGCTGGCGGCCGAGAATTGTGTTGATTATTTTTTTGTGGGCGGCAGTTTAGTTACCACTACCAATTTATCAGCCGTTATTAAACATGTTAAAAAAAATATAAATCTTCCCGTCATTCTTTTTCCGGGAAGTGTTTTACAAATCGATCCTTCAGCTGATGCTATTTTATTTTTGTCGTTAATCTCCGGCCGGAATCCGGATTTGCTCATTGGCCA
Source organism: Bacteroidota bacterium (assembly GCA_018267135.1). Classification (GTDB taxonomy): domain Bacteria; phylum Bacteroidota; class Bacteroidia; order Cytophagales; family Cyclobacteriaceae; genus ELB16-189. Next base: position 205,627 of record JAFDZA010000025.1, read on the forward strand.
ACATGTTATAGCGGCTCCTATTTTGAAAAGCAATACGCTGGAAGTATTACCCACCGGGTATTTATTAATTAACTCGGGCAAAACTACTTCAGTGGCCTACGTCAGCAACACTACCCCCATACCGGAAGACAAGTATTCGCTGGCTGCCAGCACCGCCCTGGCAGGAGAAATGTTGGGTCTTAAACTTATTTATCTGGATGCCGGCAGTGGAGCCGAGCGCGAAGTAAACAGCAAGATGATTAGTTTCGTAAAAAAAACGATTAACGTTCCTTTAATAGTGGGCGGGGGAATTAACTCCGCCGAAAAAGCCACCCGTGCTCTTCAGGCCGGGGCCGACTTAATTGTGATAGGCAATGCGCTGGAAAAAGAACCCGGCTTATTAATTGAAATCTCTGATTGCGTGTATGATTGGAATCAAAGTATGTCTTCGCAAGCCTAACCCTTCTTTACTTCATCTGAATTTTTTCGGGTACTAAGATGGCCGTTGAAAACATTTTTTTTAATCTTAACAAATCGGGCTGTGCCTCTAACTTGGTAAAATATTTACCTACCGTAACCCGAAATTTGGGCTGCTGATATAAAAGAATGGCAACCAATTCCGGGGTTTCTTCTTGTATTTTTTTTTTGGTATTCATGGCATCCTCGCGCTTCTGGCCGGAGTATATCTGAATGGCGTAACCATCAATAAATTTATTCAACACATTAAATTGATCAATGCTGTCTAACACGGCATCAATTTTTGTATTGATATTTTTGGTTGGAAGGATGGCTTCCGGTTGGGCTGTGGAGTTCGTTGTTTTTTTTATTTCAGCTATTTCTACTTTTGGTCTGAGTTGGCTAAGATCTTCATGATATAGTTTTTTTTGTGCAACTAACGAGGGAGTCTTACAAAAACAAATCATAAAAAGGCAACTTACCAGCAGGTTCCTTTTTAGCGTAATGTATCGGTTGTTGTAGAATGTCATTCCTCTATCACAATACACTTTCCGTTTTTAATGTCGTCTTCTACTTTTTTATATTTCACCTCTTTCATAACCCTTCCGTCAGGGTACTGAACGGAAACTTTATCGTTGCGATTAGCAATTTTTTCTGATTTAATTGGCATTACTTTTTCCTGCGTTCGCTGCTCGGACTGCTCTTGCCCGCCTTGCAATAACGAACGTGATTCATCTTTTTGTTCGCGCAGCTTCTGGCGTTTTTGTGCCTGTGCCTCGTGCACTTCATCGGCTTCCTGCACCGGAATTTCCGCTTTCATTAAAAATGAAATAGTTTCTTCATTCACTTTCGAAATAAATCGCTTAAAGGCTTCAAACCCTTCAAACTTATAAATTAACAGAGGATCTTTTTGTTCATAAACGGCATTTTGAACCGACTGCTTCAAATCATCCATGTCGCGTAAATGCTCTTTCCAATTCTGATCAATAATATTGAGTGTAATCATTTTTTCCATTGACTTGATCAGCTCGGCATTTGTGGTAGAAACGCATTTTTTCAAATTAGCTACTACACCGATTTGAGCCGTGCCATCAGAAAAGGGTACTAATATTTCTTGTATGGTAGCCCCGCGAGTTTTGTATATATCATTAATGATGGGCAACGCTTTTTGGGCAATGAGTTTGTTTTTTTGATTATAATGCTTCAGGGCTTCTTCATAAATTTTTTCGGTCAAAGCAACCTGTTCGGTTTTGGCAAACTCTTCGTCTGAAATATTAGCATCTATCCCCAACACTCCCAGTACATTTAATTTAAACGACTCTGCATTCTCGCTGGCTTTTCCATTGGCGGTTAGTTCATCGCACGTATCGTAGAGCATGGTAAGGATATCAAGCTGCAGGCGTTCGCCAAAGAGGGCGTTTTTTCTTCGCTTATAAATCACTTCTCGTTGCGAATTCATTACGTTATCATACTCAAGCAGTCTTTTTCGGGTGCCAAAGTTATTTTCTTCTACTTTTTTCTGAGCCCGTTCGATGGAGTTGGTTACCATGGAGTGCTGAATTACTTCCCCTTCCTTCAGGCCGAGCCTGTCCATAATACGGGTGATACGTTCCGGCATAAACAACCGCATCAGGTTGTCTTCCAAGGATACATAAAAACTGGACGTACCCGGGTCGCCCTGGCGGCCGCTTCGTCCGCGTAGCTGCCGGTCAACTCTTCGCGATTCGTGTCGTTCGGTTCCGATAATGGCGAGCCCGCCCGCGGCCCGCGATTCGGGAGTGAGTTTAATATCCGTACCTCGGCCGGCCATGTTGGTGGCAATGGTAACGGTACCGGGCTTTCCGGCTTCGGCTACAATTTCAGCCTCGCGCTGGTGTTGCTTGGCGTTTAGTACGTTGTGTTTAATTTTTTTAATCTGCAACATCCGGCTTACTAACTCCGATACTTCTACGGATGTAGTTCCTACCAATACCGGTCTTCCTTCTTTGGTGAGACGAGTAATTTCTTCTATTACAGCCGTAAATTTTTCGCGCATGGTTTTATAAACCAGATCGTCATAGTCTTTGCGGGTAATGGGCTTGTTGGTGGGGATTACTACCACATCTAATTTGTAAATATCCCATAATTCACCGGCTTCGGTTTCGGCCGTACCCGTCATCCCGGCCAGCTTATGGTACATACGAAAATAATTTTGCAGGGTAATGGTAGCGTAGGTCTGGGTAGCATCCTCCACCTTTACGTTTTCTTTCGCTTCAATGGCCTGATGCAACCCATCCGAATATCTTCTGCCATCCAGCACGCGGCCGGTTTGCTCATCTACAATTTTTACTTTGCCATCTACGATGATGTATTCCGTGTCTTTCTCAAAAAGAGTGTAGGCTTTCAGCAATTGGTTAATGCTGTGTATGCGTTGCGACTTGGTGTTATAGTCGCGGATTAGTTCATCTTTCTTCTGGAGTTTGTCTATTTCGGAAATAGTGCTGTCGCGTTCGATCTTGTTTAACTCCATTCCGATTTCCGGTAAAATAAAAAACTTGGGGTCTTCGCCTTCCCCGGTTATCAGGTCTATTCCTTTGTCGGTTAATTCTACGCTGTTATCTTTTTCGTCAATTATAAAAAATAATGGCTCATCGGCTTTGGGCATCTCTTTTTTATTGTCTTGCAAATAAAAATTTTCCGTTTTCTGAAGAATTGATTTGTGCCCGGTTTCGCTGAGCATTTTAATCAGCGGTTTGTATTTTGGCATGGCGCGGTGGGCCCGAAATAATGAAAGCCCGCCTTCTTTTTCATCGCCTTCGTTCAGCAACCGTTTGGCATCGTTCAGGTATTGGTTTACCATTTTTTTCTGAGCTTCCACCACTTTATTAATACGGGGTTTTAGTTCATAAAACTCATGTTCATCGCCTCGCGGCACCGGGCCTGAAATAATTAAGGGGGTTCGGGCTTCATCTATCAGCACACTATCCACTTCATCTACCATAGCATAGTGATGCCCGCGCTGCACCAATTCCTCGGGGTCGCGTGCCATATTATCGCGCAGGTAATCAAACCCAAATTCATTGTTGGTGCCGTAGGTAATATCGGCCCGGTAGGCATTTCTTCGTTCGACCGAATTGGGCTCATGTTTGTCTATACAATCCACATTCAGGCCATGAAACTGGAAGATAGGCCCCATCCACTCGCTATCGCGCTTGGCGAGGTAGTCGTTTACGGTTACGATATGCACTCCTCGTTTGGCCAGCGCATTTAAAAATGCAGGAAATGTAGCCACTAATGTTTTTCCTTCTCCTGTGGCCATCTCGGCTATCTTACCTTCGTGCAAAGCAACACCGCCAATGATCTGTACATCGTAGTGCACCATGTCCCATTTAATCAGGTTGCCGGCCGCCATCCATTGGTTGTGCCAATGGGCTTTGTCTCCCGCTATTTTTACGTTATCATGTTTGGCTGCTATCTGCCTATCAAACTCGGTGGCAGTAACTTCAATGTGTTCGTTCTCCTTAAAGCGTTTGGCTGTTTCGCGCATAATGGCAAATGCCAGAGGCAGCACTTCTAACAGCACTTTTTCCAGTTCTTTGTTGCGTTCTAATTCGGTTTTATCTATTTGTGAAAAAATAAATTCTTTTTCATTAATGTCCAATTCCGGGTGATCGGCAATTCGCTGACGTAAGTCGGCTATCTGTTCATCAATTAACTTAAGTTTTGAGTTGATGTAGTGCTGAACTTCAAGCGATTTTTGTCTGAGTTCATCGTGCGACAAAGGGCTTAGTGTTTTTTCTTCTTTTTTCGTTTCCTCTACCAGCGGGGCCATCCGCTTGATGTCTTTTTCCGATTTTGTTCCGAAAATTTTAGCAATCAGTTTCAGCATAAAAAATGATGTAATGAGTCTCAAATTAAGCGTGCAAAGTTACTCATTTTGAGCAGGCAATTATAGTTCCAAAAAAGTTTGGCCAATTATTTGGCAGTAGGCAGCATCTCTATTTTTGAAATTAAGACGAAATGGCTTTAGGAGGTTGTTTTGCTATATAAATAGCTGAATTAAGTGGCTACCTGTTTTTTTACTGCTGATCGCCCGTGGCGTTTGCGCACAACAAGAATATAAAAAGTTCAGGGTGGCTTTGGGCGAAAGGTTTTTGCCTGCATGGCCTTTTGATGAATCCTCTTAGAACAGGGAGCTATAAAACCGTTTATTGGATTGGGGGTAGGCATTTTTAACCAATCTCTTTACTTTGATGCCGGAGGAGTGTACAACCCATCAAGCTTTACCAATATGGGCTTTTATCCACGAATAGGTTTTGATTTTCATTATCTCTCTTTCATCTTCGATTATAATTTGGTGCCTGATACCACGGCTATGCTGTACCCTTCCGGCAGCCCCGGGCCGGTAACGTTTATCAACAATTATTTATCTGTGAGGCTGGGGGCAATGATTGGTGGCAGGCGAAAAAAATAATTTTTTGCCAAACTGAAATTTGGAAGAATATTTTAGAGGGACAAGTTGTTTTTTAATTTTAAGAACCCAGTATAAAAGTTCCTTCAAATATTTTCTCTGCCGGGCCTGTTAAAAAAATATCTGTAAAATGGAATGTTTCTGTAGGCTTAAATTCTACTGATAATGTTCCGCCTAATGTAGAGATCGAAACAGGCGATGCCCCCTTTTTATAAAAATAAGCTAAAGCGGCAGCCGTTACTCCAGTGCCACACGAAAGTGTTTCGTTTTCTACTCCGCGTTCATACGTTCTCACAAAGAGAGAATGGGGGCCAAGTATTTCTACAAAGTTGGCGTTGACGCCATTTGGTTTAAACGCCTCGCTGTATCTAATTTTCTTTCCTTCATTAAACACCGGAAAGTTTTTTACGTCTTTCACAAACCGGATAAAATGAGGCGAGCCGGTATCAATAAAAAAATCTTCTCTTTCTTTTTTTACGGTGCTTACATCATTCATTTTTAACCGGACAATTCCATTTTTCAATACCTCTGCTTCATGGATTCCGTCATACGCAAGGAAGGTTGCTTTCTCTTTTACTATCCCGAGCAAAGAAGCCATCTTTACAGCTGCCCGGCTTCCGTTTCCACACAAACTGGCTGATCCATCGCTATTGTAATAGGTCAGATTAAAATCCAGGGAGGGATGGCTTTCAATCAGCATCAGCCCATCAGCCCCCACACCAAACTTGCGATGGCAGATTTTTAAAATTTGATTTTTATCCAACGAAAATTTCTTATCGTGGTTGTCAATTATAACAAAATCGTTGCCTGTTGCCTCGTATTTAGAAAATGGCAGAAGCATAACTATTTGTAATTTGATTTTTTAAAATCTGAATATTTAGTGTTGGCCGGATCCAGTTCAATGGCTTTATCTATATCAGTGCGCGCCTGTTCTTTTTGATCCATATTAAAATAAGTGATACCCCTGTAATACCATTGTGCCGCCACCCCGGGTTTAATTTTGATTGCCTCCGTAAAATCTTTCAGAGCATTGGTATACATTTTAAGAGAAAGGTATGAGTTAGCGCGATAGTAGTAGTAATCGTTAAGCGCTTCTTCTCCGGATCCGGTTTGAATAGCTTTGGTAAAATCGGGGATGGCATCGGCATAATTCTGAAGAGCATACTTGGCGTTGCCCCGCCAGTAATAAGTATCGGGGTCGGGTTGTATTTCAATGCTTTTGTCGAAATCGGAAACAGACTCTTCATATTTTTCCTGCGAGTATAAACTCATGGCGCGATAATAATAAGCTAAATGGTGGTTGCTGTTTATTTCTAATGCTTTGGTACAATTTTCGATGGCACGGTCGTAATCGCTCTGCTGGTATTTAACCCGGGCAATCCAATAATAACTTTCCGCATATTTTGGATTCAGCTCGCAAGCTTTAGAAAAATCAGTTTCTGCTTTTTCGTATTGTTTTAAGTTATACTTTACCTTCCCCCGATAAAAGTAGGCATCCGGGTAATTTGGTTTAACCTGAATGGCAGAATCAAAATCGGTAACGGCTATTTCCCATTGTTTTAATGCAAAGTGGGCATTGGCCCGCCAGTACAAAATTTCAGCGTCTTGTTTTTTTTCTTTTCGCGCCAGATTATAGTTTGTAATGGCTTCATCATATTTCTTTAAATCATAATACGCTTGGCCCAACCAATAAAACGCATCTACATAATCGGGTTGTAATTCCAATACTTTTCGAAAACTACCTATTGCCTTTTCATCCATCGAGAGGTCGTAATACGTTCTGCCTTGCCAATAGTAGGCCGATGTATAATCGTGCTTTAGGGAAATAGCTTTGGCAAAATCTTTCAATGCTTTATCATCTTGACGCACTCCGCGAAAGGCATTGGCCCGCCAATAGTAGGCATCGGCAAGATTAGGGTTGATGGCTATGCTCATATCAAAATCGGCAACGGATTTATCAAAGTTATCCAGGGTATAATAACTGTATCCGCGTTTAAAATAGGCTTCGGCATAAGCCGGGTTGAGTTGGATGGCCTTGTTGAATTCGATAATGGACTTTTCGTACTTGGAAGCATCGTACGATATTTTGCCTTGCGAGAAAAAAATTTCGGCCTGGGCTTTATCTTCTTCTGATACTTTTGTGGTTTTTAGTTCAACTAGTCGTTTGGCGGTGATGTTTTCTGCAACGTTGTTTTCTGTTTGGGCCATTTCGGTGGGCAAAGAAGATGCAGAAGTCTGCTGCCGGCTTAGATAAAAGTCTTCCCCTGTTAAGGAGGTGGTCTCCCAGGGTATCTGTGCTCCGCCCGATTTTTCGCTCACTTCATTTCGCACTTGTTTAAACACCTGCTCAATCGTAAGCGAAGGGTTGCGCATAAATTTTAACAGCGCACTGGTGTAAAGGCCGTTGGATGATTCTCCGTCTGAAGCGGTGCGGCCTGGCGAGGTAGCATACGCTATCAACGAGCCCTTGGGGGCATCCATCATGGCTAAGCCCCCTCCTCCGGTGCTTCGCTGCCAACCCCGGGCAAACGGATTATTTCGGCAGGCATCCAACACTACGATGTTTACTTTTGTATCGGCTGCGTCCATGAAGGCCAGCGCGCGGTCGGCTGCCACACAATCAAACTCTATCTCTTGTTCGCTTTTTAGATCGGCTTCTATTGGAATAATGTAGTTTATTCCTTTCGACTGAATACCATGCCCGGCATAATAAAATAAGGCTACATCATATCCATTTAGTTTTTGGCCAAATTCACTGATGGCCTGTTTCATTTGTGGCTGGGTTATATCTTCGTACTCCATTACATCAAAACCAAGGCTGCGCAAAGAGCTGGAGATGGCCCGGGCATCGTTTAGCGGATTTTTTAACGGATTAACAAATTTGTAATTGCTATTACCAATGACAAGGGCCAGTCTTTTTTGTTTAGGCTGACTAAACCCTCCAACGCAGAGAGCAAGAAAAATAACGAGTAGTATGTATTTTTTCATAGGGTACCATTGATCAAGGTTATTTAACTTCCTCGTAGTCCACGTAATCACCCCCCTTTATTGTTCCTTGTTTACTCTTTCGAGGCTTGCTATCTACCCGAACGCTGCCTTCGGGTCTGCGTTGCTGAAAGTTTCTATTTTGTTGAGAAGATGAGCTCATACGAAAAATAAGACTGCTCACTTTCGATAAAATATAAACGATCAACGCAATAATAACCAGTAGCCGTAACATGCTGTTTTAAATAGGAAAGCAAAGTTATTAGTTTCTGTTGATCTGATCAGGTCTTGGCTATAACAAAAAAAGCCGGCTTTTAAAAAGCTGGCTTTTCGCTGAAATTGGTTCTGTTTTCTTAGTTTTTCTTTATCGGAACAGTGGTGGTTGTAGTGTGAGGTTGGGCCGAAGGGGTTATGCCCATTTTTTTCAATACCAGATCTGAAATATTATATTTTTCGTCTGTGTAAAGCAGAATGTCGCCTCCGTTAAGTATGTGCGGGCTGATAATGAATGAAAAACCGTTTTCTTTAGCTACTTCTTCTGTGGCAGCGCCTATTTTTTTATAAACCGGCTCATATAGTTCGGCTGATTTCTTTTGTAATGATGATTGAGCTTCTTGTTGAAATTTTTGAAAATTTTCTTGTAACGAAGTCAACTCTCTTTCTCTATCAGCACGGATTGCTTCGGGGGTCGTAGCCGGCATGTTTTGGTAGGCTTTGTACTTAGCCTGAATGTCTTCATATTTTGCCTTCAGCTGATTATCCAGTTGCGCACTATGTGTCTTAAGTTCGCTTTCAACGGTTTTAACGGCCGGCATTTGGCTCATGATGTATTCGGTATCAGCATAGCCTATTTTTTGAGCTGGGTGATCTTGTGCCTTGGCCGTTACCATCACTCCGCACAAAATCAACGATAGTAGAGTTCTCATTTTCATTATAATTGGTTAATAGTTATTTTACCTTATCATTCGGGTCTCCCAGACCCAGTTCTTCTAAAACAAAATCCGTATAATCATGCCGAGGGTCGGTATAGATCATAACCAACTCCGCGGCCTTATCAAACACAATGGCCAGCCGGTTGGCTTTTGATACTTTACTTACCGCATCGAATACTTTATCCTGCAAAGGTTTAATCAATTCTTGTTTTTTCAAAAAATAAAGACCTCCAAATCCAAAAACCTTTTTTTGATATTCTTTTAACTCGGTTTCTTTCTTTTTTATTTCCGTTTGCCGCTCTTGCCTCATTTCTTCGGTAAGCAACACCTGCTCGGCCTGATACATGGAGTATAAACCATCTACCTTATGCTGCATTTCTTCAATCTCTTTTTGCCAGGCAGCCGAAAATTGTTCTATTTCATTTTGTGCCTTCGCGTATTCGGGCATTTTGCTCAAGATATACTCTGAGTCGATGTATCCGAATTTTTGTGCTAATGCAACATTTAGGCCGAAAAATAAAACAATAGCAAGCGATACAATTTTTATCATTTTTTAACGGATTTGCTGACCAATGGTAAAGTGGAACTGCTGTCCACTTCTATTGCTCGCTCCCGGCAGGGTATCAAATCCATACGCCCAATTCAAACCAATTAAACCAAATGCAGGCATAAAAATCCGGGCACCAAAACCGGCCGAGCGGTATAGGTTAAACGGATTAAAGTCCTGATAATTATTCCAGTTGTTCCCTGCTTCGGTGAAAACAAAGGAATAAACCGTGGCCGCCTGGCTGGTAACAACCGGGTAGCGCACTTCCATACCAAATTTATTATAAATAATCCCTCCTTCAATTCCATTAACGCCTACACTTCCACGCAGCGCATAAAGAGGCGGAGTAACCTGATTATCGGGGTATCCTCTCAATCCAATGATATCTTGCCCTAATACAAACGAATTAAATCCGCCCGTTAAGCCGGCCCCTCCCATGAGGAAGCGTTCGAACGGCCCCACTCCTCCAATTTTATTATTGTAGGTACCAATATACCCGAAATGGGCTTTGGTTTCGAGCACTAAGCTTCGGCCTTCGGGCTTTTTGCTACCTATCAATGTTAAGTAAAACTTAGAATCAAACATCCATTTGTGCAATTCAATCCAGTTATATCGCTGGGTGTTATCTAAGTAATATGATGCTGACCGGAACAATGAATAAGGCGGAGTGAGGTTTAAACTCAGAGAAATGGTAGATCCGGTTTTGGGAAACATCGGGTTATCTATACTGTTTCTCGACAATGTAGTGTTAAACGTTAAACTGTTGGTCGTACCGTAAATGGGCAGGGTTGAAGAATTAAAATATCGGTTGTACTGATACACCAAATAAGAAACAGAATGGGTAAGTGTAAAGTAGGTATCCGGCCACTCCAGCCTTCGGCCAAAGCCAATAGTAATTCCGCTTTGCTTCAGGTAGGCGCTGGTAGCATCAAAATTTAACGTAAACCCGCTACGGCCACTCGGTATGCGAGAGATGGAGTGGTTTAAGCTAACGGTAAGCGAGTTCGGCTTTCTGCCGCCAAACCACGGCTCGGAGAATGAAATGCTATAACTCTGAAACGATTTTCCGTTGGCCTGCATTTGTAAAGAAAGCTTTTGGCCATCGCCCACGGGCAGCGGTCTCCACTTTTTAAAGTGGGGTACATTTCGGAGCGAAAAATTATTGAAGGTTAACCCTACTGTGCCCACAAAGCCGTAGTATCCACCCCATCCTCCGGAAAGTTGTACCTGGTCGTTCGATTGTTCTTCTACTTTCCAACCAATGTTTACCGTTCCGTTAGCCGGGTTAGGCCGAACTTCCGGCTCAATCTTTTGTGCATTGAAATAGCCCATTTGTGAGAGTTGCTGCTGCGTGCGGATTAGGTCTGACCGGCTAAATTTCCGGCCGGGAATGGTGGAGAGTTCCCGCCTGATAACGTGCTCGCTCGTGCGTTCATTTCCGGTAATAGGAACCTGATCTATAATGGCTTGGTCGCCTTCAAATATGCGCATCTCTACGTCTATGGAATCGTTTACTACGGCTACCTCTACAGGTGTAACCCGGAAAAACAGATAGCCGTCATCCATGTATAGCCCGCTGATGTCGGCTCCGCCCTTAGGATTAAACGTAGTTTTTTTCTGAATCAACTCCTGGCTGTACACATCGCCCTTGCGGATATCCAACACTTTGTTAAGGGTGGCCGAGGTGTATAAGAAGTTCCCTGTCCAGGTTATATTTCGGAAGTAATACTTTTTCCCTTCATTCACTTTCAACTTCAAATCAATGGTGGAGTATCCGCTTTTTATAATTGAATCGGAAAGGATTTCGGCATCGCGGAAGCCATCGTTGTTCAAACGAGCAATTAATTTTTTCTTGTCTTCTTCATATTCTCCGCGAATAAATTTGGAGCTTTTGAGGAAATTTAATTTTACATGGTTGGCAAAGAAATCTTTTACTTCGCGCCAATTCATGTGGCGGCTTGAGTCGATATACTCTTTTACGTAGCGTGGTTTAAAATCTAATAAGCTCGATAAAATAGCCCGGTGTAAACTGAATTGAGCTTTCTCGTGTGTTTTCTTAAACATGCTTTTCAATTTCTGATCGCTTACCTCTTTGTTCCCTTCAAAAAGAATATGCTTGATCTTTACTTTCGACTGCACATCTACATTGATGCGCAGGCGCACGCCTCCGCGATTCAATGTGTCACGTTCTTTTATAATGTTAACCTGTGTGTTCAGAAATCCTTTTTTAGTAAAATGCCTCCTTACCGAACTCTCCGCATTTCGGATCATGGCATCGGTAACAATTTTGCCTCGTATCAGCCGCATGTCTTCTTTTAAAGATGATTGTTTTGAAGACGAGAGCCCCGTAAAATAAAAATCGGTAAGGCGGGGTCTTTCCGTTAGCTGAATCAGGATATATACTTTGTCCTCTTCAATACGGTCTGCTACGATGGTTACATCGCCCACCAGTCCGTGCTTCCAGAGTTTACGTACGGCCGTGGCGGTAGCCGTGCCGGGTATTTTTATTTTGTCGCCCACCTTTAATCCGGTAAGCGAAATCAAAGCATTTTTATCTAGCACGTTCAGGCCGGTAATATCAATCCCTCCAATAAAATATTCGGTAGGAGCCGAATAGTTAAGATTGTTTCCTTTCTTAATATCCGGGACAACCGTGGTCTGGTTTTTTCTTCTGAACTGCGCCTGGGCTATGATAGAATGAACGGCTACAAAAAAACAAATCAATAAAATCCTCTTCATCGGGGTTAGGCGGTTGGGGTCAGCACTTTTCCAAATCTTCGTTCTCTCTTTTGGTAGGCACAGATCGCTTCAAAGAGGTCTTCTTTTCGGAAGTCGGGCCAAAATTTTGGTGTTATATATAGTTCTGTATAGGCTATTTGCCAAAGTAAAAAATTGCTTACGCGCATTTCTCCACTGGTTCGAATCAATAATTCCGGATCGGGTATGCCTCGTGTTTCCAAATAATCTTCTATTAGTTTTTCTGTAATCTGGTCTGGTTCAATCAATCCTTTTTTTACTTGCCCGGCAATTTTTTTTGTTGCCTCCGTCAACTCTCTTCTTCCGCTATAGCTTAAAGCAAGAATTAACATAAGCCCGGTGTTTGTCTGTGTTTGCCCGATGGCTTTTGCCAAATTTTCCTGACATATCAACGGGAGATGATCCACCTGGCCTATCATCTTCAGCCGTACGTTGTTTTTCATCAGCGTACCTATTTCTTTTTGCAGGGTATTTACCAACAATTCCATCAACCCATCTACTTCTTCCTTTGGCCTTCCCCAGTTTTCTGTGCTAAATGCATACAGGGTAAGATATTTTATACCCACTTCCCCACAGGCTTCCGTAATTTCTTTTACTGCTTGCACCGCATTGCGATGGCCAAAAATACGGGCGGCCCCCTTCTTTTTTGCCCATCGGCCATTCCCATCCATTATTACAGCGATGTGTTGAGGAAGGTTAGCCGGTACAATATTTTCTTTTGCTGTAGCCACAAGGCTGCAAAAGTAGCCAAATTTTGTAATTGAACATGACCTAATTTGTGCCGTGTAGATGTTTGAAAAAGCTAAAAAGTTTCATTTCCGGCCGTAGGGGCTGGAAGGGCACGGGATGTCGTAGAAGGTGTAGGTTAAACTTATTCCAGTAAAGAAATAGCTATCGTATTTGTTGGGGTTTCCATATTGATAATTTTTAACCCGTGAAGTAGGCCCCGAAATATTATCGAGATAATCAAAAAATGTTTTTCGTACACCCACTTCAAATGAAATGTAGTATTTGGGGTTGAGTACGTACTTCACCCCTCCACCAAAAGGGATTGCCATCTGCACATTACTGTACGGAGCCGGCTTATTAGCGTTTCCGGATATGCCAAACATGGCTACTCCGGCAAACAAGTAGGGGGTAAATCGTAATCTTTTCCGGTCATCGCGCCAATCCAGAAAATGATACTCAAAAACTGTAGATGCCTCTAGTAAAAAAATGTTAAACGAGGCATTTCTTAGTATGGCAGCCGAGTCTATTGGGTGATGCTTATCACTGGCTGCCAGCTGCCCTCCGGTAAGAGCTACACGAAAGCTAATTACACGACTGATGTTAGATCGATAAAAAACAGTAGCGGCTGGTTTTGCTGTAGTGATATCGTAAGTACGAACAATATCTCCGGTGTAATTAAAAACACCTAACCCAAAACCAACCTCTGATTTTTGAGAAAGTTGAGCCTCTGCCTTGCTCGTCAGCAGAAGTAAAGCCACCGACAATAGTTGTCTTAGTCGGCTTATCCCCATATTTTCTTATCTGAATTTAGCGCGATGAAAAGAGGCCCCCAATATGTAGGTGAGCTTAATAGAAGTAACCATATAAATGTCTTTGTTCTTAGCATTTCCACGGTTATCCCATTTATTTTCTTCTCCATACCCTCTAATAACAGTTACCGGCCCACGAGTACCGCTATTATTAATAACTACATTATTAATGGTTCGTGTACCCAAAGTGCCCTGAAAATTTTGAAGCGTGGCGGTGGGGAGTTCGTTGGTTCTGTACGACATCGCTGCTGCCAGCGGGTTATTAAACCGAGAAAGGTCCACATAATTTTTGCTAACATCATCCAAGTAATCGGTAAACGTGTACCGGAAACCTATGTCGGCCCACAAATCAAGTACTTCGTTAAGTCTAAAACGTGCTCCCACGCCAAATGGTATAGCCACCTGAAATAAACTGTATGGTTTTATTCCGTAGTTAACATCGCCCGGCTGGAGGGTAGAAGTACCTGATTGCTGCCCTTCCGTTCCCAGCGGTTGCAAGTCTATCCATTTTCCTTCCATTCCGGTTGGAGTAACTCCATCTAAATAATATTTGGGAGCCTGGGCTTGTGGATTTTGTAAAAAAGCTGCAATTCCTGCAAACACATAAGGAGTCCATTTTACCCGGCTTATATAGGTTCCTTCGTTTTCAAAAAGATCGAATACGGCTACCACCGAAAGTTCTTTAATCTGATTTCTGAAAGATAAATTTCGTACTTCTCTAAAATTAACCGACTCGTTTGAGGCCTTCTTAGCCGATTCGGCATCCGAGCCTTTAAGTGTGCCATACATAAACTGGCCAATCAGCGTATAACGTGGACCAAACCGGTGAAATAAAGAAATACCAATAGCCGGTTTTGTAAACGCAATATCGGTGCTAAACCGGGAAGGCAGGGGGGCGAGGTCGCCATAATAATTTAATGCGTTTAACGACACACCAACGGCCGTATACACATTTTGCCTTCCAAAGGGTTTTTTTCCGGTGTATGAGGCAATGCGCTTATTGTTCTTTTTTATACTTTTTCTGTTAAACTGGGCATAGGAACTCACTGCCACTAGTGAAAAAGCAATTAATAAACACGGTAAAGTCAACTTCCTCATAATATGATTTTTAGGCAAGTGCCAAAGATACAAAAATTTCAAACCGGCAATATATGATTTTGTTCTTATAAAGGTAAACCCTTCTCTATCTATTAAGAAGCGGGCCATCAAACTTTAATCTTGTTAGTAAAATCTTTTTCCGATCCCTATTTTTGGCGTTCATTTTAAACGCCCTTCTTTAAACGCACTATCAAATTATGAAAAGAGATAAACTTGTGTTTGATCTGATAGAAAAAGAAAAACAACGTCAGGAACACGGCATCGAGTTAATTGCTTCCGAAAACTTTGTAAGCAAGCAGGTAATGCAAGCTCAAGGCTCTGTGCTTACCAATAAATATGCCGAGGGGCTCCCCGGCAAGCGCTACTATGGCGGGTGCGAAGTAGTCGATGAAATAGAACAACTCGCAATAGACCGTATCAAACAATTGTTTGGAGCGGAGTGGGCCAATGTACAGCCCCACTCGGGCGCACAAGCTAATGCCTCTGTTATGCTGGCTTGCCTAAAGCCGGGCGATAAAATTTTAGGATTTGATCTTTCGCATGGCGGTCATCTTACGCATGGCTCGCCCGTCAATTTTTCAGGTAAGTTATATCATCCTTCGTTTTATGGGGTAGAACAGGAAACCGGCCTTATCGACTTTAACAAAGTGGTGGAAACAGCCCAACGCGAAAAACCTAAAATGATTATCTGCGGAGCCTCGGCTTATAGCCGCGACTGGGATTATAAAAAATTGCGCGAAGCAGCCGACAGTGTGGGAGCATTGCTATTGGCCGACATCTCTCACCCGGCCGGATTGATTGCCCGCGGCTTGCTTAACGACCCGATGGAACACTGCCATATTGTTACCACCACTACGCATAAAACCCTGCGTGGCCCCAGAGGAGGCTTGATCATGGTCGGAAAAAATTTTGACAACCCCTTTGGTTTAAAAACTCCCAAAGGAGAATTGAGAAAAATTTCTTCCCTGTTGGATTCCGGAGTTTTTCCCGGTACCCAAGGCGGCCCGCTCGAACACGTAATTGCGGCCAAAGCAATTGCCTTTGGCGAAGCTCTTAGCGATGCCTACTTGCAACACATCGTTCAGGTAGCTAAAAATGCCAAAGCCATGGCTGCTGAATTTATTCTTCGTGGTTATAAAATTATTTCAGGCGGAACCGATAATCATTTGATGTTGATCGATCTGCGCTCTAAAAACCTGACCGGCAAAGTAGCTGAAGAAGCTTTGATTAAAGCAGACATTACAATTAATAAAAATATGGTGCCGTTTGATACCCAATCCCCCATGGTTACTTCCGGCATTCGCATTGGCTCGCCCGCTATTACCAGCCGGGGCTTGCAAGAAAAGGACGTAGTGCGCGTAGTAGATTTAATAGATGAAGCACTGCAAAAGCCCCAAGACGAAAAACATCTTAAAAATGTGAAGAAGAAAGTAAATGCGTTGATGAAAAAATTTCCCCTGTTTAATTAATGGAAGAAGAAAAAGAAATGTCTTTCCTCGATCACCTCGAGGAATTGCGGTGGCATGTGGTGCGGTCGGTGGCCGCCATTATTATATGCTCTATTTTAGGGTTTGTTTTTGTAGAGTGGATATTCGACCATATTCTTTTTGCCCCAAGTCGGGTTGATTTTCCCACCTTTAGATGGCTTTGCGAATTAGGCAAACTGGTGGGCGCGGAAGATCAGCTTTGTGTAAAAGCTTTCGACTTTAAAGTGCAGAGCCGCAATATGACGGGCCAGTTTATGATGTCTATCACGGCCTCGTTTGTGATTGGCCTGATCGCAGCCTTCCCGTATGTGTTTTGGGAAATCTGGAGTTTCGTAAAACCCGGGCTTTACCGAAAAGAAAAATCTTCCGCCCGCGGAGCCGTTTTTGCTGTATCATTTCTATTTCTGCTGGGTGTCGCTTTTGGTTATTACATTTTGTCGCCCATGACTATCTGGTTTTTATCTACTTACACCGTGAGCTCTCAGATTGTAAATCAGTTCGACATTACTTCGTATGTATCCACCGTGGTAAGTATGGTATTAGGCTGTGGGCTTCTCTTTCAATTCCCTACGGCTGTTTACTTCCTAACAAAAATCGGCATGCTTACGCCTCAGTTCATGCGCAAATTTCGCAAGCATTCTATTGTGGGAATTGTAATCGGAAGTGCCATCATCACGCCTTCGTCTGACCCATTTACGTTAATGCTGGTGGCTTTGCCTCTTTACATTTTATTTGAAATAAGTATATTCATCTCGGCAATGGTGGTGAAACAAAAAGAAAAAGAAGAAGCAGCCGAACTAAAACGAGACCAACCCTCTAACAGATGAAAAAAATTGCAATAGGTGCCGACCATGCCGGGTTTGAACTGAAGGAACGGCTGAAAAAAGAGCTCGAAAAAAAGGGGTATGTCATTCACGACTTCGGAACGTATAGTGCTGAGCCAGCCGATTATGCCGACTTTGCCCATCCGGTTTCTCTTGCCGTAGAAAAAAAAGAATTTGATCTGGGACTTTTAATCTGCGGGAGCGCCAATGGCGTGGCGATGACGGCCAACAAACATCAAGGTATACGCGCGGCCATCTGCTGGACGGAAGAACTTGCTTCTTTGGCCCGCCAGCACAACCATGCCAATGTATTATGTTTGCCCGCCCGCTTTATCAGTGCCGAGTTAGCCGAAAAAATTTTAGATCGTTTTTTGCTTGCCTCCTTTGAAGGAGGAAGACATGCCCGAAGAGTTGATAAAATTTCCTGTTAAAGTGCCATGTCAATGTTTGATGTTATTCAATTCAACCAACTGATCCATGCCCGCAGGTCGGTTTACACCAAAGATTATACTGGCGAAAAAATAGATGATACCATCGTAAGGCAAATACTGGAAAATGCTACCTGGGCGCCTACGCACAAGCTTACCGAGCCATGGCATTTTGTAGTATTTGCAGATGAAGGGTTAAAAAAGTTGGCTGACTTTCAAAGCGAATGTTATAAAGAAGTCGCCACGCTAAACGGTACATTCGATGAAACGAAATACGAAGGGCTGAAGAAAAAGCCCTTACAGTGTTCGCACGTTATTGCCGTAGGCATGAAGCGCGATAAGAAAAAAAGTTTGCCCGAATGGGAAGAGATGGGTGCTGTATTTTGTGCCATAGAAAATATCTACCTCACCGCCACCGCGTATGGCATTGGTTGTTATCTGGGCACGGGCGGGGTTACCTCGTTGGAAGAGGCAAAAGCATTTTTTGATTTAACAGGAGAAGACAAGTTACTGGGCTTTATCCACTTAGGCATACCTAAAAAAAACTTGCCCGAATCAAGGAAAAGAAAGCCCCTTGAAGAAAAAATAAAATGGATCAGCTGATTTCAAAAAGAGATATTGAAGCGGCCCACGAACGTATTCAGCCATACATTCACCACACTCCGATACTAACTAGCCAAAGCATCAATGAACAAGCCGGTTGTTCGCTTTATTTTAAATGCGAAAATTTTCAAAAAGTAGGGGCCTTTAAAGCGCGTGGTGCCATGAACGCTGCTCTTTCTCTTCCGCCCGAACAACTTACGAAAGGGTTAGCTACCCACTCATCTGGCAACCATGCTCAAGCTATCGCCCGTGCTGCTCAGATACTGGGTACAAAATCATACATTGTGATGCCACACACCGCACCGGAAATTAAAAAAAGAGGCGTACGTGGGTATGGCGGAATTATTTATGAATGTGAGCCTACCTTAACCGCACGCGAACAAACGCTGGCAACGGTGGTAAAAGAAACCGGAGCCACTGAAATCCATCCGTTTAATAATTATGAGGTCATAACGGGGCAAGCAACGGCCGCCAAAGAATTATTTGAAGAAGCAAAAAATTTAGATGCAATCCTTGCCCCGGTAGGAGGAGGAGGCTTGCTGAGCGGAACAGCTTTAGCCACAAGTTATTTCTCTTCCGACACAGCCGTTATTGCCGCTGAGCCGGCCGGTTCAGACGATGCTTTCCGTTCTTTACAAAGTGGCAAAATAGAACTTGCCCAGTCGCAGTCGGTGGCCGATGGGTTGCTCACTTCGTTGGGCAACAAAACTTTTCCTATTATAAAAAAGCACGTACAAAAAGTGATTACCGTTTCTGATCCGGAAATTATTTCCGCTATGCGATTAATGTGGGAGCGTTTGAAAATAATTATTGAACCCTCCGCGGCCGTGCCCCTGGCAGCCGTTCTAAAATCACGAGAAAAATTCTATCGAAAAAAAATTGGAGTTATCCTCTCCGGTGGAAATGTGGACCTGGAAAAAATATTGAAATTATTTTCCTGACCCCACTCCTCATTAGGTTTTTTTTAATCTTTCCTGTGCGCAAAAAAATCCCTTCGCAGGGAGTTTTGCAAAGAACAAGAACTAACAGTCTTTCTTAGAAAAAAAACGGCTGGCCAGAAAAGCCAACGGAAACCCGATAGCCACTATCAAAATACTCATTGCAATTAATGCGGATTTCAACTTGAACGGGAAAGGGGGCGTATTGGATAAAGGCAAAATAAGTTGGTTCATCACAAACCAAACAAAAAAACCATAAAGAATGCCTGTCAATATTTTATTTATTGACAAAAAAGAAATTCTAGGGTAGATAAAAAAGAAAAACATAGACCAGATCAGTGCGATGCAATAATGAAACAAGACACCTAATACAGCATAGAGCGTTCCCCCCTCTAATGCCGTGTTACCAAAAAACCCACTGGCAATGTAGCGGAACATGTCAATCGGGTTCCTGCCATAAATAAGGGTTTGAATAATTGCGGCCGACATATCTAAGCTGCCGACAATCAGCCATGCTTGGAGGATTGCCGTCCATCTGCTTTTCCTTCCTTCGGGTTTTACGTTATTTGTTGTCATAGATTGATTATGTTTTTCTCTGTAGAATCAAAAACTCTGCTTCTATTATCCCTGACTTTTATCTCCCCATTTAAATTCATCAACTCTCTTCGTAAATCAATGTCTTCCAATCTATCATAATGCACCCCTTCTTAGTACTAACAACATAAATCCCTCCACCCTTTTATTTATTAAACAGAAATGTTGGTTTATATAACTATGCTTTCTCTGCAAAGCGATTGGAAGATCGCATTTCTTTAAATTTCATTCACCAACATAAATTCTTTCGTTAGTATTTCACTGCCCCGTTTCAGCTCGATTACAATTTTTTTGCCCGGCTTGCTATCGAAGTAGTTGTTTACCTGGCTCAACTGCATACCTTCGGTGGCGTTGCCGTTTAGTTTCAAAATCTTATCTCCGGCCAGTATGCCGGCCAAATAACCCGGTGAGTTTTGTCTTACGTTTGCTACGCTAAATTCATTCAGTGTTTGGCCTTCGGCTTTTACGGAAAGGCCACTCATATTGTAGTATGATTTTTTGCGCAAGGTAGAATTGGGTTTTACATAAATGCGTTCATTGGGGAAATCAAATACTACATCAAAGCGGCTTAGTACTTCTCCGCCAATGGAGCCATTTCGGTACACCGACTTAAACGAGCGCAGGGTATCAAAGTAACTTTTGGAATCGGGGAAACTGGTGATCATATCCGGAATAACATACTTTCCAATTTTAAGTTGTTTTATTCTCGCCATCCGCCCCAGAATATCGCCCCCCAGGCCGCGGCCTACAATGCATTCTATATTTTGCGGAGGTAATACAATTTTGTTGTTCGATTCGGTATCTAAGAAAAGGCCGTGGCTGGCACCTGTATCAATCATCAGCTTCGCGCTAATGATAGTAGTGTCATTCATTCTGAGTTCGGTTACATAATAGGGTTTGGTGTCTTCCACCGTTATGTGCAACCGAGAGTATTTTCGGCTGGGTTTAAATTTGGGCGGAGTCATCAGTATGAGTCTTCGGGCTTTGTAATCTATTTTCACCACAAAGCGGCTAAAAAGCTCATAGCCGAGAATGCCATGTACTTCTGATCCGAGCGAACTCCTTAGCTCAAGAAAATCATTTTCAAGCACCATCATGGCATGGCCCTTGCCGCGAACTCCGGGCATATCAATTGTTACATTATTAGCGATGTAAGCATTTACTGTATTTTTTCCGCCCGGGGCCGAGATGGTAATTTTTTTGGAATAGGGAAGGCGCAGAATATCGCTGTACATTTTGTCGGTTAGAATCGTGGTGCGCACCCCGGTATCTACAATAAACCGAAGCGGCAGTTGGTTGTTTAGTATGACCGGCACCACAATCAGGTTATTATGGATTTCGATGGGGATTTCTACTTTCTTGGCATTATTGGTAAGGGCAAAACCTAACTGTGCCAAACTTTGTAAAGCAGCAAAGCATACCAACAAAAGGGCAAGGGTAATCCGCAACATAACTTCAAGCTACCTAAAAAACCGCACAAACTTTTTGTGCTCTATATGAGATTTACGCCAAGTGCCGGAAGAAGGTTGCGGGGCATGTCGGCAATAATGATTTCAGAAAAATGCTTTTGGCTTAGAAAACCTTCGCTTACCATTTTTTGCATTTGGGCGATCAGCAAGTCAAAAAATGAATGGGTATTCAGTATCCCCACCGGTTGATCGATGAGTCTTAGTTGTTTCCAGGTTAAGATTTCGGCCAATTCATCGAGCGTGCCCCAGCCTCCGGGTAGGGCAATAAACGCATCCGAAATTTCGGCCATCTTCCGCTTTCGGTCGTGCATGGTATGCACAATTTCCAATTGCGTAAGGCCGGTGTGGCTAACTTCTTTATCCATCAAAAAATCGGGGATAACTCCAATTACCTTGCCTCCATGCAAAAGCACTTCGTTTGCCAAAACGCCCATTAAGCCAACCCTGGCTCCGCCATAAACTAACGTGGATTTACTTTGGGCAATAAGATGGCCCACTTCGGCTGTGGCGTTTTTATATTGAAGATCATGCCCGGAGGCCGATCCGCAAAAAACACAAATATTCATTGAGCCGATTAGTGCTTTATATCGTGCTCATTGTCGCTCACCTTGCTGTTGGGAAACAACCAGATAGAAACGATGGCCAGAACAAAAAGAGCTAAAACAATACCATAAACTGACATGACCTAAAATTTTATCTTTCAAAAATAGATTTCTCTTTTCAAATATTTGCAATTTGCTGAAAGAAAAATAAGCGATATAAGTATAACCGGGTATTCTACCTTCTTTTCATGAAAAAAAAATTGGCAATTGGCGGCATTATTATCGTTTTGCTTGTAATAGCCTTTATCTTTATCCGGGTAAAAACAAAATCGCATAGCCCGGAAGAGACGGTTCGATTTAAAGACGGCACATTAAAAATAGATGTTTACTACAACCGGCCTTACAAAAAGGGGCGAGAGATATTTGGTAAACTGGTGCCCTTCGGCAAAACCTGGAGAACAGGAGCCAACGAAACCACCACCTTTGAAACCAACCAGGATCTGACGTTTGGCAACAATATATTAAAAGCAGGTAAATACAGTTTGTGGTCTGTGCCGGGCGAAAAGACCTGGCAGGTTATATTCAATTCTGAAATTCCTTATTGGGGTGTTAACTTTGATGGCGAAGCACAACGAAATACTCCGGCCGATGTTCTCATTCAGGAGGTGCCCGTAGTAAGGCACGATAAGATGTTTGAACAGTTTACCATTTCTGTTGAAAAGGTTGCGGAAGGGGCTGAGTTAGTTTTTATTTGGGATAAGACGTTAGTTGTCGTTCCTTTTACCGTAAAATAATTTATTCGATATGATTCAAGTAATACCCTCCATTGCAATACGCCAAAATAAAGTGGTAAAGATGCGCAAAGGCGATATCAGCAGCGAAAAAATTTACGATGAAAATCCGCTCGATCTGGCCAAGCGGTTTGAAGACCATGGCATTGAGGTGGTGCATTTAGTCGATCTAGATGGAGCCGAGCGTGGCAGCCCCAAAAATTATCAGGTGGTTGAAACCATTGCCGGCCACACGAATTTAAAAGTTGATTTTACGGGCGGTATCTCTACCGATGGGGACGTGGGCAAGGCATTTGAGTCTGGGGCTGCCTACATTACGGCCTCCAGTGTGGCCGTTGCCCACCCTGAAATTTTTTCGCAATGGATCATATCCTACGGTCGCGAAAAAATGACGTTAGGCGCAGATGTTACCGACATCAAATCTAAAATTGTGGCTTATCGGGGTTGGCAAAAGAAATCAGAAATCCATTTGTTTGATCATCTCCAGTATTTTCATGACCGCGGGCTGAAGTATGCCAAATGCACCGATATTTCGCGCGATGGTGTTTTAGAAGGTCCGGCTTTTGAATTTTATCAAGAGCTGATAGACAAATTCCCCGACCTGAAAATATTAGCCAGCGGTGGAGTGCGTGGAGTGGATGATATTAAACGCTTGAACGACATGGGTATTTTTGCCGTCATCTTTGGCAAATCTTATTATGAAGGACTTCTCAACTTAAAAGACCTGAAATCTTTTTTGATTAAAAGTTAAAATGGAAACCCTGTGTTGTGTGTCAATCGCCAACGATATCTGAAATTTTAAATCGTTGAATAATAAAATACAAAAAGTTAAAAGAAAGTGGATTTTTTTCGTTTGACTTTACTTGCTGATCAGATTTTTTGGTTCCTGCTGGTATGGTCTCGCTAGCCGGATTTATTATTTTAGTTGGTTTTGATTCCGGCTCCATTAACAGAACCTTATCTTCATTCAAATTTAATTCCAAATGCAGGTTTAATTCTTGCTGATTCTCCATTTCTGCTTGCCGCTCTCTCTCCTGCGCCATTACTTTACTCCGGCTCGTTAGAACGAAAGCACAAATTGCCAACAAAACTGTTATTTTTAATCGCATTTAAGGTAGCCCTTTCAATAGCAGAGCAATCTAAGAAAATTTTGCGATTTTGTTCTATGATTTTAAAATTTTTAGCTGCCTTTTACCGTAATAAAAAGATTATAATGGCGCTATTTGGATCATGTTAACCCTTTTCAATTTTCTTTAAAAGCTGTGTTCAAGTAATAAGTGCAACTTTTAGTTTTCGTAAAAATACAGCATTTGGGGTTTGATAGTTAAATTTTCGTACAGGTCTTTCGTTGATCATTTTTTCTACTTGGCTTACACGTTTG
>JAFDZA010000026.1 GCA_018267135.1 Bacteroidota bacterium
TCTTGACCCAGTTGTTTATAATTTGTCATCGCAACACAAGTTTAATTAACTTCGGTCAATTGAAGGGAGGAGAAATCTTCCCTTCTTTCAACCCCTTGTGTTGCACTTATTAGTTGAACTTAGAATTACCTATTTTCGGTTTTTGTAATTTTTTTGCTTTAGGGCTGCTTGTTTTCTTTCCTATAATTTTTTGCTTGCTTTCCTGAGCAACTTGTTTAAGTTTTTCAAAGTATATAAAGTAATCACATGCTTTTACAAAAGCCTCTGGTGTTTGGCTTCGTCCTATACCTATAATATACAATCCTTCCTCTCTAATTCGGTGGGCAAGCCCGGTGTAATCGCTATCGCTTGAAACAATACAAAAACCATTAACAGCTTTTGAGTGCAGTATATCCATGGCATCTATTATTAGTGCCGTGTCGGTAGAATTTTTTCCTGTAGTGTAAGTGAACTTTTGTATTGGCCGTATTGCATGTTTATTAACTTGTTCTCTCCAACTTTTCATATAGGGATTAGTCCAGTCTCCATATATTCGCTTGATCGTGACCCGTCCGTATTTGCTAATCTCTTTTAAAATTTGTTCACATAATCCACTTTCAGCATTATCACCGTCAAAGAGAGCTGCTATCTTACTTTGTATTTTATCCATTTTTATAAAAAATGTTAGCTTGGCTTCGTCTTTCTAAATTAATACTTTCATCAATAAATTTGCAGAGAGTTACAATAATTTACACTGTACTAACCTCTTGCTGCCTCTCGTTACACATCGTTTCTAATTATGAATTAGCTTTGCAGCATGAATGAATCTCTGTTTTCGCACTCTCACCTAAGTGCTTTTGCCAAAGAAATTTTTTTAAAAATCGGATGCCCGGAAGACCAAGCTATGCGGGCGGTTGAGTCGCTGCTTCGGGCCGACCTGCGCGGGATTGATTCGCATGGGGTAGCTCGTTTAAGCGGCTACGTGCGTTTGTGGGAAGCCCATCGCATCAACACCCGGCCCGCCATTCGGGTGGTGCACGAAAGCCCCAGTACAGCCGTAGTAGATGGCGATAGTGGATTGGGTTTAGTAGTCGCTCCCAAAGCGATGGAGATCGCCATGGCTAAAGCAAAGCAAGCCGGCACCGGATGGGTAGCGGTAAAAAATTCAAACCATTTTGGCATCGCAGGCCATCATGCCATGATGGCCTTGCCTCAAGATATGATTGGAATGGCCATGACCAATGCCAGCCCGTTGGTAGCTCCCACATTTTCGGTTGAGCGTCTGCTGGGCACCAACCCCATTGCTGTTGCTATTCCGGCCGGCCAGCAACCCCCGTTTGTAGCTGACTTTGCGACCACTACGGCCGCTAATGGAAAACTGGAAATTTTACAGCGCAAAGAAAAAGAAGCTCCGCTCGGCTGGATTCAAAAAAAAGACGGATCGCCCTCATCTAACCCCAACGAATTAAAAAATGGAGGTGCTTTGATACCATTGGGCAGCGACCGCGAGCACGGCAGCCACAAAGGGTTTTGCCTGGGTGCCTGGGTAGATATTTTTTCGGCTGTATTAAGTGGCGCCAATTATGGCCCGTGGGTTCCGCCATTTGTAAGTTTTCTAAATCCACCTGCCAACCCGGTGGGGGAAGGGATCGGTCATTTTTTTGGAGCGATGCGCATCGATGCGTTTCGCCCGGCAAATGAATTTAAAAAACACATGGATCAATGGATTGAACGTTTCCGTTCCGCTCAGCTTGTTGCCGGAGAAGAAAAGCTAATCATTCCTGGCGACCCGGAAAGAGAATTTGAAATAGACCGGATGAAAAACGGAATCCCTCTCAATACAAAAGTAGTGGCCGACTTAATAGAAGTAGGGAAAAAATTTGATGTGCCGTTTTAGAAAGAAACAAATATCCGGGTAACAATGGGTGAGGCAAATACACTGGGCACATGGTATAGCACATCGTACATTACCAAGCCACCTAACGAAGTTCTTTTCCCGCTCGAAAAAATATATCCGATCCCGAAAAGCATACGCGGGAAGGTAGAGCGGGCAGGCTCGCCATTAGAATTTGTACTATAGATATTAGGGGCACTGATTAAATCATATTCTGCCTGAAAAAAAACCGGGTTAATCATATAGCGCACAAATGGCCCGGCCCCATATTGTGTGTAAGAGGCGCCCACACTTGTATAATTATATCGCTGGTAGGTGCCGGTAGCACCCACCGAAAACTGATCGGAAAGGCGGTATCCAATCATCGGCAATAGAGAGTAATAATTGTAATTGAATCCGTTTACATCGGTGCCAAACCCCAGCCCTCCGCCCATGGAGAAATAAACCTTTCGCTGATCTGACGGCTGGCTGGCAGCTGGTTTTCTAAATGATGGATTAAACTGTGCCCATCCACTAAGCGAGAGAAAGAATATACCCGATACCAACAGCCACTTTTTCATAGCAATTAATTTTCCTGAATAACAAAAATATCTTCCGTTGGTTTTTTCATTAAGTATTTTTCGCGGGCAAATTTTTCCAATAACTCTTTATTGGTGGTAAGCTCTTGCCGGTCTTTTTCTACTTCTTTTATTTTTTCACGATAGAACGTTTTTTCATTTTCCAGCGAGCGCAATTTAGAGCCCATTTTAAATCGGGTAATCAGATCGTTAGAGTCTAAAAAAATCATCCACATTAAAAATGAAAAACCGGTAACCGCATAAAAATTTCTGAATAACGGTTTTAATTTATTTGACATAAGATTAAAAAATGGTTTAACGAAGGTAGCAATTTCTTTTCAATCAGTTGGTGATTGCTACGCGAAACGTCTTTTGGGTAACGGCTCCCGAAAACCGGATGAGATAAAGCCCATTGGCCAGCGGTGCCGTGGGCAACGAGAATTGTGTGAGGCCGGCCGGCTGGTTAGAAAAAGATTGCTGAAAGGCGACCGTTCCATCGCTTTTAAATAAAGTGATTTCAATATTTTCGTTAGAAGTGGTAATCCAATTCAAATTAATAGTGCCCGAAGCCGGATTGGGATACGGCTCAAACACCATATCGCCTTGCAGGGTAAGGCACTGTTTGCCCGAGTCGGGGTTTACATCTTGCGGCACAACTATCTGCACACAGACATACGACAAAGAGCCGGTTAAAATTTGTAAGTTGAGTGTTTGCGAGAGCGTGCCCTGAGGTTGAATGAGGCCGCTTAACGTTTGCTTCACCTTTCCGCCCCCGCCTAAATCAATATCCACTTCGGGGTTTACCAGCGGCACATTCCCCGAGTTGAAAACAGATAAATAGGGTTGTGAGGAATTAGCCGATGAAGAAGGTATGAGAGAAAATATTTTCAATGTAGCACTGGGTTTGGGTATGACTACGCTGATCCACACACTCATGGTGTCGCGGCAGCCGATAACATTATTTGCCGTGAGCTGTACTTTATACTCACCAAGTTGTGAATAGGTAAACGTGGGGGAAGGAACTGTGCTGGTAGAATTAGCCGCATCGCCAAACTGCCATCCGTACGAATCGGCCGTGGACGTGTTGTTAAAAGTAACAGGCAGCGGAGCCGCCCCGGCTATGACTGAAGGAGTAAAGCTGGCTATGGGGCCATCGTAAATAGAAATGTTTTTAGTAACCGAGTAAACACATCCCGACTGCCGGGTGGTGGTAAGCGTTACGCCATACCCGCCTGAAGAAGAAAATTTGTATGTGGCCGGAGAGCCTGTAGTGGTGGCCGAGCCAAAGTTCCAGTTCCAAGAAACCGTTGGGTCGCTGCCCCCGGGGTTTAGTTCCTGAAATACCGTAGCATTTCGGGTGCAGGGATATTGAATACTGAAATCCACCACCGGAGGAACGGGAATATTGATAGATTTGGTAAAGGTGTTGATGCACCCGTTTGTAGCTGTAACTGCCAGCGTAACAGAATTTGCCCCGGAGGAAGTAAATATCTGAGGTCCCGGATTAGCGCCTGTTACGGGGCTGCCCAACCCTGGAAAATACCATTTATATGAAACAATACTACCTGTAGATGTACTGGTAAATTGGGTGCTTTGGTTCAGGCAGGCAACTGAATTGGTAAAACCCGCCACGGGTGAAGCAAGAATGGCAACAACCGAATCTTTTGTAGCCGTACAGCCAAAGTTGGTGGTTGCTTTTAAGCTCACGTTGTAATTTCCGGCTGCCGAAAAAGTGTAGGCCGGGCTTTTAGCCGAAGAACTGCCGTTGGCCGCATCGCCAAAGTTCCACTGCCATAAGGTAATATTGCTGTCGCTTAAAAAGCCGGTGTTGTTATCGAACTGGGCCGGATAGTTAGCGCACGAAAAAGGTGGAGACTCAATTGAAAATTTGGGTTGTGGGTTGGAGTAGATTGAAATATTTTTTGAAAATGAATTTTGACAACCCGCGGCATTGGTGGCGTTAAGTGTAGCTATATAGGTTCCCGTGCTGATGTAGGCATGTGTGATATTCGTTTGAGTGGAGGTGTTGCTATCGCCAAAAACCCAGGTGTAGCCCGTAACCGATCCGCTGGTGGTATTGGTAAATGAAACAGACGAAGCCACACATCCCGTGGTAGCAGAGGTAAAACTTACCAATGGGCCGGCCAACACGGTGCTTATATTTTGTGTGCTCTGGGTAGAGCATCCCGGTATGCTGGCGATAAGACTAATGGTTTGAGCACTGGCCGAGGCAAGAGTGTAATTCAAATTTTGATTAGCCGAAACCGGATTGCCGTTTACGTTCCACTGCCAAACGGGCGATGACCCCGCATCGAAGATTGAACTGTTGGCAAACGTATAATTTTGGTTGGTGCAAAAGGGCGATGCCGGGGGCAATAGAAAGTTGGCTTGAGGTGGATTGAAAACCCGTAACGAATCTTGTATTATGTTCTGGCAGCCGTTAGAAGCCGTTACCGTTAAGGCCGGCAAATAAGTGCCTGCCGAAGTATAAATGTAACTTGGGTTGGCCACAGCCGATGTTCCCCCATCGTCAAAAGCCCAGGCGTAAGAGCTGATATTGCCCGATACATTAGTAGATGTGAAGTTGATATTGTTTTTGGCACAGATGTTTTGGGAGGTAAAAGTGATGTCGGGGGCGGTTGATGACGAGACAATGATTTGAGCCGAAGCTGTTGAAAATAAATCCTGAGTATCAAACGCTCTGAGTTGAATGTCTTTTGTGCCCGCCACACCGTATTTTAGATTAAAAGGTATAACTGTTTGAGTAAAAGAATAGGGGGCATCACAGACTGAATGAAAAACTAATTCTGATATGGTGTTACTTAGGCCTGCCCCTTGAACGACACTAACATCTTTGTACTTGCACACGCTGATTGCCAGAAGAGAAGGTAAACTGGCATGCGCCATTTTTGCAGGTGAAGTACTTAAACTAAAAGTAAAAAAATTAACAATATCAAGGATTGAGTTTTCATTGGTTACGGCTGCTACATAACGCGAGCCTTCTCGCAAAATTTTTATCTGAAAAGGTTTATTCAGTTCGCTTCCTGCATAAACCCTTTCTTCAGTAGGTTCTGAAAAAATGCTTGACACAAAGCGAAACTGAACAATTGTATTTTTGGAATTTGAAACGGCCAGTGCCACCCAGTCATTCCCTATTTGAACTAAATCTAAGCTACTGCCCAACACTACATCTGCATTGGGGGTTGAAACATACACATCAGTCGAATTAGAAATGGGATTGTTAAATGAATTTCTATAATTTACTCTGACAATAGAGGTAGAGGCACTTCGTAATGGCATTACTAAAACTAAATTTCCATTTTCTTCTATCACTTTTACATCCCAAAATCTTCCGCTCAGCCCAAACATACCAAGGTTTTGGCCACTTGGGCTATTCGTAAGTGATGTTCCAAAATCAAGCCTCACAATACCTCCATTTGAATCATACACGCCAACAAACCCGTACCAATTGTTACCTACTTTGTAAACATCAATCCCTACGGGGTCTGTTAGCACATTTCCCGGATTACCCAAATTAACTATGGCGGGTGTATTTAAGGGGCTATTTCCAAAATCTAAGCGATACAACACTCCGCTAACAGAACTTTGTGCTACAAACCCGTACCAGAGGCCGTTATCCTCAACCAATTTATATGCATAAGCCCCGTAATTAGAAAGCCCGGAAATTGTTGCCATCGGCTGATTAGTGCTTAAGCTATCGAAATCATGAGGGCACAAATCCCACTCATACCGAAAAGCATTTTGAGATGTATTTGTTAGATATACATTTTGTTGCAGGCAAGCATTTGATGCTGACGTAAAACCAGCGGAAAGTTGCCCAAACAAAATTGTATTCTTAAAAAGAATTAAAAATGTAACATACTTTAAGGGTAAAAATATCTTCATAACCCTCAACAAGATTTTGTTGAAAGAAGAAACAGATGAACCCAATAAAAATAGTTTGTTGAGGGCTTCTTCAATTAGACAGTAATAAATTATGTTTTTATTAATACAACATACAGGCTGGCAGTAACATCATTTCATGTTAATTTCTTTTGCAAGATAGATATTATCTTTTTGGAAGATTGTCCGTCTCCATAAGGGTTTACAGCATTCTTCATTTTATTTAAAAGCAGAGGGTTTAAATAAATCTTATGGAAAGATGAAATAATATGTTCGGAAGTTGTTCCTCCTAAAATCCCACAGCCAGCCTCAATCCCTTCAGGTCTTTCAGTTACCTCACGCAACACTACAAAAGGTACATTTAAAGCGGGGGCCTCTTCTTGTATGCCCCCCGAGTCGGTAAGGATGATTAAAGAGCGACTCAAAAGAAAAATCATATCATCGTAACTTACCGGAGGGAGTAAAGTAATATTAGGGATGTTATTCAAATGTCGTTTTACGGGCTCTTGAATATTTGGATTAAGGTGTACGGGAAAAACAAATTTTAGTTCCTTGTGTTTAGAAGCTAACAACTTGAGGGCAATACATATATTCTCAAGACCATGTCCAAAATTTTCTCTTCTATGTGCCGTAACCAGTATTATGTTGTTCTCATTTGAAAAGAGTGAAGAATACTTTTGTTTATACGCATCATTTGTTTTGTTTACTTTTTCTAGCCCCATCATCAGTGCATCAATAACGGTATTGCCTACTTGATATACATTATTAAAGTTTTCGGCAAGTAGATTATTAACCGCCTTCATAGTAGGCGCAAAATGTATATCGGCAATCTGTGAAATTATTTTCCGATTTACCTCTTCTGGAAAAGGGGCTAATTTGTTATAACTTCGGAGCCCGGCTTCAATGTGTGCTACTTTAATTTTTTTATAAAACGCTGTAATGGCGGCTACCATAGCGGTTGTTGTATCGCCCTGTACGATAACCCAATCGGGCTCAAAATTTTTGTAAACATCATCTAAATGCGTAAAGAGCAAGGATGATATCTTTGCTAAGCTTTGCCCTGGCTCCATAAGGAGTAACTCAAAGTCGGCTTTTACTTGAAAAAAAGAAAAAATTTGATCGAGCATTTCTTTGTGCTGACCCGTAGAAATTAAAGCCGTTTTAACTTGTGAAAGTTTTTTTAATTCCAAAAAAACAGGTACTAGTTTTATGGCTTCGGGTCTGGTTCCAATAACAATTGCTATTTTTTTCATAATGATCGGAATACTCCGGCTAATCGGTTAGCATTGTAGTGTGCATCAAACTCTGACGATTGAAATTTTAATGTGAAGAAATCAGCATGGTGTGAGTTAAACGACTCCACGGAATCTTTCAACACTTGTTTAATGCCCTGAACATCATTGTACTCTAATAATATGGTGTTTAAATTTTTGAGAACAGCTTCCGAGGCGCTCCCCTTACTGCTCAATGAAATTATTTTTCTTCCAGCCAAAAAATAATCAAGGATTTTAGAAGCAAAAAACATGGCCATAGTGGGCTGTTTAATTGGAAGGTCTATATTTAACAGCAGATGCGCCTCTTTAATTAACTCAAGCGATCTTGCATAAGAAAGTTGGCCTATGTGTGTAATTTGCTTATTCTCATTTTGATCAAACAACTGAAGGTTTCTTCTATCAATTGGTCCGGCAAACTTAATTTCAAAAAAATTTTCCAGATGAGGGTTTTCAGTTAAGAGTTCTTTTAATGCTTCAAAAAAAAAGCGTGGAGATCGATCTCCTGCCAACCCTCCGGTATAAACAATTTTCAGTTTACCCGAAAAATCAATATTCCGAAAATCAATATCTGCCGGGTCATAAACATTAGGGAAGTATAAAAATTTATCAGCAAAAAGAGGGTATTTTTTTTTATAAAAGTCAATAGTATGTTGTGATGTTAAGCCTATGAATTGAGCCCGCTCAAAACATTTTTTTTCCCAAGAGCTATGGTAGGCATATTGATGTTGATTATATTTTTTTACAGGCGAGTCTACCCAGGGGTCGCTCAAATGCATTACCCAGGGTATTTTGTAGTACTCAGCTAATTTGTATGCTAGAATAGAAGAGCTTAATGGATTCGCTCTTGAATAAATAATGTCTGGTTTCGTTTCGAGCGTGCGAATTACTCGTTTTGGTTGTAAATGAAAGGTAAACTTTGAGTCGGGGTAATCAATACCGTTGGGGATGAGTTTTCGTAAAATAAAATTGAGGATTTTCCACTCGTAAATGGGAATTTCTATTTTTTGAGTATACCCGCTGTCAAACCTGTCTAGATTTGAATCATACGGCATAAATAAAGTCGGAATAGAGGATGTAATAACTGATATAGATAAGTCTGTGTGGGCACTCAGGTATTTGAAATACTTTGCTGTTTGAAGGCACTCCGGATCACTTTTTGGAGGAAATGCAGCGCTTACGAACAAAATATTTTTCATTGAACTAAATAGGCTTTTTCAGAATCAGAATCACATGTTGTTATTCCGTACTTACTTTTCTCAGCCACACACAAAGTTGCATGCCAGTATGGGTACGGGCCATAATCGGCCTAAGTATGAAATCGAAAGCACCGGGGAGGGTGGTTTCGCAAACATAATATTCATGATGTGCAATCGTGTAATGTAATTTCGTGGCATTCATTTCAAATGATTTTAAGCTAAACTCATACATATGAAACGGAACGTGCATGGGAGAAAGGTTTCCTACAAACCCCGAAAGTGTAAGCGAATGATACAAATTAATGAGTTTATTAATAAGCCATTTCGAAGAAGGAACTTCGATATGAATAAGGCCATTTGGCTTTAGACACTTAAGTGAAGTAGCAAGAGCAGCCGAGGGGTCATACAAATGTTCTAGCACGGCTCCAAAAGAAATAAAATCAAAAAAATTTTCGGGGTAATCAATATTTTCGATTTGCTGATTTTTAATTTTATTTTTTTCAATTCCCATCTTTGATATAGCTCTTTCAAAGAATGGTATGGATGGCTCTATGCCGTAAGCATCAAAGCCTTCGTGCCGCATTGCTATCATGGCTTTGCCAATGCCGGCACCGATATCGAGTGCTTTCATTCCTTCATAAAAAGGAAGCAATGATTTAGCTTGCTTTATTTCCGTTCTGAAATAATCAGGGTCAACCGTAAAATAATTTTCCTTCCAATACGATTCAGGAGGTACTCCATAATGATCCTGAATATCAAACGGGATCGGCTGCGGGTTAGCATAGATCAACCCGCAAGTAGTACAACGGGCAACACTAACTGAAATTCCTTTTTTTTTCTGAGGGAATATACCTTGTGAGTGGTTTAACCGCCTGCCAAGAATTGCGTGTTTCTTTGTATCGCTGCCACACATATTGCAGTAGGCAATCTGCTTAAATAAATATTGCATAGCTAAGCTATTTAGATATCTGCAATTTGGTTCTTTATAGCCTCTGCGGTTAACCAATAAAGATTCGTGGCCGAATCGTATTCAAAGCCCGAGGGAACAAGGCTGCCTTTGATCTTCTCTGCCATACCCTTGATGTTCTCCATACCTTCTTCAGGTAAAACAATATAATAATTCTCTTTTTCTATCGTACGTACGCCTTCAAATCTTGACACCATTAACTCGCTCAATTTCTCTCCGGTTCGGATGCCCACTATTTTTTGTTTGCATTCGGGTGCTATGGCCTCAGCTACAGTCGTGATTTTATATGAGGGAGCTTTGGGTACATATATTTCTCCGCCTTCAGAATTTTGAAGTGCAAGTTCAACCAAGTCAATGCCTTGTTGCATAGTAATAGAAAAGCGGGTCATATTTACATCTGTAATTGGCAAAGTGCCCGTTGTTTTCAATTTTAAAAAATACGGAACTACCGACCCTCTTGAGCCGAGTACATTAGCATAACGCACCACGCATAATTTCGTGCCTTGGTTTAGCGGATTTTTGTTAGCGTGAATAACAAGTTTTTCCAGCATTAATTTTGATGCTCCATACGAATTGATCGGCATCACTGCTTTGTCGGTAGAGAGCGCCACCAATTTTTCAACTTTATATTTTAAGGCAACCTCTATTACATTTTGTGTTCCCTGCACATTGGTTTTAAAACATTCTTCCGGATTTTCTTCTGTAATAGGCACATGTTTCATGGCGGCAGCATAAACCACTAAGTCCATATTGCTCATTACCGTCTCTAGACGTGCCTTGTCTCGTACATCGCCTATGAAGAGGCGCACCTTCTTTTTTTCATACGTATTCAAGGAAGCGATAAGCTCGTATTGCTTTTGTTCATCTCTGGAAAAAATAACAACCTGATTTACCTCCGAGTGATGCTGAAGTAAATGCCTCAGAAAAGCAACCCCAAATGAACCGGTGCCTCCGATAAGCAGAAGATTTTTGTTTTTGTAATTAATCATGGGGTGCAAAGGTAATCAATGGCTTCTTTAAATGTTTTGTTGCGCCCCTCAAAGCCACGATACTCAAGCCCTGCCGCACGACATCGTGCACGGAGATCATCTCGGTTGGTAATCAAAAATTGATTTATTTCCGGGTAAGCTTTTTTGATAAATTCTTCTTTAAAATCGTCAACCACCACCCCTACATTTTGCTCTGTGGCAAAAATATAATCTTCAGATATTCCTTTTGTAATTAAATAGGGCAACCCGGCTGTAAGATATTCGCCTACTTTTATATTGGAAATAAATTTCTTTGATGGCCCCGGGGGAACAGCAATAACGGCAAAATCAGCAGCGGCAAAATAATTGTGGATTTCTGAATAATCGCAATGAACAATGGTATAAGTGTTTTGCTTAACCTGGGCTAATTCAAAAAGTTTTATTACTTCAGCATCGGTATGCGGAGTAACAATTAGAAAATGGAAAAGAGGGTCAAGCTCATAGAGCCATTTAAACATGAATGCCGTTTCTTCTCGATAATAGAGATCGCCAAATTTTCCGGGATAAAATAAAACTCGAGTCTGATCTGAAAAACCAAGCTGGTTTCGTATCCGGCTTCGATTGGTTTGCGAGAAAAGGAATTTTTTATCATTAGCAACCGTGGCAATTTTAAAAAATTTTCCATTCACTTTCCATTCTTCTTTCAAACGTTGCCGCATAAAGTGCGTACCCGAGGCAATGACTTTCGCAGCGTATGCCGATTTTTTTTCTAAATAGTGAGCTATTCGGTATTGAAAGCTATTTTTGCTCCACATTTTATTATCAATAGCATATTCGCTGTGAGGCTCGTATTGATATAAGAAAAAATCAAAACGAAGCACTACGTGGTATAAGTAGAGATAGCTGCCCGCTACTGAAGCCAGCGATACAAAATGATTGCAACCTTGCACACGGAATTTAGCCACTGCAAAAAAACCCTGAAATATATCTTTTACTTTTGAGCTGATCCGGGTTCCCGGATTCCACGTTAAAGCTATCCATCGCATCCCACTTTGTTTCCATTGCTCAACTAACTTTTGCTGCTCATTTGTTAGTGGGTACCGGGGATCTTCATACGTGATTAACCACAACGTATAAGGATTCCCTTGGGGGTTGTTCATATAATCATTGATATACAACCAAAAATTAGATTGAATGAGCGGATCGAATAGCCGATTGTATAAAAATATACCAAGTTTTTTTTTCTTCATAACTTCTGATTCATCACATGTTCGGCTAATTGAGCAATTTTTTCAATATGGGCAGAATAAGTATTCTTTAAAGCAAACTCAATCCTTTTCATTACTCGCTCTGGTTCTACGTATTTTGAATAGTTAGTTACTACTGTTTTAAACAGCCCTGGTAACTCTTCATTCTTTTCAGCCATGATTACTAGGTCTTTTTTATCAACATATTCGTCCGTGTAATTCATTACTACCGGTTTTCCTGTTGATAGAAATTCTAATACCTTATGGCTGTTAGAGTTGTGAATCGTATTTTTTCCATCATAGCAAATCAAAAAGAAATCAATGTGCGAGAAATAGCCGGGTAGTTTCTCCGATTCAATTTGCCCTAGTAATTTACAATTTGGTTTTTTGAGCAACCCTTCTGATAGAGCTGATTCAACTCGGTATGGTCCAATAAAAATAAACTGAGTTATCGGGTTTTCATCTACAATCTGAATCAACGTTTGAGTGTCTATTGATCGGCTCTCTATATTACCCACGTAACCAACTGTTTTTGCCTGGGTGGCCGTAACCGGAGGCGGAGTTAAAAAGAATGAAGGGAGACCATGACTTACTTTTACCTTTACCGCATTAAAAGAATTGAATTTTTCTAAAAGAAGATTCGATACACTCAAGATTAGATCGGCTGAAGCAGCAACTTGATATTCTAATCTGAATGTATGGAAATCAACCGGATGATAAATTTTTAGAGGCGCATTAAACAAGTTTAAATTTTGAAAACGATAAGGATCAAAACTCCAAATAATATTAAATCTGCTTTTACACAGATTTATAATTTTTTTTATAAGCATTCGGTTTAAAACATTCCGAAGAATGCCTGGAAGAGAATTGATTCCTTTTATGGTTTTATAATTTACAATAGTTAGGTTAGGCGCAGCAACCATAATATCGTTCTGCTTGGCCGGAGGATTGAGAAAAAATACTTTTGCCCCGATGTGCGATAACGATTTTGCATAATGATGTTTTGAAATTGAAACATGATTCCAGTTTTCGGTGGAGATAATCAAGATAGACTTACCTGTAAAAAAATTCATTTGAAAGGATTAAGAGCCCTTAGCCAGCTTGAGAATTGCCTCCTTAATTTTAAAAAGCAAGGACGATTTAAAGACGATAAAATACTCTTGTTGGGAGGCTCCAAACGAACGAAAAAATGTTTCGATAGATTTTATCATCGAGCCTTCAAAATCAAAATACTTATTCTGAGACAAGGTCCACTCAATGGCAGAATCAAACAATAAAGTCATCGCACCACTATTTTTATAAACCGGGTCAATGCCCCCGGCCAAATAATACACCGTTGTGGTATCAAAAACCAACAACATGGCGGCATGGCAATTGGCTTGCTCGTCCCGGGCAAATAAAATCCGGATACAATTCTCGTTACTACACGTTTCTACAAGGCGGCCTAATATTTCTTTTTCAATAGGGTTTTTTTCTTTTTTCCGATCGAATGTTTTTTCGATCATTTTAAAAAGAGCCTGATCGTCACCGGCCTGTTTGATTGTGACTTGCTTTGCTGCTTTTTTTATATTTCGTCTAACGTTTTCACTGTATCGGGAACGGACCCGTTCAATCGTATCCGGTGCAATGATATAGGAGTAGCGGGTAGATTGTGCATAGCCTTTCCAAAAAAAGGGTAGCCAGTTTTTAACAGACGGATGCCAATTCTGATTATAGTGTTGAAAAATTGGCATTGATTGCTCTAACTTCTCAAGCAAAAGCATCTGCTCCGTTAAGTTCAATTTAACAGAAGGGTTAAAATAAGGTCCTTGATAAATGCTAAAAGGTGGCTTTCGTATCTGTTTTTTAGCCGAGTCGTATTGAAAAGGCATACCGGCAATCATTTTACCAGATACCGTAGCATACACTACTTTCCATTGATTGTTGGTAATAGCATCTAAATAAAAAGGTTGAAAAAAAATAGGAGCTTCTTTCCAAACATTTTGCTGATAAAACTCTTTATCCGTGCCAATGTTAATTTTTGCTGATAACGACATGAAACCTATACGAATAATTGACAAATACAGAACCATGCACTTCCACGGATGCCCCCAAAGGCCTGACTAACTCCCTTACTTCCTCAATGCTATACCAATTGCCAATGCCATCCTCCATTTTAGTGGAGCCCGTTTTAAGAAAGTTTATTAAGTCTCTTAAAGTGAGCGAAATCATGCCTTTCAATATACGGTTAAAAGAAATAGCTTTTTCATGTTGATAAAAACCAAGTCTAAAGAGCGTTCTACAATTTACATTTGGAATTTGTAAAATAATCAACTTTCCTTTGTTCGATAATAAACTCAGGCTATCCGCAATAAAATGTGCAAATTCCTCATGGCTCAAGTACTGCACTACTCCATTGCAATAAATGGCATCTACCGGATAGGCACAAAAAGTTTTGATATTTATAATACTGTCATTAAAAAACACAACCTGGTTTTCATACTTTTTTTGTTTTGCCTGGGTCAGCATTGATTCGGAGTAATCAACCCCAATCATTTTACGATAGTAGCGTGATAACCGCTCAAGGATCTCCCCGCTCCCGCACCCGGCATCGACCACGACTCCTTGTTCGGGTAAAAAATTTTTGATTTCTTGTGCATACCGGTCATACCATAACTCTTGCTTATGTGCATGTAATGGGGTTGTTTGAGATTTCCAAAAATCTTTAAATTGATTACTCTCCACTTCAGTTGGTAATATAAGTTTGTAAAATAGTATAATATTTTTGACCTGTTGCCTGGTTAGAAAATTTTAGTCTTGTCTCTTGTTGTAAAGCAACTCGGTCAAAATTTACAGGCAGGCTTTTAATAGCCTGAATCCAATCGTCAACCAAATTTGAAGACACCAAAATTCCATTAGTGTTATTTACAAACTCGGGAATACCCCCTACATTTGAAGCGATTACCGGCACCCCTTGCCATAGAGCCTCCAGGCACACTACCGAAAACGTTTCATAATCACTGGCGTGTAAAAAATAATCGCAACGATTTAGTTCTGTAGCTACCGATTGGTAAGACAACTTACCAATATATGTTGCACATTCATTGAGATAAAAATCAGCGATGGCGTGCTTAATCTCCGGCTCAAGAATTCCATATCCGCCTATGCGGAGTTTAAAATTCAATCCTTCCTCTTTAAGTTGTGCCAAAGCCTTTAAAATAACCAATGGCTGCTTAGGGGGCTGCCAGCAACTTACCATAAAAAAATGAATGTCTTTATTTTTTTGAATTTCAGCGGTAGGCAACTCTTGAAATGCCTCACTCAACACATTGGGTAATATTGAAAACTTTAAATCCTGGCAGCCAGAAAAAGTAGCGATATCTCTGGAAAGAGACTTGGAAACAGTAATTATATTTTTTTGATATTGAAAAATGCGTTTTATCCGTTTCAATTCTTTTTTTGAACCAAAGTTGGTACGGTACGCACTCCAGTGTTCTGTTACTACTACAGGGTTTTTAACTGCCTTAGAAAATAAATGAAAATAGGTTAACAAAGGATAGGCAATATGAAAGTTAATAACATCATACCTTTTTCTTCGGTTTTTAATTAAAAAATAAAATAGGAGGAACGAGATTATGATTTCTTTCAAAAACCAAGACTGGAATGGGGTAAACAAAATCCAACCTCGTTCGCGGTCTGAATGTTGGTAACTCAGCCATCGGAATCGGCCCTCGCGCACCTGAATGTGCATTACATCAGAATGAGCATAAAGATGTAGTGCATCAATTTGATCTTTAATGAACTGGGCATCTACCGGGTCAACCGGGTTGGGATACCAGTTGGTAATATGCAAAACTCTCAAGGGATTAATCGGTATTTACATTCTCCATTATTTCTTGGCATTTTTGAGTGTATTGTTTTTCGTTCCACCACTCTGCCATTTGTTTGCCCGTGGCAAACCAAGCTTCTTTTTTTCGACAATGTGTAATGATTCTCTTAAACGCTTTTCCCCATTCGCCTATAAATAAATTATTATGCCAAAGAATGGTAAAAACACCTTGGCAGGCCGCTACTTCATCAATCATTTTCATTACATACTCTACAGCCTGTGCCGGGTTCCAATTTAAGTAATAGATAAAGGTGGCATCCATTACAAGCAAGGGTATTTCCAATAAAGGCAATTCAATATTTTTTTTATGATCCCATGCTTGATACGGATAGCACATTCCGTTTCTATAGCCCGGAAAATCAGCTAATCCGTAGGTTGTGTCGTATAGAAAATTAGCTTCTGATAAAAGGCTCCATGTGCAGGTAGTATCAAACCTAAGAAAATGATTACGATACCCTACTACCGGAACAGGAGCGTTTCGTTGAAGAAGAATTAACTCTTCTTTTATTTTTTCCAAACTCTTAAAAGCCTGATGCCCCCCATGCAAACCAATTTCTGATTTTTTTTCTACAATCTGTTGAAAAGTAGACTGTAAAGATTCTACGTGGTAACTAAAATCTTCTTCGTGAGGTTGGAGGGCTAAAAAATAGAAAGCAGAAACAACTTCTTGGTGTGCTTCATAATCAAGTATCTTATCAAGATTCTGATATGGGTTTATTTGCGATGAGGCAGAAAAATAGTTAGCTGCCCGAAGCGGGTACCCTTCCCATAACTCGCGAAGCGGTGCTTTAATCTTTTGCCATCCAAAAAAATTGGGCTGCACCAGAATATCTATATCATGAGAAACACAAACTGCAAACTTTCTTCCTTGTGGATAGATCGGTTTAAATCCGTTCTGATACAAGAAGTGAGAGATAAACGGCTTTGTATAGTCGGCTCCTGATAAGTCATTAAAGAGTATTCTGCCTTCATGATGATGTGCAAAATGTAACAACTCATGCCCGCCTCTTCGTATTTTCTGATAAACCTCCTTTTTCATGAGAGCTGCTGCTTAAAAATGAAAAAATCAAATTGCGAGGTGTTTTCAGGATCGGAAGGATGATAAGGAAACGGGTTCTTTATTTGTTCAATTAGTTTGAAATGAGGAGCATGCCGTTCTACCCATTCTATAAAATTCCTCATTTTTTCATGATGTACTTGCTCGCCTGACTGATTAGAGGAGTATATCATTACAAATTTCTCGGCCGCATTAAATAAATCGACCATATATTTTTTATAAACTGAGTCTTCAACAAGATGATAAATAACATCCAACGATAAAACCAACTCTGCCTTTGGTAAATTTTCGGCATGGGTGTATAGCAAAAATTTCTTGCTGGCATCCTTTTCAAAAAGGTTCTGGCAAATTTGAATAGCCGTGGGGGAAATATCGTAACCAGTATAAGAGGAGTAGTTGGCCAGTTTCAACTGATTGCCATCACCGCAACCCAACTCAAGCACTGTTTGGATGTTATTATAGCTAACAAAATCATTTATTATCTGTGCTTTGTAAAGAGCCAAACGTCCATATGAGCCGCCTCCAGAATTACCTCCGTTCTTGTAGCGTTCTTCCCAGTATTGAGCCGATCCGGGAAATCTCACAAGTTTGTTATAAATTTTTTTAAAAAACTCCACGTACATAATATCAATTAAAAAATTACCACTACGTCATATTTATATAATACACTACCGGGATGAGAATAGCCTCTAAAATAGAGAGGGAGATTATTACACTCCAAACTTTGTAGCGGAGTTTAATAAAAATGACTACTACCTGTATCCAATTACCCAGCGCACCAGCTACACAAAAAATTAATAAACTCTCGGTGGCCGAAATATCAAAAAGCATAATAGAACCTAGCGCAATAATTTTCAGAAATACCGAAATAGTGGAAGTGATGAGTAGCGCTTTTTGTTTATCAATCACCTTATATACTTCTACAATAGAGGTATTAATGAAATTCGTGGCATAAGAAACGGAGAGGATGGCTGAAAAAATACCGGCCAGTTGCCACGAGTTGCCAAAAACAAAAGGGAACACATACCGGCTCAATCCAGCGCAAAGAAAGAAAATGATACCTGCTGCTACTGTCAATGCAGTAAAAAGTTTAAATGTAACTAAAGACAAATACTGTTTGGATTCATTTTTTAAGTAAGCTGCCTGCGAAAAGAACACACCGGCAATAGAGTATGGGATTAACTTATTAATGATTTCTAAAAGAGAGGTGGCTAAGGCAAACGCTCCTACTACTGCTGATGAATATTTCGTTTGAAAAAAATAAATTGGTAATTGATTGGAAAATGTCTGAATGGCCGAAGAAGGAAAAACAAAGTAAGGAAAATGACGATATTGATAAGCTACTGCTTTTAATGTGTGATACGTAATGGTTTTTGCATGAGCTAACCCTTTTGATATAAATTTTGGCAAGCTGTATATAATGGTTAAACAGCCGGCTATCTTTCCAAGTAAGTCTCCACCGATCAGTACAATAGGTTGAGGAGATAGTTGGCCATACCCTATCGTAAAAATTCTGGCGATAAGGTTCATCATAAAACCGGCCATACCATTGGTGAAAAATTTCCTTTTCCAGGCATTGATACATATTAATACTTCTAAAAGACCGGTTAAGAGCACCCCTAATGGAATCAGGTACACAAAGTATCTCAAGCCGTTATTATCAAAAAAAGAACTAATCTGATTATACCCAATAATACCTCCCAGCGAAAAGCAGGCAATGGTGCCGGTAAGTATTATTGATAACGATGCAAGATTGTTGCGCTCGCCCGGTGTTTTGGCCAAAACAATAGCTTCGTTATACCGAAGGCTGCCCAGCAGCGATACCATCACTACAATAGAACTGAAAACGGAAAAGACACCATATTGTTCGGGCGAATATAGGCGAGTAATGATGGGTGAAAGTGTAACCTGAACCGCCAGGATGGCCACATTCCAAGAACTCGTAATAAACACATTTCGTATAAAAGTGCCTGGCTTAAAAATGGCACCTCCTAATTCTTTTACTTGCTTAAAGATCACAAATTCAATTTTATACTGTTCTTGCTCTACCGGTGAGTCAAAGTCCAAAAAAATTCAGATAGAAAACCGCTGCTTATAATTTTTTGTGAGCTAAGCAAGATCTCTTCTTATTCTCGTACATTTCGCCCACAAAGTAAACCTCAAAAATCAGTATTAGAATGTCGCAACCGGTAAAAAAAAATAATATTCAATTCAACATTGTAGGAAATGAAAAATTTTGGCTTGCTTTTGAGGATAATTCTTGGGAACCAGAAACTTTTAAGGTACTGGATGCCGTCATTAAACCAGATTATGTTGTGACCGACATCGGAGCCTGGATTGGCCCCATCACTTTATATCTTGCCAGCAAAGCTTCGTATTGTTATTCTTTCGAGCCCGACCCGGTAGCGTTTAAAGAGTTATCAGAAAATATAGCTGCAAACTCACACCTTACCCATAAAATCAAAGCCTACAATAAGGCCGTTACTCCTGATGGCCGACCTATCTCGTTATATAGTCGTTTTGATTATGGCGACTCGGGATCGAGCATTCTCAAGCGCGTGAAGTCGATGAACCAAACCGTGCTGGTAGAATCTGTAATCTTTGAAGAGTTTTTCAATACAAATAAAATCCATCCTATTCATTTTATTAAAATGGATATTGAGGGAGGTGAGTTTTTTGTGCTTCCACAG
This sequence comes from Bacteroidota bacterium, assembly GCA_018267135.1. Classification (GTDB taxonomy): domain Bacteria; phylum Bacteroidota; class Bacteroidia; order Cytophagales; family Cyclobacteriaceae; genus ELB16-189. The sequence goes on from JAFDZA010000026.1 coordinate 19,601, forward strand.
ATGCTCCCCTTCCTGAAAGAACACTCACCTTCACTTTTACTTTCACTTCATTTTTCTGCATTGTGTGAATTTCTCGAACTAAAATTTTTTAGTCGGGGGTGGATGCGGAGAATATACCGATTCATCGATCGGGATAAGAAATTTTTGAAAAAGAAAGCTAATCAAACCATTAAAAAATTAATAGATTCTTTACGGTTCTATAAAATATATGATGAACGTCTGAGGCCTTTTCCGGAAACAACCCAGTTCGATCAAATTAATATGCTCTTCTTTTCAAAAGAAGAAATAATAGCTGCTATAGAAGCTAAAAAATAATATAATTTCTATTTGGATAAATTGCACTCCGGCATCCGCCTTATTTTTAGTATGCTTGCACAACGGTGAGAATAAAAAGTAAGCAAGAGGCTGTTTGCTTTTACCCGTTCCCTTTACCATTATGACTGTTCTTAAAAAACGTATTCTTATAGTATGTCCTTACCCTCTTGGTGAAGCCCCCTCACAGCGGTTTCGGTTTGAGCAATATTTCTCTGTACTCTCGAGTTTACAAATCAGGATTGAGGTACAATCCTTTTTGAGTTCTCGTCAATGGAAGGTTTTTTTTAAAAAAGGAAACTCCATTTTTAAATTACGCCTGCTTTTGTATGGATTTTTCAAACGCTTCGGTGCCTTATTTCTGGCTATCCCCGTTGATTATGTTTTTATTCATCGTGAATGTACACCTATTGGTCCACCCGTTTTTGAATGGATACTTGCCAAGATTCTGCGAAAAAAAATCATTTACGATTTTGACGATGCCATTTGGCTTACAGATAAAACCCATGAACATTGGCTGGAACGTGCCATTCGGTGGAGAAAAAAAGTATCGAGTATTTGCCGATGGAGCCATAAGGTTAGTGCAGGAAATTCTTACTTAGCAACTTATGCCAAACAATTCAATGAACATGTCATAGTTAACCCAACTACCCTGGATACAGAAAACGTACATCGGTTTCAGGCAGTTGATAAGCCTGATTCAAGTGAACGGGTCGTGATCGGCTGGACAGGCTCCCACTCTACAATTAAGTATCTTGATGAAATAAAGGAAGTACTGGCCGCTATCGAAAAAAAATTTCCACATGTTGAGTTCTGGATTATTGCCGACCAACCGCCACCGATCCGCTTATCTCAAATCCATTTTAAGCCTTGGAGCCTGCAAACAGAAATTAAAGACCTTTCTCAATTTGATATTGGCCTCATGCCCCTCCCCGATAACGAATGGACACAAGGCAAATGCGGCTTTAAAGCCCTTCAGTATATGTCTTTAGAAATTCCGGCCATTGCCTCTCCGGTGGGAGTTAATACCTCCCTCATATTAAATGGGGTAGACGGCTTTTTATGTTCTTCCACCGAAGAATGGGTAAGGGCTATTGAATATTTGATAGAGAATCCTCAGGTAAGAAAAAAAATAGGAAAGGCCGGACGTACCAAAGTAGAATCAGAGTATTCGGTTGCCTCCAATACTCAAAATTTTCTTTCTTTATTCAAATGAAAGCCGGCCTGTTTACCGCAAGCGTGGATTATAACCGGGCATTACCCGTTAAATCTGATTCAGACAATTCTTTTTTGCCCTTTAAGTCATTGTTGATTAGTACCAACCCCAAAGCAAAAAAGGGCAACAGTGGAATTTTATAACGTGCTAAGGTGCCAAAATTGAATGTGCTGGCGCCAACGGCAAAAGCAAATGAAAGGGCAAACACCATCGTAAAGATGGTGTTAGGATCCTTCATTGCCTGCAAAACAAAAATACCTTTTCGTAAAAAAACACGAATAACCAGAAGTAAAAAAAACAAACCTTCAAGTGCCGATAAAAGCATCAATGGATTCTTTACTTCCCATAAATAAGGTCTGAACAAAGAAACATTAATGGCCTGAGGGGCCAATTTTATCATAGAAATAAAAGACCCATCCAGCTCACCCAATGAATAGCCTGAGCCGGCATCTTTGCCTGTCCAGTAGCGAATATCGTATGCGGTAACTTTGGCCGTTTCGGCAATTTTATCAAGTGAATATTTAGTGTCGCCTTCTCCTACTTTTACCACCGAGTAGTAGGCTGAATAAATTACCACCACCGCCATAAAAGGAATGATCATCGCTTTCACTAAACCCGACCGGATACGAGCCAAATTTTGACTGCCCAGCCATACCATTACAGACGGAATATAGGCCTGAAGGATAAATTTTTTGATACTGTAAATAAGATAAAGGCTAACCACTAAAACGATCAGGTTGAAAATGGAGATACGTTTTTCACTAAAGAATTTATAAAACTGATAGGTAGCTATGCCGAGGCAACTCACCACAATCGTATCTTTCAAAATGCCCGAGCCCCAAAAAATAACCGATGGAATAAACAAGGTGCTAACGGCTATCTGAAAATGAAGTGACGGATATTGCTTGTAGAAGGTAACAAACAGGCACCAGGCCCCCACAAAACTAAACGAGGCAAACAATACGGCCGTGGCCGAGTATGATGAGAAAGTAAAAAGATCGAAAAAAGCAGCAATCTTAACCACCACAAGTGAGTTGGGATCTCGAAAGAAATAAATTTTGCTGGCATACTTGTATATGCCTTCATAATCCAATGCTTTGCGAAAGAAAAAAGTAAACCCATTGATGGGCGACTCTACGATGGCTTCCCACACATGCCGGCTGCCATGCGTGTGGTAATTAAAGGTGTCGCCACCACTGTAATAAAACTGATATACAAATCCCAGCGCCAGTGCTCCAAAAATTTTTACGGTAAGGGCCGGCAAAAAATAACGCCTGGTTATTTCATCAGTAAACCTGGGTCTTAAAAAATAAGCGACCAGCAGTATCCAGATAATAACTACAGGTGTAACGATCAGGTCGCGTATCTCCATTGTGTTAATCTTTGCTGGCCTTCTCCAGTTTCTTCAGCCGTTGCTTGGCATCTTTGTAGGCCTCGTTTTTGCGGCCGGCATGTTTTTTCACTAAGGTAAAATATTTTTTGGCGGTCTTTTTGTCGCCCTCCTGGCTATAAATTTCGCCCAACGAGATGAGCGAATATAAATAATACCCCGAGTCGAACGCCTTTACCTCTTCCGAAAATTTTACAGCTCTTAAATAATATTTTTTGGCTTCGTCCAGCCTACGGGTTATTTCATACCCTTGTGCCAAAAAGAAAGCCGCATAACGGCCGCTTACGGCTTCGTAGCCAAAGCGGCCGCTATCAATGCGCTGGATCATCTGCTTACTTTTTATTTCCAGCAACGATATGTTGCCGGTAGAGTATAGCATGCGTACGTAATACCGATGAAAATAGGGATTGTTGGGATACGTTTGATGAAGATATTCGGCCAGGTGAAAAGCCCCTTGTGTATCGTTTTCGTAGCCGGCCAATATGCGCATCAGCCACACCATCGCCTCGGTGCGTGTGTAAAAGGCATTGTACGAAACCTCTTTGAGTTGCTTCAATCCCAATTTCTTATCGCCATGACGGAAAAGCCAAAATATCGGTTTTAATGATTTATAATTTTCGGGCACCCACTCGCGGAAATAATTATACAAGGCATCGCCAAAGAGCAACTCCGGGCTCAAATTCGATTTCTCCCGGCACACCTCCATGTATTTTAATGCCGTACGGCCTTCGCTGGCCGCCTTCAGCCAATCTTTGCGTTCTACATCGGCATATAATTCGCCCTTAAATCCGTAGGCAGCCGCCAAAAAAAAGGCAGCTTCAATTTTATATTCCGGGTAATGTTTATATAGATTTTCGGAGATGGTAATGGCACTATCCATGTAAGCTAAAAAGCGCGCATCGTATTTCTTTACCTGCGGGTTGGGCACAATCTTCCACCACTCGGCCAGGCCCATCAAAAAATAAGGAAGTGGGTGCCACCGGTATTTTTCTTTGAAACTGCGAAAAAAAAATTCAGCTTTTTCAAAATCGTAATTGTACAAACTGTTTAAGGCGTGGGTAGCTTCCGCCTGCACGGTAAAATCCGAAATTAAAATAATGGTGGTGTCTTTTTTTAGATTTCCCTGCCCGCTGGATGGTTTATAGAAAAAGACCATGAATAGAAACAGGAGTAGCCCGGTATAGCCGATACGAGGCCACCGGATTTTATATCCGGGAAACCGGGAATACCCTATCCCGTTTCTTCTATTTTCCGTTTCAACACAAAAACTCATCTTTGGCACATGACTGAAACGCAAACTTCATTATTTTCTTCCGATAAAAAACTAACTTTTATTGGCTTATGTCTCATTTCTGTTTTGCTGCTGTACATCAAAAAATATTTTATTGAATACGAAACCGCTGCTTTTGAGTTTTTGCAAGACCGGCCGGAAGGAAAAATTCTGAAACTGATCGGGGCCTTACAGTTTTTTTCTATTCCATTTGTTTACCTCTGGAAATTTACGGTAATCGGGTTTGTGCTTTGGGTGGGCTGCTTTCTGTTTGGCTACCGCATTACTTTTAGTCAGTGCTGGAGCGTGGTCATGGCGGCCGAGTTTGTTTTTATCTTGCCCGACCTGATAAAAATAGGCTGGTTTTTTTTCATCCACACCGATCCCTCGCTGGCCGAAGTACAATCTTTTTACCCGCTGTCGCTGATGAACTTTTTCGATCCCTATACGATTGGCAAACGGTATGCTTATCCGCTCCGGGCACTTAGTGTGTTTGAGGTGCTGTATGTGCTGGTGCTGGTGCGCGGAGTTAGTTTTTATTCTTTTCAAATACATAAACAGCGCAGTGCCACCTGGTGGATTGTTTCTTGTTCGTATGTCCTGATTTTTATACTGTGGCTAATATTTTATATGGTCGTCTATTCGTAAAGTGTTATTTCTCAGTCAGGCACCTATAAATTGTTTATTTTCGCGACTTCATACTTGATTCATCAACCGGATTAACCATGAATTTTCAGAAAGCCAACAACATTTTCGGCTGGGCTTGCTTTGCCGTAGCCCTTCTCGCCTATTTCCTCACGATGGAAGAAACCGCCAGCTACTGGGATTGCGGAGAATTTATTGCCGTGTCGTACAAGTTGCAAGTACCGCACCCGCCCGGAGCACCCTTATTTCTTTTGATGGGCCGCATCTTTTCTTTCTTGTCGTTTGGCGATGTAAGTAAAGTAGCCTACTGGATCAACTTCATGAGTGTGCTGGCCAGTGCCTTTACCATTTTATTTTTATTCTGGTCTATTACCCTGTTTGGCCGAAAACTGATGGGCGTAAAAAAAGATACCGACCTCTCTGAAAGCCAACTTTGGACACTGATGGGAGCTGGGGTTGTCGGTTCGCTCACTTACACTTTTTGCGATTCGGCCTGGTTCTCGGCCGTAGAAGCAGAAGTGTATGGCATGTCTTCATTCTTCACGGCTTTTGTGGTGTGGGGCGTATTGAAGTGGGATGTTATTGAAGATGAACGAAAAGCTAACCGGTGGATATTGCTGGTAGCCTATATGATTGGCCTCTCTATTGGCGTACACATGCTTAATCTGGTAACCTTCCCTGCCCTCGGGCTGATTTATTATTTCAAGAAATTTAAAACCACCACCTGGGGTGTAATTGCCACTCTGGCCATTAGTGCCGCATTGGTTTTGTTTATCAACGATTTCATCGTGCCCGGTCTGCCTACGCTGGCCGGCCACTTCGAAGTGTTTTTCGTAAACTCTTTGGGCTTGTTCTTCGGGTCGGGCGCGCTTACGTTTACCTTGTTGCTGGTGAGTGCTTTGGTTTATGGAATTTACTTTACCCAAAAGAAAAACAAACCGATGTGGAACACTTTGCTGCTGGCAACGGCCTTTATCCTGATCGGCTACGGTTCCTATGCGCTGGTGGTTATCCGCTCGAACTACAATACGCTGATCGATGAAAATTCGCCCAGCGATGTAATGAGCTTTGTGCGTTACCTGAAACGCGAACAATACGGCAGTCGCCCGTTATTAACCGGTGCTTACTTTACCGCCAAGCCGATTGGCTATAAGTTTGGTCCGCCTTCTTACGTAAAAGGAAAAAATAAATATGAAGAAGGCGAACGCAGTATTGATTATGAATACGACCCCAGCGAAACCACTTTATTACCCCGCGCCTGGAACTCCGAACATGCCGCCTCCTACCGCAGCATGATGGGCCTGGCCGAAGGGCAACGGCCTACGTTTGGCCAAGACAAAAAATACATGATCAACCACCAGATTGGCCGCATGTACATGCGCTACTTCATGTGGAATTTTGCCGGCCGCGAAAGCGATATTCAAGGGGCGGATTGGCTTCGCCCTACCGATTGGTTTAAAAAACTGCCGCAGGCATTAGCCGAAAACCGGGGGCGTAATAACTTCTTTATGATTCCCTTCATCTTGGGGTTGATTGGTATGTTCTATCAATTCACCAAAGACACCAAAAATTTTGCTGTGGTAGGATTGCTTTTTGTAATGACGGGGGTAGCCATTGTGATCTACCTCAACTCGCCACCGGTGGAGCCACGTGAGCGCGATTACATTTACGCAGGTTCATATTATGCGTTTGCTTTCTGGATTGGGCTTGCCATAATCGGTATTTCTGATTTCTTTACGCGTTTTATTAAAAACGGAAAGGTTACAGCTGTGGCGGCCACACTGATAGGTCTTACAGCTCCTGCCCTCATGGCTCAGCAAGGCTGGGACGACCACAACCGGAGTAACCGTTTCTTTTCGGTTGATTCGGCCAGCAATTATTTAGAGTCGTGCGAACCGCAGGGCGTGCTATACACGGGCGGAGATAACGACACCTTTCCCTTGTGGTATGCACAGGAAACCGAAGGCATCCGTGCCGATACACGTGTGTTAGTGCTCAGCTATTACAATACCGATTGGTATATCGAGCAGAGCGCCCGCAAGGCCAACCTGTCTGAGCCCATGAAATACACTATTCCGATAAGCGAATACAAACAAGGCGGATTGAACGATTACCTCAGTTTTGTAGATCTGAAATTAAAAAGCATTGATGCCAAACAATATTTAGAATTGCTGGCCAAGAGATACCCTCAGCTAATGGATGGCGACCGTAATATTGTGCCGAGTAAAATCATTACCATCCCCATCAACAAAAAAGAAATTCTTGCCAAGGGCATCATCCCCAAAGGTATGGATAGCCTGGTGGTAGATGAAATGAAAATACGGGTGAAGAGCAATATGCTTTATAAAAGCGATTTAGCTATTCTCGATTTTCTAACAACCAGCAATTGGGATCGGCCTTTGTACTTTAATCCTAATTCCATCGGCCAGATTAACATTGACCTGCGGCCTTATGCCGTACAGGTAGGCAATGCCTATCGTATTTTGCCGGTGCGTAATCCCCGCAAAGACCGCGACTACCTGGTAGATACAGAGAAGAGCATGGAGGTGATGATGAAAAAATACCGGTATCGCGGCTTAGACAATCCAAAAGTTTATTACAATGACGACTACAAAGGATTTGTGCTAAACACACGCAGTTCGTTTAACTCTGTAGCCCAAGCTCTTATTGATGAGGGCAAAACAAATCAGGCAAAAGAATTGATTTTATTCAGTTTAACCAAAATGCCCGATCAGGGTATTCGCTATGATTTTACTGCTTCGGAAACCGTTGCCCTGTTGTTTCAGGTAGGTGAAAAAACAAAAGCTCTTGAAATCGCCAAAACCATTGGCGACCGGGCCATTGAGATGGCCACCTACCTTACCACCGATGGGCAAGGGTACAGCGATGAATTGCGCAACAACATTGTCATGCTAAATATTCTGCAACGCTCATTGTATGAAAATGGCGAAAAAGAATTAGCCAAAAAATACGAAGAAGCCGTGCAGCGGTTTATGGGGTATCTCCAGCTAAATGATGGAAGCCGGCAAGATTATTAAATTTCAAAACGATTAAAATTTAGGTTAATTTATTTTTGAGCTATCAAAAATAAATCAAGTGCTTGTTCGGGTTGGTCGGTAAGAGGATAATCGTCTTGGCGGATGCCGGCCACTAAAGTATCAGCTGTGGCTTTTAGTTTATTCCGGTTAAGGCGGTTCATCACTTCGTACGGAATGCGCAACAGAGAAGCGGGCAGTTTGTGTTGTAAATCGAACACATCCCAGCGCATGAGTTTGGCTACAGATTTTTTGTTGCGTTCGTAATACTGCATTACCTTTTCATTTCCGGCTATCCCTTTCATGGTTACGTTGCTGAAGTAGGCTTTTGCGGTTTCCGTTAATTCGTTGGCTGTGTACTCCCGCTCATGCCAGGGGTTGCGCGATAACGACATCGTCCGGTTGGGTGTTGTAATGAGAGCTGTACCTCCGGTACGCAGCACCCGGCTTATTTCCTGAAGAAAAAAACGATCTTCAAAAATATGTTCAATTACCTGAAAGCTCACCACACAATCAAACGATTGATCAGCATACGGCAGAGGCGGAATATTTCCGCTGGTAAACCTGACCTCGGGAAACTTCGCTTTTAAATTCTCTACGACAGTCGTTATCTTGTCTATAGCTGAGTAGGTAGATACCTTTGGCAAAAGACGACCGATGCCCCGGCCTTCGCCACAACCTACTTCCAATAAATCGCCCTGCACATAATCAGCAGCCAATACGTAGGCGCGCAGCAGCCGTTGGTGAATGGGGTTATCGGAAGAAATCGTTTCGGAGGCAATCTCAGTTGTATAAACGGCCATAATAAAAAATTGTGGGGCAAAAATAATGCAAATGATTAGATTTAACGTTTGAAAAGAGGAAGCCATTATTTATGAAATTTTCTTTGATTGTATTTGTATTTGGGATTTCACTTGCCGCACACGTTGGCTATGGGCAATCCGTGGCCGCCAGTAATTTCCGCCATTGGTACGATCCGCAAAACGATGTGGAACTTCAAATTCGCCCTGTGCGCATGGCCAATAAAATGATGGTGCGCTATACGCTCATTGTCAGGCGCGGTTCGCCCGATAAATATTCGCTTTCCTGGGAAGCGCGCAATTCCTATTTAGATAAAAACGGAGTGCCGGTAGTAGAGAAAGATTCTGTTCTTTCTGTAGCCGGAAAAGATCGCAGGGGATTCTTAATTCTTGATATCCCCCTTAAACCCTGGCTCTTGATTGGCCGCGTATCCAGCACACAAAACGGACGAAGCTGGGTTTATTTTAAACAAATTGAATCCATCTATCCGATAGACGGATGGATGGAAACACAAGAGGGAACCATTACCGAAAACCACCTGAGCAAAAACAAAGAGTACATTGCGCGAAGCGCCAACGGTAAGAAGTTAACCGTTTCTTATTATAAGTCAGATTTTCCGGCTGCGCTCCCTCCCTTCGCAGAAAAAGAAGGCCGCAGTGAACGTTTCCTTTTTCATGACTCTCTCTTTCGGATTGAAAACGGAGGGAAATTTACTCCACACGCTGAAGGGCTTTACCTCTTCCAGGAAGATACTACTGCCACCAGAGGTTTTTCGTACCGTGTGGTAAAACAAAACTTTCCGCGCTTTACCAAAATAGATGAACTGATTGCTCCGCTTATCCTCATTACGGATGGTACCGAATACAATAACCTCATAGCCGCAAAAGAGGATAAAGCCGCTTTCGACCGTGTTATCCTGGGTATTACCGGAGACAAAGAACACGCCCGCTCATTCATGAAAAACTTTTTTCACAATGTGGAGTTGGCCAATATCTTTTTTTCTTCCTACAAAGAAGGGTGGAAAACCGACCGGGGCATGATTTATTTGATTATGGGGTTGCCGGACGAGGTAAGTAAAAACAGCGGCAATGAAATATGGATGTACAAAGCTATTAACACCAAATTTACCTTTGTAAAAAGCGGCAGCGTGTACGACCCTGAAAATTATATTTTATTGCGCGATAAGAAATTTGCCGATGCCTGGTATGGCACCATCGACCTCATTCGCAAAGCCCGTTTTCAATAATGGAAAAAAAAGAAATGGCCTTTGGCACGCGCGCAGTAATGGAAGCCATTAAAGCCGGGCGCGAAATAGAAAAAATATTTATTCAAACGGGGTTATCCAACGAGTTGGTTCGTGAATTGATTAATACTGCTCAAGCCCATCACGTGCCCTACACGTTCGTTCCGCAGCAGAAACTAAATACCATGTCAAACAAAAATCATCAAGGTGTGATTTGTTTGCTATCTCTTGTTCAGTATGCATCTCTTGAAGGCATCATAGATCAATGCTACACACAAGGTAGCGATCCCTTTTTTTTGGTGCTCGACCGGGTTACCGATGTGCGCAACTTTGGGGCGCTGGCCCGCACGGCCGAATGTGCCGGGCTGCACGCTATCATCATAGGCGAAAAAGGGAATGCTCCCATTTCGGCCGATGCCATGAAAACCAGTGCGGGGGCGCTTAACCACTTGCCTATTTGCCGGGTAAAAGACATGCACAAAACATTTCGATTTTTGAAAGAGAACGGAATCCAGATTGTGGCCTGTACCGAAAAAGCAGAAAAGACATTGTATGAAACAGAGCTGAGCGGCCCCGTGGCATTAGTTATGGGCTCAGAAGAAGACGGCATTTCACCACAGATGCTAACCGATGCCGACTATCTTGCCAAAATTCCCATGCAGGGGAAAATAGCTTCCCTCAATGTTTCGGTAGCGGCCGGTATTGCCATTTACGAGGCAGTTAGGCAAAGAAGTATGAAATAGCTTCGTTTGCAATCGAATTATCTTTTTACGGTTCATGACTATTTCATGTTAAATCGGAAATTTGTCCTGTGATTTCTCTGCTCGATTTTTTATTGCTTCGTCATCAGTTACCTGTGGTGGATGTTCGCTCGGAAAATGAGTATGCCCAGGGGCATATCCCGGGCGTTTTAAATTTACCGATACTGAATAATGCCGAACGTGCTGCGGTGGGTACCGATTATAAACAAAAAGGAAAAACAGAGGCAATCAAAAGCGGGTTTCGTTTAGTGGGGCCAAGGCTTGAGGCCATTATCAACGAAGCAGAAAAAATAGCAAAAGGCAAGGAAATGTTGGTACACTGCTGGCGTGGTGGTATGCGTTCAAATCATTTTTGTCAGTTTGTGGGCATGGCCGGAATTAAAGCAAAAGCTGTACAGGGCGGCTACAAGGCCTATCGGCAGGCTGCCGCTGAGTCATTTCAAAAACCATTTCGGTTTATCATCTTGTCGGGCTGCACCGGCAGCGGCAAAAGCGAAGTGCTCCAAGCTTTAAAAACACAGGGCGGACAAATCATCGATCTTGAAATGCTGGCCTCGCACAAGGGCTCGGCCTTCGGAAGCTTGGGTATGGCACCCCAGCCCAGCACTGAACAATTTCAAAATAATTTATTCGAAGAAATATTAAAACTGGATCTCGCCAAACCGATTTGGATAGAAGATGAATCCATTGCCATCGGAAAAATATTCTTGCCAAACGATTTTTGGGTTACCATGCGCCAAAGCCCGATGGTGAAACTCGATGTAAAAAAAGAAATTAGAATACAACGCCTGGTAAACGAATACGGAGCGGCCGACAAAGAAAGTTTTTTACAAGCCATGACTAAGATTACCAAACGGCTGGGCGGGCAGCATTTTAACTCAGCCAAAGAAAAACTGGGGCAGGGCGATATGGCTGCCACGATCGAAATACTGTTGACTTATTACGATAAAACCTATTTAGGAAGCATGGAGAAACGGAAAGAAAAGATTTTAAAAACAGTGGCATGGGATGGAGTGGATGTAAATTCCTTGGCAAGGCAATTAGCCAATTTGAAAATGTGATCTTTAAAAAATGAATTTATAGTAAAATGAATCTCCCCACCGAAAAAACAGACATCAAGCTTACGCAATACTCTCACGGAGCCGGTTGCGGCTGCAAAATTTCTCCGGCCGTACTGGATACCATTCTGCACTCAGACTTCCCTCCGCAAAAATTTCCTTCGCTGCTGGTAGGAAATGAATCTAAAGACGATGCCGCAGTGTTCGATCTGGGCGATGGCACCTGTATTATCAGCACCACCGATTTTTTTATGCCGATTGTGGACGATCCGTTTACGTTTGGTGCGATTGCTTCGGTAAATGCCATCAGCGATATCTATGCCATGGGCGGGGATCCCTTTATGGCCATTGCCATTTTAGGGTGGCCTATAAATAAAATCTCTCCCGAAGTAGCCAAGCGCGTTTTAGAAGGAAGCCGTAAAGTGTGTGCCGAGGCAGGTATTCCGTTGGCCGGTGGTCATAGTATAGATTGCCCCGAACCGGTATTTGGGTTAGCTGTTTCCGGAAAAATGAAAAAAGAAAACCTGAAACGAAACGACACGGCTAAAGAAGGCTCTCTTCTCTACCTCACTAAGAAATTAGGGATTGGAGTGGTAACAACTGCTCAAAAAAAAGGCTTGGTTAAAGAAGAACATATAAAACAGGCCATTGAAAGTATGCTTACACTTAATAAACCTGGAGCAGAATTTGGAAAGCTGAATTACATCAGCGCCATGACCGATGTAACCGGCTTTGGGTTGCTCGGCCACCTGTGCGAGATGTGCGAGGGTAGCGGCCTCTCTGCAGAAATTGATTTTTCGAAAGTACCCTGTTTTAATTTTCTTCAGGAATATCTTCAACAAAAATCTATCCCGGGCGGCACCCAGCGAAACTGGGACAGCTACGGACATAAAATTAAAATAAGCAACGATGAGCAGCGAGCAATTCTTGCTGACCCGCAAACCAGCGGGGGGTTGTTAGTAGCCGTTGATGCCGATCAAAAGAATGAATTTGAATCGTGCGCAAATACCCTCGGGCTGCAACTTCAATCTTTCGGTAAGTTGATTAAAAAATCAGATCAGGTTGTAACGGTTTTATAAAATCTGAGTCTCTCGTATTAACCTTTATTTGTTTTTGCCAGCAACAAAAAATCTACCATTACCAGAGCCGCCATGGCTTCTACAATCGGCACTGCACGCGGCACCACGCATGGATCATGCCGTCCCTTCCCGGAAACGGTAACTTCATTTCCGTATTTATCTACACTCTGCTGATCTTGCATGATGGTGGCCACCGGTTTAAAAGCTACATTAAAATAAATATCTTCTCCATTGCTGATGCCTCCCTGAATTCCTCCCGAGTGGTTGGTCTTTGTGCGGATCCGGTTTCCATCCTGATAAAACTCATCGTTATGCTGCGAGCCGCGAAGTTTAGTTCCCTCAAAACCACTGCCGTATTCAAACCCCTTTACCGCATTAATACCTAGCATAGCATGACCCAGAGCGGCATGAAGTTTATCAAACACCGGCTCGCCCAACCCGACCGGAGTATTCTTAATTACACCGGTTACGATGCCGCCAATGGTGTCGCGTTGCAAACGAACTTCATCTATAAGCGCAATCATTTTTTCTGCCGTTCCTGCATCGGGACAGCGTACAATGTTCTCTTCCGTTTTGCTAAAATCAAGCTGCGTGTAGGGGGGCGTTTTGATTTCGCCTACCTGCGAAACATAGGCGTTAATTTCTATCCCTGATTTCTTTAATATTAATTTAGCAATTGCCCCCGCAGCTACCCGCGCGGCTGTTTCTCGGGCAGAACTTCTTCCGCCTCCACGATAGTCGCGCACTCCGTATTTAGCTTCGTACGTATAATCGGCATGAGACGGGCGAAAACTTTCTGCAATGTGGCTATAATCTTTGCTGCGCTGGTCGGCATTTTCAATAACTATGGCTAAGGGGGTCCCGGTTGTCTTCCCTTCAAATACTCCCGAGAGGATTTTGAATTTATCTTCTTCCTTTCGTTGAGTGGTGATTTTAGATTGCCCCGGTTTTCTGCGATCTAATTCGGATTGTATATACGCTTCATCTAACGACAGCCCGGCCGGGCAGCCATCAATAATGCAACCGATCGCCACTCCGTGCGATTCGCCAAAAGTGGTTACCGTAAATATTTTTCCGAAACTATTGCCCATAAAAAACATGAAGATAACGGCTTGCCCACGGAAGGGCAAACCTATTTTAAAAACTGTGCATCATCTTTTGCGAAAAAACCAGTATCCTACAGCCCCCAACAAAACCACCAGAAACAGATTAACCGACCACTTCATCCATGCCTTGTCGGATACCGTCTTTAATGAATTATCGGCTGTGTTAATACGATCGTAAAATGATCCCAAATCGTTGCTGCCGATCGATTGGTTTTTTTGGCTTTCGCCTGTTACGTTTACAGTTATCTGCGATTTAAGTGTATCGTATTTCTTGGTTTGAGGATTGAAAAATACCCAATGAAAGAAATCGCTCAGTTTAAATGTGCCCGGCTCTTTGGGGATCATAAAGTAACTAAACGTTTTAGTGCCACTAACATGACTCCCTTCGCGAATAATATTTTGCTTTACGTTAGGTTCATAAAAATCGAAAGCTCCGGTATGTGGTAAGTTTGGTTTAGAAATACTGGAAATATTTCCTTCGCCATAAATGGCAAAATCGTACGACACGCTTTGCCCGGTTTTGAGTTCCGTTTGGCCAATGTGTTCTTCCAGTTTATAATTGCCCACCGCCACGGCATCGCGTAGCGGGTGGGGTGGCAGATCTTTTACTTTTATTGTTTTCTCTTTAGAGTAGAATGTTTTATAGTCTTCCTGCCGGCTTTGCCCAAAGAAAGAAGGGTTTTTGGCTACCTTATATTTAATCATCTCTAACCCAATGCTTGGAAATACCACCTCTTGGCTGTTGAGTGGGAAAAAAGTGGCCCGGTAAATTTTGTACTGAGTATATCGTTTCCCGCCAATCTCAATGGCTTCGCCATCAATATTTTCAATATTAAAATTTTCTTCCCAGCAATTGGCCGGTCTTATTTTTTTCAGGATATCGGAAAGCTGGCGGCCTAAGTCGTGAAACTGCATAGGGGCCCGGTTGTTTTCGGCTACCAAAAAAGATAAAGTGGCCGTAAAGCCTTCGCCTACATATACTTCGTCTTTATTGGTAGTTAGCGCCAGCAGGGCATCTTCTTTTACATCTACAAACTCGGTGGGTTGTTTCTTTCCAAAAAAATCGTCAAACGGATCGCGATCAAAAAGACTTTTGAAAGGATCATTTTGCTGTATCTGTACAGGCGGGCCTATTTTAATTTTTTTGCCGGGTACCGATATTATCTGGTCATTCACTTTTATTTTAAATGAAGACACAGTAACGCTGCCTTGGCGCAAAGGAGCGTACGTCATGATCACGCTTTGCGATGAACTGATTTGGCCATTGATGATATTCGTTTGTGAGGAGGAAGAAGTGCCTCGTTTTTGCAGACCTTCTATATCCGGAAAATTATCGTAGCCTTTTAGTTGGGCATTATTTACGGTAAGTGTAATAGTCCAGGCTTGGTTTATCCCAATTTCATCAGGCCCCAATTGAATTTGAATATTCTGGGCAGAAAGAGAAACACAAAATAACGCGCTTGCAAGGCCAAAAATTATCTTTTTCATGTCAATTTTAATGCAATTTGTTGTGCAACTAATTGCAGAGACAAAAATAGGATTCTTCTTTCGAGATACTAAAACCTTTTCTTACCTTCATCGTCTAAATACTTGGTTGCGGCAGGCGGCTGTGGCCGGTGAACAAAAATTTTTTAAACATGAAGATGCTGAATTATGTCAAAAAAATTCTCACTCGGGTGAGTTTTGACGCCCTCCTCTTCGAAAAAGAGTTGCGGAAGGCCATCAAGTTATTGATAGCCGAAGAAGTGCAGGAGTTGCGCAGTTGGTGTTATGCCAACTACGGGCTTCAATACGGTTCAATATTGAACCGGTGTTTTGTCGTAGCATAAATTTTAAAAAACGAAATGACTAAACCCCGCTCTTGCGGGGTTTTTTATTTTCGGCTCTTTTCTTGCGCATGATATCCAGTTGCTCGATAATTTCCGATGGTTTGATTCCAAAGTAATCGGCAATTTTAAATATAATGGTAATAGTAGGTTGAAACAATCCTCTTTCTAAGCGGGAAATGTAAGCACGTTCGATATTGCAGTTGTCGGCCAGTTCCTGTTGGCTTATGTTATTAGCCTTGCGTAATTGTGCCAGCACTTGCCCGAACGATTCTTTTAAGCTGCTCTCCACAATGAGAGCAATCTATTAGCTGGTGATGATATTGATTGAGCAATATATTGCTCAATCAATATTTTTTACAGTAAATTGCCCACACTAAACTCATTACCTATGAAAAAAACTATTTACAAAAACACAGTTTATTTAATTTTATTTAGCCTATCACTATGCCTCAACTCATGCAGTATTGTTTGGGGTCCTAATTATTGGAGTATTCCCAAAATGCAGATAGCAAGTGATAAACCATGTCAGACACAAGGCGGTGTTAACATCTGTATTGAGATGTTTAATAGCGCAGAAGAATATAAAAATTCTATATATAAAAATCTGACTGTTAACGTAATGTCTTATCCCCTTTTATCTACTGTTGCATCCCCCAGCACATATACTATATCTGGTCCTGTAGAATTTTATAAAGGAATTGCTACTTTTAAGGTAACAATTACAAATAATACAGATCACATCATAAATTTGGCTGATTCGCGCCTTGCATATATTAGTAATGATAACAACGAGCCTGTTTTTGCTCTGAGCAGGCAAGATTTTTCGGATAATGTTGATAACCTACCAGTATCAAAAGACCTTTACAATGATATTAAACATGGGTTTCCCGCTACTCCTTATGATCAAGTTTCAAACCAAGTTCACTCAATCCTAGTATCAATTTCAAAACAAGCTAAAATATTATCTTACTCTACTACCGAAATTTTGCCAAACTCAAAGGCATCAGGTTACGCTGTATTTCCTATATCCATATCAAAAATGAGTACGGATGGAAAAGTTTCATTTATAGATATTATAACCAAATCAGACAAAGCAGCCAATACAGTAGAAAAAACAAGGATAGATTTTGACATCAAAATTCTTAAAGAATATTGGAAAAATGCTTTAGTTGATAAGAATGTTAGATACTCTAAAGTACAAAATGTTACCATTGATCAAGCTGAATATGAAAAGGGGCTAACGAACCCCGAACAATTTACATGGAATAAGACCACGAAAACTTGGATAAAAAAATAACCTCTTACAATCTTGATTAAGATCCCGCTCTTGCGGGGTTTTTTATTTTCTGGGTTAATCAGATTATTCTTTTTCGTTTTTTATTTAGCCTGACTAATCGCGGCTGCCCGAACCGGAGCGGCCGGGTTTCCAAAAACAGTTTCTCCGGCTTTTACCGAACCGATTACCACCGAGCCGGCCCCTACGCGCGCTCCCTTGCCAATGGTTACCCCGGCCACAATAGTTACCCCCGAGCCTATAAATACTTCGTCTTCAACGGTTACTCCGGCATTAATAATGGAGCCCATGCCGAGTTGCACATAACTGCCCAGCACCACACCTACCCCCAACACTGAGCTGGCATGCAGGAGGCAATGGCTTTCAATTTTGGCTCCCACCGAAACAAGAACTCCCCGGTCAATAAAGTTGCCATGGCCCATTTCTGATTTACCTGAAACCGAAGCTTGTGGATGAACAGCATTTACCGGCTGCACATGCCGCACATCGTTTAGCATTTTAGAAATATTTTTACGAAGGGGGGTTTCATCAATAGCCACAAATGCTTCGCACTTCTTGCCAATCAGTTTTAAAAAGCCGTGGTCATCGGTGGCCCCCAATACAATAACCTCATCCAATTCTTTTTGGTGTAGTTTTTTGTCGTCATCTAAGAAGCCATATACCACTACACCGTTTTTTTCGAACAGTTCTTTGGCCGCCCGCCCAATGGGGTTAGCGCCAAAAATAATTACCGGATTTTCCATGCACAAAGATAACCCCGAATCAGGCATCCTAACCATGTAGCAAAAAATTACCTTCTGCGAGAAGAGAAATTGCTCAGCCTATAAACCCGATATTCCGCTTCAACCCGGAAAGTTTGGTGCGCTTCACAGCCGATTTTTTAAACAACTTCTGAAAAACTTCTTCTGTAATTTCTTTCCAGTTGGAATAGCTCATTTTTTCTAAATCGGGGTGGGGATGAAACCGGGGTTCGTGGTGTGGCTGCGAAAAACGATTCCACGGGCACACATCCTGACATATATCACAACCGAAAATCCAGTTTTCAAATTTTCCTTTTACCTCGGCCGGAATTTCCTCTTTCAATTCAATGGTAAAATAGGAAATACATTTGCTGCCATCTACCACATACGGTTCGGAGATGGCCTCTGTGGGGCAAGCATCCAAACAGGCGGTGCAGGTGCCGCAATAATCTTTTACCGGGCCATCGTGCTCCAGTTCAATATCTATTATCAGCTCCGATAAAAAGAAAAAACTACCCATGCTTTTATTTAGCAACAGCGAATTTTTTCCGATCCAGCCCAGTCCCGATTTTTTGGCCCACGCGTGCTCTAATACCGGGGCAGAATCTACAAAAGCTCGCCCGCTCACTTGCCCTATTTTTTCGTAGATGCGTTCCATAAAAATTCGCAGTTTGTCTTTAATTACAAAATGGTAATCTTCTCCATAAGCATATTTGGCAATCTTCAACGAAGATTGGGCAGCCTCTTTTTCAGGAAAATAATTGTAGACCAAACTTACCACCGATTTGGCGCCCGGCACCAACAACCGGGGGTCTAACCGTTTCTCTATGTTTCTTTCGAGGTAACTCATTTGCCCCGCATAGCCACGTTTCAGCCATTCTTCTAAACGCGGAGCTTCATCGGCCAGAAATTCGGCCCGCGAAATGCCGCAGAAACTGAAACCCAAATCGGTCGCTATCGATTTAATTAATTGGGTATCGCGTGTTTTATTTTCTGGCATGGCGAAAAGTTAACAGGTAAAGAGCAATGTTTATTTACCTTCCGCCATCTAATATCGGTTAACCTATTTACAATTATCTTTGAGGGTATGACAGCCCATAAAATAAAATCTCTCTCAGAAGCGACTCAGCAGGTGAAAGCCTGGCAAAAAGCCGGGCAAAAAGTAGTGTTTACCAATGGCTGTTTTGATCTGCTCCATCTAGGCCATGTAGATTATCTGGAGAAAGCAAGAAATCTAGGCGATCAATTAGTGCTCGGGCTCAATACAGATAGTTCGGTAAGCCGTTTTAAAGGCCCCGAACGCCCACTGCAAGATCAGAACTCACGTGCACGTGTGCTGGCCGCTTTGGAATTTGTTAACCTAATCGTTCTTTTCGATGAAGACACTCCTTTCAATCTGATCTCTAAACTTGTTCCTGATATTCTCGTAAAAGGAAGTGACTATTTGGCAGATAACATTGTTGGCGCAGATGTTGTTAAACAAAACGGAGGGGTGGTGAAAACCATTGATTTTGTGCCGGGTTATTCTACCACACATATTGTTGAAAAAATTAAACGAACGACTTAATAATTAACTATCATGGGTGCATTACTTATTACCGGATTTTTTATGATTATCGGCATGATTGTGAGTTCACGCCTGAAATCGAAATTCAAAAAATATTCTGAAATCCAACTGACACGCGATTTAACCGGAGCCGAAGTAGCCCGGCTAATGCTGACCGACAACGGCATTAATGATGTACAGGTAATTAGTGTAGAGGGACAGCTAACCGACCACTACAACCCGGCTAATAAAACCGTTAATCTCAGCCACGATGTATTCTATGGAAGAAATGCGGCCGCTACGGCAGTGGCTGCCCACGAGTGCGGCCATGCCGTGCAGCATGCCAAGGCTTACCAATGGTTGCAATTCCGTTCGGCTATGGTGCCGGTGCAAAGCATCAGTGCCAAAGTGATTAATTTCATTTTCATTGCCATGATGTTTGGTGCCTTTGCCGTAAAAGGATTATTTTCTTTTGAAACCGCCCTGTTGGTAATCATCGCTTGTTATGGTGTGTTTGCTTTATTTTCTTTAATAACATTACCGGTGGAGTTTGATGCCAGCAAACGGGCATTAGCTTGGATAGAACAACGCGGAATTGTTACCCGCCAAGAACACGATATGGCCAAAGATGCCCTAAACACGGCTGCCATGACATACGTGGTCGCTGCTATTGGTGCCATTACGATGTTGCTCTATTATGTAATGATTTATCTCGGACGCAGAGATTAATTTCACATCAAACCAACTTATCTTTGAGGCCTGAATTACCCGTTCAGGCCTTGTTTTTTTTAAATATTAATCTCTCCGATTCATGAATTTGGAACTGACCGAAGAACAGCTTACCGTACAAAAAGCAGCCCGCGATTTTGCCCAAACAGAATTATTACCGGGCGTGATTGAACGCGATACCGAGCAGAAATTTCCTTCCGATCAAATTAAAAAAATGGGCGAGCTCGGTTTGATGGGGATGATGACCGACCCCAAGTATAACGGGGGCGGCATGGACACGATATCCTACGTATTGGCCATGGAAGAAATTTCTAAAGTAGATGCCTCCGCCTCGGTTTGTATGTCGGTAAATAATTCGTTGGTGTGTTGGGGATTAGAAAGATTCGGAACGGATGAACAGAAAGAAAAATATTTGAAAAAACTGACTACAGCCGAATACATTGGGGCATTTTGTTTATCTGAGCCGGAAGCCGGAAGCGATGCCACTTCGCAACGTACCACGGCCGAAGACAAAGGCGATTACTATCTCCTCAACGGAACTAAAAACTGGATTACCAACGGAAAGAGCGCCAGCATTTACATTGTTATTGCCCAAACCCATCCCGAAAAAAAGCATAAAGGCATCAATGCCCTAATTGTAGAGCGTGGTATGCCCGGTTTTGTAGTAGGCAAAAAAGAAGACAAGATGGGCATTCGTGGAAGCGATACCCACTCACTCATGTTTACCGATGTAAAAGTACCCAAAGCCAACCGTATTGGGGAAGATGGGTTTGGTTTCACTTTTGCCATGACCACATTAAATGGCGGGCGCATCGGTATTGCCTCGCAGGCATTGGGCATTGCCTCCGGTGCGTACGAACTGGCCGTAAAATATGCGAAAGAAAGAAAAGCATTTGGTAAACACTTGAGTGAGCATCAAGCCATTCAATTCAAGCTGGCCGATATGGCCACGAAAATCAATGCCGCCCGATTATTGGTATGGCAAGCTGCCTACCTGAAAGATCAGAAAAAAGATTTTGTGAAGGCCGCAGCCATGGCTAAATTATTTGCCTCGCAAATAGCTCAGGAAGTAACCAGCGAAGCCGTGCAAATACACGGGGGGTATGGTTACGTAAAAGAATTTCATGTAGAGCGCCTCATGCGCGATGCTAAGATTACCCAAATCTATGAAGGTACCACCGAGATACAGAAAATGGTAATATCAAGAGAGTTGTTAAGGTAATTTATGTAGGTGGGCAAGCCGAGGTTAATTATTTTGTCAGATCTGTGGGGAGGAGAAAAATCATCCTGGGTTGATTTCTACTCTTCTATGTTAGACGATTGTTTTGAAATTCATTATTACGACTGTTGTACGCTGGGTGAAATAGATACTTCTATTTATGAAGAACAATCCTTGCACCGTCAGTTTGTAAACGGAGGAATTGAAAGGGCCGTTAACGCCTTGTGTAAAAAGGAAACAAAGGAAGGAATTGTTTTGGCTTTCAGCATAGGGGGTACAATTGGCTGGAGAGCCGGCCGGCTCGGGCTTAAGGCACAAAAACTCATCGCTGTATCTTCTTCGCGGTTACGTTATGAAACCACCCAACCCAATTGCCCGATACAGTTGTATTATGGAGATAAGGATCAAAACAAACCAGACAATAGTTGGTTTAGTCGTATGAAAATAAAAGAACAATTGGTATTAAATGAAGGGCATCTGTTATACCAAAAAAAAGAATTTGCCGACCAACTGAGTAAGAAAATAAAGCAAGAATGGCTGGATGATGATCGCCATGCAATCCGTTAGTATTCTTCGTTATCCTGTTTTTGGCCGTCAGAATAAGTCTCATTTGCCAAATCCTCCTTATTTTTGCAAAACCCTTTGGCCATTGGTACGTAAGTTTTTTCCATTGGATAAAAACTATCTGCTCGAAGAAGCCCAACTGGCTCTCGAAACAGATCTTCTTTCTCGGTTGTTTGAAAAAGTAAAAACTTCTTTTGAACAACGACATAACCCCCTTGGCTTGTTAGACAACTTTAGTTTGCAAATAAAAAATTCTCAGATTAGCAACTTCAAGCCTCTTCATAGTTTCTATCAAAATAGTTGTGGCGTATATCGCTACAAATATGCCGATAACCAGCTGGAGTTTGTATGGGATGGCCGCGAACATCTTGAAAAATACCGGGAGGAATGGGCACGTGTCTTTAACCAATGGGTTGATGCGTTTTGTAGGCAAGAATTATTTGTACAGGCCGTGTTGGATCTCACGGTGTTTCTTCCCGAAAACCGTCATGCCGAACTGGCCGAAAACCGCATGAACAACTTTATGCTACTCCAGTTCGGAGTAAAGATGCACAAAACAAAAGGGCTGGTAACCCTGAAGGTAGCTTAGTTCCCCGCTTCACTTTTTAGTAGAGCGCAGGTTTTATAGCGCGCATCATTTGTATCTCGGTAAACGGAATCTAACAACCGGCAAACATTTTTTATTCCAATTTTTTCACACCACTCAAACGGGCCCAAAGGATAGTTAGTGCCGAGTTTCATGGCTAAATCGATATCGCTTCGCGAGGCCACCTGGCTTTCGGCCGCAAAGAAAGCTTCGTTTATGATCATGCAAATAACACGTGGAGTTATCATGCCTGTTTGATCTTTTACGATTTTATATTTCGTCTTGAGTTGGGAACAAATTTTTTCCAGTACAGGAATAGATTCTTTCGTGCAAATAGTAATTTCCATCCACTCGCGGTTTACAAACGAAGGTAGCCCGCAAAAGCCGAAAACGGTAGAGTGCAGATTGCCCTGCCTCCACTTCTGCAAGGTAGTATTTACCGAATTAACAAAAACCGGAACAGAAAATGGTAACAGATCGGCCATTGGTTCGTGCGGTAAAAAATCGAATACAATTTTTTCTCCGCTAACAGATTTCAGTTGTTCCACCTCCGTTCCATGCAAATACGTGTGACTCAGGCCAAATTTAGTCCGGCATTCCTCAACGTTCTGTTCCGTACCCAACACCATTATTTCCATCTGAAAAGAAGAAGATTTTTATGATCTTTGAATCAAAAATAAAAAAGATTATGGCAAAAGAAATGATTTATTCAGCACAGGCACCCGAGCCTATCGGGCCTTATAGCCAGGCTATTAAAGTTGGAAACCTACTCTTCATTTCCGGTCAGGTGGCCATCCAAAAGCCCGCAGGAAATTTAATAACCGGCAATATTGTGGACGAAACCCATCAGGTAATGAAAAACCTATCAGCCATTTTGAAAGCAGCTGGAATGGATTTTTCTCATGTAGTTAAAAGCACTATTTTTCTGAAAGACATGAATGCCTTTCCGAAAGTAAATGAAGTCTATGGCTCTTACTTTACAGATATGCCGCCCGCCCGAGAAACGGTAGAAGTTAGCCGCCTGCCCAAAGATGTAAACGTAGAAATTTCATGCATTGCGATGCAATAAATTTTTTTTCACTTTACCACAATGGCTATCGTCATTCGTAGGTATAAATATTTTAAATGAAAGAAGTTAGAGTTCGTTTTGCACCCAGCCCCACGGGGGCATTGCATATTGGCGGTGTGCGTACCGCCCTATATAATTTTTTATTAGCCCGCCAACAAGGCGGCACGATGATATTACGGATTGAAGACACCGACCAAAACCGCTTTGTTCCCGGTGCTGAAAACTACATTTTAGAATCCTTAAAATGGGCTGGTATAGAAATAGATGAAGGCGTAGGAAAAGGCGGCCCACATGCCCCCTATCGGCAAAGTGAACGAAAGTCTATATACCGGAAATACGCAAAGCAGTTGATTGACTCCGGCCATGCTTATTATGCTTTTGATACGGAAGAAGAACTGGAGGCCATGCGCGAACGTCTGAAAAATCAACACTCTTCCGAACAACAATACGGAGGTGGCACACGCCTACAAATGAAAAATTCGCTCACCCTTACAGCCGAAGAGGTGAATAAAAAGATAGCGGATAGCGAGCCCTATGTTATTCGGCTAAAAGTACCGGCCAATGAAGATATCCAGCTAACCGATTTAATCCGGGGAGAAGTAGTTGTTAACTCCTCGCAAATGGATGACAAAGTACTGATGAAATCTGACGGGATGCCCACCTACCATCTGGCTAATGTAGTGGACGACTACCTCATGAAAATTTCGCATGTTATACGTGGCGAGGAGTGGTTGCCCAGTGCACCTTTGCATGTTTTATTATATCGTTTTTTAGGGTGGGAAACAGAAATGCCAAGATTCGCCCATCTTCCTTTATTGCTCAAAGCCGATGGCAACGGGAAATTAAGTAAGCGCGATGCCGACAAAGCCGGCTTCCCGATTTTTCCTCTCAACTGGACAGACCCCCGAACCAACGAGTTCTCTAAAGGCTTTCGCGAAAGCGGATACTTACCCGAAGCACTGCTTAATTTCCTTGCTTTTCTCGGTTGGAACCCCGGCACAGAACAAGAAATATTTTCGATGGCAGAACTGATTCAATCTTTTTCATTGGAGCGAATTGCCAAACACGGTGCCCGGTTCGATATCCAAAAAGCACAATGGTTCAATCAACAATACTTAAAAGCCATGTCCGGGGCAGACCTGTCTAAATATTTGCTTGCTTCTTTAGCTAATGAAAAAATAAACTGTCCACCTGAAAAAGCGATTAAAATATGCGAAGCATTAAGGGAGCGGGTTTCGTTCCCTCAGGAGTTCTGGGAACAAGGAAAGATTTTCTTCCTTGCACCGGTTTCATTTGATGCCCAGCTCGTTTCAAAAAAATGGAATGCCGATGTAGTAAAATTTCTCACCCGGTTTATCGATTACCTGAAAGCTCTTGAGATAGTAGAGGTTAGCGAGATCAAACAAATCATTGAAAAAACGGCACACTCTACAGAAATTGTTTCGGGCAAAATGATGCAGCCTTTGCGCCTTGCTTTAACCGGTGGTGCCTCCGGGCCGGATTTGATGATGATTATTGAAATTCTGGGGAAAAAAGAAACGATCAAACGGATCGAGTTTGCCGTGGCCACTCTTCCCTTAAAGGTTTGATAACGTATGGCAAAAGGAAAAACAAATAAAAAAAAACAAAACATAAAACCACGGGTTCATGAAGAATTACGTGGTTTTGAAGTATCGATTGATACCTTTGGCGAATTAAAATCGAATTTACCTATTGAAAAACTGAATCGCTTCTTAAATGAAAATGTCGATGATAAAAAATTGGTAAACCGGGATGATTACCAGAAAATAAAAAAAACTAAAAAGAAAAAAATATGAAAGCAGGTGCCCTTTTCGTTCTCTCATTTCTTTCGTTTACAACGATGGCCCAGTTTAGTAAAGGCGATAAGTTTATCAGTGGAAACTTTGGCTTCAACTCCCAAAGTGGAAATGCAAATGGCTTTCTTACTAAGAACACAGTTTCAGTTGGCCCAAGCCTGGGTTATTTTCTTAACGAAAAATATGCTGTTATCCTGGGTATGAGCTATGCAAGCTTTTATTATGAATTTATCAATTCTAAAAATTTTAGCACCTCCTTTGCCGTCACGCCATCAATCAGAAGATACTACCTTCTCTCAGATAAGTTCTACTTGGCTCTGAGTGCCTATTTTAGTTTTTATCGTGGTAATACGAAACAAATAGATTCATTCAATAACCAAACTATTCAATCCCCCTATTATTCTTTGGGTGTAGGATTGGGGCCCAGTTTTATTTTTTTCCCTTCCCCGAACTGGGGTCTGCAAGCAGGATTAGGCAGCTTAAACTACGGACACTATCAAAACCTATCGGATGCCAGCAGCAATAATTCTTATGGATTAAATTGGAGTAGTACGTTAAATTTTGGTTTATCTTATTATTTCATTAACAAAAAATAATTATGCCCACATCGCATGTTATAGATTATCAAATTAAAGGAGAGAGCATACAAATTGTGGAAGTAGAGCTCGACCCGCTGGAAACCGTTATTGCCGAAGCCGGTGCCATGCTTTTTATGGAAGACGGAATAATTTTCGAAACCAAAATGGGCGATGGGTCTAACCCCAACCAGGGTCTGTTTGATAAACTATTTTCGGCTGGAAGCCGGCTCCTCATGGGCGAATCGTTGTTTATGACACACTTTACAAACCGGGGTAATAAAAAGGCCAAAGTGGGCTTCTCAGCTCCTTACCCAGGCACAGTCATTCCGGTAGAACTTTCCAGGTGTCCGGGGCAAGAATTAATTGTGCAAAAAGATGGCTTTTTATGCGCTGCTTATGGCACCAAACTCTCCATTTTTTTCAATCGTAAAATAGGGTCTGGTTTGGTAGGAGGCGAAGGCTTTATTTTAGAAAAACTTCAAGGCGATGGAAAAGCCTTTGTTCATGCCGGAGGCACTGTAATTGAACGCGAGTTAAATAATGAAACGCTACGGGTAGACACGGGCTGTGTAGTGGCTTTTGAATCGCAAATAGATTTTGATGTAGAATCAGTAGGCAGTTTAAAATCGATGGTTTTTGGCGGGGAGGGTATATTTTTAGCTACCCTGCGTGGAACAGGGCGGGTATGGCTGCAATCCATGCCTATCCGGAAATTAATACAGGCCCTCTCTCCATACGGCAACAACAGTCG
Organism: Bacteroidota bacterium; assembly: GCA_018267135.1. Lineage (GTDB taxonomy): Bacteria > Bacteroidota > Bacteroidia > Cytophagales > Cyclobacteriaceae > ELB16-189. The sequence continues at coordinate 46,239 of JAFDZA010000026.1, forward strand.
CAAAGAATCCAGTTCTATGCTAGGCGGTTTATTTGAAAGTTAATGAAGCAAGTCACCCAAATCGGATTAATACGTGAAGGAAAAATTCCGCCCGATAAGCGTGTAGCGTTTACTCCGCAACAAGCTCATGAAATTGAGCAACGGTTTCCACAAGTAAAAATAATTTGCGAGCCCAGTGAAGTGAGGGCTTTTAAAAATTCAGAATATCAGAATCTTGGAATTGCCGTGGGCGAGGTATCTTCTTGCGAAATTTTAATGGGCATAAAAGAGGTTCCTCCTAAAAATCTGATGGATGGAAAAATCTATTTGTTTTTTTCGCACACCATTAAAAAACAACCATACAATCGGGGCCTATTACAAGAAGCCCTTCGCAAAAAGATAACCCTCATTGATTATGAAGCGCTCAAAGACACACAAGGAAACCGCCTGGTGGCCTTTGGCCGGTATGCCGGCATCGTGGGGGCTTACAATGGGCTCTGGGTGTATGGGAACCGGTATAACCGATTTAAGCTGCGCAGAGCATACGAGTGTTTTGATATTAACGATCTGAAAATAGAACTGCGGAAGGTAATATTACCTCCTATAAAAATTGTACTGACCGGGGCGGGTAGAGTAGGGAAAGGAGTTATGGAAACACTAGACACAGTTGGAATAAGAAAGGTTAACCCGGACGAATTTTTAGCCAATGAATTTAATGAGCCGGTTTATGTTCAATTGAGCAGCGCTGATTACCATACGCGAAAAGAAGGGGGAATATTCAGCCGGGATGAGTTTCACCTGCACCCGGAGCGCTATCGTTCAGATTTTCAAAAATTTTCTAAAGTGGCCGATATTCTTTTGGCCGGTGCCTACTGGAACCCAAAAGCGCCTACGCTTTTTACTTTAGAAGACATGCAGCACCCAAAATTCAAAATGAAGGTAATAGCCGACATTACGTGCGATATAGACGGGTCTGTTCCGTGCACAAAAAAGCCAAGCTCTATTCCAAATCCAATCTATGATTTCAATCCGATGAATGAAAAAGTAGAAGAACCACTATCCAACGACAAAAACATTACAGTTATGGCCGTTGATAATCTGCCTTGCGAGCTACCCAGAAGTGCCTCCGAAGAGTTTGGCCGCGACCTGATTGACAAAATAATCAGACCCTTGTTGGGCGATGACGCTGAAAAAGTAATAGAGCGGGCCACCATCGTAAAAAACGGGCAGCTAACGCCTTACTTTTCATATTTACAAGATTATGTAATGCAACCTGAGTGAAGTTTATATACAGCGTAACGGTAGGAATAGATAAAGAAACAGAACAAGAGTGGCTCTTGTGGATGAACGAATTGTATTTCAAAAAAGTAATGAGCCTGGGTGTCTTTTCTGATTATAAGCTGTACAAAATTCTGACGCACGAAGACGAAGATTCCGTTTCTTATAACATTCAATATCATTGCGATTCCATTGAAAAAATTGTTTACTATCTCAACAACGAAGGCAAAATATTGGTGGAAGAACACCGCGCTAAGTTTAAAGACAAGCATGTTGTTTTTAATACCCTTTTACAAGAAATGTAAAAATATTAACCAATAAAAAAGGCTTCCGTCTGGAAGCCTTTTTTAAAATAATTTATACGGTTCTAATATTCCCAAAGATTGTGCTCCTTTTCCATCAGGGTCATTTCTTCTTCCCATCTGGCAAATACCGATTCAGAATAAGAGCGGCCGTTATTGGCAAATATAGCTTGTATAGTAGCATCATCCGGGTTTTCTACCTTTCTGATAACGCCATGGAAAAGCCTCAACTTAAAAGCATCTACAAATGTCTTCCCCTCAGAAGGATTATACCGGTTTTGCCAAAGAACCCGTTGGCGTTGTATTAAATCCTTACTGTGGGCTATGCGGTTAATCTCTTTGGCTAATTCTTTGTATGAGATATAAAAGCGATAAGCCAATTTTTCAGAAGCGTTGTTTTGATCTTCTAACACGATACCAAGAGCCAAAATATCATAATAAAGACGCGATCTTCTCTTATCAAAAATAACATCTTCAATTAACTCAAGCCCTACAATATTTTGTGCATTGAGAGTTACATTCATCGGGCCTAAATCTTCCCAATTAGCTGAGTTTGTAAGCGGATTAGGATTAGGCTGAGCTCCTTTAACAGGCGCATCAATATTATTTCTGAGGCGGAACGCATGCGATTGGCCATCATCGCCCGGATAAATAACTTTATCGCCAGCTAAATAGGATTTTAACCCACTCCAGTCTCCCTGTGTATCCGAGCGCACATAGTTTGTGCCCATGTTTAAAGCGGTGGTGTCGGCTACCGGCTCGCGAAAATCAGCCGGATCTCCAGTATTGCTACCGAAAGTATGCAATTTACCTTCGGCTAATAATTCAAGGATCAGTTTTGAAATGGGTGATTTCCTGGAATTAAATCCAGCATTTATTTTTTCGTCTAAATCAATTACCCGGCTCACTCTGAAGCGGTATAACTGTTCATAGTAGGGAATCCGCTCAATGGAGTTCGGGTTTGAAATGGTGTCTTGTGCCGCTGCACTCCCTGCCAACAACAGACAACATGAAATAAACGAAACAGCTTTCATTTATAAATTAATTAATTCTAAAGTTAACATTCATCTTCGACCCGTTTACTTGCTTGGTCGAACCATCATAAGACGGGCGCTGTACCTGTACTTGCGAAACCGATACGTTATCGCCTTTTCTTAGATTATATTGGCTTAACGGAATCGTTCCAGATCTTATTGTAATCGGTGAACCTCCATTAATTTGCAACACCAAGCCTGACACGAAATACTTGTTATCCTTATTATTGTTTTTAGCAAAAATCTGGTCAATAATTTCCGGCTCAATGCGCAACGAAGCTGTGCCGGCAGGCGCTCCTTTGGCCACATCTATGGTATTGGGGCCGGCCATTAATTTGGCAATAGGCATCGGGGCATCCTGCGTTTCAAATTTCTGTAAGCCGATCGATTGCCCGCCTAAAAGAACCGTAACATTACACTGTGCCCGGGTAGGTAAGATGGCAAATTTACCCGGGGCCAATTTGTATGATTTACCTTGCTCGGCCGGTATAGATAAATCTAATGAAGAAAGATCGGTAAGCCCTTGTATGGTTACCTGTACCTCCGTACCGCAATCTCTATATAAGGTAGCTGCAGCCGCAGACCCAAAAACAGCTACCGGTTTAATTACTTTGTAATCGATAATGCGATCCATTGGAGGGCGACCTTGCAGATTAATCTTTACCTTATACGACATCTTGGCAATGCCATCTACATAATTGCTGGCCGAAGCCATAAACTTAATCTTACCCATTTTTACTTTAGATGACAAGCCTACGTCTTTATCTTCTAACTGAAGTTTTTGGCCGTCTTTAAACATTTCGGGGGCTGCGCCCGATGCCGCACCAGCCACAAACAGATCGCCTTCATAATAATTTCCGGCTACAACAGAGTTGGTTTCTGCCTGAACCATAGGCACTAATTGATCTACTTCGTACACCACGCCTTTGGTAATTTTGTTTAAGGTATCTAATGCAGCTGCTTCGTATTCCAATACTTCAGTTTGCATTTGGCTTACGATGGCCACGGCTGCCATGGTGGGGGTTCCTTCAAACGAAAACTCAAGAAAATTCTTAGAGGTTTGGTGTGCGTTGCCTTTAAATTCAGCAAAATCTTCAGCCTTTTTATTTAATTTCTCGAAAGGCTTTTTCAACTTCATAATATCGTTAAGCGATTTAACGTAGTCTTTCAGCCTTTTCTCGTATTCCTTACCGGTTGGCCGGGTTTCGTTCAGCATGACTTCTTCAGCGTTATTAGTATTTGCTACTAAGTCTTCGCCTTCCAGTATTTTTTTATCGGAACTCGTTTTAATTTCTTTTTTTACACCATCTAAATAATCAACCATGGTTTTAGAAAGTTCGCGAACCTTCTTAGCCCGGTCAATAGCTTCTAAAACCTTAGGGTCGGCACTGGTCGATTTTTCAATAGCCGCCAGCTTGGCTTCACTCTTCGTTTTATCTTCATCCACCAACCCTTCTAATGTTGTATTTACGATGGCAAATTTTTCGAGAATGGCACTGCTTACGTTCAGCGCCAAAAGGGCGGTGAGCACTAAGTACATCATGCCAATCATCTTTTGCCTGGGGGTTTCCTTACCACCTGCCATGGTTATGTGTTTTTATGGGTGAACTATATCTTTTTTATGTACTAAATAATTTATGAAAACCATTACTGGCCACCTTTCATGGCGGTGAGCATGCTGCCATAAACTTTATTTAAAGCAGTAAGGTTATTCGTCAGGCTTCCGAGCTCAGAAGTAAACTTAGCTGTGTTATCTCCTACTTTAGAAAGGCCTTGCATAGCCCCGGTGAGGCTTTCGTAGAACTTATTCATGTTCTTGGCATGAGAATCGGCATCTTTCAATTCCATTTCATAAACCGCATTTAAAGAAGCCAGGTTTTTAGTTACGGCCTGTACTTGTTTGTGGTATTCGCTGGTATCTTTAGAAGCATCGGACATGGCTTTTACGGCTCCCATGGCAACCCCATACGATTTATTCATTTCGGTAAGTGCCGTAGATGCCGCCTGTACATTTTTGGCATACTCGTTGGTGGCTACTGCCGCATTCGAGAGGCTATTCATCTGCGATGCCGAAGTGGCTAAGTTGGTCAATCCTTTCCCTAAGTTATCTAACAAGTTTTGATCTACCTTGGCTGTCTTCAGCATTTCATCAATTTTCAATAACGGAGAATCTCCGGTCGGTTTATTGCTTATGCGTGTAGCCGTAGGGGTGGCAGGGCCTTCAAAATCTTCGGCCAACTCAGGATATACTTTGCTCCAATCCACCTCTGCGTGTTTAGGTTCAAAAGCACTAAGAAAGAAGATGATTGCTTCTGTAGAAAGACCTATAATCAACATTTCGTTCGCTCCGTTCCAGTGTTGGATTTTAAACAATGCACCAACAATTACAACTGATGCACCAATGCCATAAATCTTAGGCATTATTGTTTCATAGAGTAGCGTAGAGAAACCTCCTTTTTTGTTTGCCATGGTTCTTAGGGATTTAGGTTTAGTCTGATTTTTTTTTAAATATACTTCAAGTTTTTAATTATTGAAATTCGGATCCGGAGGATCTTCCCAGGTTAGTCATGGCGCAACGAAAGCCAATGTAAGCCCGGGTTGAGTCTTTGTATTCGTACGTGCGGGTGCCGGTTTCTAAAAAGTAAGCCACGTCTTTCCACGATCCGCCACGAATTACTTTTCTGGCGTTATATTTTTCTTTCGATTTTCCGTCTTTATCGTAGGCTGCTTTGTCAATAAACTGCGGGTTAAGATCCCACACGGTGGGAACTGAAGCGGGGTAAAAATCATCTAAGCACCACTCCGAAACGTTTCCGGCCATATCTACCAACCCATAATCATTAGGGAAGTAGATACCCACCGGTGAAGTGTAGGCAAAGCCATCGTCATAATAATTTCCCCGACCCGGCTTAAAATTGGCCAGCATACATCCTTTTGAATTTCGGATGTATGGATTTCCCCACGGGTATTTTGCCATATCGCGTCCGCCCCGGGCGGCATATTCCCACTCGGCTTCAGAGGGCAAGCGGAAAGCCGGCATAGAGGGCTGGCCGCCATTTACCTGGCGCCAGTTATTTAAGAACTTAGTTCTCCACTCGCCAAAAAATCGGGCGGCTTCCCAGTTTATTCCTACAACAGGGTAATCCTTATAGCCCGGGTGTTGCCAGTAGTAATCTACTAAAGGATCGCCCATGTGGTGGGTAAAGTCTCTCATCCACACGGTCGTATCGGGGTAATATTTAGCTTTAAAATCTTGTGTTGATACCTGAGGCATCTCGGGCGGAGCTCCCTGCCCGCTTAAATAAGAAGTGGTGAATTGCAGGTATTCGTCATTGGTGATTTCCGTTTCATCCATAAAAAACGGGCCAATGGTAACTTGTTTGTTGAAGTTAATCTGAGTAGAGGCGGGGTCTTCATCTGCTTGGCCCATGTGAAACGTGCCGGCCGGGATAGGTACCATGCCGTAAGGAATTACCTGAGCCCACCCCGGGCGTCTTTCAATGGTTGATTGGCCCACCAGTTCGCCTTGCGAGTCTCCTCCGCCTTTTTTCTTGCCGATGCCCAACAAGCCGCAAGAGCCAACTATGAACCCGCACAGTACAATTAAGAGTCCATATAGATTTTTACGATTCACCATTTTTTCCATAGAGTCAAATTAAATAAAAATTCCGCTCCTTTGTAAACGAACAGAATCGAAAGTTATTCTTTTTTTGGTTCTTTTTAAAAATCAAGGATAGCAAAGAGAACAAAAATCTTATTAAAACGCAAAAAAAATTTGGGTTAGTGCCTGTAACGAGGTGTGCGTACAATTTTCTTGCCGGCTCCCGGGCTTGTGGGCAACTCGTACATTAACATAAACTCATGCGAGGTAGGCTGCTTGGCTGCCTGATTTTTAATAATATAATCCAGCGAATAGCCCAACTTCATTGATTTGTCTTTTAAAAAGCTGTAGCCCAGCATTAAGATGGCCGCATCTCCCTGCCGAAACGAAAGCCCCCCCCACATGGTATCTTTCAGGTAAGCAATAGCGCTAACGTTGGTAGTGGTTTTAACAAAATCGCTTTGCACCAGCGTGGTGAACAAAAATTTTAAATCGAAGTTTACTTCATGTGTATAACCGGCTGTAAAGTAGGAGTGCGTTTGGAGTGAGCTACTGATGCCGGTGCCAAAATTGAAGGAGCCTCTGGTGAGGTGATTAAATCCTAAACCGGCATAAAATTTTTCTTTCCGCCAAAAGGCACCAACGGCCATATCGGGTCTTATTTGTGTAAGCGATCCTTTATTTTCAAACGACTCAGGGTCTACCGATCGATAAAAATTAGAATTAATAGTTTGCGAAATAATCCCGGCTCGCACACCCACGCTGAGTTTACTGTTCTTTATTCCTAAATGATAGGCATAGGATGCTTGCGCTTCCAAATTGTTGAAGTTGGCCAGATTATCATGCACAATGTAACTACCGAAGCCACTGTTTAGTTTGTAAATGGGGGTTGTAAACGTAATTAACTGGGTGGTGGGCGCGCCTCCGTCTCCATAGGTTGGGGCATAGCCCATCCACTGGCTTCGGTGAAGAGCCGTCATTTTAGTGACTCCCTCTACTCCGGAAAACCCGGGGTTGTAATACAGGTTGTTAAACATGTATTGCGTAAACTGCGGATCTTGCTGTGCAAAAGTGAAGGTTGCTTTTGCCAGTATAACGATACACGCTAAAAATAGCTTTCGCATAGTTTTTTGAAAAATACAGGGTTTAAAGTTAGGCTATTTATTTTAACACTTTTATCAAAATGTAATTAAAGTGTAATAAAATCCTATTTCGGGTAAAAACGTAACCCTGAACCAGTTATTTAATGCCGTTGACTTTCTTAATATACAACTCGAGGGCGCCAGCCATAGAGGGGGCATTGGGCAGAGGAGCTTCTATATCGAGGATAAAGCCATTGTCTTTTACTGCTTTAGAGGTAGTGGGACCAAAAGCAGCCAATCTTGTATTGTTTTGTTTAAAATCCGGGAAATTAACCATTAAAGAGTTTACTCCGGAGGGGCTGAAAAAGGTAATTACATCGTAAAAAACATTCTTCAGGTCAGAGAGGTTGGCGGCTACTGTGCGGTTAATAACGGCCTCGGTGTAAGTGAATCCGTTCTCTTTCAAAAAATCGGGAATATCGTTTTTACGGATATCGGAACAGGGATACAGAAATTTTTCGTTCTTGTGTTTCTTCAATATTTCTAACAAGTCTTTCGTGTCTTTCAGTCCGGTAAAGATTTTTCTTTTCCGTATCACGATATATTTCTGAAGATAGTTAGATGTCTGGTCTGAAATACAGAAGTATCTCATCTCGGCCGGCATTTCAATTTTCAGCTCACGGCATAAAATAAAAAAATGATCTACCGCATTGCGGCTGGTAAAGATGATAGCCGTATGCTGCAAAATTTCTACCCGCTGTTTGCGAAATTCTTTCGCCCCAACCGGTTCTACCTGAATGAACGGCCTGAAATCAATCTTCACGTTAAACTTTTCAGCCAACTTTAGATAGGGGGAATTAAGGTCGGTGGGAGCTTCTTGGGTGACTAAGATGCTTTTTACCTTGCGCATCCGGTCAGTAGTTGTTTCAGTCATATCAGCACGTAGCGGGTTCAGGACTTAAAACAATAACACTTTAATTAAAATCATCAAAGGGAAAATTTCCGTGGTGCAAAGGTAAAAAAATAAATGGAATGTGCTGAACGGGGCGCGTCTCAATAATTTTAAAAAAATAATGATCGCTCCGGCCAGCAGCAGAAGGCACCCGAAGTATAACAAGCCAGCATAGTTTACTTTGATGCCCAAGGCAAAACCCAATAACCCCATTACAGCAAAGGAGAGGAGAGAAACCAGCAGTATGCGCACCGAATTAAAAAACTGAAGCCCGGCCATGTCGCGACACGAAAAAATGCGGGCAACCATTATATCTATAAATAGTTTTAAAAATAATAAACTCAATATTAAAAGCGACAGAGACAGCCATACCTTCAGGTACGGCAAAAAGGCATCCGTTCCCAGGTATTTTAGTTGTTCTAGCAAAGAAGAATGATGTGCTGTGGTAATCAGTGCCTGCGAAGCCAGCAAGCTGCAAAAGAAATAAATGAGCAAGTTGACACTCGATGTAATGCGCAAAAGGTTAGGGCTTTCGTCCTGGCCCATAAAATAAAATAATTTGGTTACATTAAGATAATCCCACGTCAGCTGGGGGTTTGTTTTTAATAGAGCGGTAAAGAAAATCAGCAAACACAAGGTGGAGAATATCAGAAAATCTGAAAAGGCAGAAGAGGGGCGGAGTAAATTGTGCCCATTGCCTTCGCGCTCTTTTGAAACAAGGGCTGTAGAAAGAGTTAGAATTTTTTTAGGATGAAACAGGCTGACAAACAAGGTGTTCATTCCCGCCTGCCTTAAACTGTCGCAACTTAGCGCAACGTGGGTAGTTTGGGTTATCAATTTAGAGTTAAGGAAAAGATAAACGGGCTTGTTACTTTGAATTAAAAGGGATTGCCCTTCTGTTTCGAGCAAAGTTACTGTGAAATGAATTTCTCTGCCGGGCTGCCCGATAGCCGGAATTAATTTTCCATCCTGAACTATTTTCCAGTCCGGGGTTAAATCTTTTACAACATACGTTTTGTTCCCGTTTTGTGCATGAGCCGCACTAATCAGAAACAGAAGCCAAAAAAAATGAAGAGTCTTTACCACAGAGCGTCAAAGTTATTGATAAAACTTATTCAATTTTGTGCCTTGTTAATGTATGGCCGGAATTTATATCCACATTCCTTTTTGCAAACAAGCTTGTCACTATTGCGACTTTCATTTTTCAACCCAACTCGACAGCAAGCCCCGGTTGGTTGATGCCGTCTGTCGTGAATTGATTTTGCAAAAAGATTATTTAGCGGGAGATCTCATTGAAACTATTTATTTCGGTGGAGGCACCCCCTCCTTATTAAACGAAGGGGAATTACGCTCAATCCTAGATACGCTTTATTCTAATTTCAACATGGCCCACGCTCCTGAGATTACCCTTGAAGCAAACCCCGATGATTTGTCGCTTGCTACTCTTTCACAACTAAAAGCATCCGGCATTAACCGGCTAAGCATCGGCATACAATCTTTTGATGATTCAGTTTTAAAATTTTTAAACCGGTCGCATTCTTCTTCCGATGCCTTCGATTCTTTTTATAGTGCCCGGCAACTTGGCTTTAACAACATCAGCATTGATTTAATTTTTGCCATTCCGGGGCAAAGCCATGAACAATGGACGAAGAATATTTACCGGGCCCTTACGCTGGCCCCAGCACATATTTCCTGCTACGCGCTTACCATTGAAGAAAAAACTGTTTTTGGCAACTGGCATAAGAAGGGAAAGCTTCTACCCGAAACTGATGAGGTGGCGGCTACCCAAATGGAAACGATGATGAAACTGCTTGACTCGGCCGGTTATGAACAATATGAAATTTCCAATTTTGCTATACCTGGTTTTTATTCGCAGCACAACAGCCACTATTGGAAACAAAAAAAATATCTTGGTGTCGGGCCGGGTGCCCACTCGTATAACCTTGCTTCCCGGCAGTTTAACCGGCCTAACAACTGGTTCTATATTAAATCTATAAACGAAGGAATCATACCATTTGAGATAGAAACCCTGACAAGGGCAAATAAAATTAATGAATATATCATGACCTCGCTGCGCATGATCTCCGGCTGTAATGTAGATTTTTTAAAATCAAATTATCAATTTGATCTTCTTGCCAAGTCCCCACACAAACTAAATGCGTTTGTCAATAATCAATTATTATATCTTGCCCACGGGCATTTGGTGCTTACCCCAAAAGGGAAATTAATGGCCGATAAAATTGCCGTTGATTTGTTTGTGGAAGAATAATTTTAATTTTGACTATGACCGAAGAAGAAAAAAAGGTGTACATGCTGCTGAAAGCCGTTATCTTTCACTATCATGGGTTAGATGAAGCCGAAAAACAAGATTTGGAACATACCTCAAAACAATTAGAGGCGGATGCAGCCCTTGGCTGGGCGCTAGATTTTATTGGCAAAGATTACATTACCGCCTTTGAGCGAGCCCGTGTTTACCTCAATGATATCATTGGCGATTACCCACGGCAAAAGCGCGCTGAATTAATTAATATGGTGTGGGATGCCAACAACATAAAAGGCTATGTTACCGAAATGGAGGCTACGGCCATGCTTAAACTGGCTAAAGACTGGGGGGTGGAAAAAGAGTTGATTGCGCTGGTGCTGCAATAGTTACTCTACGTCTATTTCTTTCCACGCTGATTTTTTTTCAGCTAAAAATAATTTCGTTTCGGTATGGCAAACAAGGTTGTCGTACATCATAGGAATCAGGTTAACGCCCTTCTCTGAAACCGTACCCCATTTTCCACCGGCACAGACAATTATTGTGCCGTTGCCAACTTCTTGCAAAAAATCAAACCGAGGTTCTATTAACACTTCCCCGGTAACATTAGCCAATCCTTTTTTTTCGTCTGCCACAATTACCATCTTATTATTTAGTTTTCGCTCAATGCGTTCATATCGAAAAGGTAATATGATTTTTCCATCGCGGTTGATCACTCCTTTTTTTTGATTGTGTGAAACGATGGCTACTCCATTGTAGAATCGGGCAGGTTCATCATAGTTTGGATTAACTGCTATACGATCTTCGGTATTGACAAATCCCCATTTGCCGATCAGCTTCACGGCAGCCAGCCCTTCATGAAATTCATCAATACTATCGTAGCGGTTGGCAATGCGCAGTTTCCCGTTTTCATCAATAAACCCAAAACGTCCGTCTTTTTTAAAACCCTGAAGTCCTTCGCTTTCTTTAAAATAGAAATCGGCCGACCTTGGTAATTCAACTGGCTGAACCCATTGGCCGGTGTAGTCTATTTTCTTCTCGCGGCCGTCAGAAAATTTCTCTACAAAAAAATCGGATTCAAATTTTAATGGATTGGGCGTAAAATAAATCAGCGATCCGGAAAATGATTTGATCAGAAAATTTTCTGATTCCTTTTGTAAATAAATATCCGAACGAATCAGCTGCAGCGGCCGGGCCTGCGGGGGCACCAACCAATCTTCTTTTGTATTAACCACACCATACTGGCCTTTAAATTTGACCGACCAGTTTTCGCCTCTATTTTCTTTCAGCGAATCAAACACACAGTGAAGAATTTCTTTTCCATTGGCCCCCAGCAACCCCCAGTAGCCTGCGCTTTGGGCCGGGTACGCATTTGGGGTAGTGGCGTTTATTTGTTGATAGTATCTTTCGCTGATAATTTTGCCTTGATTATTACACAATTGCCAGCCGATTCCTTTCGTAAATATTTTCAGCGTAGTTCCCAACAGTTTAATGGAATCGTATAAAAACGGAATGATGGTTTTCGATTTATCTATCACCCCGTACTTTCCATTTTGTTTGGCAATAAACTGATCGGATAAAACCGGCTGCAACGCCTCATATTGCATACCAAGGGGCTCGCTCCAATCCGGCTCTAACAAACCCCAGTATAGACCACGCTTAATTAAAAAATCTTTTCCGGCCGGCTGCAATTCATCTGCCTGAATTATTTTTTTTATTTCATTTTTTTCATCTATACAAAGCCATTGCGATGGCAACCGCACCTTCACTTTTCCGGCTGACCTAATCTCTATAGATGAATATTTTATTTCTGTTTTGAAGGTCCCTTCCCGGTCTATCAGCCCCTGTAAATTACGCTGGTAAACAATGGCATAGTTTTTATAAAATGGAGAGATACTGTCAATCAAAAAATCGGTTATGTTTTTCCCCTCCTCCGAAAAAAGGGCAATTTTTTCCTGCTCATTTTCTACAGCATAGCGCAGGGTGCCCAAAGGTAAAATGCTTTTATAACGAAGCGGTATAATGATACGATTTGCCAGATCTACTAACCCAAATTGATAACGGGCGTTGCTCAGAATAAAAACAATGGCGCGAAGCCCATGTAAACTGACGCCATCGTAGATGAAAGGTATCTTTATTTCTCCTGCCAGATTAATGCAGCCCGACTTAACATGCACCGCATCTGTTTTTTTTCGTCCTATCAGGTAATCTCCGGAAGCATAGACAAGCGATTCAAATTCAGGGGCAGCCACGATCGGCTTTTTTAAATTGATTATGCCCCATAACCCGTTTTGCCGGTATCCGGTAACATCGCCCACTACAGAAAAGCTGCCGTCTGACCAACCTAAAGCATCAAACTTAGGCGGGAGCACAATAACCCCTTTTGAATCTTTGATTCCCACCTTTCCGTTCTCTTCAAAGGTTTGGTAATCGGTTGCCCCGCTCATCAGCGGCCAAAGCAGCATACCCAATAGCAACGACTTCATACTGCAAATGTAGTTTTCTTTAATAAGGTGAATGGAATTTTTCAGACCTTTGTTGGGTTGTTTAACTAACTGATAGCCCATGTACATCGAACAACTTTACACCAACTGTTTGGCCGAAGCCGCCTACTATATTGAATCGGAGGGCGAAGCGGCCGTAATCGACCCCATCCGCGAAACCGAACCCTATACTGACTTGGCTCAAAAAAGAGGAGCTAAAATCAAGTATATTTTTGAAACCCATTTCCATGCCGACTTTGTAAGTGGTCACATTGATTTGGCTAAAAAGACAGGTGCCCAAATCATCTACGGGCCCATGGCCGAAACAAGTTATAAAACCCACAACGCTACCGATGGAGAAATTTTTACGCTGGGCCAATTAAAAATCAAAGCGCTGCATACTCCGGGCCATACTCCGGAGTCAACCTGCTATTTACTATTCGCAAAAGATGGAAAAGAACATGCTGTTTTTACAGGCGACACGTTGTTTGTGGGCGATGTGGGCCGGCCCGATTTATTGGATGGGAAAATTAGCCGCGAAGAATTGGCCAGCATGCTTTACGATTCGCTCAATAAAAAAATTAAAACACTAGCCGATGAGGTGATCGTTTACCCGGGGCACGGGCCGGGTTCGGCCTGCGGAAAAAACATAGGAAAAGAAACCTACTCTACCATTGGCGAGCAGAAAAAATTCAATTACGCCATGAAGGCCACTTCGCGCGATCAGTTTGTAAAAGAAGTAACCGATGGCATTTTGCCCCCACCCTCTTATTTTTTTGAAGATGCCCGCATCAACAAAACCGGCTACGATCCGGTGGACGAAGTAGTGAAACGAAATCTGCAGGCGCTAACGGCCGGGCAATTTGCGGAAGCCGTAAAAAATGGGTTGCTCATTTTAGATACCCGAAGTGCCGATGATTTCGAAAAAGGTTTTATTCCCGGCTCAATCAACATAGGCTTAAACGGACAGTTTGCTGTTTGGGTCGGCACATTGATTGACATTCATCAGCAAATTATTATAGTTACTGATGAAGGAAAAGAACATGAAACTGTTTTGCGTTTGGCTCGTGTTGGTTTTGAAAATGTATCAGGCTATTTGCAGGGTGGAATAAAATCATGGAAAAGCAACTTGGATTCTGTTCGCACCATTCAACCCCATGAAATGAAAGCCGAAATGAGCCGTGGGGGAAAAGTGATTGATGTACGCAAACCAAGCGAATGGAATGTAGCGCACGTAAAGGGGGCTACGCTTTTGCCATTGGCCGATCTGGCCAAGCATCTTTTGCACTTAGATAAATCAAGCCCTTATCTCGTTCATTGCGGGGGTGGGTATCGTTCGATGGTGGCCATTTCATTGATGAAGAAAAATGGGTTTACTCATTTAACTAATATTTACGGTGGGTTTGGTGCCATGCAAAACGCAGGGCTAGAAATAACCACCGATAACGAGGTACTTGCTTAAGCAGGTACTATAAATATTACTCCACATAATTCGTAACCATTCAAACTATTTCTTATGACGCACGCCCAAACCAAACTCGGCCCGAACACAGCTAACCTTATAGGCCAATTGCCCCCGGTAGGAAGCACAGCTCCCGCGTTTACATTAACCGCTAACGACATGAGCAACAAATCGCTTACTGACTATGCCGGGAAAAATATTGTGCTTAACATTTTCCCCAGTGTAGATACCAGCGTGTGTGCCGCTTCTATTCGCACGTTTAACAAACGCATCGTTTCGTTGCCCAACACGGTGGTGCTTTGTATTTCAAAAGATTTACCTTTTGCCCAAAAACGTTTTTGCGGTGCCGAGGGCATAGACAAAGTAGAAACACTTTCCGATTTCAGAGGGAGTTTTGGAAAATCGTATGGCGTTGAGCTAACCGACACTTCATTTGCCGGATTGTTTGCCCGTGCTGTAGTGGTGATTGATGCCTCCGGAAAAATAAAATATACCCAGCTTGTGCCGCAAATTGGTGAAGAGCCCAACTATGATGCAGCTCTAAAGGCTATTTAACATTAGGCTTTGATATAGGCCTCCTCTTTTCCCCGCAAAAGGCTTTTGTTTTGCCGTATCTTTTCTTTCAGCTAAATTTATTTTCTAAAAAAATAGAATGAAAAGATTCTTCCCGATTTTTCTGATCCTTTCATTCCACGTTACTTTTTCTCAAACCTACTTCCTCACGGCTGATCGGATATTTGATGGTGAAAACGTGCATACCGGTTGGGGTATTTTGGTTGAAGGAAATAAAATTGCGTCTGCAGGGCCTGTTAGTACCATCTCTGTTCCGGCTCAGGCTATAAAAATAAATTACCCAAACTCCACCCTGTTGCCGGGGTTAATTGAAGGGCACTCGCATTTATTTCTTTACCCCTATAACATAACAGATTGGGATACTCAGGTATTGAAAGAAACCGACAGCTACCGCACTGTGCGTGCCACTGTGCAAGCCAAAAATACATTGATGGCCGGCTTTACCACCGCGCGCGACTTAGGCACCGAAGGGGCGGGATATTCTGATGTGGCCTTGAAACGAGCCATCAATGAAGGGATCGTTCCCGGGCCACGGTTGTTAGTGGCCGGCCGTGCTATTGTTTCTACCGGCTCATACGGCCCTAAAGGATACGACTACGACCAACAGATAATGCTTGGCGCTGAAACTGCTGATGGCAACGACTTGATTCGCGTTACGCGCGACCAGATAGGCAAAGGTGTTGATATTGTTAAAGTATATGCCGATTACCGGTGGGGCAACCACAACGAAACCATGCCCACCTTTTCTTTGGAAGAGCTTAAGCTCATCGTAGAAACTGCCAAAAGCAGTGGGCGGCCCGTGGTAGCACATGCCAGCACAGCCGAGGGCATGCTCCGGGCCATTTTAGCCGGTGTGGAAACCATTGAACATGGGGATGGCGGCACCCCCGAAGTATATCGCCTGATGAAAGAAAAAAATATTTCCTTATGCCCTACATTGGCGGCCACCGAATCGATTGGGCAGTATCGCGGCTGGAAAAAAGGAAGCAACCCCGAGCCCGAAGCAATCAAAAAAAAGAAAGCCAGTTTTAAATTAGCCATCGAGTCGGGGGTAACCCTGTTAGCCGGTGGAGATGTAGGCGTTTTCGCACATGGTGAAAATGTATTAGAGTTGGAGTTGATGGTAGAATATGGACTTTCTCCGTTAGCCGTATTAACATCGGCCACTCTTGTAAATGCTAAAGCTTTTCATTTAGAAGAGCAGTTGGGCTCTTTAAAAAAAGGACTGAAAGCTGATATTATTATTGTTTCGGGAGACCCTACCAAAACTGTTTCTGATCTGAGAAAAGTTAAATTTGTTATGAAGGATGGTGTAATTTATCGTCAAGAAAAATAAAAAATATGATGAACCGTAAACAAGCTCTTAAAGCCATGGCCGGTGCGGCCATAGGATCCGTTGCGCTCCCTCAAATGGCCAAATCAATGAACGCCTTGCCGGCTGATTTAAAAGGGAACATCAACCACAGCGTTTGCCAATGGTGCTACAGCGATATTTCTTTAGAAAAACTTTGCGAAGCAGCCAAAGAAATGGGGATCAAATCCATTGACCTGCTCAACTCCACCCAATGGGCTACTGCGCAAAAATACGGACTTACCTGTGCTATGGCTTATGCCAGCGACCTTGGTTTACAAAAAGGGCTTAACGATTTATCTCTCCATGAAAAACTGATCAAAGATTATACAACAAACATTCCTAAAGCAGCCGATGCCGGATTAAAAAATGTAATCTGTTTTAGCGGCAACGCAAAAGGGCTTAGTACTGAGCAAGGTTTGGAAAATTGTGCCCGTGCGCTAGATCCTATTTTAAAGGTAGCCGCTAAGCACCACGTTACTGTTAGCATGGAGTTGCTCAATAGCAAAGTAGATCATCATGATTACCAGTGCGACCACACCGAGTGGGGTGTAAAACTTTGCGAAAAACTAGGCTCCGAAAACTTTAAATTACTGTACGATATCTACCACATGCAGATTATGGAAGGCGATGTTATTGCTACCCTCACTAAACATATCCATTACATTTCGCACTTCCATACCGGAGGAGTTCCCGGGAGGCATGAAATTGACGATACACAAGAATTGAATTATGCCGCCATTATGCGGGGCATTGTAAAAACCGGATTTAAGGGATATGTTGCCCAGGAATTTATACCCTCACGAACGGATAAATTGGGTTCGTTAAAACAAGCTATTGGTATCTGCGATATCTAAAAGTTGTTAGATCGCTTTGCGAACAATGAAGCGCCTTAAGTAGCCCTCTACCGGAAGAATCAGCAAGGCCACGCCTACCTGCAGAAAAAAATCGAGCACGGGTGAGTCTTTTATTGAAACCTGTGTGCTCACCACGGCCTGCACAAACTGAATAATCATTACGATGGTTAATAGCGAAAGCAATTGGCTGATCAGTCTGTATTTCGGGTTGCCGGAACTCAAGCGCATCGAAAGAAATACCATGCCTCCAAAAAAAAGAATTTCGACTAGATAAAACCAAGATTGCCTCCAATAAGGCGGAGCTACTTCTAAAACGATTGCCTCTGCATTGGTTATTTTTCCCATCATGTTCCGGGTTTGTACTTCTATTTTGTATTTACCTGCCGGCAGATAAGAAAAATTAAGCGTGTTATTGTTTACCGACCAGTGCGTCCAGTCATTATCAAGTCCGTTTACTTTATAACGGTATTCTACAGCCTTCGAGCCTAAATACCCGGCCTGAACATATTCAAATGAAATGGTAGACTCTAACTGACTGACTTTAATTGAACGGCTGAGCGGCTGCTTATTTTGTTGTCCGTGTACCTCTTTTAAAAATAACGGATAGGTGTACTGATCAGGCAAGGGCACAGTAGGCGAAAACTTGTACAATTCATTACCCGAGGTAATTACCCAAAGGCTTTCTTTATCAGCATGCCCGATAAAGCGGATATTAGAAAACAGGCCGAGCCACTCCAACCGCAAGGCGGCTTGCATGCGCTTATCAACCGTATTCCACCGGTGGCCATCATAAAACCAAAAATAGCCGGCCGAGGCAAAATATTTTTTGGTGCCGGGAAGTGAATCATATTTTTTAAAAATATTTTCTTTTAAATCGTAACGATGAAAACTTCCGCCTGTGGCCATATATACTTCACTTCCGTAAGCAAGCCCCATACTTTCATCTACCGTGGGGTTTGAAAAAGAAATTCGTTCCACCGCTGTAACCGCTCCATCTACTGTTTCAATTTTGATGGCCTGTGTTCGGCCGCAGAGCCAGATATTTTCCAGCTTGTCTTCAAAAATGTAACTCACATAATCATTCAGGGTATCAAACAACCGGGTTTCTTTCCAATGGCCCTTCGTCAGAGCAAATGTTTTAATTTCATCTTCTTGTGTGCTGGCCAGCAATTGTGAAATGGCTGCCGACTTAAAAACCGACCTTACCGGAATGCGCGAAATTTCCTCTGCCTTCAGCCCGTTTACAGAAACCACCCCAAAGTTTCCGGCTGCTAAAAGTTGGTTGTCTGTTTCCAGCAGTTGTAAAACTTTACCCTCTACTCCATTTACCCGCTTAAAGAGATACGTTGATTTTGTTATTGGTTTCGATGCTATGGGTTTTTCTGCCTCACTTGTTTTTCTTTTTAAAAATGAAAAAAGACCTTTTCGTTTTTTGTTTTCTTTTGTGGGCGATACTGGTTGCTGGTTTATATATCCCCCTTCGGTAACATCCTGTGTTGCCAGCATAAATAGTCCTAATGTAGTGCCTACATAGGTTTGGCCATTAAATGTTCTGGCGCAGAGTAAATTTCCTTCCAGCCCCATGTAATGACTGAACAACCGAAACGGAAGAGTAGGTGCTATGCGTGTAAACCCATAATCATGAGCTACCCACAAGCCGTGGTTGTGGTCGGTTAGCAAAGCATATACTTCATTGTCGGGCAGGCCGGTATAAAAATTGGTTATCTCCTGTGTTTCGCCTGTGTTAGGATTAAGAAATATTACGCCTCCCCGAAGGGTTCCAACAGCCACCAAGTCTTCGCTGAGCCAGGCGGCAGAAATAGCCACATTGCGAATCAGGTAATCGCGGTCAGCAATTTTAATTTCTGTCAGCCCCGAAGAGGTTGCTAAAAAAAGCCGGCTGCCCGAAACCCCCAGAAGAGAAAATTTTTTATTGGATGCGGTAAAGTCTACGGCCAAATCATCCGTCCACGGAAAAGAGGGAGAAACAAACTTACCGTCAATAATTTTTTTTAATCCCTGATCTGTTTTGGCATAAACATTTCCGGTTATTTCAATCAGTCCATTTAACTCTACATCTGATACTAGTACAGATTCGATCTGATCTGTTTGGGGCGAAAGCACAAATACCGCGTGACTATTGGCAAAATAAATTTTATCATTTATTAAAAGACTTGAAAATATCTGGGTGGCTGCAGGTTGTTGTTGCGAAAGCAACTGGTAGGTTTGCGTATGGTCTGCTCCAAAAACAATTTTTCCAAATCCCTGAAAGCCTCCGGCATAAATTCCCTGTTGGCAACTTACGATTGTGAAAACCGGGCTTTGTGTGGCAATTAAATTCCATGTGTGTCCATCAAATTCTAAAATACCACTGCGGTTGGCTATATGGAGAATGCCGCGGTTATCTTGTGCTAGGGCAAAGGTAAGGCTGCTCACGCGCTCATCGCTGGGGGCGTAGTGCGAAAGAAAATAATTACCCGGTTGCCCCAATGCCTGTTGTGCAAAAGCCAATAAGACGATTAAGAATTTTGATCGCATACTTTTCAAAATTTCAAAAAAGCTATCAAAGTTAGAAGATTAGCTGAATGAAACGATGTGCCGTGATTATTTCATCCGTTGTGTTCCAAAATAAAAAATGCGATTTATTTTCATAAAATTTTTAATTCAACCAATCCTGGCCAAAAAAATTTCAAGATCAGCTGATCCGGCTCCAGTTCACAGCTATTTTTCGCATGGATAGAACCTGGGTTTTAATCATTCCATTTTCGGATTTTTCAAGATGAGGATCGGCTGCTAAAATTTCGGTTGCGGCCTCGCGTGCCTGTTGCAACAGCAGCCCGTCTTTGCTTAAATCGGCCATTAGTAAATCGAGTGCCCCGCTTTGCTGGGTGCCCATTAAATCGCCCGGGCCACGTAGTTTTAAATCGGTTTCGGCAATTTCAAAACCATTGTTGGTACGCACCATGGTTTCAATTCTTGTCTTGGTATCGGCCCCGAGTTTATAGCTCGTCATTAAAATACAGTACGATTGCTCGGCCCCGCGACCAACTCTTCCGCGCAACTGGTGCAACTGCGATAGGCCAAATCGCTCGGCACTTTCAATGATCATTACCGAGGCATTGGGTACATCTACCCCTACTTCTATAACAGTGGTTGCTACCATTATTTTGGTTTCTCCTTTTACAAACCGAGCCATTTCAAAATCTTTGGCTTCGGGTTTCATCTGCCCATGCACAATGCTGATGGGCACCTGCGGAAAGGCACGTGCCATACTCTCGTACCCGTCCATCAGGTGTTTTAAATCTAGCTTTTGCGATTCTTCAATGAGTGGATATACCACATATACCTGGCGGCCCGCCTCTATTTGCGATTGAATGAATCCATTTACCTTCAGTCGTTGCGAATCAAATTGATGTATCGTTTTAATTGGTTTTCTCCCCTTTGGTAATTCATCAATAACAGAAATTTCCAGATCGCCATACAGTGTCATGGCCAGTGTGCGGGGAATGGGAGTGGCTGTCATTACCAGCACATGCGGATAGGTGTCGGTATTTTTTTGCCAGAGTTTGCTGCGCTGAGCCACCCCAAACCGGTGTTGCTCATCTATAATAGCCAGTCCTAATTTCTTAAATTTTACTTCTTCTTCTAATAGTGCATGGGTGCCAATTAAAATTTTGAGATGACCGTTTTGTAATTGCTCATGAATAGGCTTACGCTGCGATTTTTTTACCGAGCCGGTAAGCAGAGCAATCGGCAAATTCATCAGGTCGGCATATTTTTTCAAACTGGAAAAATGTTGTTGCGCCAGAATTTCGGTGGGGGCCATCAAAGCAGCTTGTGCATCGCCCCCAATCACCAGCAGCATACAGATAAACGCTACTATTGTTTTGCCACATCCTACATCGCCTTGCAATAAGCGGTTCATCTGTTGGCCCGATTTTAAGTCGGAATAAATTTCGCGGATTACTTTTTTCTGAGCATTGGTCAATTCAAAAGGCAAATATTCTTTATAAAAAGAAGTAAGGATGCTCGCATCCTTAAATACTTGTCCTTTAAATTTATCTTGCCGCACTAGTTTTAATTTAATGAGGCGTAGCTGAATATAAAATAGTTCTTCATACTTCAGCCTTTGCTGGGCAGCCGTTAACTGCTCTGAGGTAATGGGAAAATGAATATTTTTTAATGCTTCCTTTTTGCTGAGTAGTTGATGGCGCTTCAATAAAATTTCGGGAAGTGTTTCGCGAATGTGTGGCTCGGCTGCTTTAAAAAGTTCTTGTTGCCATTTGCCAATGGTTTTGCTGTCTATGTATTTTTTGCGGAGGGTTTCCGTAATAGGGTAAACCGGCTGAAAAGAATTTCCCTTCAGGCTGTTTTCAGTAAGGGGCTCTACTTCGGGGTGGGCGATGTTAAGTTTATTTCCAAAACGGGTTGGTTTTCCAAAAACAAGGTATTCCTGATTGGGTTTTATTTTTTGTATAACCCAATCTATGCGTTGAAACCATACCATCTCCATTTCATCCTGACCGTCTGAAAACCACCCGATCAATCTTTTTTTGTGCCGGGCTCCGGTAATTTCAAAATCGGTAAACCTTCCTTTTATCTGTACATACGGCATCGTTTCATCTATTTCTTTGATACGATAAAACTTCGTGCGGTCTTCGTAACGAAACGGGTAGTGCTGAATCAGGTCGCCATAATTGAATATCTTCAATTCTTTTTGAAGCCACACGGCCCGTTGTGGCCCTATGCCTTTTAGAAATTCGATAGGTGTTTCGAAAAAGTGAGCCAATGTGGGAGGGTTAGCTAATGTTAAAGATAACCGGCCTCCCGGCTCTTTGCCAAACAGCTTATCGAGATTTCCACTCCAACGTGTTAATGAGGTGCATCGCTTCTTTCTTCATAAAGGCGATGGCCGGGGCTAACGAATCGTTTTGCACACGGGTATTAAAATAAAGTGCCCCGCGTAAAAAATTCCGGGAAGAATCGGTCATGGTAAACTGAAACTGGCTTGGCACTTCACCGGCTATTTCAGCAATCACTACTGTTTTTCCATGGGGTGTTTGGGTAATTACTTCGTCTATAGCGTTGGCCTTAATCTGTTGTTTGCTGGTAAGGTTATAGGCATCGTTTATCAGTTCTTTTAACAAGGCCTGCTTCCCATTTATTTTTTTGTAGGTTATGTGAATGTTGGCTTTTAGTTCGGGATAATAAATTTCGACAAAATGCCGCTCGGTAATCCAGGAGGTATCTTTCAGCAAGCGGGCATGTTGGGAATACTCAAATTGATAGGGAAGCGAGTCGGGTAGCGGCCTGTATTCTTCTTTGGGCAAAACCAGCCGGTTATAGCCTTTGGGTTTGGGTTGGTAATCGTGCGAGCAGGAAAAAAGAAGCAGGGAAAAAAAGATCTGCACCCCGTGTTTCCATTTAATATTAAACTTGTTATTCATCTTTTACGGCTTCTTGCTGGATGGCCACCCGCACCCGTGTAATTCGTTTATCGTCAACATTTAAAACCGTAAACCGAAACCGGTCGAACGAAACCTGATCGCCTGCTTTCGGCATTCGGTTGTTCAGCTCAAGAATCATTCCTCCGAGTGATTCGTTTTCACCTTTTACTTCATCAAAGAAAGAAAAATCAACATCCAAAGTTTTGCACATATCATGAATGGATACTTTGCCGTCAAACACATACGTATGGTCGTCTATTTTATTGTAGCCGAGGTTCACCTCATCAAACTCATCGTGTATGTCGCCTACGATTTCTTCAATTAAATCTTCCAATGTAATCAACCCTGCCGTGCCCCCATATTCATCCACCACAATGGCCATGTGCACATGTTTGCTTTGAAAATCTTTCAGTAAAGAATCCAACTTTTTGGTTTCAGGGACGAAAAAGCCGGAGCGCAATAGTTTTTGCCATTTAAAATCTTCTTTCTCATCCAGATGAGGGAGAAGGTCTTTTGTGTAAAGAATGCCCTCGATGGTATCGATCGTTTCATTATACACAGGTATGCGCGAAAATCCTGATTTATTTACCTGATCCATCACTTCAAGAAAATTCAGTTCTATATTGATGGCCGAAATATCTACCCGCGATTTCATCACCTGCCGCACCGTTAGCGTTCCAAAATTTACAATTCCTTTCAAAATATCTTTTTCTTCCTCGGTCGTGCCGCTGTTTTCGGTTGTCAGATCAAGTGCTTGATTTAATTCTTCTACGGTAGAGCTGTATCCTTTTTTTTCAATTCTGCGCTCTACAATTTTGCTCATCCCCATTAGTGCCCACGATAAGGGCCGGCAAACAGTCTGCAATATTTTCCATGATGCTCCTACCCTGCGGGCCACGCTCAGGTTTTGTTGAGTAGCATATACTTTGGGTACGATTTCACTAAAAAAGGTAAGGGCAAAGGTTACTATAAAAGTAACGATGCCCACCATGGTTTCGGCCGGTTTGCGGGTGCCGGCCATTTCCCACATTAAAAACGTGGAGATGGTAACCACGGCTACATTTACAAAGTCGTGGCAAATTAAAATTGTAGCGAGCAACAGTCTTGGTTTTTTCAGCAAATCAATGATGGTGGCATCGGCCGGGGCACCCGTATTTCGGCATTTTTCTAATTGTTCCGCTTTCAATGAAAAAAAAGCAACTTCGGATGCCGAAATCACCGCAGAAATAACCAGTAAAACAAGAATGGCAATAAGGCCAAACACATAAAACCAGTTGAGCCCTGTGGCGGAAAGATCGGAAAGGAGTTGGTCGGTATTAAATAAAAAAAGAGTTCTCAAACTTCTGCTTTTCGTGTAACACTAAAAAGGAAGATCATCGGTAGTGGTATCGACTGCCGGTTTATAATCCTCGGTTTGTACTGCGGGAGCCGGTTTCTCATAATTGCTGCCTCCGCTCTGTTTAGAGCCAAGCAGCGTCATGTTGTCGCCAATTATTTCGGTGGTGTAGCGCGTTACGCCTTCTTTTTCCCAGCTGCGTGTGCGCATTTTCCCTTCAATGTAAACCTGATCGCCTTTGTGCAAATATTTGGCGGCTGTTTCGGCCAGCCCACGCCAAAGCACAATATTGTGCCAATCGGTTATTTCTTTACGTTCGCCTGTAGTGCGGTCTTTATACACTTCGGAGGTGGCCATAGTGAAATTTACCACCATTACCCCGTTTTCTAATGTGCGAGCCTCGGGATCTTTGCCCAACCGCCCAACTAAAATTACTTTATTTACGCCTGACATAGTATGGTTATTTACATTTTCGGAAAGGCCTGAAATTTTTCAGAGCCAAAAGGCAAAGTTACCAAAAATTCAGGATCATGGATTTTTACTGAGGTAGCGGTTAATGAGTACCGGCTTCGGCAATGATTTTATTTCGTTTTTTTTAAACCAACGAAATCCGTTTTTTTTTAGGTCAGAATTTATTTTTAAAGGGAAAGAGGGTTGCATCTCTATGAACCGCACTTTCAGTTTTTGGTGAGAAAGCACCTGCTCCACTACTTTCCCGGTATGCAGAAGGGTTAATTTTTTCAGTAACGGATCGTTTTTTATCAGGCTCATCGGGTTTGCGAGCCGTTTATTTTCAATTAGATAAAAATCGTACAACCCGTGCCAAATGTCTTTTTCTTTTCTTGGCCTCATCAAAACTTTGTTTTTATGTTTTATAATGAAGTAATAGAAATAACGTGTTTTACTTTTTTGCTTCTTCCTCTTCACAGGCAATTCTGCCTGAATTTTTTTTTGAAAGGCCACACACGATGAGGAAAAAATGCACTCATTACATTTTGGGCTTTGCGGCAAGCAGTGCAGTGCCCCAAATTCCATGAGAGCCTGATTAAAAATATCCGGTTCTGTTGAGCTGATCAACTTATTCGCCAGCCAAAAGAAATATTCTTTTCCTTCGTGCGAAGCGATGTCTTTGTCGATACCAAAGAAGCGGGCTAACACACGAAATACATTGCCATCTACAACAGCCACTACTTCGCGAAATGCCAACGAAGCAATAGCGGCAGCCGTGTAGGGCCCGATGCCCGGAAGTTTTTTTAGTTCTTCAAACGTACCGGGAAACCGGCCCTGATATTTTTCTACTACCTTTTGAGCGCACCGGTGCAAGTTTCGGGCTCGGGTGTAATAGCCCAAGCCTTGCCAAAGATGTAGTACTTCCTGTTCGGTAGCTTTTGCCAAATCATAAACCGTGGGAAATTTCTTTATAAATTTATTATAGTAGGGCAGCCCCTGCGCCACACGTGTTTGCTGAAGTATCACTTCCGAAATCCAAATGTTATACGGGTTATTTGTTTGGCGCCAGGGAAGCGAGCGGGCATTTTCTTGGTACCACGCCATCAGGTTGATCGAAAATTTTTTCTGATTCATTTGTTAAGCCGTGCGAATCTCTAAAAAACATCGCATTCTACCGAACGCGGCCGGGGGTACCATCATCTGTGTGATTATCAATATTTTCTTTTGCGATTGACAAGCCGAAAGCTAACTTTGCCTTCCCAATAATTGTTTATGACCAAAGCAGATGTAATTAATCAGATAGCCGAGAAAACCGGGATTGATAAAGCAGACGTAACCGCTACCGTAGAAGCCTTTTTCAATATTGTAAAAACCAATATGGCCAGTGGCCACAATATTTATGTTCGTGGATTTGGCAGTTTTATTAACAAGAAGAGAAAGAAAAAAATAGCCCGCAATATTTCGCGCAATACAGCCATTGTTATAGATGAGCATTACATCCCCAGTTTTAAGCCGGCCAAAATATTCATCAATAAAATTAAAGGCAGTGATAAAGTAAAACAACTTGCCGGCAAGCTATAAACAAGTCAATAGCTTATTAGCTAAGTTTCTATTCTGATGTTAAAAATCCGTATTTTATTAGTCGTTGTTAGTGCAATAGTCGTTGCTTTAATTTTTATACTCCCCAAGTCAGTAGTAGAAAATGAAAGCCAGCTTTCTTCCAGCACTGCATCGGCTCGCCAACCGGCCAAATTGCCCGCCAACCACCAGGCAACCTCGCCACGGCTCATCTCAGCTATTGCCGAAATACGAAAAGCCTTCCATGCTTCCTCCGATAGAAAAAATGCTATCTTTGCCGATTCTTTGCAAACGCTGTATGCGCAAGCCGGTAAGTTTGATAGTGCCGCCTGGTTTGGAGAGAAAGCCGCAACGTTCTTTAACAGTACACTCAGTTTTTTAAAAGCGGGGAACAGTTTTTATGAAGCCTACACTTTTGCTATGGATGACCCCAAGCGAAACGCACTCGCGGCCAAAGCACAAGAATGGCTGGGCAAGGCCATACAAGCCGACCCAAAAAATTATGAAGCCCGGGTAAAAGTAGCGATGACATACCTGAGTACAGGCGGCCCTATGCAGGGGATACGGTTGCTCCGCGATATATTGAAAGAAGACCCCAAAAACGAATTAGCACTTTTCAATATGGGAATGCTTTCCTTGCAGTCTGGCCAAAACACAAAAGCAGTAGATTGGCTAAGCCAGTTGATTGAAGTGAACCCCAAGCATGTGCAGGGCCAGCTGCTGTTGGGGGTCGCCTATCTGAATGAGGGGCACAAAGAAGAGGCACGAGCCCAGTTTGAAAAAGTAAAAAAAATGGATAAAGATCCGGCTGTGCAATCGGCCGTGGATTCGTATCTAAAAGAGTTAAAATAAAATTATTGTTCAACCTCTCCGGTTAGCCGGGGCTAAACCAAAACAAAATTATGCCAAGTGGAAAAAAAAGAAAGAAGCACAAGATGGCTACCCACAAGCGCAAAAAGCGTTTGAGAAAAAATCGACATAAGAAAAAATAAACGACACATTTTAAAACTTTTGTTTTGAGTAACGAGCTAATTATCAGCACCACTCAAAACGGATGTCGCATCGCCCTTCTTAAGGACAAGCACCTGGCCGAGTTTCATGAAGAAACCAACGGCAGCAAGTTTGTAGTAGGTGATATATATTTAGGCACTGTAAAAAAAGTAGTGCCCGGCCTGAATGCCGCCTTTATTGATATTGGTTATGAGAAAGATGCCTTTCTCCATTATCTTGATCTCGGCCCTAAATTCAGTTCGTTACAAAAATTCACCAAACTTGTCCGCACTAAGAAGATCACCGGAAGTAAACTGGATAAATTCCAGGTAGAGAAAGACATAGACAAGCACGGGAAAATAACCCAACAGCTTGCTAAAGGTCAACTCGTTCCGGTGCAGGTCGTGAAAGAACCGATCTCTACTAAAGGCCCGCGACTTTCGTGTGAGTTGTCCATTGCCGGCAGATACCTGGTAATGGTGCCCTTTTCATCCGGGGTAAGCATTTCAAAACGGATCGCCAGCAGTGAAGAGCGCAAGCGGCTGCAACGTCTTATTCAATCTATTAAGCCCGAAAACTTTGGCATCATTATCCGTACGGTGGCCGAAGGCAAGGAAGTAGCGGAATTGGATAAGGATCTAAAAAATCTGGTAAAAATGTGGGATGAAGGCATTGGCCGCATGGTAAATGCCAACCCCCGCGATAAAATTATTGGAGAGCTAAACAAAGCATCTTCTCTGCTGCGCGATGTGCTGAACGAATCGTTCGACAGCGTTTGGGTGGACGATAAAAAGATTTACGATGAAGTAAAATCCTATATCCACCAGATTGCCCCCGACAAAGAAAAGATAGCGAAACTTTATACCGGCAAGCTCAAGTTGTTTGAGCATTATGGCGTAGAGCGGCAGATTAAAGCCGCCTTTGGCCAAACCGTAAGTTTGCGCGGAGGCGGCTACCTCATCATCGAACACACCGAAGCACTACATGTTATTGATGTAAACAGCGGCAACAAAAGCAACCGCGAAGAAAATCAGGAAACGACAGCCCTCTCCGTAAACATGGAGGCGGCCCGCGAAGTAGCCCGCCAACTGCGCCTGCGCGATATGGGCGGAATTGTGGTGGTCGATTTCATTGACATGCGCAACCAGGAAAATAAAAAACTCATCTTTCAAAAAATGAAAGACGAGATGGAGAGCGACAAAGCCAAGCATACCATCTTACCGCTTTCTAAGTTTGGGTTGATGCAGATTACGCGCGAGCGGGTACGCCCGCAAATGAATATTACCACCAAAGAAGTTTGTCCGAGCTGCAACGGTACCGGAAAAATCACTGCCTCTATTTTAGTAACCGACCAAATTGAGAGCACGATACAGTTGCTGTTCGAAAAACAAAACGAAAAGCATTTAACCCTTGCCCTGCATCCTTTCTTGTATGCTTACTATACTAAAGGATTAATCTCTAAACGGCTAAAATTATACTTTAAATACAAACGCTGGGTGGACCTGGTGAAAGACAGCTCACTGGCCATTACGGAGTTTCATTTCTTAAATAAAGACGGGGAAGAAATTGAATTGGGGCAGAAGGAAAAAGAGAAAGAAATACCGGTTGAGTCAGATTTAATAGTTTAAACGCACAGATTATTACGCCAGTTATTCAGAAAGATTTTTTTTGAATAACTGGCGATTTATTTTCTAAGAACTCTCCCAGGAACTAACTTTTTAATTCCTACAAGTTTACACTATTCGGGTTTTGCCCTGCTTGGGTTAATACCGTTCTTAATTTTACTACGAGTGGCCTCATTCTACGCAAGCAACAAGCTTAATAAACTCTGTAGATGTATAGTAATGGTATTCGCCCGGCTCCAGTTTCTGCCATCCTGTCATTTTTTTACTGGCTGGAACAATTTTTGAAATGTGGCGCTTCTAAAATTAAATTGTTATGCAAGAGAAAGGCACCATATCCATCCATACCGAGAATATCTTTCCCATCATTAAAAAATTTCTCTATTCCGACCATGAAATCTTTTTGCGGGAGCTCGTGAGCAACGCGGTAGATGCTACCCAAAAATTAAAAAAGCTGGCTTCGCTGGGCGAGTTTACGGGCGAACTGGGCGATACTAAAATTGAAGTGCGCTTCGATAAAAAAGAAAAAACCATTACCGTAAGCGACCGCGGGCTGGGCATGACGGCCGAGGAGATAAAGAAATATATTAACCAGATTGCTTTTTCCGGAGCGGCCGAGTTTGTAGAAAAATTTAAAGATAAAGCCGATGCTAAAGACATCATTGGGAAATTTGGTCTTGGCTTTTATTCCGCTTTTATGGTGGCCGATAAAGTTGAGCTCATCTCCCGGTCGTATAAAGAAGGAAGTGACGCTGCCCGCTGGGAGTGCGATGGCTCTACCGAATTTGAATTGACCTCTGCCCAAAAAGAAACCCGTGGCACCGATGTTATTCTGCACATCAACCAAGACTCCGAAGAGTTTCTGGATGAGTGGCGCATTAAAGGCATTCTCGAAAAATATTGCAAGTTTCTCCCGGTAGAAATAAAGTTCGGCACAAAAGATGAAAACGTAGAAGACGGAGTTGACAAAGACAATAAACCGAAATATAAAACGATTACCCAGGATCGGATCATCAACAACCCAAACCCAATCTGGACGAAAGCCCCGAGCGAACTGAAGGACGAAGACTATCTGAAATTTTATAAAGAACTCTATCCGTTTACAGAAGACCCGTTGTTCTGGATTCATCTGAACGTGGATTACCCGTTTCATCTAACGGGCGTATTGTACTTTCCCAAAATCAAAAGCGATTTTGAAATCCAACGAAATAAAATACAACTGTATTCAAGACAGGTATTCATTACCGATGAAGTAAAAGATGTAGTGCCTGATTTTCTCATGCTGTTGCATGGCGTGTTAGATTCGCCCGACATCCCGCTCAACGTAAGCCGCAGTTATTTGCAAAGCGATGCCAATGTAAAAAAAATCAGCTCGCACATTACCAAAAAAGTAGCCGATAAGCTGGTAGATATGTTTATTAAAGACCGCAAAGAATTTGAAAAGAAGTGGGACGACATCAGTGTGTTTGTTCGCTATGGCATGATCAGCGATGAAAAATTTTATGAAAAAGCAAAAGAGTTTTCGTTACTGAAAAATGTGGATGCCCAGTATTTTACTTTAAAAGAGTACGAAGACAAAGTAAAAATAAACCAAACCGATAAAGACAAAAATACCGTTTATCTCTACACCACCGATACCGGCAAACAGCATGCATTCATAGAATCGGCCAAGGCCAAATCGTACGATGTGTTGCAATTAGATGGCGTTCTGGACAGCCACTTCATTGGTCATCTCGAACAAAAACTGGAAAAGACTCAATTAAAACGCGTTGATAGCGAAATTATAGATAAGCTTATTGCCAAAGAAGAAAAAATAGCCAGCGTACTAACTCACGATGATGAAGAAAAAGTGAAAGGTATTTTTGAAACAGCCATTCATAATAAAAGTATGAGCATCGCCATTGAGTCGCTCTCACCAAATGATCTGCCCGTAACTATTACGATGAGTGAGTGGATGCGCAGAATGAAAGACATGGCCCGTACCGGTAATGGCGGTATGAATTTTATGGGGAATATGCCCGACAGCTATACCGTTTCTATTAATGGCAATCATGCCTTGGTTCAAAAAATATTAAAGGCCGAAACAGACGAACAAAAACAGCAACTGGCCAAACAGGTTTACGATCTAGCTCTGTTATCGCAAAGTATGCTAACGGGTGCCGATCTCACCAATTTCATTAAGCGAAGTGTGGAAATGGTTTCGTAACGCTATTCTTTACACATCCGGTTAGCCCGGATCATCTCTCCAAACACTTGTTGTTTTGAAAAGGATGTAAGAGCCATCATTATCCGCTAGGTTTTAGTGTGGGCGGCTTTTGCCTCTTCTATCCCTTTGCTAAAATACCGTTGATGCAACCCGGGCAACGTTTTAACCCAGATGATACATTACTTGTGTTTAATGAACCTCTCAGGCCTGAGTAAAAGAGTCAAAGGTGCTGACCGGGGGAGCCATTAAAAGTCCATTTTTCAAGGTAACTTTGAGTTTCCAAATCCGTTTAGAGAGTATTCAATTTTAGTCATGAGCGAAATCAAAAATTCCAAATATCAAATCAGCCTTCCGTTAATCCTGTGCATTGGCCTGGCAGCCGGGTTGCTGATTGGGGCCAATCTTCATTCAAAAAAAACAACTGCCTCCGATAATACGGAGATTGAAAAACTGAGGGAAGTACTCATGCTGGTACAACACGAATACGTTGACAAAGGCAAAACCGATGTGGTGGTAGAAGATGCCATCCAGCATATCTTGAGCAAGCTTGATCCGCACTCGGCTTACATTCCGGCAAAAGATAAGATTGCTGCCAACGAAGATCTAAAAGGCAACTTTGAGGGTATTGGGATTGAGTTCAGCATTTTTCACGATACGCTGATGGTGGTGGCGGCCCTGAGCGGAGGGCCGTCTGAGGCCGTGGGCTTGCGTCCCGGAGATAAAATTATTAAAGTAGACGGGAAGGTGATTGCCAACATCAAACTTACCAATGCGGATGTACAAAAATATTTGAAAGGCCCTAAAGGAACAGAAGTAAAAATTGAGGTGCTGCGTAAAAATCAGTCTTCGCTGATGTCTTTCACCATCATTCGCGACAAAATACCGCAAACATCGGTAGATGCCTCGTATCTGATTACTCCGGAAATCGGGTACATTAAAGTGAGCCGGTTCTCGCAAACTACGTACGAGGAGTTTAAAAAATCGCTCGATGCACTCAAGGGGAAAGGAATGAAAAAATTGATTCTCGACTTACAAGGAAACCCGGGCGGATACATGGATCAGGCCACCGAAGTGGCCGATGAATTTTTGCCGAAAGGCGATAAAATAGTATTTACCAAAGGGCAGGGAAACCGGTATAATGATATGGTGATGGCTACCGATAAGGGTGATTTTGAAAAAGGCGACCTGATCGTGCTCATTAACGAAGGCAGCGCATCGGCCTCGGAAATTGTGAGTGGCGCTTTGCAAGATAACGACCGCGCGCTGGTAGTAGGCAGAAGATCGTTTGGCAAGGGACTGGTGCAGCGCCCGTTTGAATTAAATGACGGCTCCGAAGTGCGGCTTACCATTTCCCGTTACTACACCCCCAGCGGGCGTTGCATTCAAAAACCGTATGATGATTACGATAAAGACATTATGAAACGCTACAAGCATGGCGAATTTTTTCATGCCGACAGTATTCATTTTAATGATTCATTAAAATACAAAACCTCTAGCGGCCGCACCGTGTATGGCGGGGGCGGCATCATGCCCGATTATTTTGTGCCGCTCGATACGGCTTACTCCAGCAAATATTTTAACGAACTGTTTGCCGCAAATGTTATTCGCGAATTTGCTTTCGTCTATGCCGAAGACCATAAAGATCGTCTGGAGAAAATGGGCTTTAATCAATACCAGGAAAAATTCCGGGTAGATGAGCCGATGCTCGCTAAGTTGATGGCGATGGGCGAAAAAGAAAAAGTGAAAGCCAACGTGCACGATATTGCCCGCAACAAATCCGTTTTTCAGGTTTATTTAAAAGCCGAAATCGCCAGGCGGGTTTGGGGCTACGAAAGCTTTTATCCGGTTTTCAATGAAAGTAACGAAGTATTGCAACAAGCCGTGAAGTTATTCGACCGGATACCCGAACTGAACAAGAGCAAAATGTAATTATGCTGCACAAAACGAGAGGCATCGTTTTCCGGTCGGTAAATTATAGTGAATCCTCCATTATCGTTACCATCTTTACCGGTGCTTTTGGGTTGCAGAGTTACATCGTGAATGGGGTACGGGGGAAATCAAAAAAAACAAATCTGGCTCTTTACCAACCGCTTACCCTGCTCGATCTGGTGGTTTACCACAAAGAAAATGCTTCCATTATGCGCGTGAAAGATGTGAAGTGTGTGCATCCGTATCAGCATCTTGTAACAGACTTTAGGAAATCGACCATCGCCCTGTTCTTGTGCGAGGTTATTAACAAGGCTGTGAAAGAACAAGCACATGCCCAAGAACTGTGTACATTTTTAATTGAATCGTTCATTTATTTAGATCGCTTGGAAAAAAATGTTGAAAATTTTCATTTGATATTTTTACTTCAGCTAAGCCAGCATTTAGGGTTCCGACCCAGCAAAGTGCATGATCTTTCAGGAGAGTGGATGGCTGATGAACCCGAACAAAAAATTATCGCTCTCTTATTGATGGCCGATTATTCAACCCCGGTTGGGATGAGCCATGCGCAACGGAAAAATATTCTTGACCTGCTGCTGCGTTTTTATGCAACCCATTCTGAAAACTTTGGAGAAATGAAATCGCTTGCCGTACTGCGCGAAATAATATTTTAATATGGAACCTTTTTCCCTGCCCGTACAAATCCGGTGGTCGGATATAGATCAAAATCGTCATTTAAGACATTCCGCTTATTATGATTTTGGAGCCATGGCACGTGTAACTTACTTTTCGCGGCAGGGGTTAACCAATGCCCGGTTAGAAGAATTTAAAGTAGGGCCCATTCTTTTCAGAGAAGAAGCCTTATTTAAGCGTGAAATTAAATTTGAAGACCGGATCACTATTGATTTGGTTATGGTAAAATCGCTCCCCGATTTCTCGCGGTGGAGTATCCGGCATCTTTTGCGCAAAGAAGATACTACCCTGGCGGCCGTGTTAAATCTGGATGGCGCCTGGATCGATCTGGAAAAACGAAAACTGACCACGCCCAATGAAACCATTCAACAAATTTTTTCGGCTTTCCCCCGGGCAGAAGAATTTACCTGGGGCGATCCGCTGAAGAAGTAACCCACGCTTCAATTACTTTAGGATAATGTTCGTGTTCTAATTTTAATACCCGCTCGCCTAACGTAGTGGCATCGTCTGTGGGCAACACGGCACATTTTACCTGAGCTAAAATTTTTCCTTCATCATAGCGCTCGTTCACTTCATGCATGGTAATGCCTGTTTCGATTTCTTGGGCCGCTACTACCGCTTCATGTATTTTGTGGCCGTGCATACCCTTGCCGCCAAATTTTGGGAGCAACGAAGGGTGAATATTAATGATGCGGTGAGGGAAAGCCGTTACAATTATTTCCGGAACAAGCCATAGAAAACCGGCCAACACCAGATGTGTAATATTTACTTCTTTCAGCCATTGATTTACCTCTCCATTTTGAAGTTGGGTTTTGGTGAAAATTTTGGAAGGGACATTATATTTTTTTGCCCTCTCCAGAGCGTAGG
This sequence comes from Bacteroidota bacterium, assembly GCA_018267135.1. Lineage (GTDB taxonomy): Bacteria > Bacteroidota > Bacteroidia > Cytophagales > Cyclobacteriaceae > ELB16-189. The sequence goes on from JAFDZA010000026.1 coordinate 80,568, forward strand.
CCCGCTCGTTGTTAGAAAGTACCAACACAATCTCAATTTGCGAATGGTGAAAGAAATATTTCATGATTGCCTCCGCGTTCGACCCGCTGCCGGAAGCAAAGATGGCCAGATAATTTTTTTTCATGTGGCAAAGCTATATGAAAAAACACAGATCGTGTTTTACGCAAAAACCATACTGGCCACCCCCAGCAGCATAATAACTTTACACCACTGGCTCAGCTTATAAAAATCTTTCTTGGTGTCTGCCCGAAGCAACCTTACAAAAAGAAAAACCAAGGGTAAAAAAAGAAAAACGAAAAAATAAAGCAGGGGCAACTTTGTGAAAACCTCGTTGATGTAAACCACCGAGCCAAACAGAACCAGCATCAAAAAATAAATCAGGAATTTGGTTCTCCGCAGCCCCCAGATAATGGGCAGGGTTTGGCAGCCAAAGGTATTATCGCCCTTCAGGTCTTCCATATCTTTTACAATTTCGCGAATGAGTGTTATGGCAAAGGCAAAAACACTGTAGGTAATGACCAGGGGCAGGTGTGTTTGATACAACACACTAACCAAAAAAATAGCCAGCCCGGTAAGCAAAGCCACCACTCCGTTCCCTATAAATGGTTGGCGTTTCAGATCGTTAGAGTACCACCACAATAAAAAAGCCGATAAGAAATTAATTACTCCGATTTGCCAGCTCAGAAAAAAACCGATTAAAGTTCCGGTTATAGAAAGTACCGAGTGAAACAACAGGGCATACCTGCGGGCTACTTTTTTGCCGATTACCACACGGCCGGGTTTGTTAATTAAATCAATCTTTACATCATAGTAATCGTTAATGATGTAGCCTCCGGCTGCCACAATTACTGTAGAGGCCGTGAGAAGAAAAAGCCGGTAATCGCAAAGAGTGCTATGGCCAACTAAAAAAAAGGCAGTAAAGTATTGTGCCGTAGCAATAATAAGCAAATTCCAAAAGCGGGTAAGTTTGAGGAAGCCTGTTAAAGTAAATTGCTGCGAAGCCATCGACAAAGATAATCAGGTATGGGTGCGTAAATCAAAACTCCAAATTTAAAACCGCATCGCCACCATCAGTAAATAGTTTCGGGTGGCTTGTGGGTAGTAATAGTTGGCGGCCACCGGCTGCCCGCTGGCCATGTAGGGGTAGGTAGTTCCGTTGCTGGCATATTTCACATTCATAAAATTGTTAAGCAAGAAGCTCACCGATAATTCGCGCATACCGGCCGGCTTAAATGTATAGCTAGCCCGGAAGTCGTTGATCAAATACGGGCTGATTGATCGTTGCCTGTTTGATGTATTATCTAAAAATTGAAGACCTACATATTTGGTTAGCAAGCCTACTTCCAGTTTTTCGATCGGGTGATAAAGAAAAACCGATCCGCCAATAAGGGAAGGCGAAAAGGCAATGTCAACATTTTTGTGAGAGATGTCGGTTTCGTTTCCCTGCGCATCGTAAAGAATTTCAGTAAAGTTTTTGATCCGGTTTTGACTCAGGGTCAGGTTCGCATTCCAGGTAAAGTGAGTGTCGATTTTAATGCCTCCGTCTAATTCAATGCCCATGCGGGAACTGGCGGGCACATTGGTGCGGATAGGCGAGCCAACGTTATTCAGTTTTCCTGTCAGCACCAGTTGGTTGGTGTAGCCCATATAATAGCCGTTGATGTTAATGGCCACTTTATTTTTACGCCAACGCCAGCCTGCTTCTATATCGTGCAGGGTTTCATGTTGAGGTGTGTGTGATGGTTGGGCTTGTACAAAATCGCTGCGTACCGGCTCGCGGTTGCCTATGCTATAAGAGGCATAAAATTGTTGGTCGTCTTTAACTAAATAGGTTAATCCGATTTTAGGGTTAAAGAAATTATACTGCACACGAAAATCAACATTTACCAATTGATCTTCCGTGCCTCTGGCTTTATAATCTACCTGACGGTATTGCATATCAACAAATCCTAGTATTTTTTCATGCACCCGTATTGTGTTTTTCCAGAAAATATTAAAGTCGTTTTTCTTTCCATTGTTAAAATAGTAGCGGTAAAATGGAGGAACCGTAACGGCCACTTGCGCCCACACTACTTCTCCGAAATGATCGCCATCATACCGGTTATACGCTCCGCCCAAAATTGAATTCCATTTTTCCTTTTCATAATTCAGCGACCACGTCATGCCATAAAACCGGTTGTTAAGCCAAAGCTGGCGCACCAGATTAGTTGTGTCAATGGTTTTATTGCCAACTACCGGTGCCGTTATTCCATAATTGGCAAACAATTGTTGAGGTTGATATTCTTCATAGTAGCCACGGCCATAGGTATAATGCAGTGCCGCATTGGCTGTTACGAAAGTATTTACCCGGTGCGAAACATGAAGTTGGTAATGATCTTGTGCATAATTATCAATCTGATTTTTGTAAGTATAATAATTGTAAGTGCGGTGTTTGGCCAATGAATCTTGCGGTACCCCATACCACGATTGATACGTAATTTCTTTACCCCCAAAGACGATGGCCTTGATCATCGTTTTGTCGCCATAATATCCGCCCGAGAGGTAATACGATTTTAAATCGGATGTGGCGCGGTCAATGTATCCATCGGAGCCGATTAAAGACACCCGCCCATCAAAAGCAAATTTTTTGTTCAGGCCGGTGCCAAAACCTACGGTGTGGCGATGGGTGCCAAAAGAACCGAATGAATTAATGAGATCCGCATAAGGCGAATCTTTGCGGGTATTGGTTTGTAAATTAATAGAAGCTCCAAAAGCCCCGGCCCCGTTAGTAGAAGTACCCACGCCTCGCTGTATCTGTATGTTGTGTGTAGAGGTGGCAATATCGGGCACATCTACCCAGTACACACTTTGTTCTTCGGCATCGTTCAGCACAATACCATTGATGGTAACATTAATGCGGGCGGCATCGCTTCCGCGAATACGCACCCCGGTGTAGCCAATGCCTGCTCCGGCATCGGAAGTGGTAACCAGCGAGGGGGTCCAATTCAGCACAAAGGGCATGTCTTGCCCGAAGTTCTGTTTTTGAATAACGGCTTTACTGATATTTGAAAAGGCTGTGGGGCTGTTTTCAGAAGCACGTGTAGCATATACCACTATCTCATCGGTAAGTTGTTTAACCGTATCTTTGGCCGGCCAATTTTTTTGTTGTGCTCCGGCATAGACCGATGTGGCCATACTCAGCACCAGAATACGAAATCTTGTCATTTCATTTTTGGTTTAAACTGCAGAGCACACAGGGGAATGTGGTGCGTATGTTTAACCTTGCCTCCCTTCGTCCGCATTACCGGCATCAGGTTCTATGGGTATAATCTCAGCCCGTTGTTTTTAGGCACCCCTTACTTGGAATCTCCAAGACTGTGCAAAAGTAATAGAATAAATGAGAGAATTTAAAAACAGACTGTTCAATTTTTTTAGAGAATCCTTTTATGCCGTATGCTGACTTCTGATTTCTATGTTCTATTTTTGGCCTATGTATCAGGCAAAAATCAACGGCAAATATTTTGAGATTGTAAAAAATGAAAATGGATTTACCGTAGGAGGCCATTCTTTTCAATGGGATCTTTCTAAAATCTGCGCCAATCATTTTCACATTCTGCACCACAACAAAAGTTACCGGGCCGAATTGGTAAAAATAGATCGGGCAACCAAAACCGTCCAGCTTAAAATCAACAATCAAACCATTTCCGTTGAGGTAAAAGATAAAATGGACTTACTTCTGGAAAAAATGGGGATGGCCAATGGTGCGGGCACAAAAGTAAATACTCTTAAAGCGCCTATGCCGGGGTTGGTTATTGATTTAAAAATTAAAGCAGGCGATGCCGTAAAAACTGGCGACCCGCTTTTAATTTTAGAAGCCATGAAAATGGAGAATATTTTAAAATCGCCTGCCGATGCGGTGGTGAAGAATGTAAAAATTAAAAAAGGCGACAGCGTAGAAAAAGGACAGGTATTGATTGAGTTTTGATACTGTATCCTCAACCTTTTTTCTCTGGAGAAGGGAGTAACGCATCAATTTCTTTTCTGATAATTCTCTCCCGTTCACTCCAACTTCCTGAAACTTTGATGGGCTGAATACTTCTCTTTGTTAATTCATCTTCAAAAATTTTCATCATTTCGTTTCGTTTATTGCCCAAATCACGCAAGCCGTCATCAACCCACGGCACATCAATATCAAAGAGAAAATATTTATCGTAACGGATTTGTTTTTCCAATTCATAAAGAATTTCGGGAACTACGTCTAAATATTGTCGTGAATAAATTTGAGTGGTGATTAAATCCGTGTCGCAAAAAAGAATTCGATTAGCTGTTTTTATCTTTTCTTTTATACGTTGTGTCTGTGCTTTGCCTATCCGGATAACATCGTCCACAGAAAAATCATTTGACGAAATCAGCTCGCGAGACACTTCGGGCACAAATTCCGTACGGTAAATTTCAGCCATGCGTTTTGCCATGGTTGATTTGCCCGTACTTTCAGGGCCGTAGAAACAAATCAGAACAACTTTCATTCGCTCAGCCATGCTCATCGCTCTATAATCCACGGTCTTGGCCATTGAAGTTTTTTAGCATCTACTTACAAAAGACCCTTCTCTTTCAACTCGTACCGAATCCTTTTGTGGTTATCCCAAAAGTGCTCATTGATTTCCGTCATTATCTTCTTAAACATAGGTAGGTTCTTGATGTTCTCAACGACACAATCCTCGGGCAAGAGCAACACCCAATATTGTATGTTATCTTCTTTGGAAAAAAGTTTAAGGTGAAGAAGCGCTTTTTCGTTGTCCGCTTTCCACGTGTAGTACATCATTAGGCTCAGGTTTCTGTAAATTGATTTATCCTTTTCGGCATATTTCTTAAACTTTTCGACATACGTTAACGATTCTATCTTTTTTCCTACCTTATCCAACACGATGCCGATCATAAGATCTTCATTTTGAAAGATGTCCAGCTTCTGATCTTCGCGAAACGCAATGAATCGCTTTAGTTCTTGATAAGCCAATTGATAGTTCCTTTGTAGGTAGGACATCTTTGCGATTTCGGGAATCAAATAAAAAAGCGAAGAATCTGCCTGCACCGCATCAACAAGAATTTGTTTGGTTTGATTTATATCGCGGTCACGTGCATACAAAATGCCAGCCTTTATCCAAGTGGAGAAAGAATTCTTGGGATTATACTGAAGGGACAGGTTAATGTACTTCATCGCTTCATCTACAAAGCCCGTTTGAATCAATGCATTGCTCAAATGCATGAAGTAATAACTTTTCCCTACCGAATCAGCCGCAACATTTAAACGCAAACCGATCAGCGCATACTCTAGGTATTTGGCAGTGTTTGGTGCATGTAAATTGTATATCTCCGTGAGAAAGTGAACTGCCAGCCCCGAATTGGGATTGTACTCTAACGCTTTTTCGAGGTAGGGAATTGCGTGATCAAATTCTTTTCTGATTAAATAATACAATGCCTTGGCGACTAAACTTTCATCAAGCTTGGCATCAAAAAGTTCAGCTTTGTCAGCATAGTTTCCGATTTCGACCCTGTACTTTTTTTCGGTTTGAAACTCATCTAAATAATAGTAGACCATAGCAAGTTCGGCATAAGCTTGGGCGAATTTGGTGTCTAACTCAATCGCCTTTTCGTAATAAGGTATCGAGTTCGCAAGATTTTTCCCAACGTTGCCATAAAGTATTTCACGTCCTTTCAAAAACTGATCGTATGCTTGAAGATTCTCAGTAGACTTCTTTTCAATCCGGTTTTGTTCAGCAGGTGTGACAATCGCTTCCACTTCTTGTGCAATATTTTTTGCCACTTCCTGTTGTAAAGCAAAAATATCTTTTGCTTCCCTGCGGTACTGTTTTGCCCAAAGGTGCTTGTCGCTATGGGCCTCGATCAATTGGATATTCAATAAAATCTGGTCGCCTATTTTTTGACCGCTCCCTTCAACAACATAATTTACATTCAGTTCGTTGGCCATTTCAGGGATCGACTTTCGCTGGTATCGATACTTCTCCGATGATGTGCGGCTGATCACCTTCAGCATTTTTATCTTTTGCAAATTATTCAGTGTTGATTCCATCACGCCATTGATCAAGTAAATGTTAGATGAATCCGTACTTTCGTTTTTGAATGGCAATATGGCTATCGACCTCTCCAAAGGTTGTTTAAAAGTCAACTTGGTGTAAAAGAGCAGGGAAACGATAATCGCAGTTGCCAGAATGGCAAGGCCTATCATGATCCTTCGTCTTCGGCTTGGTGTTGCCGCAGTGTTGATTTTATCAATCGGTTGCTTGCCCACTTCACCGGGTGGAAAGCCATATCGCTCACGAAAACATTTGATAAAGTACGATGCACTGCTAAAGCCTACTTGAAACGAAACTTCAGAAACATTTAGGGAATTTGATTGGAGCAGCTGCATGGCGCGTTTGAGGCGCACATCGCGCAGCAGTTGGTTTACGGACAGGCCGGTTTCTTTTTTCACCTTGCGTAACAAGTTGGATCGGCTCATGCTCATGGCATCGGCCAGTTCGGTAACCCCGAAGTTTTCGTTGGAAATGTTTTTTTCCACCACTTCATTAAGTTGGTTCAGAAAATTTTTCCCCATGTGAAAATCAGCCATAGAAAACTCTTCGTATCGGTTGTGTTGCTTCAAAAATTATTTCAATGCGCCAAAATTGATATTGATTTCAGCAAAATTAACGGTTTTTGGCCGCATCGTTGTTTTGGCTTGCCACTCTGGCTGTCAGTTCTTTGCTCCATCAAATTTTTAAACAAAATATTATGAAAACACTAGCCGTCTTAATGAAATCAGCTACGCGCGTAATCATTTGCAGCATGCTGATTATGGTATTCTCGTGCGGATCGAACTCTGCGCAAAAAAAAGAATCTGCAACCTCCATGAAATCCACACAGGTTGACATCCACACAGCAGTTATTACAGACAACCTTGATGCGTTGAAACAACATATTGCTGCTGGCAGCAATATTAACGAGAAAGATCCTTTTGGCGGGTCGAGTCCACTTATTTCGGCATCGTTGTTTGGAAAAACAGAAGCTGCACGGCTGTTGATCGAAGCTGGAGCTGATCTTAACCTTAAGAATAAAGACGGCTCAACTGCATTGATCACTTCCGCTTTTTTCTGTAGGCCAGAAATCGTAAAAATGCTTTTACAAAAGGGTGCTGATAAAACGATCAAGAATAATTATGGCTCAACTGCGTATCAGTCTGTAGCTACACCATTCAGCGAAGCAAAGCCTGTGTATGAAATGATGGTGCAGGCTCTCGCCCCCATGGGATTAAAGTTGGACTATGACTATGTTGAAAAGACAAGGCCCATTATTGCAGCGCTTTTAAAATAAGCTTTACATTTTCTTCATAAACATGCTCTCGAATCGTAAGTATTACATTGACTGGATCCGCGTGATTGCCATCGGCTTACTTTTGATTTATCACGTAGCAATCGGTTTTCAACCTTGGGGAAGGTTAATCGGCTTCATTACCAATGCACAATCATGGGAGTCCTTATGGATTCCCATGACCATGCTGAATGTGTGGCGTATACCGCTTTTGTTTTTTGTGTCGGGCATGGGTGTGTACTTCGCCATGCAAAGAAGAAACTGGAAACAATTGATTACCGAACGTGTCCAACGCATTTTGTTGCCTTTCGTATTTGGTTATTTCTGCATAGTTCCCATTTACCTTTTTATGTTCCAATCCAATAACGGAATGAAAGTTGATTACTATCCCAATCCTGGGCACCTCTGGTTTTTGGCTAATATTTTCATTTATGTGGTGGTGCTGTCACCGCTGTTCTTTTTCCTTAAAAAAAATGAGTCAGGCTTATTTGTGCTAGGGATGAGGAAGATTCTTTCCACACCGCTGGCTTGGGTTATCGTGGTATTTGCCTTCACCGCAGAAGCGCTAATCGTTGATCCGCATCCGTATGAATTATACGCGCTTACCGCTCATGGGTTTGTGTTGGGAATGATGGCTTTCTTTTTTGGTTTTTCTTTTATGCTCAGTGGCGATGACTTCTGGAAAATGCTGGCCAAGTGGAAGTGGGGTTTTGTCAGTGTTGCAGTGGGGCTTTTTTTGGTGCGATGGATTATTTTCCACCTGCAAGTGCCCGTTTACTTGTTAGTAGCAGAATCGGAAAGTTGGATTTTTTCTGTTTTGGCCTTGGGTTATTCCTACCTGAACAGACCAAGTAAGGTGTTAGATTATTTGAGCGAGGCCGCATATCCTGTGTACATTCTGCACATGATCTTTTTATATACCGGAGCCTCGCTGGTCTTCCCAATTTCAATAGATGTGCGTCTTAAGTTTATTTTGGTACTACTTTTCACCTTTGCGGGATGCTTTGTTACCTATGATTTTGTCGTCAGGCGTGTGCGGCTACTGAGGTTTCTATTTGGGTTAAGAAAACGTTAATCCGATTTAGGATAGCTTCTAAACTCTTTCACCCAATGCCGTAGTCCGTACCACGCCATCACCGTGAGCAGAAAATATTCCACGCTGAAAAATTTTGCCCCTTTCACAAAATACAAAACCGTGGCCACCACATCAATGATGATCCAGATTACCCAACATTCTATTTTCTTTTGCACCATCATAAAGGTGGTAATAATGCTCATTACCAAAATAAAAGAATCGGCATAGGGAAACGAGCTGGGCAATTGGAAAATGAAGGGCGCCCACAGATGAAGCCGGCTGGCCAGCAGGCCAAAAAAAAGAGTGCCGGTTAAACCCAGAAAAAAAATAGCTATAAATTGTCTCCTGTGCATTCGGCTTACCTTCAATTCTTTCTTCTTGTCTTCTTCTTCCGGGGTGGGGTTTGCCCACCGCCACCAGCCCAGCAAATTGGTAACGAAGAAAAAAATCTGCAAAAGCATATCGGGGTAAAGTTGGATTTGGTAATAGAAAAAAAACGCAAGTATTACGTTGATGATGCCTACAGGCCAACTCCAGATATTGGCCTTGGCCGAAAGCGCAACGGCTATCAATCCAAACACGACCCCAAAAAATTCTAAATAGCTCATCGGGTAGCCAAGAGCTGTGAAGAAAATATTTTTTGTGTCAAAGAAAATCACCCAGCTAAAGTTTCACGCAAACATTTTTCGTTTCGGTAAAAAACCGGATGGCTTCCCAGCCACCTTCACGCCCGGCTCCGCTTTGCTTCATGCCGCCAAAAGGGGTGCGCAAATCGCGGTGCAGCCAGCAGTTGATCCAGATAATGCCGCTCTTTACTTGGTGGGCTACTCTATGAGCTTTCTTTAAATTCTCTGTCCAGATTGTTGCCGCTAACCCGTAAGGGGTTGAGTTAGCAAGATTGATTGCTTCCTCTTCCGTATTGAATGACATAATCGTAACGACAGGACCAAAAATTTCTTCCTGATTGGTTCTGCATTTCTCATCGAGACCAACAATTACCGTGGGCTCCATAAAATAGCCGTTGGCACACCGGCCTTCTATTTTCAGTTGTTTGCCGCCTGTCAAAATTTTCCCGCCTTCTTCCTGAGCCAGCAAAACATAACCCATCACTTTTTTTAAATGTGCTTCCGAAACCATGGCACCAAGTTGAGTTGCTTCTTTTTGCGGGTCGTCAACTTTAAGTTCTTTCGTTCGCTTAACAAATTCATCAACAAACTTGCTGTATATACTTCGTTCGACAAAAATTCTGGATCCACACAAACAGATTTCGCCTTGATTAGAGAAAGAAGAAAGCAGCGAAGTTTTTATAGCTTCTTCAAAATTGCAATCGGCAAAAACAATATTGGGGTTTTTACCACCCAGTTCGAGCGAAAGTTTTTTAAACATAGGAGCAGCCGTGGCGGCAATTTTTTTTCCGGTCACGGTTCCGCCTGTAAAAGAGATTGCCGTGATTTCCGGATGTTCAATAATAGCTTGCCCTGCTTTGCCTCCAAGTCCGTGAACAATATTTAAAACCCCTGCGGGCAAACCGGCCTCCACGCATAGTTGTGAAAACAAAAAGGCTGTCATAGGTGTAAGTTCGGAAGGTTTGCCAATAACCGTACAACCTGCTGCCAGCGCAGGTGCAATTTTCCAGGTGAATAAATACAACGGCAAATTCCAGGGCGAGATACACCCCACAACCCCGATGGGAAAACGGGTAGTATAATTTACCGAGTCGCCCTCGTTGACATGGGCCTCTGAAGCAAAATGCTGAGCAGCCGTAGCATAAAACCGAAGATTAGAGGCCGCCCGGTAAATATCTACCGTGCGGGCAAACTTCACGGTCTTTCCATTGTCTATACTTTCGGCCAGCGCCAGTTTTTCTAAATCACGGTCAATCAAATCGGCTATGCGCGATAAAATTTTACAGCGTTCTTCGGCCGGTATGATAGACCAAGCCGGGAATGCTTTCTGTGCGGCAGCTACTGCATCGCCCACGTCTCTTTCGTCAGAGTCTGCCACCAAACTGTAAATTTTCCCTTCGGAGGGGTTGTAGTTGTCGAGAAACTTGCCTGACTTGGGTTCGACCAGCTTGCCGTTAATGTAGTTGACGATTTTTTGCATATCAATGCTTAATGATTGAAGTTATATACTCCCCGTTCGGCCGCCATCTACCGGCAAACTTACACCATTAATATAGCCGGCCGCGGGCGAGGCTAAAAAAGCTACAGCTGCAGCTACTTCACTTGCCTCGGCCATGCGCCCAGCCGGAATTTCATCCACCATTTCCTGCCGGATTTCCTTTTCTGTTCTTCCCGATTTTTGCGCTCGTGTTTGTATGAGCGATTCAATTCTTCCGGTCTTGGTGCTTCCCGGCAACACATTGTTCACGGTAATGCCAAAAGAGGCCAGTTCGAGCGAAAGCGTTTTCGACCAACTGGCCATCGCTCCGCGCACGGTGTTGGAAACACCCAGCCCCTTAATCGGAATTTTTACCGAAGTGGAAATAATATTAATGATGCGTCCGTAGCTGTTTTTTTTCATGGAAGGGACACAGGCTTGTACTAATAGTTGACTGGAGATAAGATGTGCGTTAATGGCTTTTAAAAAATCTTGCGGAGATGAATCAATAGCTAATCCTGCGGGGGGGCCGCCTGTGTTGTTTACAAGTATGTGCAGGCTTGTATTGGCTATAGCCAGTAGCCCCGCTTCTTTTACCTGTTCCGGAAAATCAAAATCGGCCGTAACAAAGCGGTGCGGCTGAGAGAAGGGAGCAGGGAGTTCTTTTACGGTGGCTTTCAGTTTGGCTTCATCTCGTGCCAACAAAATAACGGTGGCCCCCAGCTGAGCCAACTCTATGGCCGATGCCTTCCCAATGCCCTGTGTGCTTCCACAGACCAAAGCTGTTTTTCCTTGCAAACTTAAATCCATACAACTAAATTTTAGTGTTATCCCCTTACGTCCTTTCAAAAATACAAAAAAGGAAGCCGGTCAATAAAATACGATATTCCATATCTTGCAAGGCTATTCTCTATGAACCTTCAGCAACTTGAATATATTGTGGCCGTAGATACTTGGCGGCATTTCTCTACCGCAGCCGAGCGATGCCATGTTACGCAACCTACGCTTAGTATGATGATCAAGCGGCTGGAAGATGAACTGGACGTAAAAATTTTCGATCGCACCAAACAACCCGTAGCGGCAACGGATATCGGAAAAAAAATTATAGAGCAAGCCCGCATTATACTGGCCGAGGCCGGCCAACTGAAAAGAATCGTAGCCGATCAAAAAAATGAGGCGCACGGACATTTACATGTGGGCATCATCCCTACCATAGCGCCTTATCTGGTTCCATTGTTTGTTCATTCGTTTATTACAAAATACCCTAAAATCAAACTGCAGATTTCCGAGTTTACCACCGACCAAATCATCAGCAAATTGGAAAAACAGCAACTGGATGTGGGGATTTTGGCTACGCCTTTAAAAATTTCATCCATAAAAGAGCAGCCTGTTTTTTATGAACAGTTTGTGGTATATGCTTCGCCTGATGAGAAGCTGATGAAAAAGAGATATTTGCTGGCCGATGATATTGATGTAAACCGTCTTTGGTTGCTGGAAGAAGGTCATTGCCTGCGCGAGCAGGTGGTAAACCTGTGCGAACTAAAACGACAAGAAACGCTGTCGCAAAATTTAGACTACCAGGCCGGAAGTATAGAAACGCTAAAAAAGATGGTAGATATAAATAAAGGCATTACGATTTTGCCGGAGTTAGCTTTGCCCGATTTGTCGGCCAGGCAAAAAAAGAATATCCGTTATTTTAAACCGCCTGCCCCGGTGCGCGAAGTAAGCCTCGTTACCTACCGGTATTTTATTAAATACAACTTAATTGAACTTTTGAAAAAAGAAATCCTCATTCATCTACCGGCTGCTATGCAAACAGCCGATAAAAAAAATATTACGCCCATAGAACATTGAGTAATCAATTTTAAAATAGCACCATGGATTTATTTACCGAATCGAAGCGCATTGTAGTTACGTGCAACAAAAGACTGGCCCCTTACCTCGAAAAAGAAATAGAGGAGTTGGGGTATGCCGAATCTATAGAACGTACCTTTTCTACCGGAGTGGAGATGATGGGTACGCTGGCCGACTGCATTCGGTTAAACCTAAACCTTTTTTGCGCCAGCCAAGTGCTGTTTTCGCTCATGGAATTCAAATGCCGGGATGCCGAGGTGTTATACGACAAGCTGATTCAATATCCTTGGGAAAGGATCATTCCCGAAAACGGGTATTTTGCTGTTACCAACCACACCGAAAACTTTACCATCAACAATGAGATGTATGTAAACGTAAAAATAAAAGATGCCATTGTCGATCGCTTTCGCAGAGAAACCGGTCAGCGGCCTAACTCCGGCCCGGAGTTAAACCACGTGGTGGTACATCTGCACTGGCGCGAAAACCAGGCAGAAATTTTTTTAGATACATCGGGAGAAACATTAGCTAAACACGGCTACCGCAAAATTCCGGGCAAAGCCCCCATGTTAGAAGCCTTGGCCTCTGCCACTATTTTAGCCACTAAATGGAATCGAAATTCTCCCTTTGTTAATCCCATGTGCGGGTCGGGCACGCTGGCTATTGAGGCTGCTCTTATTGCCACCGGCCGCAGGCCGGGGTTATTCAGAAAAAATTATTCCTTCATGCACGTGGTCGGGTACGATTCCTCTGTTTATAAAACCGAATTAAATAAACTTGAAAACCAGATTATAGAGCTGCCACAACTAAAGATTTTGGCCACCGACATTAAAAAGGATGCCATAGATATTTCTAAGGTAAATGCCGCCCTGGCCGGTGTAGAAAAATTGATTGATTTTGATGTGTGTGATTTTGAATCTACGAATATACCCACGCCTGCCGGGGTTGTTTTTATTAACCCCGAATACGGAGAGCGTTTGGGCGATGTGGCAGAATTAGAACAAACCTATTCCCGCTTAGGCGATTTCCTGAAAAAAAAATGCCAGGGATATACGGGTTACATCTTCACGGGAAATTTAGACCTCGCCAAAAAAATAGGTCTTAAAACCAGCCGCAGAATTGAGTTTTATTCTGCTAAGCTCGATTGCCGATTGTTGGAATACGATTTGTATGCGGGGAGTAGAGAAGTGAAAACAAATACGTAATCAAAAGGTTCTTATTATCTTAGCACAGAATTAAAATCATGCTCACCAAAGAAGGTCATATTGATTTTTGGAAAAAAGATGCCGAGAGAAATTGGGAGACGGCTTCGTTTTTAATGAGCGGTCGGCAATTTGTGATGGCGCTTTTTATGTTTCATTTAACAATTGAAAAATTGTTGAAAGCACATTGGGTGAAAGACAATACCGATAATTTTCCACCGCGCTCACATGACCTCCAATATCTGCACAATCAAACCGACCTCGATTTACCTGCAGACGATTACATCTATTTGGCTGTAGTCAATCAATGGAACATTGACACGCGTTATCCCGATTACAAAGAAAAAATTTATTCGATCGCTTCCGAAGCGTTTGTGAAAACGCATCAAGAAAAAATCAATTCGTTGCGGTTATGTTTACTCGAAAAGCTATAAGAATATACATTCAAGATTTCATTGGAGAATTAAAGCAACTTGGTTATCAACCTGAGAAAGTTGCTTTGTTTGGCTCTTATGCGTACGGTCGCCCACATGAGTTAAGCGACATTGACCTTGCTGTTTGGGATAAAAAATTTTCTGGCTGCGGAAGCGTTGATGTAGAGCCCATCGCTGCCGTTCTTTCTAAATTTCCTTTTTTGGAGTTGCATCCTTTTTCACTGGACGACACACCCGAAACCAATCCATTTGTTGGTGAGATACTCAAGCACGGAATAACTATTCAATAACAAAATGCAGAATCGAGTTTTATTCTGCCAAGCTCGATTGCCGATTGCTGGAGTACGATTTGTATGCCGGAAGCCGGAGAAAAACAGAAAACTAACCCGCCCCACAAAATATTTTTTTGAATAGTATGCGCGCATAACAAATTTATCCTAACTTCGTTCTCCTGTACATGAAGCGCGAAGAAACCATAGACCACCACATCAGAACCGCCTGGCATGGAATTTCCAGATTCTATAATCAACAGGCATCTGCCTTTGGGGGCACCATGTCTATCGGCTTTGCGCTGCTTACCATTCATGGAGATGAAGGAACTCCAGCCACAAAAATTGCCCCGCAAATGGGCTTAGAGCCACGAAGCCTTACCCGCTTGCTCAAATCCATGGAAGATAATAAACTGATCGTGCGCAAAACCGATAAAAACGATAAACGCTCCGTACGCATTTTTTTAACCAAAGAAGGAAAACGAAAACGCGAAAACGCAAAAGAAATAGTAATCCGCTTTAACGAGACTGTACGAGAAGAAATACCACAACAAAAATTAAATATCTTTTTTGAAGTTATTCAACAGATACAAATGCTTTCAAAAAAGAATTAAAAATGAGTATAACGAGGTAGGTAACATTGAATCTTTATTTATGAACAGAACCATTAAAAAAGTAGCCGTACTCGGCTCGGGCATTATGGGCTCGCGCATTGCCTGTCATTTTGCCAACATCGGCTGCGAAGTGCTTTTGCTCGATATCGCTCCCAAAGAACTGACAGACGATGAGAAGAAAAAAAATCTGACGCTCGATCATCCCGCTGTAAAAAATAGAATCGTAACCGGTGCTTTGGAGGCAACGCTGAAAGCCAACCCGGCCTCTCTCTTCACTAAAAAATTCGCTTCGCGCATCCGGCTCGGCAATTTTACAGACGATATGCCCAAAATAAAATCGTGCGACTGGACTATTGAAGTAGTGGTGGAAAATCTGGATATCAAAAGAAAAGTGTATGAAGAAGTTGAAAAATACAGAACCCGGGGCACGCTCATTACCTCTAACACTTCGGGTATTCCTATCCATTTAATGGCCGAAGGAAGAAGCGATGATTTTCAAAAACATTTTGCCGGCACACACTTCTTTAATCCGCCTCGGTACTTAAAGCTCCTCGAAATTATTCCTACTGCAAAGACCGATTCCGAAATCACCCAATTCTTGTTGCACTATGGTGATCTTTTTCTGGGTAAAACCACAGTGCTCTGCAAAGATACACCCGCCTTTATTGGCAATCGGGTAGGCGTTTGGGGTTTGCTGAAAGTAATCGACTCCATGAAAAAATTTGATTTGAATGTAGATGAAATTGATAAGCTTACCGGCCCCGTTATTGGCCGGCCCAAGTCGGCTACCTTCAGAACGTCTGACGTAGTGGGGCTGGATACCCTCGTAAAAGTGGCCAATAATTTATATGCCGGGTTGCCCAATGATGAAGGCCGTGAAATGTTCAAGTTACCTGAAGTAGTGGCGAAGCTCGATCAAAACAAATGGCTTGGCGACAAAACCGGTCAGGGATTTTATAAGAAATCAAAAGATGCGAAGGGTCAAACCGAAATTCTTACCCTTGATCTTAAAACATTAGAATATAAACCGAAAACGAAAGTAAAATTCGCCACACTTGAAACCACCAAGACGATTGATAATTTAAAAGATCGCCTCAAAGTTTTGCTTAGCGGAAAAGATAAGGCCGGAGATTTTTATCGCGATTGTTTTTTTGGATTGTTTCAATATGTAAGTAACCGCATTCCCGAAATCAGCGATGAGCTTTTCAGGATTGATGATGCCGTATGCGGAGGGTTCGGTTGGGGGCTCGGCCCGTTTGAAACCTGGGATGCCGTAGGTGTAGAGAAAAGTCTTCCGTTGATGGAAGCTGCCGGCTATAAGCCCGCTCCATGGGTTTATGATATGATTGCCTCGGGCAATAAATCATTTTACAAAAGCGAAGGCGGTCAGAAAAAATATTACGACATTCCTTCAAAATCATACAAAGGAATCTCTGGTAAGGAATCATTGATCATCCTTGAAAACAAAAACGAAAACATCGTTTGGAAAAATACCGATTCTAAAATCATTGACTTAGGCGATGGGGTGCTGAATTTTTCGTGGCACAGCAAAAGTTATACGCTGGGCAGTGCCGTGATAGAAGGAATGAATAAAGCCCTCGACTTAGCCGAGAAAAATTATCGTGGATTAGTAATTGGGCATCAAGGTGCAGATTTTTCTCTCGGTGCGAATTTGGGTTTAGTTTTTATGTACGCCATCGAGCAAGACTACGATGAAATAGATTTTATGATTCGGGCTTTTCAAAATACGGTTATGCGTATTCGCTATTCTTCCGTTCCGGTGGCGGTGTGTCCGCAAGGCCGCACGCTGGGAGGTGGTTGCGAAATGACACTGCATGCCGATATAGCACAAGCTGCAGCCGAAACCTACATTGGTTTGGTAGAGGTTGGTGTTGGGCTTATCCCCGGTGGCGGTGGCACCAAAGAATTCACCAAACGTGTGAGCGATGCCTTGCAAGAAGGCGATGTAGAATTAAATGCGTTGCAGAATGCATTTATGAATATTGCTACGGCAAAAGTAGCCACCTCGGCAGAAGAAGCACGAGAGATGGGCATCTTAAAAAAAGTAGATCGTATTTCAATCAATCGCGACCGCCAGCTGGCCGATGCCAAAGAAGCGGTAATCGAATTGGCCGATGCCGGTTATACTATGAAGCCCGCGGTTAAGAATATAAAAGTGCAAGGCCGCACCGGGCAGGCATTGTTCTTAGCGGGTCTGCAAGGCATGCGTATGGGAAATTATATTTCCGATCACGATGTTAAGGTAGCGAAGTGGATTGCCAATGTAATGTGCGGTGGCGATTTAACTTCACCTCAAGAAGTGAGTGAACAATATTTATTAGATCTCGAACGCGAAGCCTTCTTGTCATTAACAGGAGAGAAGAAAACATTGGAAAGAATACAAGCAATATTAACTGGAGGAAAACCATTGAGAAATTAAAATCAGACGTAAGTAGTAAGACACAAGTATCAAGAATGAAATTGAACCATGTCTTACGTCTTATGTCATAATTCTTGATACTAAAAAGAAAATTATGGACGCATACATCGTAGCAGGATTTAGAACAGGCGTGGGCAAAGCAAAAAAAGGAGGCTTTCGCTTCGTTCGTCCGGATGATTTGGCATCGGATGTCATTAAACATCTCGTGAAATCTATTCCGGGTTTGGAAAACAAAATGGTTGATGATCTTTTTGTGGGCAATGCCGTGCCTGAGGCAGAACAAGGCATGCAGATGGGAAGAATGATTTCGCTCTTAGCCCTCGGCATTGATAACCCTGGCTTAATCGTAAACCGCTATTGCGGCTCCGGCATCGAAACCATCGCCATGGCTTGTCAGCGCATCCACGCAAAACAAGCCGAGGTGATTATTGCAGGCGGAACTGAGTCAATGTCGCTTGTTCCTACCATGGGAATCAAGACCGCATTGAATTATATGATCGCCAAAGATAACCCTACTTATTATACCAGCATGGGGTTGACAGCTGAGGAGGTTTCAAAACAATATAAAATCACGCGCGTAGAGCAAGATCAGTTTTCGTACGAATCGCACATGAAGGCAACGGCCGCATGGAAGGCAGGAAAATTCAAAGACGAGATTGTTCCCATCACCGTTAAAGAAGTTTATGTAGACGAGAACATGAAAAAGAAAACACGCGAACATGTGGTAGAAACCGATGAGGGTGTTCGCCCGGATACCACAATCGAAGGGTTAGCAAAATTGAAACCTGTTTTTGCCATGAATGGAACCGTAACCGCAGGCAATTCATCACAAACTTCTGACGGAGCTGCCTTCGTAGCCGTCATGTCAGAACAGATGGTGAAGCAACTAAACCTGAAACCCATCGCACGCATGGTAAGCTATGCCACCGCGGGTGTAGATCCGCGCATTATGGGCATTGGCCCGATAGCTGCTGTTCCAAAAGCTTTGAAGAATGCCAATATGAAATTGAACAGCATTGACTTGATCGAACTCAACGAAGCCTTTGCTGCGCAGTCGTTGGCCGTGATAAAGGAATTAGACATGGATAGAAAAAAACTGAACGTAAATGGCGGAGCCATTGCCGTGGGGCACGCCCTCGGTTCTACTGGCGCACGTTTATCGGTTCAAATGTTTAATGAATTGAGAAGACAAAAGAAAAAGTACGGAATGGTAACCGCGTGCGTAGGCGGAGGGCAAGGCGTGGCAGGGATTTATGAGCTACTGAATTAGACACAAGACTTAAGTAGTAAGACTGAATGCATAATTTCAAGGAGTTGAAGGTTTGGCAATTGTCTCGAAATCTCGTAAAAGAGATTCATGAGATAACTTCCAATTTCCCGCTAGCCGAGAAATATGGACTCGTGTCCCAACTGCGGAGAGGCGCTGTTTCTGTTCCCGCAAATATTGCTGAGGGGTCAGGTCGAAACACTGATAAAGATTTCGCGCAATTCCTGAATATAAGTCTCGGGTCAGCTTATGAATTGGAAACCTTGCTTATTCTCGGTTTTGATGTTCAGCTAATTACTGAAGAGCAAATAGAAAGACTTTCAAATAGGATTTCAGAAATACAAAAAATGACTTTTGGCTTGATCCAGACGTTACGCCAAGAGTCTTATGTCTAACGTCTTGATACTTATGTCTTAAAAAAGATTATGGCAACAGCAGTAGAAACCAAAAACACCATTAAAGGGGGCGAGTTCCTCATTAAAGAAACACGCGCACAGGCTATTTTCATTCCTGAAGAATTTAACGAAGAGCAACGCATGATTAAGCAGCAGTGCGAAGACTTTCTAGCCAAAGAAGTAACGCCCCGGCTTAACGACATTGACTCAATGAAAGACCCCAAAATTATGCCGTCTATTTTAGACAAGGCCGGAGAACTGGGGCTGCTCGGCACATCCGTGCCACAGGAACTGGGCGGGTTTGGTATGGATTTTAACACCACCATGCTGGTGGCCGAAGTAATTGGTGCCGGCCACTCGGTAGCCGTAGCGCTCTCAGCCCACACCGGCATTGGCACGCTGCCCATTTTGTACTATGGCAACGATACACAAAAGAAAAAATACATTCCCAAACTGGCTACAGGCGAATGGAAAGCATCGTATTGCCTGACCGAACCCGATTCTGGCTCGGATGCCAACAGCGGAAAAACCAAAGCTGTATTAACGGCCGATGGAAAACACTACCTCATTAACGGACAAAAGATGTGGATTACCAATGGGGGATTTGCCGATGTGTTTGTCGTGTTTGCCAAAATAGACAACGACAAAAACCTCAGCGCTTTTATTGTAGAAAAAACATTTGGCGGCATTACCATGAACGAAGAAGAAAAGAAGATGGGCATTAAAGGTTCTTCTACGCGGCAAATCTTTTTTAACGATTGCAAAGTGCCGGTCGAGAATTTACTGAGCGAGCGGGAAAACGGATTTAAGATTGCGGTAAATATTTTAAATATCGGGCGCATCAAGTTAGGGATTGCCGCCATTGGCGGATCGAAAGCAACCGTAAGCCAGGCTGTAAAATATGCCAAAGAACGCAAACAGTTTGGCGTTCCATTGGCCACATTCGGGGCCATCAAACATAAACTGGCTGAAATGACTACCAAAATTTTTGCCAGCGAGTCGGCCCACTATCGCGCCTCACAAAATATAGACGACACCTATCAGGCCTTAATTGCCACCGGCCTGAATTCGGCCAAAGCCCGGTTAAAATCACTGGAAGAATTTGCCATTGAGTGTGCCATCTTAAAAGTACATGGCTCGGAAGTGTTAGATTATGTAACCGATGAGGGCGTGCAGATATACGGAGGGATGGGCTTCTCAGCCGAAGGCCCGATGGACCGCGCCTATCGCGATGCACGCATCAACCGCATCTTTGAAGGCACCAACGAAATAAACCGCCTGCTCACCATCGATATGCTGATGAAGCGCGCCATGAAGGGTTCTTTAGATCTGATGACACCCGCCATGGCCGTGCAAAAGGAACTGATGTCTATTCCTGATTTTGGCGCCAGCGAGGAAGAAGGTCTTTTTGTGAAAGAGAAAAAAGTACTGGCCAACCTGAAAAAAGCCGGGCTCGTAATAGCCGGGGCGGCCGTGCAAAAATTTATGATGAAACTCTCAGAAGAACAGGAAGTGATTATGAGCCTGGCCGATATGCTCATCGAAATTTATGTGGCCGAGTCGGTGCTGCTGCGGGTAGAAAAGCTTATTAGTAAACAGGGAGAAAAGGAGTGCGAAATACAAAAAGAAATGGCCCTGGTGTACCTGCACGAAGCCGTAGAAAAAACCGCCTACTCGGGCAAGCAGGCCGTCTATGCCTTTGCCGCAGGCGATGAACTCCGGCTGATGATGCTCGGCCTGAAACGCTTTACCAAAATAGAGCCTTATAATTTAAAAGAAGCCAGACGGAAAATTGCCAACTACATTATAGAAAAAGGCGCCTATCCGTTTTAAGACACAAGACTTTAGACACAAGTAGTAAGACAAGCCCGAAGATTTCGGGCTTTTTTATTCTTATGATCGAAAGTATATACTCCTAGAAGAATATTATTTGCTGGGCTGACTAAAGTAAATTTCTTGATAAGAGATTGAACGAAAACACACAGCCGTACATCACGGCACATGATTTATTCAACGCGCTTTATACGGCTGTTTTAAACAACACCAATACGGTTCCGCTTTACGGAGTTATTCAAGACACAGGCGATGAGGGCGGAGAATTTATTTTTATAAAAAAGTAAATATAAACAGCTCTGCTTGCCCGTTTTATCCTATCCTATTATAGTAAAAATCCTATCCTCGCAATAGGGTAGCTTAACGTAAGTTTGCTACATCAGCAGAATGTCTTCTACGTACTCGCGTGAGTTGCTGAGGCGGGGCACTTTGTTTTGGCCGCCTAATTTGCCGCGTCTTTTCATCCAGTTGTAAAAGGTTCCTTCGGGCACGTTGTGTACTTTGGGTGCGATCAGCGCGATGTTGTGCGCCCGCTTGGCATCGTAATCTGAATTTACTTTGCGCAGCATTTCATCTAATGCGGTGGCAAACCGCTCCATGTTTTCGGGTTGTTTTTTAAATTCTACAATCCACTCGTGCCCGCCTCGTTTTGATTTTTCAAAATAGACCGGAGCAGCCGTGTAGTTATCTATCACTGCGTGGGTTTGTTCGCACGCATACGATATGGCTGCATCGGCATTTTCTATGATCACTTCTTCGCCAAAGGCATTGATAAAATGTTTAGTGCGGCCCGATATTTTGATGCGGTACGGAGAAAGGTTGGTAAATTTTACCGTGTCGCCAATATGATAGCGCCATAACCCGGCATTGGTGGTTATTACCACGGCATAGTTTTTTCCCAACTCTACCTCGGCAAGGCTGATGGCATCGGGGTATTCTTTGCCCCATTCTTCTATGGGTATAAATTCATAGAACACGCCATAATCCAGCATCAGCAAAAGTTCGTCTGAATCTTTGCGGTCTTGTATTCCAAAAAAACCTTCGCTCGCATTGTAGGTTTCCCAATAGCGCATCTGGTCGGACGGGATGATGGATCGGAATAAATTTTTGTAAGGCTTAAAGGCAACGGCTCCGTGGAAAAACACTTCCAGGTTGGGCCACACTTCCAGAATGTTGTTTTTCTTTTCAAGTTCCAGGATGCGCTGCAGCAACAGCACCGTCCAGGTGGGCACGCCCGAAATGTGCGCCACATTTACCTTGGAAGTGCTGGCGGCTATTTTATCAATTTTCTCTTCCCAGTTGCTCATCAGTGCCAACTCCAGGCTGGGGGTGCGAATAAACTCGGCCCAGGGTGGCAGGTTTTGCATGATCACGGCCGATACATCGCCATAATGCGAGGAAGAAGAAGAATCGAATTCATTTACCTGATAACTACCGCCAATGGCCAGGCCTTTGCCATCAAATATTTTTGTGTCAGGATAGTTATTTACATAAATGGAGAGCAGGTCTTTCCCTCCTTTGAAATGACATTCTTCAATTGCCTCAGCGGAAACCGGGATAAATTTACTGCGGGCATTGGTGGTGCCGCTGGATTTGGCAAACCATTTTATTTCGCTGGGCCACAATACATTTTGCTCGCCCCGCATGAGCCGTTCGATGTAGGGAAAAATTTGTTCGTAGGTATGCACCGGAACTTGCTTCTTAAAATCTTCGTAGTTTACGATGTCGGCAAAAGCGTGGCGGGTTCCAAACTCGGTAAAGGCTGCGGTGCTGAGCAGCCGCTTCAGCACTTCTTCCTGCACTTCGTGCGGGTATTTCATAAAAAGCTCAATCTGGTGAATGCGCTTTTTCATTACCCAAGTCAGTATGGAGTTGAGAATCTGCATAATGCAAACCTCAAAAGTAAAGCCCCTCGGCCGCAATCACTAACTGAAAAAGTGAGAAAAATAAAAAAAAGGCACTTACGACTGTACTTCTATATTCGCTCTTCGTAATTGAAAATTTTGCCCCAAATATACTTTGCGCACCAGCGGGTCATCGGCCAGTTCTTGCGCTGTACCGGCTTTAAAAAGTTTTCCTTCCACCATTAAATAAGCCCGGTCGGTAATGGCCAGCGTTTCATCTACGTTGTGGTCGCTGATCAGGATGCCAATATTCTTTTTTTTGAGGCGCGCCACAATGCCCTGAATTTCTTCCACGGCAATCGGATCGACCCCGGCAAAAGGCTCGTCCAGCAAAACAAATTTGGGATCTACGGCCAGCGCCCGGGCTATTTCAGTTCTTCGTCTTTCGCCTCCCGATAGCACCATGCCCAAATTTTTGCGTACGTGGGTAAGGCTGAATTCCTCCAATAATTTTTCTACTTTTTCTTTCCTTTCTTTTTTGGGGATGTCGCGCATTTCAAGTGGGGCCATAATATTTTCTTCCACACTTAATTTTCTGAATACCGAAGCCTCTTGCGCCAGATACCCGATGCCGCGTTTAGCCCGCTGGTACATGGGCAGGCCGGTAACATTTTCCGTATCTAAAAAAATTTTTCCTTCATTAGGCTTAATGAGACCCACAATCATATAAAAGCTGGTGGTTTTTCCGGCACCGTTCGGGCCCAACAGTCCTACAATTTCGCCTTGTGCTACTTTTACCGAAACGTTGTTTACAACCGTGCGTTTCTTATATTTTTTTATCAGGTTTTCAGCTTGTAAAATCATGTTGCTATTCCGGGTTCTTTTTCCTTTTTATTTAATCAAATTTAATATCCCGAACGCGCAGCTGAACGGATACGATTCCATTATACTGATTTTCTTCAATACTAAAAGCCATCCTGAAAGTATCTCCTTCGGCTAACCGCTGATAATGCTGTGCCTGATCAAACCCGATAGTCTGAAAAACCACCTCATTTCCTGCCTGTCCTACCAAAAAACGCACGTGTTTGTCTTTAAATGTGGATAATGAATTGACTACTTGCAAATTCCTTGCCTCAAATACCGGTCGTTGGTTCTCCGGGCCAAACGGAGCCATTTGTTTGATGATATTAATAAATTTAGGGGTGATGGATTTCAGCGAAATAACCAGATCAATTTCTACCAAAGGCGTTTTCATTTCTTCGGTGATGGAGGACGATACCACTTCTTCAAATTTTTTTTGAAAGGCCGGCACGTTTTGCTTCTCTAACGTAAGCCCGGCCGCGTATTTATGACCTCCGTATTTTTCTAAAAATTCGCTGCAACTTTCCAGTGCCTTATATAAATCAAAATCTTTAATGCTGCGAGCTGAGCCTGTAACTTTTTCATTCGATTCGGTAAGTATGATGGTAGGGCGATAGTATTTTTCTACACAACGTGCCGCCACAATACCGATCACTCCTTTATGCCAGGTGTTTTTAAAAAGCACGGTACTTTTAGCCTGGCGCAAAGTCTCATCGTTTTCGATCATACCAATAGCCTCTTCGGTAATAGACAAATCGTATTCTCTGCGTAAATCGTTTTTGATGTTTATTTTTTCGGCCAGTGCTTTGGCCTCATTTTCTGTTTTTGAAATCAGCAATTCTACGGCTGCATGAGCATGCGCCACGCGGCCTGCGGCATTAATTCTCGGCCCCAGCGTAAAAACCACCGTAGATATATCCATTTCGTTTTTTATGGCGGCTGTTTCTTTTAACGCTGCCAAACCAGGTCGGGGTTGCTGGTTTAGTTTTTGTAAACCAAAATAGGCCAGTATTCTGTTCTCGCCTGTTATGGGTACAATATCGGAGGCAATACTTACGGCTACCAGATCCAGATAATCGTACACTTCTTGTTCGTCTCTGAATTTTTGGGCAAAAGCCTGTAGTAACTTAAACCCCAGTCCGCAGCCACTCAATTCTTTAAACGGGTATAAACAGTCTTCTCGTTTAGGGTCTAAAACCGCAATGGCATTGGGTATTTTACCTCCGGGCAGGTGGTGATCGCAGATGATAATGTCTATGCCTTTATGCGATGCCAGGGTTACCATATCGTCCGACTTGATGCCCAAATCCAGTGCGATGATGAGTGAATATCCATTCTCCTCTGCCCACCGTATGCCTGCTTCTGAAACTCCATATCCTTCGGCATACCGATCGGGGATATAAAAGTGGCAAGGCTCATAAAATTTTTTTAGATAGCTATACACCATGCTTACGGCTGTGGTGCCATCTACATCGTAGTCGCCATAGACTAAGATTTTTTCATGGGAGTCAATGGCTTTCTTTAATCGGAGAACGGCTTGTTGCATATCCTTCATTAAAAACGGATCGTGCAAATGCATGAGCGAGGGTCTGAAAAAATCTTTCGCTGTTTCAAAATCGCGGAAGCCCCGTTGCCACAATAGTGTGGTGAGTTGTGAATTGATGTTTAGCTTTTGGCTCAGTTCACTTATTTCTTCCGGACGCGGCTCCGGGCTATAAAGCCATCGTTTCTCCATTTAATTACGTATAATATTTACCACCCCCACTTTTCCATCAGATGCCGGTGAGCCTTCGCTCCCTCGTTTTCCGTTTTTACCATCCACCAACGGTCCTAAACCGGCTTGGCCGCCTAACCCTCCTTCTCCTCCAACTCCACCAAAACCGCCATAGTTTTTTACAATCAGTTGATGCCCCATAAACAAATGAATGTTGATGCAATTTTTGCAACTGATATTAAATGTTCCTCCATTTCCTCCATTTCCTCCATTTCCTCCATTGGCCCCATCGCCTCCGTTGCCGGCAGAGCATACACGGGTGCCCGAGCCGCCATCGCCTCCTTTCCCTCCTTTCCCTCCAGCTCCGCCATCGCCTCCATTGAGATTGATTGTCAACCCTCCGTTTATCTGCATGTCTTCTAAATACAATGACAGCGCAGGGGCATTCATTCCATGTTCACCTGCCAAAGCCGTTTTGCCGGGCAACCCGTGTCGGCAAGGAGCACGCTGCGATAGACCTTCTTCTCCGGTTTTTCCTTTTTTTCCATTTTTAGCATGGCCGGTAATGGTGCAATTTTTGCCTACTATCATTTTTTTAGCATGAATAAAATTCTCTTCCTTATCGAGATTTAAAAAAATAGAGGACGAGTCGTTCATGATGAGTGTATCCACTACCAAAATATCGGTTTGGGTAACCCTGAATTTTTCGTTCGGCTTTAGTTCTAATTTTGATAAGCGAACCTGGGCCTGGGTTGTTTCATAAAGCAACACTATTGCGGTTATATATATCCATCTCCTCATATTGCAAAAGTAAAAGAAACTTTAACCCAAATAATGCAATAGAAAATCTATTGTATTATTGATCTATAAAATCTCCTTGGGAGTTTTCATCGTCAGGGTTCATCTTTTGTAAAAAAAAAGGCTATCTCCATTTTCGAGACAGCCTCTGCAATTTTTTAAATCAATTTTATTTTGATGCTCCTGCCTTTTGTGCTTCAACTCCTTCTAAAACATCTTTAATTTCTACGCGTTGACCATCTTTAAAGGGTACAATCCAAGCATCTTTTACACCCATTTCGCGCATATATTTTTTAAATTTATCAGCTTCCCAATAGTCGCGAAATACTCCAATCGTAAATCGTTGTTCGCCTTTGTCCGTGGCTTCACCTCCGAAATTAGGGTTGTTCTCAAAATATTTTGAAAGGTCTTTATGTTTAAAGGCTCCAATTTGTACTTTAAATACAACTCCCTTAGAAAAATCCATAGGGTTGGGTGCAGGGGGAGTGGCTTTTGCCTGAGCTAACTCCGCCTTCGTGGCCGTGAGGTCGCTGCGCATTTTAGAAAGTTGGTCTTCTAACTCAGCAATCTTTGCATTTTTGTCGCTGATTTGATTGTTAAGTGTACCTACCTGTCCCTTCAGTTGGGTATTGTCATTGTCGGCAGCTTGTTTTGCTTCCACTAATGTTTTCAGGTTAGCTGGGTTTTTAGCATATTCTTTGGCTTTCTTTTTCCATTCTTTCTTCTCTTTTTTAGAGAGCTGAGCGAAAACTTGCATGCCGGAAAAAATAAATGCCAGGCAGAGAACAAGAACTTTAGTTTTCATGTGTTTAATGTTATGTTGAATAAGTAAAAGTAAAAAATATTTTGATAATTGAAGCCGGGAGGTGATACCAGCTTGTTTTTAACTCATCCACAGCCCAGATTTTTTTTCAAATTCATTTGTGGAAGCCCTCCAAAATCGAATGGGTTTTCTTTCTCTTGATTTTCTTCCAACCCAAAGTTTTGTTTTTTCAATTCATTATTTTTTGCTTCACTTTTTGCAGTTTCTTTCTTTTTCTTCAACAACTTTTTCATACGTAAAGAATTTCTCCGTTAAGGTATTGTTATTTTTTGTATCAATTATTTCATCGGGTTACCCACCAGGGGCACTTGCTATTTTCAGTTTTATGTCTTGTTACTAAGTTCTATAAAACCTTTGTTTTCACAAACAGATAGGTCTATCTTGCACCTTGTTTAAAATTAATCTAAATAAGTGGAGCCCATTCTAAAGACTGTAGCTAGTATGAGCCCTGGCGAAACAGGGGTAATTGCAGGTTTTACTGATGAGTTGATTTCAATTAAGCTTTTGGAAATGGGTTTTTTACCAGGAACGGCTGTTCGTTATAACTTCAAAGCTCCCTTGGGCGACCCTATTTGTGTAAGTGTTTCCGGCTACGATGTTTCGTTGCGTTTGGAAGAGGCCTCCACTATTTCAATTGTTAATTGATCATGGCCGCAGATTCAAAAATGAAAATTGCACTGGTGGGCAAGCCTAATTCGGGCAAGTCTTCTTTATTTAACAGGCTCACCGGTCTTAATCAGAAAATCGGAAATTTTCCGGGAGTAACTGTTGACAAGCGAACCGGGTATTGCCAACTGGAAGGAGGTATTTCATCTGAAATTATTGACTTGCCCGGAACCTACAGCCTCTATCCACGCACGTTAGATGAAAAGGTAGTGGCCGAAGTTTTTGCCGATGATCGGGGAAGCTTTTATCCTGAAAAAGTAGTGCTGGTAGCCGATGCCACTAATTTAAAAAACTGTTTTTTATTACTCACTCAACTGATTGACTTAGGGTTACCTACCATTCTGGCTTTAAACATGGTTGACCTCGCTGCTAAATCCGGCCAGAGTATCAACATTAAAAATCTGGAAAAAGAATTAGACCTGCCTGTAGTGATGATTAACGCACGAAATGGCATGGGGATTGACCAACTTCGTTTGCTTTTAAGCCGCCCGCTTAAACCCAGCCGTAAACTTATTTACCAGCCGGAGCTTGAGATAAAACCACTGGTCGATCAAATAAAAAAGAAATTTAATTTACAAGCAGACTATCGGGCTTATCAATTTTTACAGCAAGCCGAAAATCTTGTCTTTCTACCCGAGCAAGAACGTCATTACATCCGTACCCTAGCCAAGGAAAATAATTTTTTTTCGCATAAATATCAGGGCGCTGAAACGGTGAAGCGTTACGGGTTCATCCAAGACTTGCTCAATAAGGTAGTGATTCGCTCTTCCAATGAAGGATGGAAAAAAGTATCGTACGGCATAGACAAAGTGTTAACGCATAAAGTTTGGGGGTATGTTATTTTCTTTGTGGCCTTATTTCTTATCTTCCAATCTATTTTTGCGTGGGCACAAATCCCGATGGATTTTATTGACCGCACTTTTGCCCGGTTGAGCAGCCAACTCGATGATTTTTTTCCAGAAGGTCCTTTTTTTGAATTGCTCTCGCACGGCATCATACCGGGGATTGGGGGCATTGTTATCTTCATTCCTCAAATCGCTATTCTGTTTGCTTTTATTTCTGTCTTTGAAGAAACCGGCTACATGTCGCGTGTCGTTTTTTTAATGGATAAGATCATGCGCAAGTTTGGATTAAACGGCAAAAGTGTTGTACCGTTAATGTCGGGCTGGGCTTGCGCTATCCCGGCCATCATGGCTACCCGCACGATCGAAAACTGGAAAGACCGGCTGATTACCATTTTTGTAACTCCTTTTATGAGCTGCTCAGCTCGTCTTCCGGTGTTCACTATCTTGGTGGCATTAATTATTCCCGATACCAAGATTTTTGGATTTTTTAATTACCAGGGGCTGGTGTTAATGGGGCTCTACCTGCTGGGTTTTTTAGCAGCCATACTTTCTGCATTCGCTATGAAATTAATTATCAAGGCACGCGAGCGAAGTTATTTAATTATGGAAATGCCTACTTACAAAATGCCCAAATGGAGCAACGTAGGGTTTCAAATCATTGAAAAAACAAAAGCCTTTGTGTTTGAGGCCGGAAAAATTATTCTGGCAATCTCTATTATCCTCTATGTACTATCAAGCTATGGCCCGGCAGACGTTATGAATGCCGCAAAAGAAACCGTTAGAAAAGAGGTGGCTGCGCAACATCTGTCAGAAGAGCAAATTCAAAACCGAATCGCCTCTTACAAACTTGAAAATTCGTATGCCGGACGGTTGGGCAAAACACTTGAGCCTCTCATTAAGCCGCTGGGCTACGATTGGAAAATCGGGATTGCGCTGGTTACTTCGTTTGCGGCACGCGAGGTGTTTGTAGGCACCATCGCTACCATCTACAGCATCGGCAGTACCGATGACCAGGCCACGATTAAAGAACGACTAAAATCGGAAGTAGATCCGGACACCGGAAAACCTCGCTACACTTTGGCTGTTGGGCTGTCGCTCTTGGTATTTTATACCTTTGCCATGCAATGTATGAGTACGCTGGCCGTGGTAAAGCGGGAAACCAAAAGTTGGCGGTGGCCTTTACTTCAATTAGCATACATGAGCACCCTTGCCTACTTTTCAGCTTTGGTTGTTTATCAAGTGCTTAAGTGAGGAAAAAATTACTCGTTCGCTAATCATTCCGTTCAATTATCTATCTTTCAAAAAAAATCGGTAATGATTTCCGAAAACAATTTCCATTTGGGCTTGTTGTATCTGATCCATCTGCTCATCAATGCCGATGGTATCGTAAACGAACACGAAAAGCAAGCCTTGCTAAGAGTAAAAAATAAAGAGAAAATTCCCCAGCCTACATTTGATGAGTTTCTGGACGAGGTCAAGACTAAAAAACCAAAAGAAATATATGAGCGCGGAATTGATTTGATCAACGGCTGCGAAGACGCTCTGAAGTTGCGGGCTTTTGCCCTCTTGTACAAAATCAGTGAAGCCGATGGAAGCGTGCATGTAAAAGAAGTACGTCTTTTACTATACTCAGTTAAAATGGCGGAAATCGAATTTAACGATGTGGTGGCAGAAGCCGGAAAACTTCACAATTATTAAGTATGCCAGCGGCAATCTACCGGCAACCCAAAGTGGGTATATTAGGCGGAGGACAACTGGGCCGCATGCTGATACAAGCCGGCTTCGACTGGAATATCAATTTCTCTGTTCTGGATCCCGATGCGGATGCTCCTTGTTCTTCATTAGCTTCTTTTACTAATGCTAAACTTACCGATTACCAAGCCGTATTGGAATTTGGAAAAACATGCGATCTCATTACTATTGAAATTGAAAATGTTAATACTGAAGCCTTAAAAGAATTGGTTCGTTTAGGTAAAAAAGTTTTTCCCCAGCCCGATGTAATTGAGCTGGTTCAGGATAAACGGGTGCAAAAACTTTTTTATCGGGAAAATAAAATACCTACGGCCGATTTTCTTTTGGTAGAAAATGCCAACGAAGTAAAAAACCATCTTTCCTTTTTACCGGCTGTTCATAAATTAGGAAAGGAGGGCTATGATGGCCGGGGTGTACAAATTCTGAAAGATGAATCTGACCTCGTCAAAGCGTTTGATAAACCGGGGGTGTTAGAAAAATTAGTTGATTTTGAAAAAGAAATTTCGGTGATCGTAGCCCGAAACGAAAGAGGCGAAGTAAAAACTTACCCGGCTGTAGAAATGGTTTTTCATCCGGAAGCAAACTTGGTAGAATACTTGTTTTCTCCGGCATCTATCTCGGCCTCAGTAAGCCTTCTGGCCGATCAGATTGCCAAAGAAATTATAACTCAACTAAACATGGTTGGGTTGCTGGCCGTAGAAATGTTTGTTACCCGCGATCAGAAAATATTGGTTAACGAAATTGCCCCGCGTCCTCACAACAGCGGGCATCATACGATAGAGGGAAATGTAACATCACAATATCATCAACAGCTGCGGGCTATACTAAATTTACCCTTGGGAGACACATCGCTGATCTACCCCAGTGCCATGGTAAATTTATTGGGAGAAGAAGGTTATGCCGGTGAGGCCAAATATCTTGGGCTGCCCGAGGTATTGAATATGAAGGGAGTTTATGTTCATCTTTACGGAAAAAAAATAACTAAACCTTTTCGTAAAATGGGGCACGTTACACTTGTTGACAACGAAATTTCCGAATTAAAAAAAAAGACATCTGTTGTAAAGCATACTCTTAAAGTAAAGGCATAATATGGCAGACAAAGCAATTGTGGGTATCATTATGGGGAGTCAGTCGGACCTGCGGGTTATGCGCGAGGCTGCTGAATTTTTAGAAGAAATGAAAATTCCGTTTGAGCTGACCATAGTGTCTGCACACCGCACGCCCAGGCGCATGATGGACTATGCTTCTTCGGCTCAAAGCCGCGGGCTTAGTGTGATTATTGCCGGAGCCGGAGGGGCGGCTCATTTACCCGGCATGGTGGCTTCCCTTACTTCTTTGCCCGTTATCGGGGTGCCTATTAAATCTTCTAACTCGATAGACGGGTGGGATTCCATACTCTCAATTTTACAAATGCCTTCGGGCGTTCCGGTGGCTACCGTAGCCTTAGATGGAGCCAAAAATGCCGGGATTTTAGCGGCTCAAATAATCGGAACAAAAGATAAATCGGTAGCCAAAAAATTAAATCAGTTTAAATCTACTCTTCAAAAAAAGGTTGAAAAGTCGTTTCAGGAACTTGAAACAAAAGGATGGAAAGGGACTCAATAGTTTTTAAGAAAAAAGGGTATTAAAAAAATTTGTAATTTCTCCGCCTAATTAACAGATGAAACCCGCAGAAAAAGGTTGGTTGAAAGATTATTTGGAGTTTAGAAGGGAGCTTCTTAAAGATTTACCTGCCAATAGTAAAAAATCGGCTCATCCTGAACAATCCCTGTATCATGTCATTCAGCCCACCGGTTTGATGTACGGGCAATCCGTTCCCTCGGATACGCTTCAAGGATCCGAATCATGGGCACCCAAAGACCGGATGAAAATCTTACTGGCCGAAAGCCTCATCAGCAGCTCGTTATTGTTTCACGATAAGCCGATCAAAAACCCCGATGAGTTAACGGGCGTAATTATGAAAACCCTGGAGAACATCGGCAATTTTTACAACCATGTTTTTCCCGAACTGGCCACACCCACCAAAACATTATTTGGTCGAAAAAAGTCATCCTTAGAGTTAGCCGAAAAAATTTTAGACAAACGCATCGAATATTCTATTGGGCAAGAGGCTAACTTTTGGGTTCATTTTTTTCATAATAGTTTACTCTTTCTCGATATTTTCATTTTTGGTCAGTGGATCCATACCAATGCTGACCGAATTGTGGCCGATTTTTTTAAATATGAAAGAGAAGAATTGCGATTTTCGGTGGTAAAAGTAATGGCTGCGGCAGCTCATGCCAATGCCACGGTAGAACCGGAAGAACAAAAGCTGTTAGAGTTTTTTTTACAAAGTGCCGGATTAAGTTCCGAACGGAAAAAAGAAGCCATTAAAATTTTCGACTCCGGTATTGAAATTGAAGAGATCAATCTGCCTACCAATAATTCGTGGATATTAAAAAAGTTTTTTCTTGAAATCGCCATTCTTACCATCTGGTCTGATAAAAGAGTGGAAGCCCAGGAACTCGATTTTCTAAAAAGGCTATGCAATTACCTCAATTTCAATGACGATGATTTGGAAAACAGCATGATGGCCATTGAGGGGTTTGTGCTGGAGCATTGGAATGACCTGGATTACCTGCAAAACAAAAAAGATTTTCAGCAGGTAAGCGAGCAATTTATAAAAAGGCTTTCTAAGATAACCGACAACAATAAAAACAGGCTGGTAAAAGAAGTACAAGACAGCCGTGAGTTGATGATGCTCTTACGAAAATCAAAAAGTAATGAGCTAACGGTGGAAGAAAAAGAGCACATGCAAAAATTACTGATTACGGCTCTCAAAACAATTCCCACTTTTGTTATTATTTCTTTGCCTCAACGGTTCCTTACATTACCTATTCTCTTAAAGATTTTACCTGGTAATTTCTTTAATGAAGTGAGCGTGAAATAACTATTTTTCTTGGTCTGAATCTTCGGAGGTTTCTTTGCGGGGAATCAGCACCGAGAATGTGATGGATAAAGTTAAGGTAGCAATGATGATGGTAAAGGAAAGAGTCGGGGTTAGTTTATCGGATAGGCTGGGAATCATCTCCAATAACATTTTAGCTCCAATAAAAAATAATATAACGGAAAGGCCTTTTTGCAGTAAATAGAATTTATCAATTATGCCTGCCAGTAAAAAGAACATGGCGCGCAAGCCCATTACGGCAAAAATATTAGATGTATAAATGATGAACTCATTTTGCGTAATGGCAAAAGCAGCCGGAATAGAATCTACTGCAAAAATTAAATCGGTAGTTTCAACCAATATCACTACTAAAAAGAGAGGGGTAAACATCAACTTCCCG
Organism: Bacteroidota bacterium; assembly: GCA_018267135.1. Classification (GTDB taxonomy): domain Bacteria; phylum Bacteroidota; class Bacteroidia; order Cytophagales; family Cyclobacteriaceae; genus ELB16-189. The sequence continues at coordinate 114,024 of JAFDZA010000026.1, forward strand.
GCCTGTGTTACCATAAATCTCCCGCCCATTTCATCTTTCGTAATGGGTAAATATTTTCTGCACAAACGCAAAATCGGGTTCTTTTCCGGGTCTATTTTTTCATCGCTCTCCTCAAAATAAATCTTAATGCCCGAGTAGATCAAAAACACACCGAAGACATATAATATCCAGTGCCACTTGGCAATAAAATAAGCCCCAACAAAAATAAATACACCCCGGAAAACTACCGCTCCAAGGATTCCCCAAAAAAGAATTTTATGGTAATACTCTTCCTTTACTGAAAAGTATTTCAGAATTAACAGGATGACAAAAATATTATCTACCGAAAGGGCATACTCTGTAAGATAGGCCGAGAAATATTCAATGGAGGCATCAAAACTGGAGGTGCTTCCATCCTTGTCAAAATAATAAATAAGGTATCCAAAAATGGAACTGATTATTACCCAAAAAATAGATTGCAAAAGCGCAGAGCGAGTAGAAATTTTATGGGCTTTGCTGTTTAAAAAGCCTAAGTCCACAATAAGAAAAACAAGAATTATGAGGCCGAAAACACTGAACAGAATGGTTTCAATGCCACTATGGTTTCTGAACAAAGAGAAAAGGAAAAGGATTTTCAAACGTTAACAGCTTAAAAATGAACTTTTTACTACCACAAGAAAGTTAACAAACATCAAAACTACAAATAAAATCCATTTACCTTACTTAAGACATTTTTAATACGGTTTAGGTATTAAAAAGAACCCATAATTTGCAATAATACAGAGTTTATTTCATACTTCTTATCACTTGTTTTTTGGATACCCTGATGGCTAATGCCTTGACAAACTCTTGGGAGCCATCGGGGCGTTCATGCATAAAGGGTTTTGTGTATAGTAAAGAGTCATGTCCTACTTTCTGAATATTATCAGGCAGCGAAGCTGAGGCATCTGTAGTATAGGCTTCGATCAGCGCTTTTTCTACTCCTTTTAGCATTTCGTTTGTTGGGTCAAGAAAAGAGATCTGGACACTGAACGTGTTTCCGAGCGAATCGAGAAATTTTTTATCGTTAATCCTTCCGGGTTTGCTTTCTAACGAGGTGGCAATTATACGGGCATAAGAAAAAGCTGCCTCGGTTAAGTCGGCATCGGATACTCGTTTAATTTCCCCTTCCTTCATGCTTTCTTTTATTCTTCTGCGCTGTTCGTTGCTTAGCGAGCCGCCACAGGAAATGAAAGTCAGTGCGATTAGAAAAATGAATGCACGCATATTATAAATTTAATATTTTGGTGGTTCGCTGACGCGAAGCTTGCAGCGCTTTGCTATTCTGGCTTAATGTCATTCCAAATGAGGGTGCCATTTCTTTCATTTTGTTTTTCCAAGCTGATGTGGTGCATTCATTTTTAAAACAGCGTGGCAGAATATCAAACATAATGGCAGCCGCTGTAGAGGCTCCGGGCGAAGCACCCAACAGAGCCGCCACACTGCCATCGGCAGAAACTACGGCCTCTGTACCAAATTCTAAAACACCGGTCATTCCATGATCTTTTTTAATGACCTGCACGCGCTGACCTGCTTCTTTTAATTCCCACTCATCGGCTTTGGCTTGCGGCACATACTCTTGCAGGGCGCGAATCCTGTCTTCGTGCGAAAGGCGGAGCTGTTCAATCAGGTATTTGGTAAGCGGAAGGTTGCGCAACCCGGCCGAAATCATAGGAAATAGATTATCGGGTTTAATGGATTTGGCCAGATCAAAACGCGAACCGGATTTTAAAAACTTAGTAGAGAATCCGGCAAAGGGGCCGAATAGTAATTCTTTTTTTCCGTTGATGATCCGTGTGTCTATATGCGGTACCGACATGGGTGGAGAACCGACACTGGCCTTGCCATATACTTTGGCAAAATGTTCTTTAATCAAGATTTCATTATTGCATTTCAGCCAAAGGCCACTAACGGGAAAGCCGCCATATCCTTTGCGTTCATCTATCTCTGCTTTTTTTAACAAATTTAGGGTGGCCCCACCGGCTCCTAAAAACACAAATTTTGTTGCCCGGCAACTTTGTTTTTCTTCATTCAATAGATTTTTAACAATTACCTTCCATCCTCCTTTTTTATGCGGGTCTATGTCGAGGGTTTCAACATTATAGTGAACCGTTACGCCCGGTGTTTTTTCCAGTTGTCTGAAAATACTTCGGGTTAGTTCGCCAAAATTTACATCTGTCCCTATCTCTACTCGTGTGGCCGCGATGGGTTCCGAAGGCCTGCCTTCCATAACCAGTGGTGCCCATTTCTCTATTTGTGTCGGGTTTTCCGAAAATAACATTTCCTGAAATAAGGCATTGGCCTGCATCCGGCTATGCCTTGCTTTTAAATAAGATACATTCTCTTGGCCCCAGACCAAACTCATGTGCGGCACCCGGCTGATAAATTGGGTGGGGTGAGATAAAAAATTATTTTCTATAAGGTGCGACCAAAATTCTTTCGAGAGTTCAAACGATTCGCATATCTTCAGCGCCTTGGTAATATCTACCGCCCCATCTTGTTTTTGCGGAGTATAGTTTAGTTCGCAAAAGGCAGAGTGGCCTGTGCCTGCATTGTTCCATGCGTCTGAGCTTTCCAGGCCGGGGGTTTCTAATCGCTCAAAAATTTGAATGGTAAAGTTGGGGTTCAGTTCTTTTAGCATCATCCCCAATGTGGCACTCATAATTCCTGCACCCACCAAAACAATATCTGTTTCCGGCTCTAAAGGACGAATGGATTGCGACATGGCTTGATTTTAAATCTTCAATATTTCTATTACACCATTTTTTCAGGCCGTACCCATTCATCAAACTGCTGAGACGTAAGCAGGCCCAGTTCGATGGCCGCTTCGCGCAAGGTTTTATTTTCTTTGTGTGCTTTCTTGGCAATCTTGGCGGCATTTTCATAGCCGATGTGTGTGTTAAGCGCAGTTACCAACATCAATGAATTCTCCATGTGTTGTTTAATAATTGACAAATTGGGTTCAATGCCCACCGCACATTTTTCGTTAAATGAAACACAAGCATCACCAATCAACCGGGCCGACTGCAGTACATTGGCCGCAATTACCGGTTTAAATACATTCAGTTCAAAATGGCCGGTGGCTCCTCCAACAGAAACAGCCACATCGTTGCCAATCACTTGTGCGCACACCATCGTTAAAGCTTCGGGCTGGGTGGGGTTTACTTTTCCGGGCATAATGCTGGAGCCGGGCTCGTTGTCGGGAATAATAATTTCGCCAATGCCACTACGCGGCCCCGAACTTAACATACGGATATCGTTAGCAATTTTCATGAACGAAACAGCTGCTCGTTTCAGTGCCCCCGACAACTCCACCATGGCATCGTGTGCTGCCAGTGCTTCAAATTTATTGGGAGCCGTAATAAATGGGTAGCCCGTAAGCTCGGCAATTTTTTTGGCTACCAGCACATCGTAGCCCTTCGGTGTGTTAAGCCCTGTGCCTACAGCCGTTCCGCCAAGGGCCAGTTCTCGAACAGCCTCCAAAGCATTCTTAATAGCCCGAATGCTATTGTCTATTTGTTGTACATACCCCGAAAATTCCTGGCCTAAGGTAAGTGGGGTGGCATCCATAAAATGCGTGCGCCCGGTTTTTACAATAGTTTTAAACGCGATTGCTTTTTGGTGCAGTGTATCGCGTAGTTTTTGCATGCCCGGCAGGGTTATTTCCGCCACTTGTTTATAGGCTGCAATGTGCATGGCTGTTGGAAAGGTATCGTTGCTGCTTTGCGATTTGTTTACGTCATCATTTGGATGGAGTACTTTTTTTTCATCGGTCAGTTTGCCTCCGCTCAGCACATGAGCACGGTACGCTATTACCTCGTTGGCATTCATGTTACTTTGAGTGCCCGATCCGGTTTGCCAGATTACTAATGGAAACTGATCGTCTAATTGATGTGCTAGTATTTCCTCGCACACTTTGGCAATCAGGTCTTTTTTTTCGGCCGGTAATACACCCAATTCATGATTGGCCTGTGCGGCTGCTTTTTTTAAATACCCAAAAGCATAGATAATTTCTTTGGGCATGCTGGCTTCGGGGCCAATTTTAAAATTATTTCGCGAACGTTCGGTTTGTGCGCCCCAGTATTTGTCGGCAGGTACTTGTACTTCGCCCATCGTGTCTTTTTCAATGCGGTAATTCATAGCAGTATGTTTTGTAACAAAATTAGAAGTTTCAATGAAAATGGCAGCGTACCTAATGTAGTGTGTCTAACAGCCATCCTGTAAGGCTTAGCCGCGGGTGTATGGCCGGCAGCACTTCGTGTTCTAATAAATCGCTGCGAAAACAAATCAACCGGCCGGCTATAGGTAGTATATCTTGCGTTTGGCTGGGAAAATAAACGCGGAGTTGCCCACCCATTTCTTCTTTCCAGTTTTTATTAAGGTAGCAGATGATTGTCAGTTTCCGGTGATCTTCTTTTTTGAATTGATCGAGATGGCGTTTGTAAAAACTACCAATGGGGTAAATGGTTTGATGTATTTCAGCATCCTTTAAACTGAGAAACAATGCCTGGTTAATAAATTCTCGCAGCTGGTCTATACGTTCTAAATAAAGTTGCAAGGGCGGGGGCGCCTCGGCTTTGGTAAGCCACCGGATGTAATCGCCCCGAATGCTTTCGTTTATTTGTTTATCGCGTTGTTGGCCAATACCCGCTTTTTTAAAATGCGACAATCCGTTTTTAAAATCATCCAGCGAAGTAATAGCACTTACCTCGTCCTCCGATAAAAAGCCATCCGTTACCGAAAATCCCGTTTCGGCCAGCCCATCGGCAATGGCATTAAATTTGGAAAGGAGTTCTTCATTCACATCCAAATGTAAGATCATCTGTTAATTTTGTGAACGATGAAAAAAATCATTTTTAATTTTTTTGTTCTTCTGGGGATTCTCTCCGGTTGTGCCCCCAAAGAGCCTGTTGTTTTTAAAAATATTAACAACCTGAGTGTTGACCTCGCAGCCACGGGCAAGCCGTTATTAAAAGCCGATGCGCTCTTTTTCAACCCCAACTCTACAAAAATGAAGCTGAAAGAAGTAAATATATCAGTGTGGGTAGATGGTGTGCCCTCGGCCGAGGTAATACAAAAGCTGGATGTGGCCATTCCGGCACAATCCGATTTTTCCGTTCCGCTAGAGGTACAACTTATATTAAAAGAAACTAACTTATTGAGTACCGTTCTCGGCTTTTTGGGAGGTAAAAAATATGAGGTGCAGTTTAAGGGGCACATCCGGGTGGGGGTGCATGGTCTTACCCTTAAAGTGCCCGTAGCGCAAAAGCAAGAAATAAAACTGAACCACTAATGATGCTGGCTGCGGTCATCATAGGGGGTGCATTTTCCTTAGGGCTGGCCGTTCTTTTAAAGATCTATATAAAATCGCTGCGGCAAACCAAGGCTATGAAAATTCAAAGCTGGCAAATACAAAGCCATTTGCTGGAGTTAACACAACAGAATAACGCCTTGTTAAAATCGAATCAGGAAAAGATGCAGTTGATCAGTTTGGTTTCGCATGATTTGAAGGGGCCGTTCAACCGAATTTTTGCACTGGTGCAATTATTTAATCTGCATCAGGAGAATCTTACTTCTGAACAGAAAGAGTATTTAGGGAAAATACATAACGTAGCCACCGATGGGTTAAGTATGGTGCGCAATCTGCTGGATAGCCGAAGACTTGAGGACAAAGGCATGGAGTTGCACCCGGCTGATATTGACCTGAGTACATTGGTTTCATCGCTGGTAAAAAATTATCGTTCTATCGCTGAAAAGAAAAATATTCGTCTGGAATGGAACCCGACTGTTCCTTTGATGTTGTTTGCCGATAAACTCTACCTAAGCCGCGTTATTGAAAACCTTTTGTCGAACGCCCTAAAGTTCTCGCCCGAAAATAAAACCGTTACGGTTCTGGCTTCTTCGTTGCCGGGTAAAATAGAACTAACCGTGCAAGACGAAGGCCCGGGAATAAGTGCAGAAGATCAGGCGAAGTTATTTCAGCGCTTTCAGCGGCTGAGTGCCCGGCCTACAGGGGGAGAAAGCTCTACCGGCCTCGGTCTTTTTATTGTAAAATCAATGGTAGAAAAAATGGGGGGGGAGGTTCTTTGTAAAAGTGAACTTGGGAATGGGGCTACTTTTACCATTTCCTTGCCGAATAATTCTCCTTAAATAAAAAGTAAATAATCTTCGTCTTTTCCGGAAAGAATGGCCTCCAGCGACTCTACTACATTTTCGTCTTTGATGACGTAATCGCGCACTCCCTTTTGTATAAAACTCAGCACCATATTGCCATCATCCAGCGCGCTCAGCATAATTACTTTATGCTGATCGGTAATTTGTGTCTTAATTTTTTCATAAAATTCTATACCGCTCATGCCGGGAAGTTTGTAATCAACTATTAATACATCAGGAAACAAGCCGCTAAGAGCTTTGAGAGCCTCTTCGGCACTAAAAAAAGGATGAATCTTATAATCGGTATTTTTACTTAATGATTTTTGGATAAACTCCGAGTAGATCGGGTCATCTTCTACAAGAAAAATGATTTTAGCCATACATTACAAATATAACAGACTTCGTTTATGGCAACCATGATTTTTACATCGCCTTTTAGTTATTCTTTTCCTGAGGAGTATATTTTAATCCGTTCAACCTATTTTCTTTTGCCTCCTCTCCTGTTTTTGAATTATATTTCTACAAAACCAAAAAGGAATGTGCATCGGTATTAAATTTTCTGCTTGCCCGTATAAATCGGCCAGAAAGAATACCATTGAAATTATAATTCATTACGCTAAAGTATATTTTACAGATTCGGCATAACCACTTATACTTGCCGGAGATATTGAAACGAGCCAGCAAAGGTGCTCCTGCCAGAGCCGATTTAAAAAAGCTGACGTTATTATTAATGAAGTACACCTGGGAATTAAATTAAACTTAGTGGTGTTGTTTTCATCTAACTATAAATTTTTTTTTAGACTGTTTTGATTTTGCTGCGCACACGTTTACTCTTTTTACTGATTTTATTTACACGGCTTGCTTTCAGCCAAAACACACAACCTCAATCCGAGCGCGATCTGATTGATGTGGCTGAAAAATTTCTAGGAAAACCTTTACTTAACCGTAATAACGTTAAAAAAAAATCAGGACGAATTTATTTTTCTGGAGCGCCTTCATTAGGTTATTCACTCACCAGCGGGTGGGCCGGGCTGATTGCTGCCAATGGTGCTTTTTATACCAGCGAAGAAAAAGAGGTTAAAATTTCAAACCTCTACAGTGATGTGGTTTACACCCAAAACCAACAACTGGTTATGCACCTGCAAAGCAACATCTGGACCCGCGGCAACCGATTTAATTTAGTAACCGACTGGCGTTACTACTCTTACCCACAAAAAACATTTGGCCTGGGTGGAAGCACCGATAATACCTATGCCGATCAAGATTACCAGTATCTTCGCTTAAATCAGATTCTGCTAAAAAGTATTAAACCCAATCTGTACTTAGGAGGGGGGTACGGGTTAGATTATCATTGGAGTATTACCGAAACCGATGGTGATTCCTCCGTTATCAGCAACACGTTACAATATGGGTTGCCCAACCACTCTGTTTCTTCCGGTTTATTTATTAACCTGCTTTACGACAACCGCCTCAACTCCATCAACCCGGCCAAAGGTCAGTATGCAAACATTCTGGTGAAAGAAAACGTAACCGCTCTGGGCAGCAACAGCAACTGGGGTATGTTGTTAATTGATTTGCGGCACTATATTCCGTTTCCCCGAAACAGCCAAAACGTATTGGCTTTTTGGAGTTACAATTGGCTGACTACCCACGGCAATCCGCCTTACTTAGATTTGCCCAGCACCGGCTGGGATCCATACAGCAATACAGGGCGTGGTTATATACAAGGTAGGTTTCGCGGAAAAAATATGATTTACCTGGAAAGTGAATACCGTTTCAGAATTTTGAAAAGCGGTCTTCTTGGCGGAGTTGTGTTTGTAAATGCCCAGTGCTTTTCAGAATGGCCCTCAAATGTATTTAAAACCATTTTGCCTGCGGCCGGGTTTGGAGCCCGCATAAAATTCAACAAGTACTCTAAAACCAACATCGCCATAGATTACGGTATCGGGCAAAACGGATCGCAAGGCATTTTTGTGAATTTGGGGGAGGTTTTTTGATGTAATGACCACGTACTTTATCTATAAGATTCATCAGAAATAATTTTTGAAAATTTACTAAGTTGCCATTCGGCTTTTTGCGAAAACCCTGAAAATGAAGCTTCAGGCTTTGTAAAGGCCCACTCCGGCAATGAAAGTATCAGCTACACAACCCTTTCAGATTATCTACTCGCTTTACCAGCACGAGTATTTGGGCTATGTTTTTGAGCCCTTCATTGTGCATTTGGATGAGCGGGGCAAACTTACTTACCAGCATCAAAGCATCTCTCAAAAAAATACGCGCGAATTTGGCAAAGGTCTTGACAACAAAGACCTTGATCTGATCAAAATCATGGATAGCATGAGCCAGGATGCCGTACTAAAACATTTCAGTAAAAAAATAATGAAACCGGACGAGTTTTTTAGCCGGGTTTACCACAAACAAAAAGGCGATGAGTTAATACAAAAAGAAATAGAGTTTTACATGGAAGCCCGCCGGGCCAAAGTGCTGGAAGAGCTAAAAGGGAAACTCCTGTTTGAAATGGGCAACGATGGCGAGCCCACCTGGCGCAAAGTAGAAGTACTAGAAGGCCGGGCTAGTGTTCGTTTTCATTTTTCAAGATCGTCCGACTCTACCACCTACTACCCCACCATCCGCTACAACGGGAAGCCCGTAGAAATTCCGGATGCCGGAGCTTACTTAGTGTGCCGCCAGCCGGCCTGGATGGTGTTAAAAGGGAAACTCTATGGCTTCGAAAAAATGGTGGATGGGAAAAAACTACAACCCTTCCTCTCTAAAAAAAATGTAGTCGTACCTAAAAATCTGGAAGAGAATTATTACACCCGTTTTATTGCTCCGTTAATAGAAGGCTTTGATGACATTGAGGCTTCTGGCTTCGCCATTGTAAAACACGAATACGATCCCCATCCGCTGCTTACTATTTCCGAATTGCCACAAGCACCGGCTGGCTCCTCGCCCGGGTTGTTTGATGAGAGCGCAGACCGTGCCATAACCGGCAGCGATGAAGCCGGTAAAATTGTTTTTGATCTTTCTTTCCGGTATGGAAAATATAAATTCAGAGGGGCTTCGGCTCATACTGCCAATGTAAGTGTGTCGGTAGAAAAAAAAGAAAACGATTATATTTTTCACCGGGTAAGCCGCCAAGCCGAGACTGAAAAAAAATCGGAACAGACTTTGGTAAAGCTGGGCTTGCCCATGCGGTGGTCGCGGGCGGCTGTAGATAAGGCACATGCTTTTTCGTGGCTCAATGAAAACCGGGTAAACCTGCTCAATATGGGTTTTGAAGTAAGCCAGCCCGACAATAAGGACAAAAAATATTTTGTGGGCAAAGCGGTGATTGAACTCGATGTGCGCGAAAATATAGACTGGTTCGATATTCATGCCAAAATCCGGTTTGGTGAGTTTGAGATTTCTTTTAAAGAATTACGCAAACTCATCCTTAAGAAAAAAGTAGAATTTAAATTGCCCAATGGCGAGATCGCCATCATTCCCGAGGCGTGGTTAATTAAGTACGGAGATCTTTTTGCCTTAAGTGAAACACAAGGCACCAACGAAAAACCTGTATTAAAAAAACATCACATCAGTTTGTTGCAGGAGTTGGAAGAAAATAAATTGGCTCGCGTACACATGAGCGACCGGCTGAGAAATCTTCAATCTTTTACCGGCATCCGCGATTACGATTTGCCGCACGGGTTTCAGGGCACACTTCGGCCGTATCAAAAAGCCGGGTACAATTGGCTGCGTTTCTTAAACGAATTTCATCTGGGCGGCTGTCTGGCAGATGATATGGGCTTGGGAAAAACCGTACAAACTTTGTCGCTGCTTCAGGCCGAAAAAGAAAAAGGAAATGCCGGCACTTCACTCCTCATTATGCCCACTTCCCTCATTTATAATTGGGAGATGGAAGCAGCTAAGTTTACGCCTCACCTCAAGGTTTTTACTTATACCGGTACTCTTCGCAAAAAGGACGTTACCCTATTTAATCAATACGATGTAATCCTTACCTCGTATGGCATTACTCGTCTCGATATAGACACGCTCAGCCAGTTTTTTTTCAATTATGTTATCCTGGACGAATCGCAGGTCATTAAAAACCCTTCTTCTAACATTGCCCAGGCGGTGATGCAGCTCCACAGCAAATTCCGGCTCACGCTTACCGGCACCCCGCTTGAAAACACCACACTCGACCTTTGGAGCCAAATGACGTTTTTAAACCCCGGGTTATTAGGCGGTCAAAAATTTTTTAAAGACGAATATCAGGTTCCAATTGAAAAAAAGGCTGATGCAGATAAAACCAAAAAACTTAACGGCATTATAAAACCATTTGTTTTGCGCAGGCTGAAATCGCAAGTGGCCACCGACCTGCCCGAAAAAGTAGAGAATATCTACTATACCAACATGACGGCCGAGCAAGAGCAGAAATACGAAGAAATAAAATCGCACTACCGACATAAAATTTTAGATCAAATTGAAAAAGAAGGACTGAACAGCTCCCGCATGACTATTTTAGAAGGGCTTACCAAGTTGCGGCAAATTTCTAACCACCCTAAAATGATTGATCCCAAGTATGCGGGCGATTCGGGTAAGCTGGAAGATGTATCGCACATGATTGAGAGTGCTATGCTGGAAGGACACAAACTCCTAATCTTTAGCCAATTTGTAAAGCATCTGGAAATCGTAAAAGAATTATTGAAAGCCCGCAAAGTGCCTTTCGCTTATTTAGACGGCTCCAGCACCGACCGCAAAGAGCAGGTTGAAAAGTTCAATAAAAATCCTGACTTGAAAGTATTTTTAATTTCCATTAAAGCCGGTGGGTTAGGATTAAATCTTACCGAAGCCGACTATGTCTTTTTGCTCGACCCCTGGTGGAACCCTGCCGTAGAGGCACAAGCCACCGACCGCGCCCACCGCATCGGGCAAAAGAAAAAAGTATTTACCTACAAATTTATTACCCGAAATACGGTAGAAGAAAAGATCCTTCAATTGCAAAAACGAAAACTGAAGCTTTCCGAAAACCTGATCCAAAGCGAAGAGAGCGTAATTAAATCGTTAACGATGGAAGACATTGAAATGCTGATGAACTGATGGTATGGAAAATAAAGTAATCGTTATCACCGGTGGGTCGTCTGGCATTGGCAAAGCCCTGGCCGAAGTGTTTGGAAAAAATCGATCTAAAATTTTAATTACCGGCCGAAACCTGGCAGAATTAGAAAAAGGAATAGCTGAATTAAAAACAAAAGGAATAGATATTGCCGGCCTGGTGGCCGATGTAAGCATAGAGGCAGATAATAAAAAGATGGCGGCCGAAGCACTGCGCCTGTATGGCCGAATAGATGTGCTAATCAACAATGCCGGCATCAGTATGCGGGCTTTGTTTGAAGAGGTAGATTTGGAAGTAGTAAAAAAGGTAATGGATATTAATTTTTATGGCGCTCTTTACGCTACCCATGCCTGTTTGCCGGAAATTATAAAAAACAAAGGAAGTGTTATCGGCATTTCATCGATTGCGGGCTTTCGGGGGTTGCCCGGACGCACGGGTTATTCTGCTTCGAAGTTTGCTTTGAACGGATTTTTAGAAGTGCTGCGCACCGAAATGCTTCACCGAGGCGTACATGTGCTAACGGCTGCTCCCGGATTTACGGCTTCCAATATTCGCAAGCGTGCGCTAAGCAAGGACGGAATGGCTCAGGGCGAATCGCCCCGGGCAGAAGAAAAGATGATGACGGCCGAAGAATGTGCCCACCATATTTATAACGCAACCGTAAAACGCAAAAATTTTCTGGTGCTTACCTTACAAGGTAAATTAGCGGTATGGGTAAATAAACTTTTTCCCCAACTGGCCGATAGGCTGGTTTACAAAACCATGGCGAAAGAGGAAAATTCTTCTTTGAAGTAAAAGAAAGCAATTGCGCAATCATTCAAAGCGATTTTAAAATTCTCCGTAATGCTAAAATGTCTTGTTGGTCAACAAGATTTTTTTCTGAACTGCGATTGAGGTTTTCTTTATTTTTCAAGAGATCGCGTATATTAATGATTTTGATTTTAAGGTCATCAATTTTTTTGTGAATGGCATTTTCAAAAATGTCTTCTAAGAAAACACCTTTTGAAAAAGTAAGAATGTCAACGGCATTAGGTTCCACCCCAAAAGTAAACACATTGTTTTCCGCGAAGTCTTGTGGTGTGATTCCTTTAACTTCAAGTTTCAAATCTTTAAATGCGTTGATAATTCTTTCACCCTTCTCAATGGTGGGGCGAATCAAAATGTTAATATCTGCAGTGGTTCTCCGTACTCCAGAGAAAACAGCAGCGTGCCCACCGATTAAAACAAAATCAACAATGTGGAGAAGAAATTTTCTGAGAAGTCGTTCATGTGCTTTGCTAAAAAAAGCTCTTACCATTTGTCTATTGAACACTTTCATTCCTTTGAGTGAGGGCGTATTGTACTTATCGCCCCAAATGCGTTTCCGCATTTCTTCATGAATTTGCAATCGCTCTGTTGGCTTTAATTTTAAAAAGGCAGCGTCTTTCATTTGTTGTTCTTCATCAAATGAAGTTTTTATTACAATGGTTCCTTTCTTTGCCATGCTTTAAAGTTAATGTTTTAAATTTGTGAATTAGTCGTGCCACTACCTTGAGTGGCGGCACAACTTGGGTTTCAACTTCATCTATGGCTAACTGTATTTATCTGCAAATTATGTTTTACTCAAAAACACCAACTTAGTGTTATCGGCTTTGCTGATGTTTTTGTAAAAATCAACAAGCTGATTGTACGTTTCTTTAGGGAAGCGACCTTTCCACATTTTCAATCTGCGTGTATAAATCACTTTCCCCGCATCAAATTTGAAATCCGTTTCATACTCGCCAAACTTTGAATTGATTTTTACAGGCTCGGGCAAAAACTCGGGATAAATATTTTCTGGAATGGAAATGATGACTGTATCATAATCAATGAAATTATTTTTTCGCACTACATCTGTTTTCCGTTCTGTTGCTTTTTCAGGAATGTTTGTAATGCGGTTCATTAAGTTTGGAGTTATAAATAACCTTTTGCCACTCACCGAAGCATAGCGATTGAGTGTCAAATCCACATTCACAATAGCCGAAGGGATTTTATCTTTCTTCTCCATCATTGAATAAGAGTTGATATTGAAGTTGGGAATGTTGGTGTTTTCTTCAATCCACTTTTTTTGTTTGTCTTTATCTGTAAGCACCCAACGCAAGCCATCACTTTCATATTGAGTTCCTGAATTTATTGTACGGATTTTCGCCTGAGCATTTCCATTTAAATCTATTGTTACCTTTGCTGTCCTTGTTTGTTGATTTTGTTCGGGCGTATAACGAATGGTGTTCACTACCTCTGCTCCATTGGAAGTTATCATCAACGCCTTTCTATCTCCTGTAAACAAACCTTGATACCCAAACGGATTGGTTTGGCTCGTGCATTCCAACCAAAGCGTATCTCTTCCGTTGGGCACTGCGGCAATAGCATGATTGAACTGCGTGCTTGGAAAATTTACATTCATTGCATTGGCAGATGCTCCCGCGTTAATCAAAATATAGTTGGCCGATATGCCCGCTTCTTTCAACAATGCAATCATGTAATTTGAAAGTGCTTTGCAATCACCATATCCGTTTTTATCAACCACCGATGCTTCAAAAGGTTGATAACCACCAATGCCCAATTGAATGCTTACATAACGAGTTTTGTTTTGCATATATTGATAAAGGGCTTTTACTTTTTCTTCATTTGTTGTAAGTCCTGAAACAATTTCATGCACTTTCTTTTTTGTTTCATCGGGCAAAATATCTCTGCCCTTATTGAGCAAAATTATCCATTGACCGAAACTTTGCCATGAATCCATTTTACCTGCATAGCTATCGTATTCAAATTCGGTAGGCGCAGCAATAATGTGAGGAACAATTTCATCAATAGGCGGACTGTATAATTCTCTTTTGTTGGGTTGCAAGTTTTTAAATTCCCAAGAGATCGATTCAAATCCATTTTCTAATTTCGTTTTTGTTGGCTCTACGTTGCTATTGAAAAGTTGATAGCGTGGTTCTAATCCTATTGGGTAGATGAGTTGGTATGAAGCATGTTCATGCGAAATCCGTTCACCGCCCCACCAAGATGTAGGTATCCAATACAAAAAATCATATTTAACTTCATATTCAATTTCAACCGTATAAGGATATATCGCTTGGGCTAAGTTCAAATGTTTCAATCTATGGTCGCTAAAAAGACTCACGCCATCATAAGCGGCTTGGTCATATATTTCGCTTTTCTTTAACCGTTTTATCTGCTTGCCGTTCGCATCATACACGTAAGCATTGATGTCTATAATCTTGCTAAGCTTATCGTAAGAGATGGTTTCTTCAGCAACCGAATTTCCTTTTTCATTAAAAATAGTATGCACTTGATGAACATGATAAGTCGCACTGTTTTTTGAGTTGATTTTAAAACTCATGAAATCCTCACGCACTACTACGTCCACATTCTTTTTTAGCTCTTCGGGTATTGCGCTTACGGGGTATTTTAAATCTGTTGCATAAGTCAATGATGCCAGGCCAGAAAAAGCCAAGACCAAAAATTTCTTTGAAATCATAATTCCGTTTCTATTTTTTCTTTAATACAATTTGTTCGGCTTGTTTGGCAATAACAACATTATAAAACTCACGAAGATGAGCATACTCGGCTTGTAAAAATAAATTTTTGTTGATTTGAAAGTTGCTTGTGATGTTAATCGTATTTCCTATCTGCGAAATGTTGTATAAATATTTTGCAGCGTTTTCTTGCAATGCAAGTGCTTTAATTTTGGGAAGTTCATCTACTTGATAGCCTTCAGGTATAACAATCTTACAACCGTAAACTTTCTCTATTTTGCTTCCAAAGTCCACGGGATATTCTCTCGTTTCAGATTTGAAAGGATTGCTTTCTATCCGTGTTACCACAAACGGATTGATGTAGATAACATTGCCCGTACTCACAGCGTGTTCATCAATTGAGACCTCAAAAGAACCCTTCGCTACTTTACTTAAATCGTCCATATCTTTGAACTCGCTTTTTTCAACCGTCCATTGTTTGCCCGAAAGAAAATCTTTTGCAAAAGCCTCTTCTCCTTTTGAAAAATATTCGTCACGCATTTCTTGTGCATCGTAGCCATCTTTCGAATAAGAAACTTTTCCTTTGAGTTCACCTGCATCGTTCAATACAAAATCCACACTGACATAAGTTTTATTTTTTGCTTTTGAGGTAATGTCAATCCAACCAAAATTGGTTTTAGAAATTCGCAAGCCTTGACCGTTCAAACATCGGCTCGGCAAAACATCATACGGAAGGTATTTTTCGGTGGCGTCCAACAGCAGTTCTTTATCACCCACTTTTACTGAGCAAATCACATAATTGAATTGTCTCCGCATTGGAAAAGATTGTCGGATAAATCCATGGTCACGGGTGCTCAGCAAAACCATGTTTACATCAAGCCCTGCTTTGTTTAGCATAGAAGCCAAGAGTATGTTCAAATCGCCCGATGACCCTTTCTTTTTTTCCATTACTTTTTTCAAGCCCAGTGTTTCATAATCTTTATCGCCATCCCACTCAAAGTTTTTTCGGATGTAATTTGAAATAGCTTCTATTTTTTGCAAAGGCTCTGTCTTTCCATCTGTAATTTTTTGAACATTATCTTTTAAATAGGAAGCTCCCGAAATGTTTTTCCCAAAGTATTCGCTTTCTAATAAAGTTTCATTCAACTTTTGCCACGAACCCATTACTTCATTAACAGGACCTCCCGGAAATTGATAGTGCGACAAGGCAAAATTAATTTTTGATACATAATCATCTTCTGAAGTCATGTATGCCTCTTCTTTAAATGCTGGAACATTTTTTGCCAAGTAATAGTCTGCTACTACATCCTCTCCATAAAACTTTTTCTTTTCAGTGGTGTGTGCTGCAAGCCGTACATAACCTTGCATATATTTTTCAAAAAAGAAAAAATCGGGAATCATTGCCCAATACTCACTGTGCCTCACAGGAATAGTGCGTTGAAACCGCCAGTTGGGGAAGTTAGCTACAAAATCAGATGTTAATTTATACGAATATTCAATAATAGAACCTTCTTTGACATTGGGCAACGAGAATTTCACTTGATTGTAGTTCTGATTAAATTTTTCTTTGAAAACATTCTCTTTCGATAGCGGAGTCTCTACGATTTTTTCGTTTTCCAAATTGTATGTTACTGCTTTAAGGTTACTGAGTTTCTCTTCGTCAGATCTATTATTATGATAAAGATGAACAGAGATGTTGGCTTTTTCCAGTCCTTCTTTTTTCAAAATCTTTATGCGCACATGGTTTTCAAAAAACAGGTTCACTGAAGAAACCGTAGCAGAAAGATAAGCAACACCATAATCAAAAAGCACCACAGCATTTGCTGAAGAATCCAGCGGATAAACTTTCATTGTCATGTCTTCCATTGGAATATCGCCAAATTTGGCAGGAGCTTTTTGTGCAGAAGCAGCAATAGAAAATGCTATGAATAGCAGCGGTAAAATTCTCTTCATGATAAAAACAGGTTTTTAAGGTTTAGGTAAAAGTAAAAATTTTTGCTAAATAGATTAGTCTAAGTTCAACTAATAAGTGCAACACAAGGGGTTGAAAGAAGGGAAGATTTCTCCTCCCTTCAATTGACCGAAGTTAATTAAACTTGTGTTGCGATGACAAATTATAAACAACTGGGTCAAGA
>JAFDZA010000027.1 GCA_018267135.1 Bacteroidota bacterium
ACAGTTGAAGAAATCCCAGATTAACTAACTTTATAGCACTGATTTTGGCAGCACAATTTTGACATCAACTAAGGGTGGTCAGTTTGCTCCGGAAACAGGTGGTCAATTACACCGGATTTTGCAGTGATTAAGTTGAAAATTATTTAAGGTGCTGTAAACGTACTGGTATGGAATTAGAAAACAAAGAAAAATTTGAAAATGTGTACGCACACACTCAATATGTGTGCGTACACAACAAAAGTCCAAATAAAATACCCTTCTGGTTTTAGGAGCATAAAAAGGCCTATTAAATGGGGCTAAAGAAGTATTTTATTTTGTATCTAGTTGATAATCAGATTTTTTTTAAAAAAAATACCTTTTTTCAATCGTTTGAAAAGCAGGAATGGTTAGGGTAGAGGGGACTCCAAAAACAGTTTACCGAAACCATGAATTGTCATTATTTTTGGGTTAGACCCTATGGTAATTTTTTTATAGTTTACTGTAATTACTATAATTAAGAAATAAATACTCAAAATTTGGAAATGTGTGCGTACACACTATTTTTGTGCTCGCACACAGTCACACAAAAAATAAAAATTGGCAAATCCTAAAAATTTTGGAATAAAAGACATTGCCCGGGCGGCCGGTGTTTCAGTAGGCACGGTGGACCGTGTTTTGCACAACCGGGGAAAGGTTTCGGAAATAGCCCTGAAGAAGGTAAACGAAGTGCTTCAAAAAAACGAGTACCGCCCAAACCTGATCGCCCGTACGTTAGGTTCAAACAAAAATTATAAAATTGTGGTTTTGCAGCCCGAACCGGCAGACGATCCGTATTGGTCGCTAGTTAGTCAGGGTATTGAGCAATCTATGAAAGAATGGATTCATTATGGCGTAACCATTAGCTGTTGCTATTTTAGCCTGCACCGCAAAAGTTCGTTTGAAAGCGTTGCCGCCAAAGCTTTGAAACTGAAACCGGATGCTATATTATTAGCCCCTATTTTATACGTAGAAACCATCTCTTTTTTACGGGTATTAAAAGAGAAACAAATTCCCTTTGCACTTTTTAATACCAACATTACCGAAACCGATGCGCTCTCGTTTATCGGACAGGATCTGTATAGCAGCGGCCGTTTGGCCGGAGAACTTATTTGTTTGGGGCAGACCGGAGCCGGGAGGTTTGGTGTTTTGCACGTAGATGAAGACCTTAACGACTCAATACACTTAGTGCAGAAGGAAAAAGGATTTCGCGATTTTATTGCCGGGTTTTACCCGTTCCGCCATACTGTAGAATCGCTTAACCGCACCAGTTCTACCGATTCTTCATTCCGAAAAAAACTTATTCAACTGCTTAGTCAGCCTGATTTGAAAGGGATATTTGTCAGTTCATCGCGTGGCACCGAAACTGCTGCTTCCATTTTAAAAAGTCAGGACAAGGGCAACATCCGATTAGTGGGGTATGATTTGCTGAAAAAAAATATTGCCTATCTAAAGGAAGGCGTGATTGATTTTTTGATCCACCAAAACCCTCAGCAGCAAGCAGTGGAGGGAATTAATTGCCTGGCCAACCATTTAATATTTAAGAGAGTAGCAAAACGAGTAAATTTATTCCCATTAGAGGTGATTACCAGTCAAAATTTAGAATCATACATTCAAGATCAGGCTGAGTACACTTCTGTAAATTCTGTAATCTAATAAATGTAAATACCTATGTCGAACGGAACCCTTCACATCAATTTTGAAAAAATACCGATTTCGATTTTTGGGTCGGCAGACGAGGCTTCCAAATCCGTAGCCCGTGAAATTGCCGATCTGATCAAACAAAAACAGAAGGAGGGGAAGAAGGCTATCTTAGGATTGGCCACGGGCTCATCGCCCAAAAAAGTATATGCTGAATTGATACGCCTTCATAAGCAGGAAGGGCTTAGTTTTAAAAATGTAATCTCATTTAACTTAGATGAGTACTATCCCATGCAGCCTTCCTCACCGCAGAGCTACCACTGGTTTATGAAAGAAAACCTGTTCGACCACGTGGATATCCCAAAAGGAAATTTTTTTGTACCCGATGGCACTATCAGTATGGAGGCGGTAAAATCGTATTGTGCTGAATACGAAAAAAAAATTAACGACTTAGGAGGATTAGATTTTCAGTTACTCGGTATTGGCCGAAATGGCCATGTTGGGTTTAACGAACCCGGTTCGCACATTGACTCATTAACGCGACTGATTACCCTTGACTTCACCACCCGCTCCGATGCTGGATTAGATTTTGGTGGGTTGGCCAACGTGCCCCGCAAGGCTATTACACTGGGGGTAAAAAAAATAATGCAAGCCAAGCGCATTGTGCTGATTGCCTGGGGTGAACACAAATCGCCCATTATACGCCAGTCGGTAGAAGGCCCGGTGGTAGAACAAATTCCGGCTTCTTACCTACAAGGTCATCCCAACGCCCAGATTGTAATGGACGAATCGTGTGCGGCCGGCCTCAGTCGAAGAAAAACACCTTGGCTGTTTGATTCGGTAGAGTGGGATAAGCAAATGATTAAAAAAGCCGTAACCTCTTTGGCGTTGTTGTTGGAGAAATCTATTTTAATGCTGACGAATGAAGACTATAATGAAAACGGACTGAGCGAACTACTGGCCCGGTATGGGCAGGCGTATGATATCAACATTGAAGTGTTTAACTGGGTGCAACATACCATTACCGGCTGGCCGGGCGGCAAGCCCAATGCAGACGACACACATCGCCCTGAGCGGGCTACCCCGGCCCGTAAGCGGGTACTTATTTTTAGCCCGCACCCCGATGACGACATCATTTCAATGGGCGGCACTTTTCAGCGGTTGGTAGATCAGGGGCACGAAGTGCATATAGCCTACCAAACTTCGGGCAATATTGCCGTGGCCGATGATGAAGCCTTGCGCTTTATGGAATTTGTGCGCGACTTCAATGCAAGATTTACCCTGAATAACGAGGCTACCGAAAAAATGTATTTTGAAGCCAATGGTTTCTTAGAAAAGAAAAAGAAAGGCGAAAAAGATACCGATGCGGTTCGGTCTATTAAAGGCCTGATCCGCGTAAGCGAGGCAAAAAACACCTGCCGTTTTGTGGGAGTGCCTCAAGAAAACATTCATTTCTTAAACATGCCCTTTTATGAAACCGGCATGGTACAAAAAAAACCACTGGCCGAAGAAGATTACACCATTGTGGCTAATGTTATTCGGGAAGTAAAGCCGCACCAGGTTTACGCAGCCGGAGATTTGGCCGACCCACACGGCACACACAAAGTTTGTTTAGACGCGGTAATTGAAGCTTTACACCGCCTGAAGAGAGAGCCTTTTATGAAAGACTGCTGGATATGGCTCTATAAAGGTGCCTGGGCTGAGTGGGATATAGATTTGATAGAAATGGCCGTACCCATGAGCCCCGATCAGGTAATAGGTAAGCGAATGGGGATATTTAAACATCAATCGCAAAAAGACGGGGTGGTGTATCAGGGTACGGATGCCCGCGAGTTCTGGCAGCGGGCCGAAGACCGCAACCGGGCTACGGCATTGCTCTACAACAAATTAGGACTGGCTGAATATGCTGCTATGGAAGCTTTTGTGAGGTTGCGGATTGAGGGTTAAACAGATTTTGATTTTACCCTTTGCTGCCGAACTAATAAAATAACGAAGCCTGCCGTTCAAAAATTTTTGGGATAAATTAATCAGCAAGCCTATTTTGGATAGGAAAAATGTGCTAAACTTGAAAAAGTTTTAATCCTCAAACCCTATGAAACTGTCCTCATTTGGAATTTTAACATTTATTTTCCTGCTCACGATAGGTCTGTCGTCATGCGGATCAAAAAAAGGAGACCAGGCCAACGGTGACGAATTTAAACAGGCCGAAGAGTCTTTAAAAGATGAGATTGAAGATGTGGTGTATAACATTCCTTCTCCCTCCGAGATTCCGTATATGCTTCAGGCCACCGGAGCCGAATTTAACCAAAACCTTCTCAGCGACCGGAAAAAAGCCGATCAATACCTGAGCCGCAACGATAAAGCCGCCTTAAATCTGGGCGTGTATGCAGCCGACATCGGGTATTTAGTATCGTACGACAAAACACAAGATGCCATTAACTATATGAATGCGGCTAAAAAACTGGCCGACAATCTGGGCATACTCGGCTCTTTTGATGCCGACCTGTTGAAACGATTTGAAGCCAACGTGGCCAAAAAAGATTCGCTGGCCAACATGGTAAACAAAGCCATTCATGAAACTGAAAAATACCTGAAGAACGACAACCGCAATAAACCGGCTGCCCTGATGCTGACGGGAAGTTTTGTGGAAGGGCTTTATATTTCTACCGGCCTGATTAAAACCTACCCCAAGAACTTGCTGAAAGAAGATGACCGCAATTTGATCTTGACACCGATTATCCGCGTGGTTTTGCAACAAAAAGAATCGGTAAATGAATTGCTGAAGATGTTAAGCGCGGTGGACCAAAGCGAACCCGTAGGTGGCTTGGTAGCCGATTTAACTTCCCTCCAGTCCAGCTACAAGGCACTGAACATAGAAGAGCAAATAAAAAACAATCGGGCCGATTTGTTGCTTAGCGATAAAAACCTGACCGAGATTACATCCATTGTAGAGAAAATAAGAAAATCTATTGTGGAATAAGTACCTCCCCATTAAAATAAAAAAGCCCTGATTACGCAGGGCTTTTTTTATATTTAAACAATAATAAACCTATGAGTGAGCCTGTATTAAAGTCAATAATCCGCCTGTTTGCCTTTGTGGCAGCCGAAGACAGTGTTACAGCCCAGGAGCGCATACATATTGCTAATTTTTTGGAAGATCACCTGAGCCAACCCTCGGTAGATAAACACATCCGGCTATTCGATCAATACGCACGCGAATTTTCTGAAAAACTAAGCAGCGTTAAGGAAGATGAACTGATTGACCAGATTGGCGATACCATTAACCAGGAAGTAACCCAAAAACAAAAAATGGTGGTGTTGCTCGAGCTGATGAATATTGTCTTGGCAGACGGCACCATTTCTGCCCGCGAAGAGAACCTATCTAAAAGAATAAGCGAGCAGTTTAATATTAGTGCCAGCGATCTGAATCTGATTAAACAGTTTGTGTCACTTCAAAATCCGACTCAGGCGGCCGGGACAGAACACATTTTAATAATTGACAGCCAAAAATCAGCTACCCAGCCCCGTCATTTTTTCAGGCCCGACCTTGATGGGTTTATTGCTATACTTCATCTTCCGGCCGTGGAATTATATTTTCTAAAATACCTTGGCAAGACCGATGTACTGCTAAATGGCGTACAACAAAAATCAGGGAAAGTGAGTGTGTTAGCCACGGGCAGTTCTATACGCTGGGGGGCGAGCGAGCCGGTGTATTACGGTTCAGTTTTAGCGGCCTTTAAAAAACAGGGGAACCAACCCAAAACCAGTTTTGAAGCAAAAAATATTTCGTATGTTTTTAAGAACGGCCGCCTCGGGCTGAGAAACGTAACTGTGGTGGAGGAATCGGGAAATCTCATTGCCTTAATGGGCGCCAGCGGGGCCGGCAAAAGCACGTTGCTGCATGTACTGAATGGAAACGAAAAACCATCGAAAGGGCAAGTGCTGATCAACGGCATTGATATTCATCGCGACCCAGACCAGATTAAAGGGGTAATCGGCTTTGTGCCGCAAGATGACCTGCTTATTGAGGACCTTACCGTTTATCAGAATCTATATTTTGCCGCCAAGTTATGCTTCAGCCATTTAAGCGAAGAAGAAACCGATTGGCTGGTATTAAAAACACTGGATGACCTAGGGCTGAACGAAGCAAGAGATTTAAAAGTAGGTTCGCCCTTGCAAAAAACAATTAGCGGAGGGCAGCGCAAGAGAGTAAACATTGGCTTGGAATTGCTGCGCGAGCCGGCCGTACTTTTTGTGGACGAACCTACTTCGGGGCTGTCTTCGCGCGATTCCGAAAATATTATTGATTTACTAAAAGAGTTGTCGCTAAAAGGCAAACTCGTTTTTGCCGTCATCCATCAGCCTTCGTCCGATATTTTTAAAATGTTCGATCGGTTGGTTATTCTCGACACGGGCGGCTACCAGATTTACTACGGAAACCCGGTTGATGCCGTGATCTATTTTAAGCGCATCATTAGCATGGTAAATAGTGAAGAAGGCGAGTGCTTGGCATGCGGAAATGTAAACCCCGAACTGATTTTTAACATTATTGAAACCAAGGTAATAGATGAGTTTGGTAATTTTACCAACGAACGAAAATTTTCTCCCGAGCAGTGGAATCATACGTTTGATGAAAGAGTGAAGTGGCCGCAGGTAGAGAGAAAAAATGAACCGCCTCACTCTACATTGCGCATTCCTACGTGGGTAAAACAAACCCACTTATTTTCGATGCGCGATATCTTGTCGAAGCTGAGCAACACACAATACCTGGTTATTAATTTTTTGGAAGCCCCCACGCTGGCCTTTATTCTGGCCTTTATTGTGCGCTATTACAACCCGGATGACCCGTTTAACTCCGGCTATATTTTTAGTAAAAACCTGAATATGCCGGCCTATCTTTTTATGAGTGTAATCGTGGCGTTATTTATGGGGCTTACCGTGAGCGCAGAAGAAATTATACGCGATCGGAAAATTTTAAAACGCGAAAAGTTTCTCCACCTGTATCGCAGCAGCTACTTAGTTTCTAAGATTTCCATCTTGTTTGCCATATCGGCTATTCAAACTTTTTTATTTGTGCTGGTGGGCAACTACGTGCTCGAAATTAAAGGAATGTTTTTAAACCACTGGGCTATTTTATTTACCACATCTTGCTTTGCCAATTTACTGGGACTGAATATTTCTTCCGCCTTTAACTCGGCCGTAACAATTTATATTCTGATACCTATTTTACTAATCCCTCAATTAATATTGAGCGGGGTGGTAGTGAAGTTTGATAAACTTAACCCCGTTATTGGCAATACGGCTACGGTGCCGGCTGTTGGCGATATGATGGCTTCGCGGTGGGCGTTTGAAGCAGGGATGGTTTCACAGTTTAAAGACAATGAATTTGAACGACAATTTTATTTGTACGACAAAATTATGGCAGAATCGGATTACAAAAAGATATACTACATCCCGGAGCTGGAAAGCCGACTCGACTTTGTCAGGCTAAACAACCAAAACCAACAACCTGAAATAAAAAAAGTAGTAGTTAAGAATTTACAAGTCATTCAAAACGAAATTCGCGAAGAGTTGGAGATCATCGGAAAAGATAACTTTAAACGCCTGGATCAATTAACTCCCGAACGATATGACTCCCTCACTTTTGTGGAAGCAACTACTTTTTTCAATTCGTTAAAAAAATTTTATAACAACCGATACACCAAAGCCGATAAAGAAAAAGATAAGTTGATAAGCCGCCTTACCCAAAACGCTACAAAAGAAAAAAAATTTGAAAAAGACCGGAACGCATACCAAAACGAAGCAATTACTTTGTTGGTGAAAAATCAGGATGAGTTTAACCGCATTATCGAACAAAACGGACAACTCATACAAAAGATTTATCCCATCTACAAAGATCCCGACCCCGAACACATTGTTGATTTTGATGCTCAGTTTTATATGCCCTCCAAGCATTTTCTGGGACGCAACATTGATACCTTCTACTTTAACCTCGGGGTAATCTGGTTTATGGCTACCGTACTGGCGATTGCGCTTTATTTTGAAGTGCTGCTGAAAATAATAGATGGCATAGGCAACGTGTACAGCAAAATTCCGAAGCGGATGTAATCATGTTTTTTATACTTTCTAAAATTCTGGTTTATGCCATCATGCCCATGACCCTCCTCTGCGGCTTGTTTGTGTGGTCAGCCTTTACTAAAAAGCAGCCGCGCAAATCCAGATTGTTTTATGTGGCGCTGGCACTACTGCTTTTCTTTTCCAATGATTTTATTGCCAATGAAATGATAAGCCAATGGGAAATTCCATTTACCCCGTATTCGCAAATCAAAAAGAAATATATCTATGCCGTGGTGCTGACGGGGGTAACTAAACACGAGCCGGGTTTTCACGACCGTGTTTTTTTTAATCGCGGAGCAGACCGGGTTACACATACCGTACAACTTTACAAACTGGGTATTATAAAAAAGATTTTAGTGAGCGGGGGAAGCGGCCGGCTAACCAGTATCGATAGAAAAGAAGCTGACGAAGTAGAAGAGGCGCTGTTACTGATGGGCGTAAAGAGTGAAGATATTTTAAAAGAGGGATTATCGCGCAATACACACGAATCGGCCGTGGCGGTAAAAAAAATGCTGCAAGGCCATACCACCCCTGCCGATTGCTTATTGGTTACTTCCGGTTACCACATGAGGCGGGCAGCTGCCTGCTTTGAAAATGAAGGCTGGCCGGTAGATACTTTTACTGTTGATTTTTTATCGCACCCACGCAATTTTTATTTCGATACGCTGCTTCTTCCTAAGACAGAGGCCATCGGAAACTGGCAGATGATGATTCGCGAGCTGGCCGGCTTGATTTCGTATAAGCTAGCCGGGTATGCCTGAGGCACCCACTAGCAAAATGGTCAGCCTAAAATAGTCCACTCTTCATTCAACACCGGAATGGCCTGATGGGCAGTGAGATCGAACTGACAAGGCACTACAGAAACATAGTTATTGGCGATGGCCCATTCATCGTTATCTTCTCCTTTGTCGAAATTGACAAAGTTTCCGGTCATCCAAAAATAACTGCGGCCGTTGGGGTCGAAGCGCTGCACAAATTCTTCTACCCATTTGGCGTTAGCCTGCCGGCAAATGCGCACTCCTTTCACCGGTTCGTAGCGCTTGGGTGGAATGTTTACATTTAGTGCGGTGCCTTTGGGCAACCCTTTTTGCAATACTTGCTGTGTTATTTTTTTTACAACTTCGTACGTATGCGAAAAATCGGCCTGGTGGCTGTAATCGCACAACGAGAACCCGATAGCCGGGGTACCTTCGATGGCCCCCTCAATTGCGGCCGACATGGTGCCCGAATACAATACACTGATAGATGTATTGCTGCCGTGATTAATGCCGCTTACGACTACATCGGGTTGCCGCTGATCTTTTAATACGAAGTGCCGGGCCATCTTTACACAATCGGCCGGTGTGCCGCTGCACTCGTAAGCGCGTACGCCTTCAAAAATAGAAGACTCGTTCAGCCGCAAGGTATCGCCTACAGTTATGGCGTGCCCCATGCCGGATTGCGGGCGGTTTGGTGCCACCACCAGCACTTCGCCCAGTTCTTTCATTACGCTTACCAGATGGAAAATACCCGGAGAAGTAATTCCATCATCATTAGAAACAAGGATCAACGGTTTGTTCATGTTATCGGGAAAAAAAGGAATTGTAGTAATCAATAATTTGTTTGATATCGTATTTGCGCTCCCAGTCCAGGCGGTTGTTTCGGGTAAACTGACGAACTTCATTTTCGCGCGGCTGCATCAACTCATACCAATCATTTTTTTTACCCGGAAAAGTTTCGATGTTTCCGTTTTCTTTCAGTAAAAAATAAGTGTTAACAAGCACCATTCGGTTTACGTAGCCGCCATAAAAAAAAGGCGAATAGGAGTAGGAGCGATACTCTATTTTTTCTCTCGACAGCACGGTTATTTTCCCTTCGGTCAGTAACTCAAAAAGGGTAGGGGTTTTGTATCCACCGGTGGCCGAATAGGGCAAGGAATAAAACTGCCGGTATCGTTTATAGTATTGATCGAAGATTTCGAAATATAAAATTTTTCGGGCACTGAAACTTTCCAGCCGGTTGTGGTGGCGCACTTGCAATAAATCCTGCAGGTTGTATTTAATACTTCCGCGCAGCGTATCGCCCGTATCTAAAACTAATTTCCCATCGTGCCACAGGTCAAACGGAAAAGTTTGTGCCTGAGCCGATGAAAAGCATAACCCGAAAAACAAAATAGAAAACAGCCTCATTATTTCCCCAGAATCAAATGCCCCAGTTTATCGCGCTTGGTGAGTAAATATTTTTCGTTGTGTGGGTTAGGTGAAATTTCGATCGGTATGTTTTCCACGATTTCCAGACCATAGCCCATTAAGCCAATTCGCTTTTTGGGATTATTGGTAATCAATTTTATTTTTTGAATACCCAGATCGTGAAGAATCTGGGCTCCGATGCCATAGTCGCGGTGATCCATATCAAAACCAAGTTGAAGATTAGCTTCCACGGTATCAAGTCCTTGCTCCTGTAATTTATACGCTTTTAGTTTATTGAGCAGCCCAATGCCGCGCCCTTCTTGTTTCATATACAACACAATGCCTTTGCCTTCTTTTTCTACCATCATCATGGCGTTGTGCAGTTGCGAGCCGCAATCGCACCGGCACGAACCAAAAATATCGCCCGTTACACAAGAAGAGTGAACGCGCACCATTACCGGCTCATCTTTTTCCCATTCGCCTTTAGTTAGTGCCAGATGGATTTCTTGTGTGGCCGGTTCTTCATAAGCTATCAGATTAAAGTCGCCATAGGCCGTGGGCATTTTAACTTCAATCTGTCTTTTTATCTGACTTTCCGTTTTCATGCGGAAGGCAATTAAGTCTTTAATGGTGATCAGCTTCAGATTGAATTTGTTGGCCACAATGCGCAAGTCGGGTAGGCGCGCCATAGTGCCATCTTCATTCATGATTTCGACCAATACACCGGCCGGGCGAAAGCCGGCCAGTTTGGCCAGATCTATGGCGGCTTCGGTATGGCCGCTTCTTCGCAGCACGCCCTCCTTTTTTGCCTTTAGCGGAAAAATATGTCCGGGGCGGCCAAGTTCTTCAGGTTTAGTTTCGGGATCGGCCAGGG
This sequence comes from Bacteroidota bacterium, assembly GCA_018267135.1. Taxonomy (GTDB): domain Bacteria; phylum Bacteroidota; class Bacteroidia; order Cytophagales; family Cyclobacteriaceae; genus ELB16-189. Next base: position 10,816 of record JAFDZA010000027.1, read on the forward strand.
CTTTAATGGTTTTGAAACGATCGTGAGCTGAAATACCCGTGGTGCAACCATGCCCGATCAGGTCTACCGACACAGTAAAGGGTGTTTCATGCACGGCTGTATTTTGGCCTACCATTAAGGTGAGTTTCAGTTCATCGCAGCGGCTCTCTACCAAAGGGGCGCAGATTAGCCCGCGTCCTTCTTTCGACATGAAGTTGATGATTTCCGGAGTAACGCACTCGGCTGCACAAATAAAATCGCCCTCGTTTTCGCGGTCTTCATCGTCTACCACAATAACCATTTTGCCGTTGCGTATATCGTCTATGGCCGACTCGATAGAATCTATTTTTATTTTGTTAGAACTCATTTCTCGCTGCTTATGTCTGCTGTCTATTTTGCTATTACAATTCCTAAACTTCCGGCCAGTTCGCTTTCTGCTTTCTTTAAACCAGTTTGAGTTTCCAAGGTGCGTTCCAGCAACTCCCAGTTTCCTGCTTCTTCGGCTTGCTTAATTTGTTGCAGGTTATCCTCCATCATTTTTTGTACAATTCTGAATTTTAATCTTAAAACGTTTGCCAGAGCCATTTCGTTTAGCACATCCTTTTCTTGAGGAACAAAAATGTGGTATTTATCTTTCCAGTGCGGGCTGATGTCGTATCGTGTAGTTATTAAATTAGAAACGGCTGCTTTAAGGGCATCGTTTTCTTGATTTAAAAAAAACTGGCTGGTAATAGGTTGCTGACGACCGGCAGCCGATTTGAATTGCACATAGATTTCTTTGAACACCTCGTTGGTAAATTCTACATCATCTAACTCGTGCACAATAAAATCGGCTAACTTGTAGCCTTCCACATCCTGATCGGCATAATTTAGCAATAGCCTAATCGTTTCCTGTTCCTGGTAGTAGATCTGGCTAAGAGGATCTGCTTTAAACGGAGATCCAATATCTTCTATCGGCACAAGAGGCTCAGATACATCTTGTGCGCGCAGTTTTTCTTTTTCGTTCTTTCTCCGTTCCTGAATTAATACTTTGTTTAACTCGGCCAGCAAAACCTGTTCACTAATCTTTAGCAGCGTGCTGGTTTCCTGAATGTAAACCGACCGCTTGATGGGATCGGGAATGAGGGCAATGCTCGATACGATTTCTTTAATGGATTCGGCCTTGCGCAGGGGGTCGCCCGCAGCCTCTTTAGCGTATAGCCCGGCTTTAAACGAAACAAAATCCTGTGTATGCTCTTTTAAATATTTCTGAAATCCGGCCGTGCCTACTTTTCTGGAAAAACTATCGGGGTCTTCGCCATCCGGAAAGAGGAGCACGCGCACGTTCAAGCCTCCGCGCAAAATCATGTCAATGCCACGCAGGGCGGCTTTAATACCGGCCGTGTCGCCATCAAAAAGCACGGTAATATTTTCGGTAAACCGGCAGATGAGTTTGATCTGGTTTTCGGTGAGGGCAGTACCGCTGGAGGCCACTACATTTTCTACATCAGCCTGATGCATTGAAATAACATCGGTGTAGCCTTCTACAAGGTAGCATACATCGTGTTGGCGTATGGCGTTTTTAGCCTGGTACAAGCCGTAGAGCACATCGCTCTTGTGGTAAATATCAGTTTCGGGCGAGTTGATGTATTTCGGTTGGTTCTTGTCTTTGCCCAACATCCGTGCTCCGAAAGCCACCACTTTTCCGGCCAGCCCGTGAACCGGAAAAATTACGCGGCCCCGAAAACGATCGTAGCTGCTACCGTCTTCTTTTTTTACGACCAGCCCGGTTTTTTCTAACAACGTTTGGTTGTAACCTTTGGCAATGGCCTCTTTACTGAAATTCTCCCAGCCATCCAACGCATAGCCTAATTCAAATTTTTCGATGGTGCGGTCGTTAAACCCACGCTCGCGAAAATAACTTAGCCCGATGCTGCGGCCCTCGTCTGTGTGGAGCAATTTGTTTTGATAAAACTCTTTGGCAAAATTCATGAAGATGTAAAGCGAATCGCGTTCGCTTTGCTGCTCTTGTGTTTCAAAAGAACGATGGTCTTCTTTAATTTCGATGCCGTATTTTTTTGCTAAGTAGCGAATGGCCTCGGTGTAGCTCAGTTTCTCATGTTCCATTACAAACGTAAAGGCATCTCCGCCTTTGCCGCTGCTGAAATCTTTGAAGATGCCCTTGGCCGGCACTACAAAAAAAGAAGGTGTTTTTTCGTTATTGAAAGGGCTGAGGCCTTTATAATTTTGCCCGGATTTTTTTAATGATACAAAGTCGCTCACCACATCGTAAATATCGAGGCGGTTTTTAATTTCATCTATGGTTTCGCGGGAGATCAAAATGAATAGTATCGAACGGCAAAGATAGTTGTTGGCCGGGCGACCAACAACTGCGATTAGGCATCGCCTGTTAATAGGCTTTTTCGCCTACATAATTGCCGGGCGGATCGTAATTAGCCACTACGATGAGGGCTCCATTTTTACAAACCACCTTCCCTATACCTACCCGGGCTGTATTTTTCCAAACCATTTGTGTATAGTGGCCTGCTTTGCGAAAATTAGTTTGACTGATGGGCTCGTGATGGTAATCCTTTATTTCGCTGTACCACCCCTGGCAGGCATCGGTGATGGAGTATTGGGCAGCGTCACTTCCCCAGTAAATATTTTCTCCGTGTAGCTGTTTCCACTTGCCTTCGCCCGGGCGGTGCATCATCTCGCAATCACTTTCGGCCAGATGATTGGCCCATGCCTGAGCGTAGGCAGCTAATTCGGCCGACCATTGCAACGGGGGCGACCCTACCTCGTGGCGTACCCGGTTGTGAAAATCAAGCGCATCCTGTGCTTCTTTAGGTGTTAGTTTAGAGCCCGTAACGGATGGAACAGATTGTGCCCACAAGAGGGGGGTAGAAGAGAAGAATACCCAAAGAATAAATTGAATTTTTGGCGACATAGTTTGAGGTTTTCCTCAAGGTACAGAAAGATTTTTTTAATTACTTTGAAAATACATTGCCTCCGCTAACTAATAACCGGATGGCATTTTGGGTAATGCGTGTAATCTTATTTTTGTCGGCTCCGCCCATTCCGCTGGGCGAGCACCAGTTGGTAGAGGCCATATTTACGATTACCCCGGATCTCCGGTTTCTGCGCAAAGCAAAGAAACAGGCTACGGTAGCCTGGCCGGCATACTTAGCTTGGTCGAACCCAATGATTTCAAATTTTAAAAAACCGGATGTATCGGGTATAGGATATCCGTTTTGGTACCCTACTACGGAGATGCCGTCATACTCATTGGTAGGCACGTGCAGAATGTCGTCTTGTTTTAATCCGGTTCCGTCTAACAAAGGCGATTGCGGGGTCATGATTTTATATCCTTTCCAGCCAAAATCGCCATGCCCACCGTGTTCGAAGTCGGCCCCTATGCTCGGCACTACCGGGTAGTTAAGAGAAGGATCTACCCAATTAATTGTTTTTAACAGCGGATTAGAAATGGGGTCGGGTCTGTCTTTATAACAAATGAGCTGAGTTCGGTCGTCAGAATACCGCACCTGCCACCACATGGTATTGCCCGATAAGATGAGGGCATGATTTCCGTTTTCTATAAATCGGTCAAAATTTCTTCGGGCTTTCAGTGTCCAGTACTCGCTGTGCCCGGGTATAATAATCAGTTTAGCGCTATTGATAACGTTGTAATTATCTAAGTCCATATCTGAGATGTAGCCAATGCTGAGCCCTTTCTGATCGCGCAAAAATTGCAATCCGTTTTCCAGGAAATTCAAATTTTTGTTGGCATGTGGAAAGGGGATAGGTCGCAGAAAAGAAATAATAGGAGCTTTATCGCCCACGGGCCTGTAAAAACTTTTTCCGCCCGACTGGCAATAAGCATTTTCGGTATTGGTAGGGAAAACTACCACCACATCTGGAGTTTGCCTGGATTTAACAATTAATGGAATTTTATTATCAATAAGGTAAACTCCGCTTTCCATATTAGCAGGGAGTGTGATAGTGTTGGTAAGCGCATAGCCGAAACCATTCTTCCAGGGCTCGTTGCTGGCCACCCCCTGATGCCGTACCGGAATTTTTACATGAAGAACAGAATCATGGTGGATGTTATAAATCTTAAGCAGACAATTAGTTGTTTCGTTATCGGTAGAGAGATAAAGATTTACAGGCTCGCCCGGGTAATAACTGAGCTTGTCGGTATAGCCCGTTAAATTAACGGGAGGTTGAGGAGGATTGATAACCGGAGGAGGCACCGGTTTTACTTCGGGTTTACTACATGCTGCTACGAATAGAACAATAAAAATTAAATGCCGGGAAAAGACAGGTGCGTTGATCGGGCGTATCATGGGTTAGATTGAACATCAGAAAAAAATAATTGTTTGGTGTATAAAAAAAATGAACGTGCCGTTCAATATTTGTTTGTGTTGGTTTCAAATGTAGATCAAACGCCTGCCGCTTCCAAATATTGCCTATTAAGAAATTGTAAAGTATTAACCAGAACAGGCTAAGCAATTGGCATTGATATTTATATGATTGGAGGAAGAGTTGTTACACCCGTATAAATACATTCTAATTTGCAATTTCTCCCTACCTTGCGAACGATTTTCTGAAAAAAAGTTTTTTATAGATATGCCTCTTTCGCAAGCCGATATTTTACAAGCCCTATCCACCGTACCAGACCCCGATTTAAAAAAAGATCTGGTGTCGCTGGGAATGATTAAAGACGTAACCGTTTCAGCCGACACGATTTCTTTTACCGTAGTACTGACTACACCGGCCTGCCCCCTCAAAGAAAAAATCAGGAAAGACTGCGAGGAAGCAATACAGAAAATAGCCGGAAAAAATAGCCGGATCGATATTAAGATGACCTCTTCCGTTACTTCGCAGCGAAACAATGCGCAACTGCTGGCGGGCGTAAAAAATATTATTGCCATTGCTTCAGGTAAAGGAGGCGTGGGCAAATCTACCGTTACCACCAATCTGGCCGTGGCTTTAGCCAAAGCAGGAGCAAAGGTAGGGCTGATCGATGCCGATATATACGGGCCGTCTATTCCGGTAATGTTTAACTGCGAGCGCGAGCAGCCTGAGGTAAAAAATGTAAATGGGAAAAACATCATCATCCCGCTTGAGCAGTACGGGGTAAAGTTGCTTTCCATCGGGTTTCTTACACCACCCGAAAACGCCATTGTCTGGCGCGGGCCAATGGCCAGCTCTGCCTTGAAACAATTTATTGGCGATACCGACTGGGGCCAGCTCGATTATTTGCTGATAGACCTTCCGCCCGGCACCAGCGATATTCACTTAACACTGGTGCAAACTGTTCCGGTTACGGGAGCCGTAATCGTTACGACCCCACAAAAAGTAGCGTTGGCCGATGCCATGAAAGGCTTGGCTATGTTTCGCCAGCCACAGATTAATGTGCCGGTGTTGGGGGTGGTAGAAAACATGGCGTACTTTACACCTGAAGAATTGCCCGATCATAAATATTTTATTTTTGGCAAGGATGGCGGAAAAAACATGTCGGATAAATTTGGTGTGCCTCTGCTCGGACAGATTCCGTTAGTGCAGAGTATCCGCGAAAGCGGAGACAGTGGGCTGCCGGCCGTACTGAAAGAAGGCCCTACGGCAAATGCTTTTAATGAGTTGGCCGAAAATCTGGCTCGCCAGGTTGCCATCCGAAATGCTACCTTTACAGCGACATCAAAAGTAGAAATGATAGCCGGATGAATGCCTTAAGTACACCTAAAGAAGAATTGATTTCCAGAATCGAGGCATCGTTGGATAGCATCCGTCCTTATCTGGAGGCAGACGGGGGCAATATCCGAATAACGGAAGTAACCGAAGACCATGTATTGAAACTGGAATTTCAGGGCAATTGCAGTTCGTGCCCGATGTCGTCTATGACTTTTAAAGCAGGGGTGGAAGAAGCCGTTAAACGCTTAGTGCCGGAGATTAAATCCATACAAGTAATTAATTTGGATTGAAGCCGAGCTGCTCTGATTCGGGTATGGTTTTCCTTTAAGATTAAACTTACCTTTTTGTCCATACTCTAATTTATTTCAACTGTTAAGAGTATCTTGCTGGTTATGCTGAAAGGAATTGCAGCCGTGTTTTCTTTATTTTGTTTTCATCTGATTTCAGCACAAGATCGCTGTGGCACGGTGGCGTATGATAAAATCCGTCAGCTTCGAAATCCGAATAAAGAATCCACCTCTCAGTTTGAGCAATGGATGCAGAATAAACTTATTCAGAAGGCAGCCGCCAAAGCCAATGCGCAAGCACAGCGTATTCAAAGCGGAAGTTACACCATACCGGTAGTGGTGCATATTATTTACAATGCCGGAGATGCCACCCCGGGTGTTAGAACCAATATTTCGGATGCACAAATTTTGTCGCAAATACCGGTGATCAATGCCGATTTTCAAAGACTCAATGCCGACTCAACCAAAACACCGGCCGAGTTTACCGGAGTGGCCGCCAAATTTCCCATTACGTTTGTCATGGCGAAGCAAGATCCCAACGGCCAGGCTACCAATGGTATTGTGCGGGTGCAGGGAACACAAAATTCGTGGGGCATTTCTGATAACTACACACTGAAAGCCATGAGCTATTGGCCGGCTGAAGACTATCTGAATATTTGGGTAGTGAATCTTTCGGGCGGATTGCTGGGCTACACGCAACTGCCTGTGTCGAACACTCTGGCCGGATTGGCAGATGCCTCCAATGATCGTCTGACGGACGGAGTAGTGGTAGATTACCAGGCATTTGGCACAGCACAAGCCATAGGTGGTGCGGGATTTAATTTGCTGAGCCGCTATAATTTAGGAAGAACCGCCACGCATGAAATCGGTCATTTTTTAGGCTTGCGGCATGTGTGGGGCGATTGTAACCCGTTCGCGTGCAGTTGCACTGATTATGTGAGCGACACCCCTCCGCAAGACACCAACTTTAACGGGCAGTGCCCGGGCGGCAGCCAGACCGATTGCAGTGGTCAGGTAATGTACAGCAACTACATGAACTACACAGACGATGCCTGCATGAATATTTTTTCGCAAGGACAGGCCGCACGTATGGATGTAATTATCAACAACAGCCCCCGAAGAGTAAGCTTGCTTACCTCGCACGGACTGGTAGCGCCCGTGCCCGTAGCCAACGATGCAGGGATCAAACAAATTTTGTCGCCCGATGTTACGGTTTGTGGCGGAACGGCCACACCTTCGTTGCTTCTGCGCAACTATGGCACGAATCTGATAGACTCTTGCCGCATTACGTTTTCATTAAATGGTAGTACCGTTCAAACTGTAATGTTTAAATCGCTCGGTCTTTCGCCCAATACAGAAACTCCGCTAAATTTTTCGGGTGTACCCATCAGCTTCGGAGTAAATTATAATTTTTCGTTCCATATTGTGCAGACCAACGCAGGCACGGATGGCAATCCGGCCAATGATACCTTGTCGGTATCCACGGTATCGCCCGTCCTGGCTACCTTGCCGCTCTTCGAAAATTTTTCTGTTACGCCTTCCACCTGGCGCATTGAAAATCCGGATGGCCTCATTACCTGGGCCAATGTGGCTTTGCCGGGCTCATCGCATGCCATGTATATGGATTTTTACGACTATGATAATTATTACGCCCGCGACCGGCTCATTACACCCGTTATTGACCTTACTACGGCCACGGTGGCTTCCATCAGTTTTAACTGGGCGTATGCGGTTTACTCCGGAAACAGCGACCGTCTTCGGGTGTTGGTTTCAACCACGTGCGATTTTAATAATTCGCCTACCGTAATTTTTGATAAGGCCGGCACCGCTCTTGCCACTACGCCAGCTACCGGCTCTTCGTTTACACCTACAGCCTCCCAATGGGCAAGTACCATTATTTCGTTAAGCCCATTTATCGGGCAAAAAATCCAGATCGCTTTTGAGGGGATCAATGATTGGGGAAATAACTTGTACATAGATAATGTATCCATTTTAAATCAGCCGATAACGGCTTTTGCCTTGAGCCGCTTAGTAAGCCCCTCGCCCGTAAGTTGCCAGGGGTCTGTGCAGCCGGTTATTAACGTAAAAAATCTGGGCAACAACACGATTCACTCTTTTCAGGCGGCTGTTACAGTTAATGGAAACACCATTACCCAACCGGTAAGCACGCCACTGCCGATAGGCGCTTCAACCAATGTAACGCTACCCGCTGTTTCCTTAACCTCCGGGAATAATTTAGTGAAAATAAAAATCAGCCAACCCAATAATATCATGTCGGGCGCCTCCACCACCGATAGTTTACAAACGCAGGTGGTTGTAAATAATTCGACAGACGTAATACCACTGCGCGAAAATTTTGATCAACCATTTACGCCCGCCTGGACAACCATGAGCCCCACACAAGGATCGGTTTGGTATCCGGCAGCTACTACGGCTACTAAAAAACTATCGTTGCTTTTTGATGCGTACACAAACGTTTCATTGGGCGAACAAGCCTGGCTGGTTTCGCCTGTGCTTGATTTTTCTTCGGCCACAACGGCCAGTATTTTTTTTCAAACCAGCTATGCATACCGTTCTCCCTTCCCCGATGGGCTACAGGTATTGGCATCTACCGATTGTGGCGAAACATTTAATAAGTTGCTGTTTTCGGCAGCCGGAAATTCACTGGCCGATACTACCTCCACGGCCAGCTGGAAACCTAAAACCGATACACGGTGGACAACCCGCTACATTAATTTAGACAGCCTGGTAGGTCTGCAAAATGTGCGCCTGGCTTTTGTGGCAGTAAACGGCAACGGAAATAATCTCTACCTTGATAATATTGAATTTTATGTAAACGATACACAAAACCCTCCGAATGTTTCGGGTATGTACTTTGTGTATGGCGGTATTAACCAGCCGGTAATGGTTACTTTTAATTTGCCCGAACGCCAATCGGTTCGATTGCAGGTGTATGATGTAATGGGGCATGTTTTTGCAGACGAGTGGCTGGACGAGGTGCTGAACCAAACCTATACCGTTAATTCTAATAACCTATCGGCCGGGCTGTATATCGTTCGTATTCAAACCAAGGCCGGGATTACGTCAACGAAAGTGCTGATCGGCTTTTAACCGAAAAATTTTCATCATCACATGGAAAAGCCCCAAAATCAAAACATCTTTGAAGGAAAATCGAATGGAAATTCATGCGTAAAACAGTTTTTATTTTATATGGCGGACGTTCGGTAGAACATGCCGTTTCTGTTAACTCGGCCCGAAATATTTTTCAGTTTATAGACCGTAAAAAATATAACCCGGTAGCGATTGGCATTTCCGAAAGCGGGGTGTGGTATCATACCGGGGAGGTAACGTCAGAAATAAAAAAGAAAGGAGAGCCGTTGCGGCTTTCGCTCAATAGTGGCAAACCGGTTTTTGAAACTCAAAAGAAAAAAATTAAGGCCGATATTATATTTCCGGTACTGCACGGAACCGATGGAGAAGACGGGAGCATTCAGGGTTTAATTAAAGCCATAAACTTACCTATGGTGGGCACCGGTGTGCTGGGCTCGGCCATGTCGATGAGCAAACTGGTAGCTAAAAAAATGTTAATGGATGCAGGTATTCCGGTGTCCGATTATATATCGTTTTCCTATCCGGAGAAAAAAGCAATTGTCTTTAGCGAGCTTGAAAAAAAACTGGGGTTGCCGTTTATGGTAAAATCGGCCAACCTTGGGTCGTCCGTAGGGGTATCAAAAGTGAAATCGGAACAGGATTTTAAAAAAGCGGTGAATGAAGCGTTTCGTTATGATGATTGTATTCTCATTGAAAAGTTTATTCGAGGACGCGAGATAGAATGTGCAGTGTTGGGCAACGCCCCACCCCGGGCTTCGCGCCCGGGCGAAATCATTGTAAGTAAAGAATACGAATTTTATACATTCGATGCGAAGTATGTGGATAATCAGGCCGTACAAATAAACGTACCTGCTATTTTAGATGAAGCCATTTCCCAAAAAATTCAGGCGTTATCGGTACGGGCATACCGGGCGCTGTTTTGTGAAGACTTTGCCCGTGTAGATTTATTTTTGACAGCGGAGGGGCAGGTGTATGTAAATGAAATTAATACCATTCCCGGGTTTACCAACTCCAGCATGTTTCCCATGATGTGGAAAGAACGCGGCATCTCTTTTCCTAACCTGATCAGCCGACTGATAGAGTTAGCCGAAAAAAGATTTAAAAAATCGCTCCGTATAAACAGAGGCTATGCTTCATCTTTGAAATATTGAATGGAATGGAACTGAAAAAATTTTTTCGTGATAATTCGGTGAAAACCTTGCTCCGGCACCTTGGCATCGTGGCGGGCATCCTTTTCCTTTCTACTGTATTTTATTTTTATATCTATTTGCCCAACGTAACCAACCATGGTGAAACTGTACGGGTGCCATTGCTGCGCGGAAAAAATATTGGCGAACTGGAAAAAGAACTGAAGCCCTACCACCTCCGGTTTACGGTAAATGATTCTTCCTATTCCGATTCACTTCCTCCGCTAAGCGTAATCCGTCAGTTTCCTTTTGCCGGATCGGTGGTAAAGCCCAACCGCATTATTTATGTGTCGCTAAACCGGGTGGCTCCCCCCACGGTGCCTGTGCCTGATCTGATAGATGGATCGGTAATCAATGCGCAGGCTGTTTTGAAGAGCAACGAACTGAAATTAGGCCATGTACTTTACATTCCCGATCCGTTCCGGTTAGTGAAGGAATTGCGTTATCAGCATAAACCCATTACGGCCGGCACACGTCTGCCCAAGGGCTCGGTAATAGATGTGATTGTAGGCGATGGACATGGCCCGGCCGATTATGTTGTAGGCAATCTGGTGGGCGATGAATACCGGATGGCATTGAAAAAATTGCAGGCGTGGAATCTTCATCTGGGGCAGGTTGAAATTATGGAAGGAGCAGATACTACCGGGATGGCAGCTTTCGTTTTTAAACAACATCCGGCTGCGGGCGACTCGGTAAGGGTGGGCGACCCCGTAACATTGTGGCTCGCCCCCAAGGGTTACAAAGAGCCAGAAAAAAAGGATGAAGAGAATCCCTGATATGCGCTACCTCCTGCTTTTAATGATCTTCTGTTTTACCAGAAGCTATTCGCAATTGCAGCAGGTATCTATTACCCGGTCTGCTGAAAAAATAAAAAAAAACAGTTCGGCCAGAACCCAGGCGGTTATTCCGCTAACACTTCCTTTCTGGGACGACTTTTCGTTTAACAGCGCCAACGCAGGCACGCCCAAGTTCAGCCACCCGTCTGATAGTTTATGGTTTGGGCGATCGGTATGGGTAAATAATGGTATGGGCATTAATACACCTACTTATAATGTAGCCACGTTTGACGGAATTGATTCGCTGGGGATGCCCTACAGTATTAACATACCGACAGCCAAAGGCCTTGCCGACCGGCTGCTATCGCGGCCGCTACGCCTGGATTTAATCAATCCTTTGGTGCGCGATTCCGTTTTTATTTTCTTTTATTATCAGTGGAAAGGACGAGGCGAAGCACCCGACCCTACGGACGAATTTTCGCTCTGGTTTAAAGGAGGCACACACGCCTGGACTAAAATTTGGGCCGACACCATAAAAAACCATAAAGACTCTCTTTTTATACCGGTAAAAATTTTTATTCCAGACACCAGTTATTTTCATGCCAATTTTCAATTCAAATTTCAAAACTATGCCCGCTTGTCGGGGCCTTTCGACACCTGGAATCTGGACTATGTGTACGTAAGTAACGGGCAACCTAAGTATTTCCCGGCTCTCCAGTACAAAGATTTTCCCGACCGCGCTTTTACCGGCCCCATCTCATCGCCCTTTCGCCAGTACCAGTCTCTTCCCATCAAACATTTGCTGGCCAGCGGAAAGTCGGCTTTAACTAAACCCTCGGTGTGGGTAAATAATTTGCGGGCCGACAAAACGCCAACACAAAATGGAGCGGAACCTCGAAATCTGGCGGCTCATCTTACCACCACCACACGCCTGAATAAAGTAGTAACATCCGCCACTATTAAGTTAGACAGTGTTTCATCGGCCAGCGAGTTGCTTTTTCGGGTGCCGGTATTGTTTACGTTCGATTCCCTGCTCAACCTTTCGGGAGTGAACCCGCACACCGATTCGTTGGCCTTTACTTTTATGGCCAACATACATGAAGGCGATAACAGTATTAAAAAATCAATCTTGGTAAATGGAAACCCCACCACGGTGGGCGATTACGATACGATTGTTTATAAAGGAATAGATTTTCGCCACAACGACACCGTGCGCACCCGCTACACCGTAAAAGATTATTATGCGTATGATGACGGAGTAGCCGAATATGCTGTTACATTAACCCAACCCGGAGCGTATGCCGCCTATCAGTTTGATATGTTTTACCCCCAGCCCGACACCCTCCGTGCCTTTGATATTTATTTTCCCCATGTGGGCGATGAATCCAATCAGGTAATTAAGGTACTGGTTTATGATACGCTAACCGTTGGAGGAGCTTCGCTGACGGGCACCAACAAAAAAGGAATACTGACTCAGCAGAGTCTGATCGTTACCCGAACAGCCAACGACAGCCTGGTGCGGGTGGTTTTAGATACAGCTGTGTTGGTAACGAATAAATTTTTTATGGGCTGGAAACAAAACTCATTTGCTACGATTGGGGTTGGGTTGGATAAAGACACCGATTCGGGGCAAAAGATTTTTTACAATACCATCGGAACATGGCAACAAAATACACTCATCAAAGGCAACCTGATGATCAGACCGATTTTTGGGAAGGGAACCGTAAATGTAACGACCGGAATAAAAGAAAATAACTTTGCCGTTTACCCCAACCCGAACCAAGGTATTTTCTATTTACCACCTGCCGTTAACGGAGTGCAGGTAGTGGATATAGCCGGAAGAATAGTGTCGTACGATTTAACGGAGCAGATCGATAAAACCCAAATCAGTTTACTTAATCCGGCCGGTGGCATTTACCTCGTACGTTTTTTTGATGGCATCCGTTGGCAGGTACAAAAACTTATGGTGTTGCCGTAGTTGTAGCGGGTATCAGATCAATGGGGTTGGGGGCAATACACAAAATAAAAATAGCCAGTGCGAGCCATCCCAAAATTTTTCGTGTACGGCTTAGTGGCTCTTCTATAGGTGAGGGCGGGTGTTGCACTCCGGCCATAGCTCCTACGATCAGCACAAACAACAGCCATGTAGTGTATCCGTGTAGCGAAGGGTAGAGCCAGCTTATTAAATATTGCGAAGTAAAAATGAGCAAGGCGTACATCGCGCGGTCTCGCTTTAGCTGAAAAAAATTGTACATCACCCGATAGAGGGCAAACAGGTAGGCAGCCGAAAAAATAAAAAGGTTTTCTAACGACCAACTCATATCAATAAAGCCGAGGCCGCAATAAAACAGCAACGGAACATAAATAGCGGTAGCGATTAATTTATGCCTGCGGTAACCTACCAGGCCATACAACACATGCCCGCCATCCAGTTGGCCAATGGGCAATAAGTTTAAGCTGGTAAATACCAACGATAAAAAGCCGGCAAATAAAAAAGGGTAATGAATAATTTCGTGCGGATTAGGCATGCGGGCCGGGTCGGCAAATATTTTTTCCAGCAGGCTAAAGAGCAGATTTTTTCCGATCACCACATCTACCGTTCCGGGTGGCATGGTGGCGGGACTATACACATGGGCGGCATACGCCAGTCCGTATTGTTGATAGTCGGGGTGAAATTGAAAAATATATTCGGGCGGGGGCAGAGTAACAAAACCATAGATTAAAAATAGCAGGGCCGCCACAAACCCGGCCAGTGGGCCGGCAATTCCGACATCAAACTGCTGCTTGTTGGAAAGGATGCGTTGTTTAATGCGGATGAGTGCGCCAAAGGTGCCCAACGAAAAATTTATCGGAGGAATCGGAATGTAATAGGGTAATGTAGTTTTGATACGGTAGTAAATCGCTGTGAAATAATGCCCAAATTCATGACATGTAAGGATGGTGAGGAAACAAATGGAATACGGCAGACCGCTGGCAAAGTCGCCCCACGAATAATTTTCAGAATAAAAAAAAGATTTGCCGTACGTCCACTCGGCACCAGCCAGCGTAGTGGTAAGGAAGGTAACGACAAACAAAGATCCGTAGAGGAGAGCATTTTTAACGCGCGAATTCATAGAGAAAAATAATGATGAAGCGAATAAAATTGGATGATCGGGCACAAATATGTAACATTGCACTCCTTTTTCAAACGAGCTTGCTGGCAAGCTTGTTATGACCGGGCCCTTAGCTCAGTTGGTTAGAGCATCAGACTCATAATCTGAGGGTCGCTGGATCGTTCCCAGCAGGGCCCACTTCTTATTTTTTAGCGGAGAGGAATCGTAGAGAGCAGTTGGTATGAAGCGTTTACGAAGTATGATCGTACACAATGACCCAACCTCCTTTTTTCTTTTTAAAGAGCAGCGTAAAAATTCCGGAAGGGTTGTCTTTTTCCCGTTTTAAAAAATAGTGGCCGGTAACCAGGCAACTGGTGGCCGAGGCAAAATCAAGTTGAAGTATTTCAAATCGCAGTTCGCCCATGGTCTTTCGGTCGGGGTAAGAATGTTGGTACCGCAGCAGGGTGCTGTCCCACCCTTTAGAAATTTTTTTTCCGATAAAAAGCAGCGAGTCGGATTTCCAGTACCCTTCCATAAAGATCGTAAGGTTACCTTGGTTCCAGGCGGCTACCTGGCGGTTTAGTGTTTGCCGGATGGCCTGATCATCGGCTGTCAGGCCGGGGGTGGAGTTTTTGGCGCATCCTGCAACAAACAGTAGGAACAGAAAGAATTTTTTCATGGTGCTTCTTGTAGGTGGTCAAATCTCCCGATAAAATTCATCAATAAAAAAAACTGTTCAAGAAAAGTCGTGGATTTGACTAATTTGGCGACTTATTTTCTGATTCATGAAAAAAATTAATTTTCAAAAAGAGGTGTTGCCGCATGTGGTCGCGGTAGGGGTGTTTTTACTGGTCACAATGCTTTTTTTTAGTCCTTTCTTTTTTGAACATAAAACCATCGAACAACACGACATACAGCAGGGGCAAGGCCAAAGTAAATCGTTGGCCGATTACCGCGCAGCTACCGGCAAAGAAGGGTTGTGGTCGCCTTCGGCTTTTAGCGGCATGCCCGCTTATCTGGTAAGCCTGCGATGGAGCGATGCCCCGATTGGTATTGCCAAAAAAGTTATGGCGCTGTTTATACATCATCCTATAGCCAATATTTTTCTGGCTTTTGTGTGTTACTATATATTGTTGCTTTCGTTCCGGGTTCGTCCTTATCTGGCCATCGCGGGGGCGCTGGCTTTTGGGCTGTCATCGTACGTCATCATCGGCTTGGGAGCCGGACACAATGCCCGCATAGGTGCCATTGCCTTTATGCCGCTGGTGGTGGCGGGTATTCATTTAGTCTTTTCGCAGAGGCGTGTGCTGGGCTTTGCCGTAACGGCACTGGGATTGGCTCTGCATTTTCGTGAAAACCATTTGCAGATCACTTACTATTTATTACTGATTGTTTTGGTGTATGGGTTAATTCAGTTTATATGGGCGTATCGCGAAAAGCAACAGAAAGATTTTTTTATTAACCTGGGTTTGTTAATACCGGCTGCTGTGCTGGGGCTGGCTACTTATTTTGGGCAGTTATGGGCCATTAACGAGTACTCTCAGTACACCATTCGCGGCAAGTCGGAGTTGGTCAGTCCGAAAATTCCCACCAGTGGGTTATCGCGAAGTTATGCGTTTGATTACAGCAATGGTATTTGGGAGCCGATGACGTTGCTTATTCCTAATTTTTATGGAGGTAGTTCGTCTGAGTACCTGGTGCAAGATGCACACAGCGAAACCTACCGCGCACTGGCATCCTCCTCGGATAACCAGTTAGCTAACCAACTGGTAAACTATACTTCGGCTTATTGGGGACCGCAAAGTCTAACCGCTCCGTACTATGCCGGTGCTATTGTAGTATTCTTATTTGTGGTGGGACTATTTCTGGTAGAAAAAAAATGGTTGTGGTGGATACTGCCGCTTTGCATACTGAGTATTGTGATGAGTTGGGGCGAGAGTTTTTCATCTTTTAATTATCTCTTGTTCGATTACCTGCCGGGGTACAATAAATTTAGATCGGTTACTTTTGCGCTCATCATAATTCTTTTTTTTATGCCGTTGCTGGGCATGCTGGGGCTTGAAAAATTTCTGAGCCAGCCGTTCACAAAAGAGGTCAAGAAAAAGATTTTGGTGGCATTTGGTATTGCCGGGGGGCTGTGTTTACTATTGGTGGTGTTGGCCGGGATGGGCAGTTTTGCCCGGGCAGGCGAGGGGCGGTTGCCCTCATGGTTTACTCAGGCTCTTCAGGCCGATCGCAAAAGTTTGTTTCGAGGCGATGCGTTCCGTTCGTTCGCATTTATTGCTGCCATTTTTATCATGCTGTATTTTAATGTGAGCCGAAAAATATCTGAAATCGGTTTTTTTGCTTTTCTGATTTTCATGATAACGATGGATTTGGCGATTGTAGATAAACGTTATTTTGGGAAAGAGAAATTTCAGCGCAAACCTGAAAATACTTTTTTTGCTATGAACCCGTCTGATGAAGTGATTCTGAAAGACAAAGGCTATTATCGGGTTTATAATTTGCAAGGTGCGTTTAACGAAGGCCGCACGTCCTACTATCATCATTCCATAGGCGGCTACCACGGAGCCAAATTGAGAACCTACCAGGATTTATACGACTCTTGCATTTTGCCGCAAACACGCCAGTTTATGAATGATGCGCAAGAAGGTAAAATTGATTTCACGAAATATTCAAGCTTTAACATGCTCAACATAAAATATTTTGTGTTTGGGCAAGAAGCTAACAAGGTAATTTTAAATCCTTTGGCAAGTGGGCCAGCCTGGTTTGTTTCAGATGTAGTTCTGGCAGCCTCGCCTAATGAAGAACTTAAAAAAACAGGAAGTGTAGATACCCGAAAAGTAGCGGTAATTCAATCGGCTGGAAGCTACCCGGCATCTGCCGACAGTACCGCAGTTATTACTTTAACCGAAAATACTCCGCCCTATATGAAGTATGAATCAGTTTCCTCGGCCGATGGGGTAGCCGTTTTTTCTGAAATTTATTACCCCAAAGGGTGGCACGCCTTTATTGACGGAAAAGAAACAGAAATACTGCGGGCCGATTATGTACTGCGGGCGCTGAAAATACCGGCCGGAAAACACACCATTGAATTTAAGTTTGAACCCAGGCCGTATATTATCGGCAATAAAATAACAGCTGCTGCCAACTGGCTGGTGCTATTAGTCGTGGCTGGCTGTGTAGCATGGAATTTAAAAAAACAAACTCCTAAATAAAATCAACTATAATGACTACGGTAAAAAACATTTTTGTTTTCGCTTTTATACTGTTTCTCGCCTCTTGCGGGAAAGAGAAAAAAAGTACTTTAACCACACTGATTCCGGTTCCTCAAACTGCTACGGCCGAAACGGGTTATTTTACCTTGCGCGAATCGGCCAAAATAAAAACGGAATCGTCTGCAGAGGAAGTTAAATCCATTGCCGGTTATCTTGTTTCAAAATTGAAGCCCTCCACCGGGTTTGCGTTGCCGGTAGAAGAAGGACCGGCTGCAGCAGGAGATATTGTTTTAACATTGGATAATAAAAAAGAATTGGGTGAGGAAGGCTATGAATTGAAGGCCGATCCAACACAAGTAAAAATAACAGCGGCTAACCCGGCCGGTCTTTTCAGAGGTATTCAAACCTTGCGCCAGTTACTCCCGGCATCTGTTGAAGCCTCCTCATTACAAAAAAATGATTGGGTTATTCCGGCCTGCACCATTACCGACCGACCTAACTATGAATGGCGCGGGTTTATGTTGGATGTAAGCCGCCATTTCTTTTCAGTGAACGAAGTAAAACGGTTGATAGACCAGATGGCATACTACAAGCTGAATGTGTTTCACTGGCACCTGAGTGACGACCAGGGCTGGCGTATTGAAATTAAATCGTGGCCTAAACTTACCGAAGTAGGCGGACAAACGCAGGTAGGCGGAAAGAAGGGGGGCTTTTATACGCAAGAGCAATATAAAGAAGTAGTGAAGTATGCGGCCGAGCGCTACATTACGGTGGTTCCGGAAATTGATATGCCGGGACACACCAATGCGGCACTGGCTTCGTACCCGGAATTAAATTGCAGCGAACAGAGTTTTAATATTGCCCCGGGGAATGAAGTAAAACGTAAAGTGCCGGGGTTATATACAGGCATAGCCGTGGGGTTTAGCACCCTTTGCACCAGTAAGGAAACCACCTACAAATTTGTAGATGATGTGGTGCGGGAGTTAGCCGAACTAACCCCCGGCCCATACCTGCACATTGGAGGAGACGAAAGCCATGCCACCAAAAAAGAAGATTATATTCCGTTTGTTACCCGCGTGCAAAAAATTGTGGCAGCTCATGGTAAAAAAACGGTAGGCTGGGATGAAGTAGCTATTACCGAACTGCAGCCCAACACGCTGGCTCAAGTTTGGGCAAATGCCGAAAACGGAAAAAAAGCCATTGCCCAAAATGCCAAAGTTATTTTATCGCCTGCCAAAAAAATGTACCTCGATATGAGTTATGATTCTACCACTAAGTTAGGCCTGCACTGGGCTGCCTATGTGGAAGTGGACAGCGCGTATGCGTGGGACCCCACTACCTGGGTGAAGGGGATTTCGAGAGAAAATATTCACGGGCTAGAATCGGCTCTGTGGAGCGAAACTATTGAAACACAAGACGACATCGATTATATGGTGTTTCCGCGGTTGCTCGGCCATGCCGAAATAGGATGGTCGGCTGCTGCCGATGGCCAACCCGGCTCGAGAAACTGGCCGGAATATAAAACACGGTTAGCACACCATGGCCCCCGCCTGAAAAATATGGGGATCCGGTTCTATCAGTCGAAACAAGTGCCTTGGGTGGAAGAATAATTATTTTCTAACTCAGTATTCTACTGGTAATGTATGGGCTGGAGTGAAATTAATTTTTTTTTGACGCTTAACGTAGATATCGAAAAATGAAACAAATAATTTTTCTTTCGGTAGCATTTGCTGCCTTACTAACACAAGGTTGCAATAACAATTCATCTACAATTGTCAATAAGAATAATCCTTCAGGTTTCGACACTACGGGCTTAAGAAAAATTATTGACGAAAAAAATAAACAATTCGCAAAAGCTCATGTACTTCGGGATACTGCATTTTTGAATAATATTTTTACACAAGAGGGGAGGGTTTTAGCGCCTAATTCTGAAATGATAAGTGGGCGTTCGGCTATTTCGTCAATTAATTTAGAGTATGTTAACTATGGCATTAATGAAGCCCGTATAGAAACAACTAAATTATATGGTTGTGGTGATTACCTTATTAATGAAGGAAACTATTTTATGAGCTTTGGAGCGAACAACGCCATAGATAAAGGGAAGTTCATTTACATTTGGAAGAAGGTAGGTAACGACTGGAAAATAGACGCTGATATTTGGAATAGCAGTATTCCAGCAACTCCGGTGAAATAAACGACTGTATTCAAGTACTACTTCCGATTTTTTTAGTTACATTAGACTGACGTATTTTAAATACCGGTCTTTACCAACCCTACCCATCAACGAAATAATTCATTATGTAAGTTGCCTTAACAAAGGAGGTTAATAAAAAAAATAAAAAATGGCACACGTATCAATTTATCTGAATTTCATGGGAAACACCGAAGAGGCTTTTATCTATTACAAAAAAGTTTTTAAGACTGAATTTTCGGCCCCCTTTGCACGGATGAAAGATATTCCGGCTCAGCCCGGAATGCCCGAACTCGCGGCTGCCGATAAAAATAAAATTATGCACGTGGCACTGCCTACTTTGGGCGGCACCGAAATTATGGGAACCGATATGCTGGAAAGCATGGGGCATAAATTAATTGAAGGAAACAACATTACCATCAGCTTAAATCCGGATACGCGGGAAGAAGCCGACCGATTGTATAAAGAACTTACTAACGGGGGCACAGACAGCATAGCACCACACGAAGAATTTTGGGGGTACTGGGGTACTTGCAAAGATAAATTTGGAATACGTTGGATGTTTAACATCACAAACCAACCACAACCGCATGGCCAATAATACCGTTACGCTTCACCGTGTTTTAAAAGCTTCTCCCGAAAAAGTATTCCGGGCCTTTGCCAACCCTGTTGCTCAGGCATCGTGGCTTCCGCCATACGGCTTTTTATGCACTGTACACGAATTCAATTTTAAGGTAGGCGGAGTTTATAAAATGACATTTACTAATTTTTCAACCGGAAGCAGTCACTCCTTTGGCGGAAAATATGTAGAAATTAAACTGAATGAATTTATAAAATATACCGACCAATTTGAGAATCCCAATTTACCGGGCGAAATGATAACCTCCATTTGGTTATCAAAAGTTTTATGTGGCACCGAACTCAAAATTGTTCAGGACGGCATTCCTTCTGTTATCCCAACCGAAATGTGTTATTTAGGTTGGCAGGAATCGTTAGATAAGCTGAAAAAATTAGTAGAGCCTGAGATCCCGGATGCTTAACCAAAGCAACAAAACCATTTAATGTTTTAACGGCCGTTTTTTTATCATCCCTCCCCGGGTATCTTTTATGCTGTGCATCACCACAAAGGCACCGGGGTCTATTTTTTCTATCTCGCTGTTGAGTTTGTTTAGTTCTAACCGGGTGATGACCGAGTAAATGATTTCGATCTGTTGTTTTTCTCCGCTCTTGCCGTAGCCGCCTTTTCCGTTATAAACCGTAACGCCCCGCCCCATTTCATTAAAAATCATTTGCCTTATTTTTTCGCTGTGTGGTGAAATAATGGTAACCCCAATGTATTCTTCAATGCCCTCCACCAGGAAGTCGAGCGTTTTGGAAGCCGACATGTAGGTGATCATGGAGTACATGGCAATTTCAAGACTGAGAAAATAGGCAGCTGTAGAAAAAATAATTACGTTGATCACGATAATGATATCTCCAATGGTGGTGCCTAATTTTCGGCTTAGAAAAATAGCGAGCACTTCGGTGCCATCCAGCACGGCTCCGCCCCGAACCGCCAGACCGATGCCTGCGCCCAGAAAAAAACCGCCAAACAGAGCTACCAGTAAATTGTCTTGGGTAATATCCGGAAAAGACACCGTGGCCAGTACAAAAGACAACCCGGCAATAGCCAGTGCAGTCTTAACAGCAAAGGACTTGCCCATAACAAGGTAGCCCAAAATAACAAATGGAACATTTACTACGATGATGAGTTGATAAAGAGGAATGTGGCTCAGAGCCGATATCAGCAGCGAGATGCCGGTAGCACCTCCATCAATAAAATGATTGGATAACAAAAAGCCTTTAAAGCCAAACGAAGCCGAGAAGATGCCAAGCGTAATAAGCAACACATCTTTTAGCAGATGCTTGGCCGAAATAAAAAGCTCGCGGTAGCCTTTGGCCAGCCGGTAGCCGGAATAGAGTATGTCTTTGGCACCAGCCCGGTTTCGTCCCCCAAGGGTGGTGTAAACAATTATTTTTTTTAAGAATGGTTTCATGTGTGGCTTCTACCTTCCTTTGCCAAAAAGGGATAGGCTAATCTGATCAAAAATAAGCAATACAATTTTATCTTTATGGGAGGCCGGATATGAAATCTCTATTTTCGCATCATTACTAAGAAGTATGAATATAAACGCACTTACTCAATTGTTCAACCAACGGTATAACCGGGTGCCGCTGGTGGTGCGGGCGCCCGGACGCATTAATCTTATAGGTGAGCACACCGATTATAACGGAGGCTTTGTTATGCCGGCTGCCATTGATAAACATTTTCTTTTTGCTGCGGCTGCCCATCCTGCTCAGCAGTTTACTATTTGTGCACTTGATTTTAATGAAGATGTTTCTTTTTCGCTGAACGAGCTGAAACCGGGCCATCGCTGGGTTAACTACCTGATGGGAGTAGTAGAGGGTTTTGTGCGCAGAGGCAAAGAAATAGGCGGAGTGAAAGTCTTGTTTAAAAGTAATATACCACCCGGAGCGGGATTGTCTTCATCGGCCGCGCTGTGCAGCGGGTTTGGCTTTGTGCTGAATGAATTGTTTCAGTGCCGCCTGAGTCGCCTCGATCTGGCGCTGATTGCCCAAGAGGCGGAAGATCAATTTGCCGGAGCCAAAGTCGGACTGATGGATATGTATGCCAGTTTATTTTCGAAACCGGAATCCGTTATGCTGATGGATTGCCGCAGCCATACGCATGAGTATATCCCTTTTCATACAACGGGTTTTGAACTTCTTTTGATTGACACCAAAGTGAAACATGCACTGGCTTCATCGGCTTACAACCACCGCAGGCAAGCATGCGAAGAAGGAGTGAAGATTATTCAGCGAACTCAGGCTGGGGTACAATCGTTGCGCGATGTAAGCGAAACGCAATTGCTTCCATATCAGGTAGTAATGGGAGAAGAAATTTTTAAACGATGCCATTATGTAGTGAAGGAAATAAAACGCACCGAAACGGCAGCCGGCTATCTGAAACGAAACGAGTGGCCAGCCTTTGGTAAACTCATGTACGAAACCCATGAGGGGTTAAGTGTTGAATACGAAGTAAGCTGCCCTGAATCGGATTGGATAGTTAATACAGCGCGCGAAAGCCGGATAACCGGAGCCCGGCAGATGGGCGGAGGCTTTGGAGGGTGTGTACTTTGTTTGATTAGCCAGCCTGAAAAAAAAATGTTTATAGAAAAAGTTCAGGAAAAATATTTTGCTCAATTCAAAAAAGAACCTGATTTTTATTCAGTTGAACTGAGCGAGGGCGTAAGCCGGATTGAATTTTAACCTAATCCTTACCGAATGAAAACCAGCGATTACATTGTTTTTGTTATTTACCTGATAATAGTAGGTACCTACGGCTACTGGATATACACACGCAAGAAAAAGGCAGCCGTAGATTCAAAAGATTTTTTTCTGGCCGAGGGTTCGCTTACCTGGTGGGCGATTGGCGCTTCGCTTATTGCTTCTAATATTTCGGCCGAACAATTCATTGGCATGTCGGGCTCGGGCTTTGCCATGGGGCTGGCCATTGCTTCGTACGAGTGGATGGCAGCCGTTACGTTAATTGTGGTGGCTGTTTTCTTTTTACCCATCTATCTAAAAAATAAAATTTACACCATGCCCCAGTTTTTGGCCCAGCGGTATAGCCCGTTGGTAGCTACCATCATGGCTGTGTTTTGGCTGCTGGTGTATATCTTCGTAAACCTTACCTCTATTTTATATTTAGGAGCGCTGGCGGTAGATGCCGTTACCGGGCTGGGGTTTGCTACATGTGCTATTGGGCTGTCGGTATTTGCTGTGATTATTACCCTGGGCGGTATGAAGGTAATTGGCTTCACCGATGTTATTCAGGTAATGGTGTTGGTGCTGGGCGGATTGGCCACTACGTATTTAGCACTTGATTTGGTAGCCGATAAGCTAAGCGGAGGAGGCATTTGGGATGCTCTCTCGTTTGTGCACCAAAGTGCCAGCGATCACTTTCACATGATCTTAAACAAAGGGCAGGTAATGATGCCCGATGGAAAAGGCGGCACCGAAGATGCTTACCAGAAACTGCCCGGCTTAGCCGTGCTGATCGGGGCCATGTGGATTGCCAATTTATACTACTGGGGCTGTAACCAATACATTACCCAACGGGCACTGGGTGCCGATCTGGAAACCGGCCGAGCCGGGTTGTTGTTTGCTTCATTTTTAAAATTGCTTATGCCGCTCATTGTGGTGCTTCCCGGCATTGCCGCTTTTGTATTGTACAAAAACGGATTCTTTCAAACTGAGATGATGACCACCGTACATATCGGCAGCGAAGCTAAAGATGTGTTGCGGTCGGACCGTGCTTATCCGGTATTGCTGAATTTGCTGCCGGCCGGGCTTAAAGGATTATCGTTTGCAGCACTAACGGCCGCTATTGTTGCTTCGCTGGCCGGCAAGGCCAATAGTATTTCCACCATCTTTACATTGGATCTTTACAAGAAATTCATGCATAAAAACGCATCGGAAACACATCTGGTAAATGTGGGCAAAGTGGCCATTGTAGTAGCCATGCTGATAGCCGGTGTGGTGGCCCCTCAACTGAGCCGCTTCGATCAGGCCTTTCAGTTTATTCAGGATTTTACCGGGCTAATTTCTCCCGGTGTGGTGGCTATCTTTTTACTTGGTATGTTTTGGAAGCGCGCCAATGGCGCGGCCGCGCTGGTAGCTTCGCTGGCTACGTTGCCGCTGGGTCTGGGATTTAATAAGTGGCTGCCCGACATCCCGTTTTTGCATCGCATGGGGTATGTGTTTTTAATTTTAGCCGGGCTGATGGTAATCGTAAGTCTGGTTTCTCCATATAAAGAAAAACAAACTGGGGTGGAGGTAGATGTAAAAATGTTTTCGGTAGATAAAAAATTTGGGTTAGGGGCACTGTTGGTAATGGGCCTAATTGCAGCTTTATACATTATTTTTTGGTAAAATATAACATGGTTATATGCTGAAGAATTATTGGAAGACAACCCTGCGGCACCTTAAAAGCATCTACTCGCTTATTAATTTACTGGGCCTTACGGTGAGCCTCAGTGTTTTTGTGCTGATCTATGTATGGGTAGATGATGAGTTGAGTTTTGATAAATTTCATGAAGGCCACGAAAGAATATACCGGATTATACAAGACCGGATGCAGCCGGATGGCTCCTTTAATTCTGTTGCCTTGTTGCCCCCCATGTTGCACGACTATATACTGGCCAACAATAAGCAAGTGGAGGAGGCTTGTCGGTTTTCCAAAATGAAATTGCTGCTCAGCCACGAAGAGAAGGCTTTTTACAAACAGGGAATAAGTGCTGATCCTTCTTTTTTTAAGATGTTCACTTTCCCCTTAATCGAAGGAGACTTGAGTCAGTTTGTAGGCCCCGATAAAATTGTGCTAACGGCCAGCACCGCACAAACCTACTTTGGGTCGGAAAAAGCGTTAGGGAAAACAATGAAAATTTCTTCGCGCGATCTTACGGTAGTAGGCGTTATGCAGGATGCTCCAACTAACTCAACCTTAAAATTTGATTTTGTATTTACAATCGAAACATCCAAACAATTGGGTTGGGTTAATCTGGATGTATGGAATTGGAGCACCCACCACCTTTGGATTAAACTAAAACCCAATGAGTCGCTTTCTGCATTTGAGGCAACGCTCAAAAACCTGCTTCAAAAAAATATAAAAGACAGCAAAGACGAATTACACTTGCAGCCTTTAGCCCGTATCCATCTATACTCCAATGGTATAGATTATGATGCACCCGAATGGGGATAAAAAATCCGGTGGATAAAACCTACGAAATAGAAGGATACAAGCCCGGAAAAATAATTGGTATTATAAAAGATTTTAATTTTGAATCGGCACAAAAAAAATCGAACCGCTTGTGATTTTTTTAAGCCCTATCGATGTATATGATGTTTCCGTTCGGCTTCGTCCGGGGATATAAAAGTTGCTAGGATGCTATCGCTTCCGTTTGGAAAAAATTTGCTCCCGAACGCCCTTTTGAATTTTCTTTTTTAAATGAAGACCTCAATAAACTTTATCTAACTGAGCATCGTACGGGCCAGTTATTCGCTTCCCTGGCTATCCTTTCTATATTTGTTTCGTGTCTTGGCCTATTGGGTATTGTAATGTTTACTACCGAACAACGAATGAAGGAAGTAGCAGTACGAAAAGTAATGGGCGCCTCGGTTACTTCTGTTTTTTTTCACATTTCAAAAGAGTTTTTTATTCTTATTTTAACAGCCAATGTTATAGCGCTGCCTTTGGCAGCTTATCTTATGAATAAGTGGTTGCTAAAATTTGCTTTTGAAGATAAAGTACCTATTCTACTATATATCGGTACGCTGCTTATTTCGTTTCTTGTTACGCTCATAACCATTGGCTTTTTCGCATTAAAATCTGCTCAAGCAAACCCGGTAGTAGCGCTTAAGACAGAATAAAATACCAACCGAATTTTTTTCCTTTAGCGCATTGTATTGGCCATTCCTGTAACTCGTTTTGCCAACTTGGCAAAATCATCTACTTTGCCAGCGTTAATTTTTATTTTATGATCCAACGAATTGATAACCGATTTACCGGAATACTTTTTTTGGCAATCGGGATGTTTGCCCTGCGAGGGGCAATAGCACAAGATGAAAAACCCGTTGCCCCGGTGGGCCGCAGCTATGCACTTACCCACGTAAACATCATTCCATCGCCCGGCAAAAAAATTGAAAAAGGAACAGTGGTAATGAAAGATGGACTGATTACAGCCGTGGGCACGAATGTTTCCATTCCATCCGATGCCATAATCATCAAAGCGGATTCAATGTATGTGTATGCCGGTTTTATTGATGGCCTCTCGCGCACCGGAGTAACCAAACCGAAAGACGAGCCGGGCCAGCCACGACCAAAAGACCCCGGCAACCCACCAGCCGAGCGGGCCGGCATTACTCCACAAAACGATGTGCGCAACTGGTTGAACCCATCTGAAAAATCGGTTGAAGAACTGAGAAACCTCGGGTTTACGGTTTCGCAGGTAGTGCCTTATGGGCATTTTCTGCCCGGCACTTCGGCCGTAATTCTCCTGAGCGGCAAATCGTCAGATGAGATGGTGTTGGTAGATCAATCAGGATTGTATTCCGAACTAACCGGAGCTCAATTTATTTACCCCAACACCGTGATGGCAGTTATGGCTAAATGGCGCGACTTGTACCGCAACGCTATGCTTACCAAAAATTACCAGGCGATGTATGCCGCTAACCGTAATGCCTTGTTAAGGCCGCAAAACGACCGCATACAAGAAGCATTTTATCCGGTGATCGATCAAAAAATCCCGGTAGTATTTAAAGCTGAAGGGCTGCTGGAAACTCAGCGCGTGTTAACCTTAAAACGCGATCTCGGTTTCTCTCTGACGATGGGCGATCTAAGAGAAGGATTTCTGATCATGGATAAAATAAAATCTTCAGGCGCAAAATTATTTCTGTCGTTAGATTTACCGGACGAAGGAAAGAAAGACGATAAAAAGCCAAAAGACAAAAAAGATTCGGTAAAAACCGGAACCAAGCCCAAGACCGCCCTCGATCTTGAAAAGGAAGGCCTTGAAAAAAGAAAGAAAGAATCCATAGCTAGGCTAACCGCTCAAGCGGCTGAGTTCAGTAAAGCCGGAATGGTCTTTGGATTTTCTGTGCTAACAGCTAAAACAAAAGACATACCGGCCAATTTGCGCAGGATGATTGCTGCCGGGCTTACGGAAGAGGCCGCCCTCACTGCGTTAACCACCGCCCCGGCAAAACTGCTCGGGCTAGACGACCGGCTGGGAACTATTGAAAATGGAAAAATAGCAAACCTGGTGGTGAGTGATAAACCCTACTTCAATGAGAAAGCAAAAGTGCGCTATGTTTTTGTGGACGGGAATTTCTATCAGTTAGAGTCTAAATCCCCGGCTAAGCCCGATGGCAAAACCGTAGCCAAAGGAAACTGGAGCTATACTACCGAAACACCCAACGGCAGCAATAATGGGAAACTGACCATCAAAGACGATAACGGAAATCTTTCCGGCATCATTATTAATTCGATGGGCAAAGAAACCGAACTAAAAGAGGTACAACTGAGCGGAAACACACTCTCCTTCACTTTTGAATTTAGTATGGGAGGGAACACTCAAAAGGTGGAGGTCTCAGTAAAAATTGATGGCGATACATTTGAAGGTACACTTTCGCCCGGCAAGTTTGGAAACTTCCCCATGAAAGGAACCCGCGATCCTAAATAAAAATTGAATCATCCATGAAAAAGATACTATTACTACTCATCTGTTTCTTTGGGCTGAGTGCACAAGCTCAAGACAAAGGAAGTATGCTGATAAAAAACGGCACCGTGCTTACCGTAACCAAAGGAACGTTGCCGGAAACCGATGTGCTGATAAAAGATGGCAAGATTGCCCAGATCGCAAAAAATATTTCGGCTCCGCAAGGCGTAAAGGTAATTGATGCCAAGGGGCTGTTTGTTATGCCCGGCATCATAGATCCGCACTCGCACATTGCGTTAGATGCCATCAATGAAATGACCAGCCCGGTAACAGCCGAGGTAGCCGAAAGCGATGTGGTAAACCCGTTGCAGATTAATATTTACCATGCACTGGCCGGAGGAGTAACTACCATTCATGCCCTGCATGGCTCGGCTAATGCCATCGGGGGGCAATGTGTAACATTGAAATTGCGCTATGGCACCTTTAGCTTAGACGCAATGCGGATGGAAGGCGCTCCGCGCACCATCAAATTTGCGCTGGGCGAAAACCCTACACGTGTACATGGAGGCGGGAGCAACATTGTGCCACGCACCCGGATGGGCGTGGAGTTTGTTATTCGTAAATCGTTTTCCGATGCTAAAAAATATAGGGAAGACTGGGATGCCTACAATAAAAGTAAATTGGTGAAAGGATTTCGCGGGGCTCCGCCTGCCTACAACTTACGACTCGAAACATTAGCCGAAATCCTCAAAGGAAATATCCTCATCCACTGCCACAGCTACCGGGCCGATGAAATTATGATGTTGCTGAATGTGTGCAAAGATTTTGGTATTAAGAAAATTACATTCCAACACGCCAACGAAGGATTTAAAGTAGCTCCGGAGTTAGCCGCTTATGGTGCCATGGCCTCCGTGTTTTCTGATTGGTGGGCCTATAAATTTGAAGTGTACTATTCATCGGCCTACAATGCCGCCATCTTAACAAAAAATGGTGTGGTTACCTCGGTTAATTCAGACGACCCCGAAATGATGCGACACTTGTATTTGGAAGCCGGCAAAACTCAGAAGTATGGAGCACTTACAGATGAGGAAGCCCTCGCCCTCATTACCATCAACCCGGCCAAACAGATGGGCATAGACACACGCACCGGCTCGCTGGAAGTGGGCAAGGATGGCGATGTGGTTATTTTTAAAAATCATCCGCTTTCCATTTATGGAGTGCCCCAATTTACCATTGTAGATGGCATAGTGCGGTTCGACAAAGCGAATGATCCGGCTGATATGCGTTTGTGGGCAGACCCTAAACAAAACCTGGAAGAAGCTACCTTCTATGAAAAAGGAACCGACCACTGTATGGATGGAACCGAATTTTTATTCACCAGCGATAAAAAATAAATATGAAAACAAATCAATTGATTTACGGATTAATAACCGCTGTGTTTTGCGCTTTGGTGTTTCACCTCGATGCTCAAAACCCCAAAGGTAAATACGGCACATTTGCCCTCACCAATGCTACGGTAGAAACCGTAACGAAAGGAACAATTACCAACGGAACGGTAATCATCACTCAAGGCAAGATTACCGCAGTGGGGAGTGGCATTCCAGTTCCGGCAGGAGCTGAGGTAATAGACTGCAAAGGTTTGTTTGTGTATCCGGGCATGATTGACGGGGGCACCAACCTGGGGCTTTCTGAGATAGGTTCTGACCCCCGCACGCAAGATTTTAACGAGATCGGAGAAATGATTCCGCAGATGAGTGCCTTAACAGCCGTAAACCCCAATGCCGTAGCCATACCCATTACCCGCGTAAGCGGAGTAACCACCGTATTGGCCGCCCCCCAGGGCGATCTGTTTGCCGGCACGGCCGCACTCATTAATCTACACGGGTACACACCCGAACAAATGTATGCCGGGTTTCAAGGCGCGGTGCTTAATTTTCCTAACACCGGACGCAGAGGTTTTTTCGACCGCAGAACAGATGAAGAAATAAAAAAAGGAGCGGAGAATGCCCAAAAACGTATGAGCGAAATATGGGACCGAGCCGTACAGTATTCTAAAATTGATTCTGCCACCCAAGGTAAAGCCGGCTACTACCCCGAAATGCAGGCACTCTTGCCTGTGGTGCGGGGCGAACGGCCCCTGCTCATCGAAGCCAATGCCGCAAAAGATATTCAGGCTGCGCTGAAGTGGGTAAAAGAAAAGAAAATTAAAAACGTAGTACTGACAGGCGTAACGGAGGGCTGGCGCGTGGCAGACGATATAGCTAAAGCCAAAATACCCGTTATTGTAGGAGGGGTTTTAAATTTACCCTCACGGGATTATGACCGGTACGATCAAGCCTATGCCAATGCAGGGCAACTGTTTAAAGCAGGCGTAAAAGTGGCGATCAGCTCAGGCGAAACCAATAACCAGAACTACCGAAACCTTCCTTACCATGCCGGGTTTGCTGTAGCGTATGGCATGGATAAAGCAGAAGCACTAAAAGCCATTACGATTGTACCGGCAGAAATTTTTGGCGTGGCCGACAAAACAGGTTCTATCGAACCCGGTAAAGACGCCAACTTATTTGTGTGCGATGGCGATCCGTTTGAACCTAAAACTCAAATTAAACAAGTGTTCATTAATGGATGGCAGATACCGTTAGTAAGCCGGCAAACACAACTCTACGATGAATTTTTAAAACGCGAGCCGGGCGTAAGCAAGAAATGAGAAAATAAATTTATCAGAAGCTTTAGCCGCCAGCTAATGGCGGCTTTTTTATTTCTTTTAGAAGAAACTGAATCACGCTCTAATCCGTACCTTGGGTTATGATTCTGTTTGTTGATATGAACAGTTTTTTTGCCAGTTGCGAGCAGCAGGTAAACTATTGGCTGCGCGGCAGGCCCGTGGGCGTTTGCGTTTACACAGGCAAGTATGGCTGTATCATTGCACCTTCGGTGGAAGCCAAAAAAAAAGGTGTAAAAACCGGCATGCGCCTGCATGAGGCCGTACAGATTTGCCCCGATATTGTGCCACTGGAAACGCACCCTAACCGCTACCGCGAATACCATATCAAAATCATGAATGTGCTGCAGCAGTATTCGGAAGATGTTATCCCTAAAAGTATTGACGAAGCCATTGTTGATCTCACGCACTATAAACTTATTTATAAAAACCTGAACGACTTAGAAAAGTTAGCGCATCAAATAAAAAAAGATATTCGCGAAAAAGTGGGCGATTGGCTAACGTGTTCTATTGGTATTGCCCCCAATGCTTTTTTAGCCAAACTCGGATCCGACCTGCAAAAACCTGACGGGCTTACGGTTATTATGCCGGAAAATATTGATGTCATACTTTCTAAACTTAAACTTACCGATTTGCCCGGCATAGGACGGGGCATGGCCGAACGGCTGACGAATGCGGGCATCTATACACCCTTACAACTGAGACATACCAAACCCGATTTTGTGCGGGCAGCCTGTAAGAGTATCGTAGGCTTTTACTGGTATCAGCGCCTCAATTTTCAGGAAGTGGAAGTGGATACTGCGAACGATGGATATAAAAGCATGCAAGCGATGCGACAGATTTCAACTGAAAAAAGAAAGTCGGTTGAGAATTTACATCAACTGCTCATTTCACTCTGTATGACATTGGAAAAACGCATGGTGCGCAACGGTGTATTCTGCCGCGATCTCGGTTTTTATACTTCATATGAAGAACGTACCTGGAAAGACCATATTCAGTTGCAAAAACCGGTGCAAGATGGAATGGAGTTGGTAAACATCATAAAGGCACGCATGAAAAAATTTGAAGAGAAAAACCATTGTGGCCCTATTATCAACACCGGGGTAAAAGCTTTATGCGTCTATGTAAGCCGGTTTGTTTCGGCCGATGCGCTTCAATATCATTTGTTTGAAAATAATATTACCAAAGACAAACTGCGCAAAATTATTTACGATGTAAAAAACAAATACGGCCTCGATAAAATTATGAAAGCAGCCGAACTAAGCGAGACCCCGGTCCTGCGCGATGCCATCGGTTTTGGCTCGGTAAAAGATTTGCATGGCGATCAATCAGTGGCCGAGCAAATGGAAGAACTGGGAATGGATTCGTCTAAAATTGATCTGACTAATTTTTAGGAAGATGATTTTTTAAAATGATTAACGCTTTTTGCAAATCCTCGGGCGTATCGATGCAAATGCTTTCTTCCATTTCGGTTTCTACAGTTTTTATTTTAAACCCGTTTTCCAGCCAGCGCAATTGCTCTAATGATTCTGCTTTTTCCAACAAAGAAGGAGGAAGCGCTGTTATTTTTTTCAGTACATCAGCCCGGTAAGCATACAAGCCCACATGCCGGAAAAAGACAGTATGATTCAGCCACTCTTTCATCTCAAATTTTTGAACAAACGGAATAGGCGAGCGACTGAAATAAATGGCTTCGCCACGGTGGTTGATAACTACTTTAGCCTCGCCAGCCGAAAGCAATTGCTCGGGTGTTGCTATTTTTTGGATGAGGGTAGCCAGTTCGGTTTCTATAATTAATGAGGAACAAAGCAAATCGATTTGGCGTGGATCGATAAACGGTTCATCGCCCTGAATATTAACGGCAAAATCAAATGATTCTTTTTGCTTTTGCAGCGCTTCAAAACACCGGTCGGTTCCGCTGGGGTGCTCGCTTGCCGTCAGGCAGGCATTTCCGCCAAATGAAATTACGTGATCATAAATTCTCAGGTCATCGGTGGCCACCACCACCTGATTCAATAGCTTTGATTTTTTTACTTGATAATACACCCGCTCAATCATGGTTTGCCCGAGCATATCGGCTAAAGGCTTGCCCGGAAAACGTGAGGAAGCGTAGCGGGCGGGAATAATGCCGAGTATTTTCATAGGGTTCTAATTAGCTCGGCAAGTTACGGGTTCAGAGCTTAACCTGACAAGATTTCTTGGTTGCGTATTCTCCATTCGGTAGGGTAGAGGTTATTGGTTCGGTTGCCCAAGTGGTTTACCCAGCCGAGCGGTACGTGTTGGTAGGTAAGTAATATAAAACCTTTGGTGGGAGCGCCTATCGTGAGCGTATCCTTGCGCAAATAAAAAATGGCTTGCTCGCGGTTTAGCTCCAGGGTTGTAAAATTTTCTTTGTTTAATAAAACAGATAAGGCCAGGGCATGCTCAGGAATGAGCTTATCATGTTTAACAGTAGCCAACGCAGTTCCTTTTTGAATAACTTTTAGTTGCTGCGAGAGAAACTCGATTTCTTCTTTTGGGCTTCGGCCAATGGCAAGAACGAGGTCATTATGTAAAATATAGCAGACTTCGCCAGCAGGCGAAAGCCACTCTGAAATCCGACTTATTATTTCCTTTGTAACCCCATCAAATTTTTTTTTTACTTTGATTTTAATTTCTTCTTCGCACTCTTTTTTTTGAAGCACCGAAATAAAAAAACCTTCACCGGTTATTTTGTGTGGATAAAACCTATAACCAAAACTATTTTCGTTGTGTATTTCTTCAACGCCCCAATCGCTTTTTACTTTTAATGCTACGCTTTCTGCTTTTTTATTATCGACCAACCATTTTATATTTTCTTCATTTTCCTTTTCGCTGTACGTGCACGTGCAATAAATTAAAACACCATTTTGTTTTAACGCTGGCCAAATAGTATTGACTATTCGTTGTTGCCGTAAAGAGCAGTGTGCCACATTCTCTTCCGACCATTCCTGCATCGCTTCTGGATTTTTTCTAAAAAGACCTTCGCCCGAACAGGGCGCATCCACCACGATCACATCAAAAAAACCGGTTAGGTTTTTAAAATCTTCCGGGTCATTATTTGTAACAATGACATTTATATTCCCCCATTTGCAAATATTTTCGGCCAGGATGGTAGCCCGCGAGCGGATCACTTCGTTTGAAACCAACAACGAATTTTCAGAAAGTAAACTCAGTAAATGGGTAGATTTTCCGCCCGGGGCGGCACACAAATCTAAAACACGCAGCGGCCGAGTTAAATCGGTGGTTTGCTTCAGAGCTTGCTCCAGAAACATAGAACTGGCTTCTTGCACATAATATGCTCCGGCATGAAAGAGCGGATCGAATGTGAAAGCGGGGCGCTCGGTCAGGGAATAACCGAAATCGGTCCAGGGTATTTTTTCTGAATTTAGAGGAGTGCTTTTGGCGGGGTTGATTCGGATGGAAACGGGAGCGGGTTGCCGGTGGGCCTCAGCAAATTTTGGCCAGTCGTTCCCCAGCCGGTCTTTCATCCGTTTTTCAAAACCTTCGGGAAATACTGTCTCTCGCATTTGTTCTCAAATCTATGCGATCTTGAAAGCTGTGTTCAAGTAATAAGTGCAACTTTTAGTTTTCGTAAAAATACAGCATTTGGGGTTTGATAGTTAAATTTTCGTACAGGTCTTTCGTTGATCATTTTTTCTACTTGGCTTACACGTTTG
>JAFDZA010000028.1 GCA_018267135.1 Bacteroidota bacterium
GTGGTGTGGCCAACATAATATTTATTAGCCGTGCGAGAAAACAAAATATAAAAACTGGCCTCCATCAAAAGAAAAAACCTTGGAGATGCCAAGGTTAATAAGTGGGAGCTGAGGGGTTCGAACCCACGACCCTCTGCTTGTAAGGCAGATGCTCTGAACCAGCTGAGCTAAGCTCCCAACAAAGGACTGCAAATGTAATGGAGATTTTGATTTGAACAAAAAAATTTCTGAACTAAGGACGAGATATTGCCCCATCTAACTCTGCCATTTTGTAACCCTCCAAAAACTTTTTTTATTTTTGTCTTGCGTTCTATATCAAACAACCATTTTTTAAACTACTAAAGCAATGAAAGATACCCGTTTGATTAAATTTTATCTTGTCCGTTATTTTTTCCTGGCCTTTGCTGGTCTGCAAGCCGTGGCCGCAGTTATTCTGTTAGTGCAATATGAAGATACCCCCAAAAGCCGGTTTGCCATTTTTGTGTTTACTTCGCTGGCCATGATTTTAATAGCGGTTCACACCACGGTATTTGCCAATATCCGGCAGGTAATCATGAGTAAGAAAAAAATTACAGTAGCACACCGGGCTAAACGTAAACACTACGAATGGGCTGATGTAATTGAACTTAAACACCTTCCTTTTATCAATATGTATTCGTTGCATCTTAAAGGGAAAAAGAAAAAAATTTATTTTTTACCTCCCTCCGGCAGCGAGGCTGTGTTTGGCCTTTTTAGTGGTGAGCTAGACACATTAAAGAAGTAAGCATCAATATTGAGATTTCTACAATCTGATAAAGCTATTTTCTATTCTACTCATATCTATAAGTATTACATCCTATACTAAACCCTTAGCTGATAAGAAACCTCCAAGAAAATATCAGGCAATTTAAAAAGATCCCAAGAGGGGACAGGTGATTACTTTTAAGACAGCCATAAATTATCTAATTGTGTAGGTAAATTTCTGTTGAAGCATGGCCATAAATTCTTCAAACGCTTCACTTTCGCGATCCCAGTGCGGAAAGTTATCGTTAATGTAGCTTGTTGCCTCGCTGAGCGACTCAAAGGTATCCGTCTGTTCCATTGTTTTAGAAAAAAGTTGGAAGTCGCCTGCAAAAAGCATTTTGGTAAACATGAATTTTTGATTGATTGTTAAGCTATCAATCAGAGTGCCTCTCTTTTTTTTTGATTCGTCCGTTGAAACTTTTGGTTTTATCGAAGTCTGCTCGGGCATACTGGGTTTCGGCTGCTTGGGCTGAGGTTCTTTGCGTTCATACAGGGTCGCCAACGGCAGAGTAGCCACCTTTGAAAAAGAGACAACATAGCCATCTATATCTTCGGGCGAAAAATTCATTTCTTCCAAAATATGATCTAACATGGCAAAGGCTTCATTGCCGGTAATAATTTCTATTTTGCGTTCATCCAGTTTTTCTATAAGCTTATCTAACGGTGCCCGGTTGATGCGCAAGTAGCGGGTTTCATTTTTCAAGTGATCTGTCTTCATCAGGCCGTTACCCTTGGCATCGAGCACCTCTGAGAAAAAATCGTAAGGGGCAAAAAGGATGTGCAGGGTTTGAGCCGTAGCCGTTTTCAATAAGGGTATATAATCTATTTTCGAAATTAAAATATGGTTAGATAGTACGTTACAAAATTGACGCATGGATTCTTTCACCTCCGGAGCCTCATAATCGAAAAAAGGACTTTTCCATTTATCGCTTTCGCCATTCCAGTGGTGCATCAGTTCTTTTATCACCAGCAAGTTTACCTGGTTAATATCGCATAGTGAAAGTATCTCCCGCCCGCTGATCTTTTCTTTATTTTCAAAAAAAGAGTTAGCCAATGTAGCCGCAAATAAACGGCTATATTCCTCTATTGCCTGTACGCTTATTTTTTCTTCCATTATTTTTCTGAAAAGTAAAGATAAACAATTCGGCACCGCAGTAAAATTCATTCTCTCTTCAAAAGTCATGCGTTTCCCTGAAACTTTTTTCAACTACTGACAATTCCGGACTAAAAATGATAAATTGCTTCATGTTCGTAGAACCGCATTTGGGAGGCCGCGAAAGAACCGGGTGGATTGAAGTGATCTGCGGCTGTATGTTCTCGGGAAAAACCGAAGAGCTTATTCGGAGGCTTAATCGAGCGCTTATTGCCAAACAAAAAGTTGAGATATTTAAACCGTCTATCGATAAACGGTATCATGAAGAAAAAATCGTGTCACACAGCGAACGCGAAATCCGTTCTACTCCGGTACAATTTGCAAGCGACATTTTATTGCTGGCGGGGAATTGTGAGGTGGTGGGCATTGACGAAGCACAGTTTTTTGATGATGCCATTGTTGACGTTTGCAATACTTTGGCCAACCAGGGCAAGCGTGTAATTGTGGCCGGCCTCGATATGGATTTTGAAGGGAAACCATTTGGGCCAATGCCCTACCTGCTGGCTGTGGCCGAGTTTGTTACGAAAGTGCACGCTATCTGCGCGCAAACCGGTGAGCTGGCCTCGTTTTCATTTCGGTTGGCAAAAAATAAATCGCAGGTAATGCTGGGCGAAAAAGATGTATATGAAGCCCGAAGCCGGAAGGCGTTTTGGGAAGGAATGAAACCACCTCGCAATTAATTTATTTGCTTTATTTTCTCTAAAAATTCATCTATTTGAAAAACGGAATTGGCCTCGAAAATAATTTTGTTGTTCTGATCTACCACAAGATAAACCGGAACGGATTCAATTGAAAAGGTTTTTTTTAAGATCGTTTGTTCGTCTAAATACTGGGGCCATTGTGTACTGTCCTTTTTTACAGCCGCCTCCCATTTATGTAATCTGTATCTATGCTTACCCCAATAAGGCTAAAACCTTTTTTATGCTTCTCATATAAAACCGGCAGTTCAGTTCGGTTGGCATAACGACAAGGCCTGCACCAAGATGCCCAAAAATCAATTACTTTAATTGAGGTTTTTGCTATGAAATTCTCAGGTGAGCCCGTTGAGTAGGCTCTCAATAGTACATCGGGTATTATCTTATTAACCCGGTTTGTTTTTACATTTTTACTCAGATTCAATGTGTTTTTTACTAACAGAATATCTTGAAAAGGCAATAGACGAGACTCGTACTGAACAATGGTGCTCCCATCTATTCTTCCAAAATTAGCTTCATAATTATAAACTAGTCCGGCCATTAGCACAGAAATATTTTTTGAGTTTTCCATGGTTGCCGCAATCTTGGATTTGACTGTTTCTGCCTCCTTAGTTAGTTTCTTCATCGTCCTTTGTTTAATGGCAAGGGTTTGATTAGGATGCATTGTTAATGAATCGGCAACAGACTTAAATAAATTATAAACTGGTTTTTTAAAATCTCTGAACTTTAAAAGCCCCTTATTCATTATTTCTAAGTTCAACTAATAAGTGCAACACAAGGGGTTGAAAGAAGGGAAGATTTCTCCTCCCTTCAATTGACCGAAGTTAATTAAACTTGTGTTGCGATGACAAATTATAAACAACTGGGTCAA